>CATWQC010000010.1 GCA_958352845.1 uncultured Collinsella sp.
AGCAGACGGTCGACGATGATCTCGAGGTGCAGCTCGCCCATGCCGGCGATGATGGTCTGGCCGGTCTCGTGGTTGGTGGACACCTGGAAGGTCGGGTCCTCCTCGGCGAGCTTGGTCAGAGCCAGGGACATCTTGTCCTGCTCGGCCTTGGTCTTGGGCTCGATGGCAACGTCGATAACGGGCTTAGCGAACTCGATCTTCTCGAGGACGATCTCCTTACCCTCGGCGCACAGGGTGTCGCCGGTGGTGGAGTTCTTGAAGCCGACGCAAGCGACGATGTCGCCGGCGGCAGCGTCGTCACGGTCGATACGCTCGGCGGCGTTCATCTCGAGGATGCGGCCGAGGCGCTCGCGCTGACCGTTGGAAGCGTTGACAACGTAGGAGCCGGACTCGGCGCGGCCGGAGTAAACGCGGACGTAGGTGAGCTTACCGACGAACGGGTCGGTCATGATCTTGAAGACCAGGCCGGAGAAGGGCTCGTCGAAGGAAGGATGACGCTGGATCTCCTCGCCGGTGTCCGGATCGGTACCGGTGACGGCCTCGACGTCGAGCGGGCTGGGCAGGTAGTCGACGACAGCGTCGAGCAGCTCCTGGACGCCCTTGTTCTTGTAGGCGGAGCCCACGAAGACGAGGTTGAGCTCGTTGGCCAGAACGCCCTTGCGCAGAGCAGCCTTGAGCTCCTCGACGGTGAAGTCCTCCTCCATGAGGATCTTCTCCATGAGCTCGTCGTCAAAGCTGGCAGCAGCGTCGAGGAGCTCCTCGCGCTTGGTGGCAGCGATGTCGGCAAACTCAGCCGGGATCTCGTCCATCGGCTCGGGGTAGGTCATACCCTTCTCGTCGGCCTTGAAGTCCCATGCAGTCATGGTAACGAGGTCGATGACGCCCCAGAAGTTGTCCTCGGCGCCCATCGGGACCTGAGCGGCCACGGCGTTAGCGTCGAGACGATCCTTCATGGTCTCGATAGCGTTGAAGAAGTCAGCGCCCACGCGGTCATACTTGTTGATGAAGGCGATACGGGGGACGTTGAAGGTAGAAGCCTGACGCCAAACGGTCTCAGACTGGGGCTGAACGCCGGCAACGGCGTCGAAGACGGCGACAGCGCCATCGAGGACGCGCAGGCAGCGCTCGACCTCGGCGGTGAAGTCAACGTGGCCCGGGGTGTCGATGATCTGGATGCGGTAGTCCTTACCGTCCTTGTTCCAGAAGCAGGTGGTAGCAGCGGAGGTAATGGTTACGCCGCGCTCCTGCTCCTGAACCATCCAGTCCATGGTGGCAGCGCCCTCATGGACCTCACCGATCTTGTGGGTCTTACCGGTGTAGTAAAGAATACGCTCGGTCGTGGTGGTCTTACCGGCATCGATGTGGGCCATGATGCCGATGTTACGGGTATCGGAAAGCTTGTACTTAGGCTTAGCCATGTTAGTTCCTTACCTTAACTTACCAACGATAGTGAGAGAACGCGCGGTTGGCCTCGGCCATCTTGAAGACGTCCTCACGCTTCTTGACGGAAGCGCCCAGGCCGTTGGAGGCGTCGAGAATCTCGTTGGCGAGACGCTCGGCCATGGTCTTCTCCTTGCGAGCGCGGGAGAAGTTGACGATCCAGCGGATACCCAGAGCGGTGGAACGACGGGAGTTGACCTCCATCGGGACCTGATAGGTAGCGCCACCGACACGCTTGGGCTTAACCTCGAGCGTGGGCTTGACGTTGTCCATAGCCTTCTTGAAGGTAGCGAGAGCGTCGCCACCCTCAGACTTCTCGGCAACGATCTCGAAAGCGGTGTAAACGATGCGCTCAGCGGTGGCCTTCTTGCCGTCAAGAAGGACCTTGTTGATGAGCTGAGTCACCAGGCGGTTGTTGTAAACGGCGTCAGGCTGAACCTCACGACGATTAGCTGCTGCACGACGCGGCATGTGAAATCTCCTTAAGTGTCTACCGTGCGGCGCTTAGGCGGCACACGGCGAAAGTATCAAAACGTTATCTGGCTTATTTAGCCTTGGGGCGCTTAGCACCGTACTTGGAACGGGCCTGCATACGGTTCTGGACCGGAGCAGCGTCGTAGGCGCCACGGATGACGTGATAACGGACACCAGGGAGGTCACGGACACGACCGCCGCGGACGAGCACGATGGAGTGCTCCTGCAGGTTGTGGCCCTCACCCGGGATGTAAGCAGTAACTTCGATGCCGTTGACGAGGCGAACACGGGCAACCTTACGAAGAGCCGAGTTCGGCTTCTTGGGGCTCGTGGTGAAGACGCGGGTGCACACGCCGCGCTTCTGGGAGTTGTGCTGCAGAGCAGCGTTCTTGGACTTCTTGGGCACGGAACGACGGCCCTGGCGAACCAGCTGGTTAATAGTAGGCAAAGCGTACTCCTTCTCGAATGATTCCAGCTTTCTGTAAAGTGCAACGGCTTGAATCGAGGGGTCAGCATCCCCCTACGAAACACGCAGTTCGATAGGATACGTGGCGTTAGCTGTGCCGTCAACAGACCACGCCGCCGGGCGTATCCCAAAATTGGCATATTTCCGCAAACCCTACACAAAAGGAATCCCTTTCTGTGCGCGGGGGCGGATTCCCGGCCCGGGCGGCCCGCTGTTTAAGTTTGCTGCTCTACAGTCCTGGCTCGCACGGAGGCCACATTAAGTGGCCTCCGGCTCGTGCGAAACTCGCGACAAACTTAAACAGCGGGCGGCCCGGTCCGGGAATCCGACGTGCTCGTTGGGGCAACGTTCCCTGCCAAAAAGGGACAGGTTTATTTTGGTCGGTTTTATCTGGGGAAACGTCGCGCTCCAGCGGTAATCTGCTCTCATCTGTCATAGGGAAATCGGCGGCGTTTCCATTTAACGCAAAAGAGGCCGCTTCCCCTAGTAGGAAGCGGCCCAAATCTTACGAATAGACGATGGTAAAGGGTACTTCTGTTTCGGTCTCTCCTGTTGATGTGTACCTCGTGCCCTCAAGGGTTACCGAGACCACTTGATCGACATTGATCAGTTTTGTCGGCACCGAGATGTTCTCTCCGCTATTGCGCGTCAGCGAGACATAGAAATTGTACGCGCCCGCAGCATCATCTTCGATAATCTGCTCCAATCCATCCTTGTAGGTAACGGTCAACTTTTTCGTGACTGCGTCAATGCCCAAATCATCGATGTGTGTCTGGATAGAAAACGGGCTAATCTCAAGAGGCGAGTCATCGGAGCGGAGTTCCTTTTTATCGACGTACGCTCCAACGCTAAACTCGGGCGTCGATGCCTCGAACGGCTTCGCGTCCTCGCCTTCGCCCTCAGTCCAGCAGATATTCCAGGTAACCGCATGTTGCAAATCTCGCTCGCGATCCCACGAGGCAAAGTACATCGTGCCATTAATGACCGTGTCGCTTGATGTGTCCTTATCAATTGTGCAGCGTGTGTCAGCCCATTCCTCGCCGAAGTTCATGCTGGGCGTGCCGATGCCTTGTTCTTCTTCACCATAGAGAACAAGTTCGCCTGTCTCTGCTGCCGGCTTGTAGTAGTTAACGCCATTTGGATTGGACAACGTAAACGTCACGGCACCGCAACCGTTTTTATCGATAGCCATATCATGAATGTCGAGTGTATAGCCGTTGCCCTCGACGGACAGATTGACCTTCTGTACTGAACCCTCCAAGCTTTGGGGCGCGATACCATCACCAAACTCTCTGGTGTAGGTATATTTAGTCCCCGACGAGCCACCTTGAGTCCAGGTAATGGACTCTCCGTTGCCATGGTTTCCCCAGGCAGAGGCAAAATAACTGGAATTGACGACGGCGTAGGCGACCCCTCCGGTCGCCAGCACTCCGGCAAGGCATCCGATCACGGCAACATACAGAGGCTTCGCGTGACCCTTTCGGCGAAGCGGCTCACCAGCAGCGGCATAAAGAACACGGTCAGCAAGATCGCTATCGGCTTGGACGGACTCGAAGGCCTGCTTGATTTGGTTGGATTTCACGGTCGCCCTCCTCTAGGATGAACTTGAGTTTCGATCTGCCGCGAGCTAAACGCGTTCGAACGGTCGCGGCTGGTACGTGCAGCAACTCGGCAATCTCTGAAGTCGAGAAGCCCAGATAGTAATAGAGCACGATGGGGATACGGAATCGTTCCGGAAGCCGCATGACATCTGACAGGACGGCCTTGGTCTCATCCTGCGCTGTCGAAAGCGACTCGGCCAGGTTCTCAATATCCTCCACACGCCTCCATGGCTTTCGAAAGAGCGATTTGCATTCATTGATCGTGACCCGGATAAGCCATCGACGAAGATGTTCCCAACTTTCAAAGTTTCCATCGCTTTTAAGCAACTTAAGAAAGACGTCTTGAGCAACATCGTCGGCGTCGGCGCGATCACGCAGGTACGTCAACGCGATTCGAAACACGACATCCCGGTGATCTTCAACCGCCTGTCTAAATGCTTGTTCTTCCATAATCACCTCCCGGTGACGTTAATGATTCTTGCTGAGGCCCTCACCATAGATACGCTTTGACCGAACGAAATGTTTCAAATTCAAGCAGGAATAACCTACCAAAATAAACCTGTCCCTTATTGGCAAAAGGAATCCCCTTCTGTGCGCGGGGGCAGTTTCCCGGAACGGGCCGCCCGCTGTTTAAGTTTGCTGCTCTACAGTCCTGCGCAAGACGGAAAGCACATTAAGTGCTTTCCTTTGCGTGCGGAACTCGCGACAAACTTAAACAGCGGGCGGCCCGTTCCGGGAATCCGACGTGCTCGTCGGGGTAACGTTCCTCACCAAAAAAGACCCGCTTCCCTGTTGGGAAACGGGTCTTTGGAAGGACGGTTAACGTACTTGGAAGTTATTCCTCGTCGTTGTCCTTAGCCTCTTCGGCGTCGTCGGTGTCCACGAGCTGGTTGAGCAGCTCGTCGAGGGACGCCATGTCCTCGTTGATGGCACCGTTGGCGGGAGCCTTCTTGTCGTCGATCGGGGCGCCCAGGAGCTCCTCGTCGGCGTCGGCGTGATGCGTCGGAGCGGAGGTACCCAGCAGGATATCGTCCGGACCGTCGGGGCTAAAGACCATCTGCAGCAGCTGCGAGAGGTCTTCCTCGTCGGCAACGTCGTCGTTGTTCTCGAGGATGTAGAGCAGATCGTGGGCCTCGAGGCCGTCACGGAGCTCCTCGATTGCCTTGGCACCGATGCCATCGATGCGCAGCAGATCCTCCTCGGACTTGCCAACCAGGTCGCCGACCGTCTCGATGCCAACCTCGCTGAACTTGTTGGTCCAGCGCTGCGACACGCCCAGGTCGTCGAACAGGTACAGACGAGCCTTCTCGGCGGAGATGGTGTGGCCGTTGCGGGTGAACGAGCCGTCAGCACCACCGAACTCGTCGTAGCCGGCCCAGTCGAGCTGCTGCGGGAGCTGCTCGTCCAGGTCCTTGAGCTCAACCGGAGCCCACTCGGGCAGCGACTTGGCGTTGGGCGAAGCCGGGCCGTCGATGTCCACGTAGCCGTCGGCCGTGCGATACGTCAGCTTGGCGTTGGCGTACGGCTTGAGGCCGGTACCAGCCGGGATCTTCTTACCGACAATGACGTTGGACTTAAGGTCGAGCAGGTGGTCGACCTTACCCTCGATGGCAGCCTCGGTAAGGACGCCAGCGGTACGGATGAACGAAGCACTCGACAGCCAGGAGTCGATGTTAGACGCGACCTTGAGCGTACCCAGGATGACGGGCTCGGCCACGGGGGCCTGACCGCCCAGACGGGCAACGCGCTCGACCTCGTCGGCGAACTCGTAGCGGTCGACGTACTGACCAAGCAGGTACTTGGAGTCACCGGGGTTGGTGATCTGAACGCGACGCAGCATCTGACGTGCGAGCACCTCGATGTGCTTGTCGTTCAGGTCGACGCCCTGGCTGGTGTAGACGTCCTTGACGCTCTCGACGAAGGTGTGCATCGTCGACTCGATGTCGGTCAGCTTGCGCAGGTTACGGAAGTTGACGAAGCCCTTGGTGATCTGATCGCCGGCGCGAACCTCGCAGCCGTCCTCGATCTCGGGCATGAAGCGCACCGAAGCGGGGACGCGACGCTCATCGAGGACACGGGTGTGATCCTCGGAGTCGGTGAGCGTCAGCACGTACTCGGACTTCTCGGGCTTAATCGAGAGGTGACCGGAGTACGGAGCCAGCTCGGCCTCGCGACCCAGGATCTTCTCGTTGACGTTGCCGACGATATCGAACATACGGCTGACCGTAGGCAGACCCTGCGTAATATCGTCGACGCCAGCGACGCCGCCGGAGTGAATGGTACGCATCGTAAGCTGCGTACCGGGCTCGCCGATGGACTGGGCGGCAATAATGCCGACGGCAGTACCGATGGCGACCGGACGACGGGTGGAAAGATCCCAGCCGTAGCACTTCTGGCACACGCCGTACTTGGAGCGGCAGGTGAGCAGCGCGCGGAGCTTGACCTTCTTGAGGCCGGCATCGACCATCTTCTGGATGTCGGCGACCTTCTCGATGTAGCCGTCCTGCTCAAAGAGCACGGTGCCATCGGGAGCCACGACGTCCTCGATGAAGCAACGGCCGACAAGGTCGGTGTTGAGGTCGGTGGTGCCGGGGATGATGAGGTTGTAGGTAACGCCCTCGTGCGTACCGCAGTCCTCCTCGCGGACGATGACGTCCTGGGCCACGTCGACCAGACGACGGGTCAGATAACCAGAGTCCGAGGTGTGGGATGCGGTATCGACCAGGCCCTTACGGGCGCCGTAGGTCGAAATGAAGTACTCGAGCGGCAGCAGGCCCTCGCGGAAGTTCGCCTTAATGGGAAGGTCGATCGTCTCGCCGGACATGTCTGCCATCAGGCCACGCATGCCGCCGAGCTGACGCAGCTGGGTCTTAGAACCACGGGCGCCGGAGTCGGCCATCATGTAGAGCGGGTTCTCCTCGTCGAACATGTCGAGCATGAGCGCTGCGACCTTATCGGTACAAGCGGTCCACTCGTTAACGACTTCGATGTGGCGCTCCGTCTCGTTGATGAAGCCCTCCTCGAAGTACTCGTTGATCTGGTCGACGTTGGCCTGGGCGCGGTCGAGCAGCTCCTGCTTCTCGGCAGGGATGAGAGCGTCCCACACCGAGATGGTGAGGCCGGCGCGGGTAGCGTAGTGGAAGCCGGAGTACTTGATGGCGTCGAGAATCGGGCCGACCTTGGCCTCGGGGTAGCGATCGCAGCAGTCCGCAACCAGCTTGGCCACATCGCCCTTGACCATCTTGTAGTTCATGAACTCATAGTCTTCGGGCAGGCACTGGCGGTTGAAGATGATGCGGCCGATAGAGGTCTCGAAGCGCGCGGTCTTGTTGCCGGTGACGTCGTAGTCGACAAACTCGTTCTTGCCGTTCTTGACGCGGAAGATACGGGTGCCGTCCTCGTTGATGACGTTGGCATCGGCAGCGGACACGCGGACCTGGATCTTGGCCTGCATGTCGACCTCGGAGCGGCAGTCATAGGCGTGCAGCGCGTCGTCAAAGCTCGAGAACACGTGGTTCTCGCCCGGCAGACCCTCGCGGACCTGGGTGAGGTAGTACACACCGATAATCATGTCCTGCGAAGGGATGTTGACCGGCTTGCCGGATGCCGGCGAGCGCAAGTTGTTCGCAGAGAGCATGAGCACGCGGGCCTCGGCCTGAGCCTGGCTGGACAGCGGCACGTGAACAGACATCTGGTCGCCGTCGAAGTCGGCGTTGAAGGGCGAGCAGACCAGCGGGTGCAGGTGAATAGCCTTGCCCTCGACCAGCACCGGCTCAAAGGCCTGGATGGACAGACGGTGCAGGGTCGGTGCACGGTTGAGCAGCACGACGCGGCCGTCGATGACCTCTTCGAGGATGTCCCACACAAAGGTGGCGCCGCGGTCGATAGCGCGCTTGGCGCCCTTGATGTTCTCGACCTTGCCAAGCTCGACCAGGCGCTTCATGACGAAGGGCTTGAAGAGCTCCAGCGCCATGGTCTTGGGCAGACCGCACTGGTGCAGCAGCAGCTTGGGGTCGGTAACGATTACCGAACGGCCGGAGTAGTCGACACGCTTGCCCAGCAGGTTCTGACGGAAACGACCCTGCTTGCCCTTGAGGGCCTCGGCGAGCGACTTGAGCGGGCGACCGCCACGGCCAGAGACCGGGCGACCACGACGGCCGTTGTCGAACAGGGCGTCCACAGACTCCTGGAGCATGCGCTTCTCGTTATTCACGATGATCGCAGGGGCGTCCAGGTCGAGCAGGCGCTTGAGTCGGTTGTTACGGTTGATCACGCGACGATACAGGTCATTGAGGTCGGACGCGGCGAAGCGGCCGCCGTCGAGCTGGACCATCGGGCGCAGATCGGGCGGAATGACCGGGATGACGTCCAGGATCATGTTCGCGGGGCTGTTGCCGCCCTTCAAGAAGGCGTCAACGACCTCGAGGCGCTTGACGGCCTTCTCGCGCTTCTGCTTCTGGGAATCCTCGTCGGCGATGATGGCCTTGAGCTTCTCGGCCTCGGAGGGAAGGTCGATGGCAGCGAGCAGGTCGCGGACGGCCTCGGCACCCATACCACCCTTGAAGTACATGGAGTAGTAACGGGTCATCTCGCGGAACAGCGGCTCATCGGAGATGAGGTCGCGCTCGGTGAGCTTCATGAAGGCGTTGAAGGCGTCCGTGCGGAGTTGCTTCTCGTCCTTGCACTCTTCCTCGATGTCGACGATGCCAGAGGCGATCTCCTCGGGGGTCAGCGGCTCCTCGTCGGAGAACTCGTCAAAGTTCTCGGGGTCGCCCTGCTCCTTGAGGGACTCGATCTGACGGGCGCACTCGGCATCGATCTCTTCCAGATCGGCGGCGAGCTCCTCGCGCAGGTCGTCGGCGTCGGCCTCGCGAGCCTCGTAGTCAACCTCGGTGATGATGTAGCTGGCAAAGTACAGAACCTTCTCGAGGTCCTTGGACTTGATGTCGAGCATACGGCTCATCGGGAAGCTCGTGGGGCTCTTGAAGTACCAGATGTGGGACACGGGAGCGGCGAGCTCGATGTGACCCATGCGGTCGCGACGCACCTTGGCCGAGGTGACCTCGACGCCGCAGCGCTCGCAGACGATGCCCTTAAAGCGGATGCCCTTGTACTTGCCGCAAGAGCACTCCCAGTCCTTGGCGGGACCGAAGATCTTCTCGCAGAACAGGCCGTCCTTCTCGGGCTTGAGGGTACGGTAATTGATGGTCTCCGGCTTCTTGACCTCACCGTGCGACCAGGAACGGATCTGGTCGGCGGAGGCAAGGGAGATCTTTACCGAGTCAAAATCAGTAGCTTCGAAATCTGCCACAGTCAACTACTCCTTATCAGTGGTCGTGGCGGCGACAGCCTCGGGTGCCTCGGCGGTCTCGGCATCCTGGGCCTCGACGTCGGCGTCAACGCCGGCGAGTGCAGCCAGGTCGTCGAGAGCAGAGGTCTCCTCGGCGGTCACAGGGGCGGAGGCGTCCTCGTCGGCATCGTGCATGGGCTCGATGTCCAGCGCGAGGGAGCGGATCTCCTTGACGAGAACCTTGAAGGACTCGGGGATACCCGGAACCGGGACGTTCTCGCCCTTGACGATGGACTCGTAGGTCTTGACGCGGCCCACGGTATCGTCGGACTTGACGGTCAGGATCTCCTGCAGGACGTTGGAAGCACCGTAAGCGTACAGTGCCCAAACTTCCATCTCGCCGAAGCGCTGGCCGCCGAACTGGGCCTTGCCGCCCAGAGGCTGCTGGGTAACCAGGCTGTAAGGGCCAGTCGAACGGGCGTGGATCTTGTCGTCGACCATGTGGCCGAGCTTGAGGATGTAGGACGTACCCACGGTAATGGGCTCGCGGAACTCCTCGCCGGTGCGGCCGTCGAACAGACGGGTCTTGCCGCGCTCGTCAAGCTGGGTGACGAACTCGGGACGCATGTGATCGCCAAAGGCAGCGGTGGCCTTGTTGAGCATGTTCTTGTTGGCACGACGAATGACCTCGGCGATCTCGTCCTCCTTGGCGCCGTCGAAGACGGGCGTGGCGGTGAAGAACGGACCGGGGACGTACTTGTCGGAGTCGGCCTGCTCGGTATCCCAACCGCAGGCGGCAGCCCAGCCAAGGTGGCACTCGAGCAGCTGGCCAACGTTCATACGCGAAGGAACGCCCAGCGGGTTGAGGATAACGTCGATCGGGGTACCGTCAGCCATGTAGGGCATGTCCTCGACCGGCAGAACGTTACAGATAACACCCTTGTTGCCGTGGCGGCCGGCGATCTTATCGCCCTGCTGAATCTTACGACGCTGGGCGACGTAGACGCGCACCTGCTCGTTGACGCCGGGGGCCAGGTCGTCGCCGTTCTCGCGGCTAAAGCGGACGACGTCGATGACGCGACCGTAAGCGCCGTGAGGCATCTTAAGGGAGGTGTCGCGGACGTCGTGGGCCTTGGCACCGAAGATGGCGCGCAGCAGGCGCTCCTCGGCGGTCAGAGCGCTCTCGCCCTTAGGCGTGACCTTGCCGACCAGGATGTCGCCAGGGCCGACCTCGGCGCCGATGCGGATAATGCCGTCCTCGTCGAGGTTGGCAAGCATATCCTCAGAGAGGTTCGGGATCTCGCGGGTGATCTCCTCGGGGCCGAGCTTGGTGTCGCGGGCATCGATCTCGTGACGGGTGATGTTGATGGTCGTCAGCAGGTCCTCGGCCACCAGGCGCTCGGACACGACGATACCGTCCTCGTAGTTGAAGCCTTCCCACGGCATGTATGCCACGGTGAGGTTCTGACCCAGTGCGAGCTCGCCATGATCGGTCGAAGGACCGTCAGCCAGGGGCTCGCCCTGCTCAACGGTGTCACCGACGCGCACGAGCGGACGGTGGTTGATGCAGGTGGACTGGTTGGAGCGCTGGTACTTGGCCAGGTGATACTCGTCCATGCCGCCGGCATGCTTGACGATGATCTTGGCGGCGTCGGCAAAGATGACCTCGCCGGCGTTCTTGGCCAGGGTGACCTCGCCGGAGTCCAGAGCGGCGCGACGCTCCATGCCGGTACCGACATAGGGAGCGGCAGGGTGAACCAGCGGCACGGCCTGGCGCTGCATGTTAGCGCCCATCAGCGTACGCTTGGCGTCGTCGTGCTCAAGGAACGGAATCAGCGTGGCTGCGACGGAGAGCATCTGACGCGGCGAGACGTCCATGTAGTCGACGTCCTCGACAGGCACGTCGGCGGGAGCGCCGAAGGAGCCGTCGAAGTCGCGGGTACGGGCGATCACGGTGTGCGGGCGGACAAGCTTGCCCTCGGCATCGGTCGTGATGAACTCGTTGGTCTTGGGATCGAGCGGCGTGTTGGCCGGCGCGATGACGTGCTTCTCTTCCTCGTCAGCGGTCATCCAGTCGATCTGGTCGGTGGCAACGCCGTTCTCGACGCGACGGAACGGAGCCTCGATGAAGCCGTACTCGTTGACGCGGGCGTAGAGGGCGAGCGAACCGATCAGGCCGATGTTGGGGCCTTCGGGGGTCTCGATCGGGCACATGCGGCTGTAGTGCGAGTTGTGAACGTCGCGGACGGCCGTCGGCACGTTGGTACGGCGGCTGGAGCCGGACTTGTGGCCGGCAAGACCGCCAGGGCCGAGTGCGGACAGACGGCGCTTGTGGGTCAGACCGGTCAGGGGGTTCGCCTGGTCCATGAACTGCGAGAGCTGCGAGGAACCGAAGAACTCCTTGATGGAGGCCACGATCGGACGGATGTTGATGAGCGACTGCGGGGTGATCTCGTCGATGTCCTGGGAGCTCATGCGCTCACGGACGACGCGCTCCATACGGCTCATGCCGATACGGAACTGGTTGGCGACGAGCTCGCCGACGGTGCGGATGCGGCGGTTGCCAAAGTGATCGATGTCGTCGACCTTGAAGCCCTGCTCGCCGGCAGCGAGGGACAGCAGGTAGCGCAGCGTCGCGACGATATCCTCGTCGGTGAGCACCGTGACCTCTTCCTCGGTGGTGAGGTTGAGCTTCTTGTTGACCTTGTAACGACCGACGCGGGCCAGATCGTAGCGCTGCGGGTTAAAGAGCAGGCCCTCGAGCAGGCTGCGGGAAGCGTCCACGGTGGGAGGCTCGCCCGGGCGCAGGCGACGGTAGATCTCGATGAGGGCGTCCTCGCGAGTGAGGGCGGTATCGCGCTCGAGGGTGCGCTTGATCACATCGGAGTTGCCGAGCAGCTCGATGATGTCGTCGTTGGTGACAGCGATGCCAAGGGCGCGCAGGAACATCGTGGCGCTCTGCTTGCGCTTACGGTCAATGGAGACCATGAGCTGGTCGCGCTTGTCGACCTCAAACTCAAGCCAGGCACCGCGGGACGGGATGATCTGGGCCTTGTAGATCTGCTTGCCCGAATCCATCTCGGAGCTGTAGTACACGCCCGGGGAGCGGACGAGCTGCGAGACGACGATACGCTCGGTACCGTTGATGATGAAGGTGCCCTGATCGGTCATCATGGGGAAGTCGCCCATAAAGACGAGCTGCTCCTTAATCTCGCCGGTCTCCTTGTTGGTGAGACGGACGTCGGTCAGGAGCGGAGCCTGATAGGTCATGTCCTTCTCGCGGCACTCCTCGACGGTGTGCGCGGGATCGCCGAACTGATGCTCGCCGAAGGTAACCTCGAGAACATGGTTCTGGCTCTGGATGGGGCTGGATTCCTTGAACGCCTCACGAAGGCCCTCGTCCTTAAAACGCTCAAAGGATTCCCTTTGAACAGAGATAAGGTTGGGGAGCTCCATGGCCTCCGGGATTTTCCCGAAGCTGACGCGCTTGCGCTCAGTGGCAGTGTATGCGTAGGTCACCAGGTTTTTCCTCCTTCACGGAAATGCTCGGTGGGTTGGCGAGGCATAGCTTCGCCAGTTATCGCAACCTAATAGTTTATCAGGTACCGACCGTTGGGCAAGAAAAGCCTTGACGCGATTGAGTTTTTGGAGTAGCAAAGTTTTTCGACAGAAAACACGCAGGTAGATGTATGTGTATCGAACATCTGTTCATATATTTTCTGTGAACAGAGAGCCGGCAATCGCAGCTCCTATAAAAAACGGGCGCGAACCGAGGTCCGCGCCCGTAAATGTCGATGCCCGAAGGCTTACTTGCGCATCAATCCGCCGCGCTCGTCGATGGCGTCCCAGAAGGCATCGGCAAAGCGAGGATCGCTTGCGGCCATGAGGGCGTTGGTTGCCATCCAGCCAGACGGGGTGCCGGTGTCGTAGCCCGACAGCGGGTCGATAACGACAGCGTACATAGCCTCGCGATCGAGCGAGCGGGCCATGGCGTCGGTGAGCTGAACCTCGCCGCCCTTGCCGGCCTGCTGATCAGCGAGCAGGTCCATGACCAGCGGGCTCAGCAGATAACGGCCGACAATGTACAGGTTGGACGGAGCCGCCTCGGGAGTGGGCTTCTCGACCAGACCGCCGATGCGCCAGACAGCGCCCGGCTCTGCATCGGCAACGTCCTCGGCGCCCTCGAGCGAACCGACGCGCTCGCCGGCGATAACGCCGTAGCGGCTGACTTCCTCGGGCGAGCAAGCAGCGACGGCGATAACCGAAGCTCCACCGTGCTCCTTGGAAACGGCGAGCATCTTGTCGCAGATGTCGCGATTAGGCACAACGTAGTCACCCAGAAGAACCAGGAAGTTCTCCCCTGCCACGGCGTCGGCAGCAGAGCGGATAGCATGGCCGAGGCCCTTGGGCTCGTACTGATAACGGAAGTCGACCGGCATACCGCCAGCGTGGGCGACGGCATCGGCATAGGCGTTCTTGCCGCGCTCGCGCAGCAGGTTCTCGAGCGAGCGATCGGGCTGGAAGTAGTTCAGTAGCTCGGGCTTACCGGGAGAAGTAACGATGATGGCGTCGTCGACTTCCTCGGGGTCGAGCGCCTCCTCGACGACGTACTGAATGACGGGCTTGTCGAGCACCGGCAGCATCTCTTTGGGCGTGCACTTGGTGCCAGGCAGAAAACGCGTGCCAAGACCGGCGGCGGGGATGATTGCCTTCATGTTATTCAAAGATCCTTTCGCAGGCGCAAAAGCGCCCCATGCGTGCGGCACACAGCCGCAGACCAAATTGCGATACCTAAGCATCTTACCGCTGGAACTATATGTCGCTACAAGGCAGAGACAATTCTTCAGCAGGTCAACGCAAATTATTGCTCGAATGGTGCAATTTTATTGCCCAACGGCAGGGTGCCCGATACGACGCAAATCACAGAACATGGCAGTTTGAGCTACCGATGTCGAGGGACCGAAAAACAAAAAAGACGGGGCTCGCAATGCGAACCCCGTCTGCAAAGAAATCTGGCGAGAAAGCCTGATTACTTGAGGGTGACAGCAGCGCCAGCAGCCTCGAGCTTCTCCTTGGCAGCCTCGGCGTCCTCCTTCTTGGCACCCTCGAGAACAGCCTTGGGAGCGCCCTCGACGACCTCCTTGGCCTCCTTCAGGCCAAGGTTGGTGAGCTCACGGACGGCCTTGATGACCTGGATCTTGTTGTCGCCGAAGCCCTCGAGCACGACGTCAAACTCGGTCTTCTCCTCGGCCTCAGCAGCGCCAGCAGCGGGAGCGGCGACAACAGCGGCAGGAGCAGCGGCGGAAACGCCGAAGGTGTCCTCGATAGCCTTGACGAGCTCGGAAGCCTCGAGAAGGGTCATTTCCTTAAGAGCATCGATGATCTCATCGGTGGTAAGCTTAGCCATTTCTAAGTCCTTTCGGTTTCCGTGTCTGTGCACGGAGATCAGTTAAAACACGGCGCGAATGCGCCAGGGGTGCGGCGTTGCCGCCGCGGGTGAAAACAGCAACTAGGCTGCCTTCTGCTCGGAGACCTGCTGAATCGAACGAGCGAGACCAGAGGAAACGCCGTTGACGCAGACAGCGATGTCGCGAGCGAAACCGGAGATGAGACCGGCGATCTGGCCGAGAAGCTGATCCTTGGTGGGCAGCTCGGCGATAGCCTTAACATCATCAGCGGAAACGGCCTTGCCGTCGGAGATACCGCCCTTGATCTCAAGGACGCCCTTGGACTGAGCGGAGAAGTCCTTAAGGGCCTTAGCGGCCTCGACCGGCTCGGACTCGTAGAACACATAAGCGACGGGGCCGGCGAGGATCTCGTCGATCTCGGGCTGCTCCTGGTTCTTGAGGGCGATCTTGACCAGGTTGTTCTTGTAGACCTTCATCTCGGCGCCGCACTCGCGAAGCTGATGACGCAGCTCCTGAGCCTGCTTAACCGTCAGACCGTTGTAGTTGACGACGAACAGACCGGCGTTCTCGGCGATACGGGACTCGATCTCTGCAACCTTGTCGATTTTGTACTGCTGGGGCATGAATTACACCTCCTCGAATTCTTTCCGGGCACGGTCCGCCACAAGGACGTGACGGGGGCATGTCCAAAAAGAAAGCCCCCGCGCTGCATGAGCGACGGGGGCGAGAAGACATATCTACTCGACCACCTCGGCTGGCGGGAAGTCCCATTAAGCTCGCGGATAAGACCCGTTTGCGCCGGCTGTCTCTGGCAGCGGATTCGTGCGTGAACCGAAAGTATTATGGCGGGGACCCCGGCGTCGGTCAACGGAAAACCGGGCTGCACACAATTCCACCATCCGGCCGCGCCGCCGAAGGCCGGGTTTTCGTTGGCTGACGCCCCCACTCATAATGCTTGGGTCGGTGGGCTGATGTATTGCGTCCCGTTGGGCTATAAGGTTGAAATGAAGGTGGACAGGCGATTTAGGCCTTCGTCCAGATCTTGGTCGGAGACGCAGTAGCTTAGGCGGATGTGGCCTTCGGTTCCGAAGCAGTCTCCCGGGACTAGGGCTACGTTTGCTTCTTTGATGGCTTTGATGCAGAAGTCTTCGCTGGTTAGACCGAATTTTTTGATGCTCGGGAAAGTGTAGAAGGCTCCTGCGGGCTCTACTACGTCGAGGCCCATGGCGTCTAAGGCTGCGAGTACGCGTTCGCGACGGGCTCGATAGACTTCGAGCATGGGGGTTGGGTCGACGGTGAGGGCTCGGGCTGCGGCGTCCATCTCGAAGGAGACGGCGCTCGATACTAGGTATTGGTGAGCTTTTGCGATCTCGGCGATGACGGGGGCTGCGGCTGCGAGCCAACCCAGGCGCCAGCCGGTCATAGCCCAGGGCTTGGAGAAGCTCTCGATGACGACCGTCTGCTCGCGCAGCTCCGGGTGTCGCTGGGCGAAGCGCTCGTAGCCATCCACATAGACCAGGCGGTTGTATACGTCGTCGCAGACCACGTAGATGCCCATCTGCTCCGCCACGTGCGCCACGGCGTCGAGCGAAGCCGCGTTGAGGATACAGCCCGTAGGATTGTTGGGCGAGCAGATGACGATGGCCTTGGTCGCCGACGTCACGCAAGCACGAAGCGCATCCTCGTCAATCTGAAATTGCGCAGGCTCCGTATCCAAAAAGACTGCTTTGGCGTGGTTGGCCACGACGATGCTCTCGTACAGGCCAAAGGCCGGCGTGGGAATAATGACCTCATCGCCGGGGTTGAGCATGGCCATGAATGTTGCCGACAGGGCCTCGGTCGCGCCGTCGGTCAGGATGACCTCGTCGGCGGAAAACGCCAGGCCCGCGTCATCCATATATTTGGACAGTGCATCACGCAGGGCGGGGCGACCGTTGTTGGGCGGATAGTGCGTGTCACCACGGTCCAGTGCGGCGGTCACCTCGGCGCTAATCACATCGGGCGTGGGAAAATCGGGCTCGCCAAGCGCAAGCGCGATACACCCCGGGTGCTGGGCGGCGAGCGCGTTGATCCGGCGGATACCGGAGGGCTTGAGCGTGGCAAGCGAGGTATTCATGGGCAGACGCATGGCGTTCCTTTCGTAAGGGTTGCACTAGGATAGCGCGGCGAGGCGCCGCCAGACGGTGTAACCTAAACGGAAACCAACCGGAAAGGAGGCGGCATGGAGACGACCGCACGCGGCGATGTACCAAAAACGTTGCAAACCATTGCGTATATCAGCATTCCCAATAGCGCCGATCTTGAGTTTTTGCTTTGGGACCTGCAGGATGCCATCGCCGCCTATGCACAGCTTTCCGGCACTGCACTCCCCCGCCCAGTCGACTTGAAGGCAAATGACGCCGGCAGCGTTGCCGATGGCATCGTGCTGGCCATTGAAGATGTGGCTGACGATGAGACGTTGACAGCCACCGAGCAGGCGCTTGAGCGCTTTGGCGGTACGGGAACGCGCGTCTATGCCGCGATTCGAGCCGCACAAGAGGGCACTGAGCAGGCGCGTGGGACCGCCGTTCGCCTGCACAAGGCATGTGAGCGCCATGACCAATTGTGGTGTGGCGGCGTTGCCATCTGCGCCGGCAGCGGCATTGCGGCGCTTCGTCGCTCTCCGCGCATGGGACTCTTGCGCCGACCATTTTCGGAAGCGATGGATAAGCTTGTGGGCGCTGTGCGCATGGGCTGCTCCGTCGAGCATGCACAGCGACTTGGCGGCGGCAATGCCGCCAACGTCGACACCGACGGCATGGTTTGCGCCGAGCCAGCCGTGCCCGCGCCGATCTGGCGAGGCGTTCTGAAACGTCTGGGCGCCCACGCTCAAACAAAAATCTAAATTAAATAACAGCCCAGTCAACGGCTTCGTGCCAACGCTCAACAAGACGTTCCAGGCGCCAGGCGGCATTGGCGGGACTTGTCGAGGGCAGGACGATAGCGGGCAGCCCCGTCCGATCTTGCAAGTAGCGTTTGTAGAGTCGCCCTGCCGTACCGCCGTTACAGACAACGACCTCGATCGGCGCGGCATCGGTAATGCGCTCGATATGTGCCGGCACAACGTTGCGGATGCTCGCGTCGCTCGAGCCCTTAATGTCGCAGCTCTCGACCACATCCCACAGGGCCACGCCGCCGTTCAGCAGCATGGCCCGCTTGGCGGCAATGGAGGCATCGAGCGTCGCGGGCTCACCGCTTGCCAAAGGATCGCCCTCGTTGGGCGGCACAGGCATACCGAGGCACGTGGCCATCACACGCCAAAAGCGATTCTGAGGGTTGCCGTAATAAAAGGCATTGGCGCGCGAAAGCACCGAGGGAAACGACCCGAGCACCAAAACGCGCGAGTGCTCGTCAAACACGGGCTCAAACCCATGCTCAATATGTTGATAGCCCTCGTCAGACGCAGCCACGAGCTAGGCCCTCAGCAGATAACGCACCTCATAGGGTGCGAGTTCAAGGGAGCCCGGCAGCTCGACCGTGGGCGCACCGTCGGCAAGCAGGTCGACGAAGGAGCCGTTGAGTTCGCCGGCTCCAAAGGTATAGGGCTCGTTCACGGCATTGACCGCCACGAGCACCGTCGCGTCGTCGCAGGCGCGCTCGAACAGCAGCTGCTTGTTCTGGATCACCACGTTGCGATAGGCACCGTAGTTGAGGGCACGGGCCGCCGCGTCGTTTGCCGAGCGTAGGTGCGCGAGCTGCTTGATGAAGGCCGTTAGCTCGTTGGGCGCAGGCTCATCGAGCGCAGGACGTAGCGCCCAATCGCCATCGGGGCCGCCCTTTTCGCCGGCAATCCCCCACTCGCTGCCGTAGTAGACGCACGGAATGCCCGGCATACCAAAGAGCATGCCGTAGGCGGGGCGCAGGCAGGACTTGTCCGTCAGGATGCTCGCCAGGCGCGGCACATCGTGGTTGTCGACAAACGACAGCAGGTGTTTGCCGCGGTAGATGCACCACGGGTCGCCGCCAAACTGGCGGTGCAACGAATGGGCGATCTCGAACATGTTGACCGAGTTAAAGCTGGAGTACAGGCCCTTGTAGCACTCGTAGTTGGTGCAGGAGCCGAGCATCTCGTCGTTGACGATCTGGTTGTAGTCGCCGTGGAGCGTCTCACCAATCAGCACAAAGTCGGGCTTGAGCTCACGGGTAAAAGTATGCAGGCGGCGCATAAAGTCGCGGTCGAGCATATAGGCGACGTCCAGGCGCAGGCCGTCGATGCCAAAGACCTCGGCCCAGTGACGCACAGACTCAAGCAGGTAATCGACCACGGCGGGGTTTTGCAGGTTGAGCTTCACAAGCTCAAAATGGCCCTCCCAGCCCTCGTACCAAAAGCCGTCGCCGTAGCACGAGTCACCGTCAAAGCTGATGTGGAACCAATCCTTGTACGGCGAGTCCCACTTACGCTCCTGCACATCGCGGAAGGCCCAAAAGCCACGACCGACGTGGTTGAAGACGGCATCGAGTACCACGCGGATGCCATGGGCATGCAATGTCTCGCACACGGCGGCAAAGTCGGCATCGCTGCCTAGGCGGCGGTCGATGTGGCGCAGGCTGCGCGTGTCGTAGCCATGGCTATCGGACTCGAGCGGCGGGTTGATGAGCACGGCGCCAATGCCAAGTTCCTGCAGGTAATCGGCCCATTGGGCAATCTTCATGATGGGGGCATCGGGATTGGCAGCGGCATCGGCGGCAGGGGCGAGCTCATCCTCGGCAACGGGGGCGGCGTTTTCGCGCGGAGCTCCGCAAAAGCCCAGCGGATAGATCTGATAGAACGTCGTCTCGTATGCCCACATAGCAACCTCCCGGTAAGCGCAACACAACGACATCCATTGTATGCCCAGCTTGTATCCTCTCCCCCAAAATAAGTTGCGGTGGAATAGTTCCTGCTTGGGCCTTCAGAGGCCTTAAACAGGAACTATTCCACCGCAACTGATGAGGAAACGTGATTAGGCGACAGGCTTTGCGCGACGAATGGCCGGGAACATCACCGTGATAGCGAGGATGACGCCCACGGCAGCGATCGCACCGCCCGCGAAGCCGATCCAGGCGATACCGGGACCCGAAACCACGGCTCCGCCGATCGCGGTACCCGTGCCGATACCGAGGTTGAACAGGCCCGAGAAGATCGACATGGCAACGGCCGACGAATCTGCCGGCGTGTGCTTGATGAGCTCGGCCTGAAACGCCACGTTAAAGGCCGTGGCGCAGCAACCCCACAGTGCGCAGACGGCAAGCACTGTCACGAGCGACGATGCGGCCGGCCCCATGAGCAGCAGGGCCACCGGCACGCCGGAGAGCGTGATAGCCAAGAACGGGAAGCGATGCCCATCGAACAGGCGGCCAAACAGCCAGCTTCCGAGCAAACCAGAGCAGCCAAACGCCGTCAGCGTCATGGTAATGGCGCCCGCATCGACGTGCGCGACCTGCGCCAGGAAGGGCTCGATATAGCTGTAGCTTGCGTAATAGCCGGTCGCTATGAAGACCGTGACTGCGTAGAGCGCGATGAGGAGCGGGTTCTTGAGCAGCTCGGGCAGTTGCTTGACGGTAAAGCGCTCACCCGCCGGCATGGCCGGGAACACCGCTGCCTGGTAGACGGCCGCGATGGCCGAGAGGCCCCCGACCACGGCAAACGTCATGCGCCAGCCCACGGCCAAGCCTATGGCGCGACCGAGGGGCAGGCCAAAGATCTGCGCGATGGACGAGCCAGTGGCGATCATGCTGATGGCGAGCGCCCCATGGCGCGTGTCGACCAGGCGCGAGGCCATAATCGAAGCGACCGACCAGAACACGGCATGCGCGCAAGCGACCACCAGGCGCGCGCAGACCAAGATGGGATAGGTGGGCGCCACGGCGGACAGGAACTGGCCGAGCGAGAACACGGCAAGCACGCCCAGCAGCATCCGCTTGAACTCGAAGCGCGAGGCAAACACCATGAGCGGCAACGACAGCAGCATGACGCCCCAGGCATAGACCGAGATCATGATGCCCGCCTGGGCCTCGGTGAGCGAGAACGACGCGGCGATATCAGTCAAAAGGCCGATGGGCATAAACTCCGACGTGTTGAACACGAACGCACAGCAGGTGAGCCCGACGAGTGGGAGCCACTGCCTGAGCGTGATGCCATCTTGCCTTGCCTGACTCATATATAACATCTCCAATCATTTTGAGCGGAGGCGATTATATAGCAACGGTCCCACATCCGTCAGTAACGGACACGGGACCGAAACAATTCGATACACAGAGGTTGCGCCGTCAATAAATAGCTAAGCCAACCCCAGCAATATGCCCGCCGAATGCACGACAAACGCCACGATCCAGGCGACCGTCACTTGAAACGCGAACACGGCAACGGCATAGCGCGCGCCCAACTCGCTCCTGACGGCGCCGATGGCCGCCACGCAGGGCGGGTACAGCAACGTAAAGACCAGGAACACGTAAGCGGTAAACGGCGAAAACATGGTCGACAGTGCCGCGGGTGAGGTCGCGCCCAAAAGCACTGTGAGAGTCGAGATGACGCTCTCCTTGGCAATAAGTCCGGTGACGAGCGCCGTGGATGCGCGCCAGTCGCCAAAGCCGAGCGGCGCCAGCAGCGGGGCGATGATGCTACCCAGGCCGGCAAGCAGACTCTGCGACTGGTCGGCGACCACGTTAAAGCGGATATCGAACGTCTGCAGGAACCAGATGACCACCGTAGCGGCAAAGATAATGGTAAAGGCCTTGGTGATGAAGTCCTTGGCCTTATCCCATGCCAGCATCACCGTCGTCTTGACGCTCGGCAGGCGGTAATTGGGAAGCTCCATGATAAACGGCACCGGGTCGCCCTTAAATGCCGTGCGGTTGAGCACCAAAGCCGCGATGCAGCCGACCACGATACCGATCAGATAGAGCGAGACCATGGCGGGAACCGTTGCCTGTGGGAAAAACGCCCCGCACAGCAAGCCGTAAACCGGCAACTTGGCTGAGCAGCTCATAAACGGCGTGAG
Organism: uncultured Collinsella sp.; assembly: GCA_958352845.1. GTDB lineage: Bacteria > Actinomycetota > Coriobacteriia > Coriobacteriales > Coriobacteriaceae > Collinsella. The sequence continues at coordinate 21,699 of CATWQC010000010.1, forward strand.
CATGACCGTCATCTTGCGGTCGTGCTCGGATGGGAGCGTACGGGTCGACATGATAGCCGGCACGGTGCAGCCAAAACCGACGAGCATGGGCACAAAGCTGCGGCCCGACAGGCCAAAACGACGCAGCACCTTATCCATGACAAAGGCGACGCGCGCCATGTAGCCCGAGTCTTCCAGAATGGAGAGGAACAAGAAGAGCACGACGATAATCGGCAGGAAGGTCAGCACACTGCCCACGCCCGTAAGCACGCCGTCGACAGCCAGCGAGCGCACCACGTCGTTGGTGCCGAACGCCTTGAGGCCCGCATCGGCCGAGGCGATGATAGCAGCGATACCGTCCTCCATGAGTCCCTGCAACGCCGCGCCGATCACGCCAAACGTCAGCCAAAAGACGAGGCCCATGATCACCAGGAACGCCGGAATGGCCGTGTAGCGACCCGTCAGGATGCGGTCGATCTTGACGGAGCGCACGTGCTCGCGGCTTTCGTGCGGTTTGACGACGCAGCGCCCGCACACGTCGCCGATAAAGCTAAAGCGCATATCGGCCAGCGCGGACAGGCGGTCGGTGCCGGCCTCGCCCTCCATCTGGGTAATGATGTGCTCGATAGCGTCGAGCTCGTTGCGATCCAGGTGAAGCGCCTCGGTCACCAGCTCGTCGCCCTCAACCAGCTTGGTCGCCGCAAAGCGCACCGGGATGTGCGCCGTCACGGCATGGTCCTCGATCAGGTTGGCAATGCCGTGGATGCAGCGATGCAGTGCGCCGCCGTCCGATCCATCGGGCGCACAGAAGTCCAGGCGACCGGGGCGCTCGCGGAACCGCGCCACGTGCAAGGCATGATCCACCAGCTCGCCGATACCCTCGTTGCGGGCAGCGCTAATGGGAACAACAGGCACGCCCAACAGGCTCTCGAGCAGATTGACGTCCACGGCGCCGCCGTTGGCCGTCACCTCGTCCATCATGTTGAGCGCGATGACCATGGGGCGGTCGAGCTCCATAAGCTGCAGCGTCAGGTACAGGTTACGTTCGATGTTGGTGGCGTCGATGATGTCGATGATGGCGTCGGGGTTTTCGTCCAAGATGAATTGGCGGCTGACGATCTCTTCGCCCGTGTACGGCGACAGGGAGTAAATGCCGGGCAGATCGGTAACGCTTGCCTCGGGATGGTTACGGATGGTGCCGTCCTTGCGGTCGACCGTCACGCCAGGAAAGTTACCGACGTGCTGGTTGGAGCCCGTAAGCTGGTTGAACAGCGTGGTCTTACCGCAGTTTTGGTTGCCGGCGAGGGCAAAATGCAGCGGTGCGCCCTCGGGCACGGCCGTTTTTGCCGCACGGGGCGAATACATCCCCTCGCCGAGTGCCGGATGCTCCGTCGTTCCGATTGCGGCGTTGGCGCGCGGACCGGTATCGGTGTCGTGCACATCCACGAGCTCAATGCGTGCGGCATCATCCTTGCGCAGCGTCAACTCGTAGCCACGCAGGCGAATCTCGAGCGGGTCGCCCATGGGGGCGTACTTCATCATGGTGACTTCGGTGCCCGGCGTTAGGCCCATGTCCAAAATATGCTGTCGGAGTGCCTGGTCGTCCGATGCCACCGATGCGACAACGGCGTCCTTTCCAATCTCGAGCGTATCGAGCTTCACGTCCGTGTTCCTCCCCCGGCGCCCACAGGGCGTTGCATTTATGTTCACCTTGGCTAACCGTTTGCCACGGCTAACCAATTTAACCATGCATGATAGCGCGAACACACAACGATGTTCAATCAGCAAATTGGCGCAATGGGGACAGGCAGGAGAGTTCAGGGCCATAGTTTCCCGATGAGGCCTCTCGGGGAAACTACATCCCAGAATTCCGGCTCGAAACGGGATATGGTTTCCCAAACAGGCCTCTTACGGAAAATGCATCCCGGAATCCTCGCTCGAAACGGGACGCGCTTTCCCAGTCGAGGCCCTATGGGAAACTGCGTCCCACCTTGAAAGGCAAAACTGGGGCGCAGTTTCCGGGCGGGGCATCAAAAACGAAGTTGCGGTGGAATAGTTCCTGGATGGGCTGGTTGATGCCCCAGATAGGAACTATTTCACCGCAAGTTATTGAAGGGCTTGGATGCCGGGACTCTTACAGATGGCGCTCCAGGAAGCGGAAGGCTAGGCGGATCCAGGGACGGACCGCTACCTGCTTGTCCTCGTTGTCGACCGCGGTGTTGGCGTTGCCGAGCGAAAGGCCGTGACCACCCTGGTCGAAGACGTGCATCTCGCATGCAACGCCCTCCTCGGCCATGCGCTGCGCAAACGGGTAGACCTGCGCGATCGGCGCCGTCTTGTCGTCGGACACGCCCCACACAAAGGTCGGTGGCATCTGACGCGAAACATGCGTGGTGGGGCAGATGTCGGCCAGATGCTCGTCAGTTGCCTCGCCGCCCGTCACCATCGACAGGTAGTCGTTGAGCAAATCGCGCCCCGTCTTGCCGCCCGTCTTGGGCACACGCAAGTCAATGCGCGGATCGCGCGTCTGCATGTCGCGCACATAGGCAAAGTCGAGCAATGGATAGCCCAGCACCACGGCATCGGGACGAATGTCGTCCGGACGCGCCCCGGCAAGTGCCGCAAAGGGGCCGGTCTTCCACTGTGTTGCCAGCGAGGCGCAAATCATGCCGCCAGCAGAAAAGCCCACGACGCACACGCGCTTAGGATCGACATGCCACTCGTCGGCGTTGGCGCGCACCGTGGCGACCATCTTGGCAAGATCTGCCTGGGGGTGCGGAAAGCTCACGTCACCCGTAGAACTCGTGACATAGTTGAGCACAAAGGCCTGGTAACCGTGATCCAAAAACGCAAACGCCACCGGGTCCTGCTCGTGCGGAGCGATATGTGTAAACCCGCCTCCGCCACAGATAATCACCGCGGGGCGGCGGCCATTCGGTTTATCGGGCAACGGCTCGGCACCCAAATACGTAAACGTCGCCGGATAATCCTCGGTCGGCTCCTCGCCCCACAGCGCATGGTTCTCGACAATCATATGTGCTCCCTTCGCGCAAATTATGCGCCCTTGTTTTTCGCCTTCAAGCGTACCCCACTTGAACCCGTGGCGCAGAAACACTCCGGCAATAAGTTTCCCTTCAACTGATATATCACATAATCCCAGTTCAGAGGTATCGTTGAGCAGCGTAGAATAGGGGCGTTGACCAAGCCGCGAAACACATGTGAAACGTTTCCGGCAAACCAAACGCGCGATATGCGCCTATTTAAGTTGGAGGCAACTATGGGTCTGCTCGATTCGCTTAAGTCCACCTTCACCTCGACCGGCGAGGCGTCCGTTCCGCCCGCAGCAAGCTTCGCTACCCGCGAAGGCGTCATCTATGCCCCCGTCAACGGCGTGCTCGTCAACCTGAACGAGGTTCCCGACGAGACGATCGCCTCGGGCATGCTTGGCCAGGGCTATGGCATCGAGCCCATTACCGGCACCATCTATGCGCCCGCCAACGGCCGCATCGGTGCCACCACTGTCACCAACCACTCCATCGGCATGATCACCGAGGACGGCCTGCGCGTGTTCATCCATGTTGGCCTGGGCACCGTGGAAATGAACGGCAAGGGTTTTGCCCGCTTTGTCGAGATGGGCGATGTGGTCAAGGCAGGCCAGCCGCTCATCAGCTTCGACCGCGAGGCCATTAAGGCCGCTGGTCACGAGGACATCGTGACCGTCATCGTCTCCGAGCTCGATCGTCTTAAGAGCATCGACCATGTCGGCGAGTCTGGAACGCTTATCGGCGGCAACCCGCTCGTCAAGCTTGGCGACCCGCTGCTGGTTGCCAAGACCAAGTAGCCAGGCCCCACGCCACACAGCCAAAAGGCACCTCGTCAAGCGCCCGCGACCATTTGGCCGCGGGCGCTTTTCGTTTGAAAAACCATCCCGCCAATGCTTTATCTGTATAGCTCAAATGAGCCGAGCTGCTAGAATATCGAACTGTATGGATAACTATCATTCAACCGTTATGGGAGGATACGTGAACCGCACCAAAATCGCGCAGCTCTATGCCGATGCCGAGTCGCTCGGCGGCCAGACCGTCACCGTCGCCGGCTGGGTCAAGTCCGTCCGCGACATGAAGAACTTTGGCTTTGTTACGCTCAACGACGGCAGCTGCTTCCGCGACCTGCAGGTCGTCATGAACCGCGAGGCACTCGACAACTACGACGAGATCGCCCATCAAAACGTCTCGGCCGCACTCATTTGCACCGGCACCGTCAAGCTGACCCCCGATGCGCCCCAGCCTTTCGAGCTTTCTGCCACTTCCATCGAGGTCGAGGGCACGAGCGCCCCGGATTACCCGCTGCAGAAGAAGCGCGCAACCGTCGAGTTCCTGCGCACCCAGCAGCACCTGCGCCCGCGCACCAACCTGTTCCGCGCCGTGTTCCGCATTCGCTCTGTCGCGGCTGCCGCCATCCACCGCTTCTTCCAGGAGCAGGGCTTTGTCTACGTCAACACCCCCATCATCACCACGAGTGACTGCGAGGGCGCCGGCGAGATGTTCCGCGTGACCACGCTCGACCCCAAAAATCCGCCCCTCACCGAGTCCGGCGAGGTCGACTGGAGCCAGGACTTCTTTGGCAAGCATGCAAGCCTCACCGTGTCCGGCCAGCTCAATGCCGAGAACTTTGCCATGGCCTTTGGTGACGTGTACACCTTTGGCCCCACCTTCCGTGCCGAGAACTCCAACACCACGCGCCACGCCGCCGAGTTTTGGATGATCGAGCCCGAGATGGCCTTTGCCGACCTTAACGACTACATGGACAACGCCGAGGCCATGCTCAAGTACGTCCTTAAGGACGTTATGGCCACCTGCCCCGACGAGCTCAATATGCTCAACAAGTTTGTGGACAAGGGTCTGCTCGAGCGCCTGGACCATGTCGCCAACTCCGACTTTGCCCGCGTTACCTACACCGAGGCCGTCGAGATCCTGGAGCAGGCAGTCGCCGACGGCCACAAGTTCGACTACCCCGTGAGCTGGGGCATCGACCTGCAAACCGAGCACGAACGCTTCCTGACCGAGGAGCACTTTAAGCGCCCGACCTTCGTGACCGACTACCCGGCTGAGATCAAGGCATTCTACATGCGCATGAACGAGGACGGCAAGACCGTCGCCGCCGCCGACTGCCTGGTTCCCGGTATCGGCGAGATTATCGGCGGCTCCCAGCGCGAGGAGCGCCTGGATCTGCTCGAGGCCCGCATCAAGGACCTGGGCATGAATCCCGAGCAGTACAAGTACTACCTTGACCTGCGCCGCTACGGTTCCTGCAAGCACGCCGGCTACGGTCTGGGCTTCGAGCGCTTGGTCATGTATCTGACCGGCGTGGGCAACATCCGCGACGTCCTGCCGCACCCGCGCACCGTGGGCAACGCCGACTTCTAATCGTCGGACGCTAGCTCGCGTCGCCACACGCCAACGCTCATCGCACAAGCGCCTCTCGACATCGGTCGAGAGGCGCTTTTTTCAACAGCATCCGTCAAGCTTTTGGCAAGTTTTTGGACAGTTGAGCAGGGCTGTTGAAAACTCGACCCGCCGTTTGCCGACGACTACCGACCGCCCAGAGCGCCCTGCGCCCCTGGGAAAGCCCCACGTCCTAGGCTCCATACCGTCGCCACCCAAAACGGAAAGGACGTGGGCACCATGACCGAAGCCGCTGTTGAAACCTACGACACCACGACGAGAGGCGCCGCCTCGATGGCAGCCTATCGCGCCGTTCGCATCCTGCAGCTCTTGAGCGAAAACACCGGCGAGGACAAGGCCATGCTTTCCGATGAGTTGATCCGGCGCCTCGCCCATCCCGACGACCCCGCCCGCATGCCCATCTCGGCGGCGCGGCGCAGCATCTACACCGCCATCTCCGCGCTTCGCCATGCCGGATACGAAATTGAGTACAAACGCGGCGTGGGCTACAAACTTCTTACCCGTCCGCTCACCGATGAAGAGATCATCCGGCTCCACGGTATGGTCATGCGCAACCGCTCCACGCCTATCGCTATCCGCAAGAGCATGGCGCAGCACTTAGTTGCCATGGCGAGTGCCGACGTTCGCGGCTACCTCGATACACCCGAACCCGTTCCGAGCGCAGGCAGCAAGGCTACCAAGGCAACACGCACGCCCATCAAGCGCATCGACACGTGCGAGCTCGTCGAGCAGGCCATCGACCACGGAACCACGGTGAGTTTTGATATTTCGAGCGTCACGGCACGTGGCGAAACCGAAGTAGCACGGATGACACTCCGCCCCTTTGCCATCAGGCAGCGCGATGGCATCTCGTATTTGCTGGGAACGGTCTATGACGCCCGAGGTGCCGATGACACGCTGCGCACCGTAGAGATTGGCCGCATGAGAAACGTCACCACACGTCTCCTCGACGGCAAGAAGCTCTTCGCCGCCCTCGACGAGGAGGACGACGCCTCCTCCGCCGCATAAGACCCTCCGCCGCCCATTCGACTACCCGTACCGCCCATCCGATTCTGTATTAAAAAACCCGCCAGGCTGTTGTAAAAATGGACATCAGCGCTACTATAAGTTCCACTTGCACTTTGTCCCAGTGCAGTGTTTCCAGCCATTTTTATACTGGGGGTAATGATATGAAGGACATCACCATCAGTCGCAGGAGCCTTCTGGTCTCCGCCGGCCTGCTCGCGCTCGCCCCGCTCGCCGGATGCGGCGGCAACTCTGGTTCCGGCTCTGCTGCCGCCGGTTCCGACTACACCATCGGCGTTCTGCAACTCACCGAGCATTCCGCACTCGATGCCGCCAACGACGGCTTTGTCAAGGCCATCAAGAAGAGCGGCCTTAAGGTCAAGATCGACCAGAAGAACGCCCAGAACGACCAGTCCACGTGTAAGTCCATTGCCGACAAGTTTGTGGGCGACAACGTCAACCTGATTTATGCCATCGCCACGCCCGCCGCGCAGGCTGCCGCCGGCGCCACGGCCGATATCCCCATCGTGGGCTGCGCCATCACCGACTACGCCGCCTCCGGCCTGGTCCAGGACAACGACAAGCCCGGCACCAACGTCACGGGCGCTTCCGACCTCACCCCGGTCGCCGAGCAGCTCGAGATGATGCAGAAGGTCCTGCCCGACGTTAAAAAGGTCGGCCTGCTCTACTGCACCGCCGAGTCCAACTCCGACGTCCAGATCAAGGCCGCCAAGAAGGAGCTCGACAAGCTGGGCCTCGAGTACACTGACTTCACCGTCTCGAGCTCCAACGAGATTCAGTCCGTCGTCGAGTCTGCCGTGGGCAAGGTCGACGCGCTGTACTCCCCCACCGACAACACCATCGCCGCGGGTGCCTCGCAGGTCGGCCAGATCTGCAAGGAAAACAAGCTTCCCTTCGTGACTGGCGAGGAGGGTATGTGCATGGCCGGCGGCCTGTTCACCCTCTCCATCAACTATGAGGACCTGGGCTACGCCGCGGGCGAGATGGCCGTTAAGATCCTGAAGGGCGAGGCCAAGCCCGAGGATATGCCGATCAAGCACCTCTCGAGCAAGGACCTGGTCGTCGTCAAGAACGACGAAATGGCCGAGGCCCTGGGCATCGACCTTTCCGCCCTGGACGCGTAATGCCATACGCGGCATGCGTCTAGAGCCCGTGCTCGCGCTTTAGCCGCGTTATTCAATATCTGAGCCACAGGGGCGGGCGCTGTAGACCGGCGTCCGCCCTGCTTGTTTCAGGTAAAACAAAACGTCTGTCCGTAACTCTTCTATGCATTGTTACCGCTATTATGGTGAATCACGTGTCCACCCTATCCTAGGAGGTATGAAGCATGCTCATTGCATTGCAGGGCGCCGTTTCGCAGGGCGTCCTCTGGGGCATTATGGTGCTTGGCGTGTTTATCACGTTCCGCCTGCTCGACATTCCCGATATGACCTGCGACGGCAGCTTTGCCCTCGGCGGCTGCGTCTGCGCTGTGCTCATCGTCAATAACAACGTCGACCCGCTGCTCGCCGTGCTGGCCGGCATGTGCGCCGGCGCCATCGCGGGCGCCGTCACGGGCATTTTGACCACCGTCTTCGAGATTCCCGCGATCCTCGCCGGAATCCTCACCCAGATCAGCCTGTGGTCCATCAACCTGCGCATCATGGGCAAGTCCAATACGCCCATTCTTGCCAAGGGCACCGTGTTCTCGGCCGTCAGCAATATGACCGGTCTGCCGCAGTCCACCGTTGCCATCATCTTGGGCATCCTGCTCGCCGTGGCTATCGTTGCCATCCTGTATTGGTTCTTTGGCACCGAGATCGGCTCGGCGCTGCGCGCCACCGGCAACAACGAGTACATGATCCGCGCTCTGGGCGTCAACACCAACTCCACCAAGATGATCGCTCTCGTGCTCTCCAACGCCCTCATCGGCCTTTCGGGCGCGCTCATCTGCCAGAGCCAAAAGTATGCCGACATTGGTATGGGCACCGGCGCCATCGTTATCGGTCTTGCCGCCATTGTTATCGGTGAGGTGCTCGGCCGTCTGCTGCCCGGCGGCCTCACGCAGTTTAGCGTCCGTCTGGCCTCCGCCGTCTTTGGCTCCGTGGTGTACTTCCTTATCCGCGCCATCGTGCTGCAGTTGGGCATGGACGCCAACGACATGAAGTTGCTCTCCGCCGTGATTGTCGCCGTGGCCCTGTGCGTGCCCGTGGTTTGGGAGCGCTATAAGCTCCGCAGCTCCTACACGAAGGGGGATGAGGCAGATGCTTAAGCTCTCGCACGTCAAAAAGACCTTTAACAAGGGCACTGTCACCGAGAAGCGCGCGCTCACCGGCGTCGACCTCACCCTTAACGACGGCGACTTTGTAACCGTGATTGGCGGCAACGGCGCCGGCAAGTCCACGCTGCTCAACATGATCGCCGGCGTGTATCCGCTCGATTCGGGTATTATCGAGCTCGACGGCACCGACATCTCGCGTCTGAGCGAGTCGCAGCGCGCCAAGTACCTGGGCCGTGTGTTCCAGGACCCCATGCGCGGCACCGCAGCCGACATGCAGATCGCCGAGAACCTGGCCCTCGCCAAGCGCCGTGGCCAGCATCGCGGCCTTTCATGGGGTGTCACCAAGGCCGAGAAGGATGAGTACGTTGAGCTGCTCAAGCGCCTGGACCTTGGCCTGGATACACGTCTCAACGCTAAGGTCGGCCTGCTCTCGGGCGGCCAGCGCCAGGCACTCACCCTGCTGATGGCCACGCTCACCAAGCCGCGCCTGCTGCTGCTCGACGAGCACACGGCGGCCCTCGACCCCAAGACGGCATCGAAGGTGCTCAACCTGACCGAGGAGATCGTCGACGAGAACCACCTGACCACGCTCATGGTCACGCACAACATGAACGACGCCATACGTCTGGGCAATCGCCTGATCATGATGCACGAGGGCCACGTGATCTACGACGTGGCGGGCGATGAGAAGAAGTCGCTCACCGTCGCCGACCTACTGCAGAAGTTTGAAGAGGTCTCGGGCGGCGAGCTCGCCAACGACCGCATGCTGCTAAGCTAAAACCTGCCAAAAAGGGACAGGTTTATTTTGGCAGGTTTTATCTGCGCAAACGTCAAAACCGCCGCAAAGGGACAGACGCCCTTGCGGCGGTTTTCGCATATTATGTCGATAATCCGATATTCAACCAGACATTCTGGCTAAGGACTAAGGAAACTGCCATGAAAAGACTCCCCCGCCTTGCGTTAGCCGCCGCGTTGTTTGCCGGCGCGCTCGCAGGCATCCCAAGCCTCGCTTTCGCGGGGAACCTGCCCGCCGCTATTGACGGCTCCGTGGCCGTCATGCACACCAACGACATCCACGGCAGCTACAAGTACAGCTACAACGAAAGCAAGGGCACTGGCACTGTGGGCTTTGACGGACTGGCGGTTCTCTATAGCGCCCAGGGCAACGCCCCCGATCTTTTGCTCGATGCGGGCGACACCTTCCACGGACAGTCCTTCGCCACCATGAGTGAGGGCAAGAGCATCGCCGAGCTCATGGACACCTTCTATGCCGACGGCTACGACGCGACCACGCCAGGTAACCACGACTGGAGCTACGGCGCGGACAAACTCCGCACCATGACCAGCTACAGCACCACTGGCACGCCCTTCGCCATGCTCTGCGCGAACGCAAAGTCTACGAGCGGCGTATGGAGCTCGAGCATCACGAAGACGCTCGATCGCACCTGGGAGGATAGCGAAGATCACTCCACATTCGACTACAAAATCAAGGTCGGCGTCGTGGGCGCCATGGATGAGTCGCTGGGATCCTCGCTGCGCGCGGACCTGGTCGCGGGTACGTCGTTCTCGGGTGCCGCGAACGCCATCAATGCCGAGGCAGAGCAGCTGCGCAAGGAGGGCTGCGATGTTGTTGTGTGTATCGCGCACACGCTCGACGCCAAGACCTTTGCCACGCGACTCCGTGGCGTCGATGCCCTTATCGCAGGCCACGAGCACATCAACCTTAACGAGAAGGTGACGGGAGCCGACGGCAAGACAATCCACGTTGTCGAGGCGGGCAGTGCCTTTGCCGAGGTGGGACTGCTTTCCATTCCGTACAAATACGACACGAATGGCACCGAGACGACCGACGATGACACGGTCACGGTCCCTGCAGACGACAGCAACGAGAAGCTCTACACCGCCAAGAACGTCAACGACCTTTTGGCAGACCCCGACAAGGGCTCCGACTACCAAAGCCGCCTTGAAGCCGTCCGCAACAAGATCAAGCCGCTCGACGAGGACTTTGAAAACGAATCGAACAAGGTGCTCGGCACATCCACCACCAACTATTTCTACGGCGAGGACGCCGCAGGCACGCATGGTTGGGAAATGGTGCGCACCACCGATTTCCGTCCCAGCAAGGAGGGCGACACCACCAAGGCCCAGACCATCGGCCACGTGATTTGCAGCTCCTATCTTGACCTGACGGGCGCGGACCTCGCTATCGAAAACGCTGGCGGCATCCGCGGCGGCATCGCGGCGGGCAACGTGACCGCCGGCAACGTCATCGCCATCTCGCCCTACGGCAACACCGTGGAGACCTGGGCCATGACCGGCGCGGACTTCCTCGCAGCGCTCGAGCACTCGCTACAAATCAGCGACGATTGCAACGACAGCTACGAGCTTCAGCAGGCTTATGTGGCGGCCGGTCACACCGAGCAGGAGGCGCAAGACAAGTACAAGTGGCGCGATGACTCTGGCAGCGTTCTCTCCTTTGGCGGCATCAACGTGACGATTGATTGGACACAGCCCGAGGGCAAGCGCATTGTGAGTGCCACACTCACCAAAGACGGCAGCACGCTCGACCCCGCCAAGACCTATACCGTCGCCACCAACAACTACATCATCACCAACACGACCGACTTTCCCACCTTTGCACACGCCACCAAGTACACCGAGTGGGGTACCTGCGAGTCAGCGCTAAGGGCGCTGATAGGGCAGAACGGCTGGGAGAGCAAGATGGCCGGGCTCGCGGGCACCATCAGCTTTGGCTCCGCTGCCGTGGACCCCACGCCCACACCGGCCCCGACGCCTAAGCCCTCGCCTAAGACGGACACGACGACCACGAAGGTCATCACCAAGAAGACGACCGGTAAGCTTGCCGCAACGGGAGACCGCACGCTGGCAGTAGTTGGCGCGTGCCTTATCGGCGGCATCATCGTCATCATGCTCGGCATTATCTGGAAGCGTCGACGCTAAGCTACACCGCCGGGCCTTACAGCCCCGCCGCGTAAACCTTATATCGAGCACAGAAGCCCGTCCGAATTTGATCGGACGGGCTTCTTGGTGGGTATCATGGTTGGACGATCATAAGGAGGTTTTCCCTACATGGATTTGTTTGAGCCGATTCTTCATTTCTTTGAGCAACGGTGGGTCCACAACATCATCTGGGCCGTCATCTTGGCGATAGGCACCGCCGTCGCCGCCAAGGTCGTATCCAAGACCCTGAATCATCTGCTTAACCGAGACGATAACCCGCTTCCGGCATCGAGTATCTTCATCAACATCGCGCGCGCCGTCATTTGGATGATCGGCGGCAGCTTTATCCTCGACAACTGCTTTGGCATTAACGCAAACGCGCTCGTCGCCGCTCTTGGCGTCGGCGGCATCGCCATCTCGCTCGGCTTTCAGGACACGCTGTCAAACCTTATCGGCGGCATGCAAGTGACCTTTATGGGCATCATCAAACCCGGCGACAATATCGAGGTCGGCGGCGTATCCGGCGTGGTCCAAGACATCACTTGGCGTCATACAACGATTGAGGATGCCTGTGGACAGACCATCATTGTGCCCAACTCCAACATCTCCAAGAACACGCTCGTGCATTTGATGCCCTTTGGACGCGTGGCCGTGCCCGTTGCCGTAAAGGACACGTCTAAGTGGGCTTCCCTTGACGTGCTGGCAGACGAGCTGACCAGCGCCACCAAGGCCGCCGTGCTTCCCATCTCGGGCTTTGACAAGGAGCCGTATGTGCTCTTTAGCGAGATCGGCGACTTTGGCATTAAGGGCAAGATCATCTTTATCGTCAGCGACGACAGCACCACTTTCACCGCTACCGACGTCTGCATCCGCGCCATCGCCCCCATCATTGCCTAAACCACAACAAAGGGGACAGGCACCTTTGTTGTGGTTTTCATTCGTGGTACCATGGTTCATATAGTTGTTTAAACGACTAAGGGAGCAACATCATGGAAGAGGCCTACCGTCAAGCACGCAAGCGCGGCGAGCAAGGACGTCGACGCGCCATTAGTCAAAGCGAGCATCCATACCTCACGGACCTCGATAGCTTGGTTGCCCAGCTCCCCTTAGGCCAGCGAGAGAATGTCGGCCTGAGAGACATTCCGCTCGAAATGGTCGTCGGTACGGTTACCAAGGGCCGTCAGTCCGCCTTTTCATGCAACTTTATGCCCCTACTGCCGTTTGGCACCGAGTTCGCCCGCAAGTGGTCCAACCTCTACGACATCCAGGTAACCGAGGGTTATCGCGACCCCATCATCGTCACCGAGTTCATGCATCGGTTCTATGTCCAGGAAGGCAACAAACGCGTCAGTGTCCTCAAATTCCTGGACGCCCCGACGGTTTCGGCCAAGGTCACCCGTCTCTACCCCGGCACATGGGATTCCGTCGAAAGCCGCCTGTACGGCGAGTTCTGCGCGTTTTGGCGCGTCTGCCCCCTATACGAGATCGAGTTCTCGCGTGAGGGAAGCTACGAGACGCTCGCCAAGATGCTCGGTCAGAACCTTATCGAAAAATGGCCGCAGAAAAAGGTCGACTACCTGCGCCACACCTTTCTGCTCTTTAAGCGCGCCTACCTTCGCGCAGGCGGCGACCACCTGGACATTACGCCCGCCGACGCCATGCTCGTCTACCTCAATGTGTACAACCAGGACCGCCTGCTGGATACGCCGACGGATATAGTCGTAAACCGCCTGTGCAAGATCTGGCGCGAGCTGGTTATTGCCGGCAAAAATGACGAGGACAAGGTCGATCTTGTCGAAGCACCGAGCGTCGACGAGGAAAAGGCGCCCGCCAAGTCCACCTCCGGCGTGCTCAACTTCTTTATGGGCAAGACCGTCTATTCGGCGGCCAACCCCCTGCGCATCGCCTTTATCCATGAGTTCCCCTGTGCGACGTCGAGCTGGGACAGCCTGCACGACCAAGGGCGTCAGTATCTCGATGAGCACTTTGACGGTATCGTGCGCACCGAGGCGTTCGAGGACTGTCACGATCCGGACATGTTCTACGCCGCCGTGGAAACGGCTGTCAAACATGGAGACAACGTCATCTTCTCGACCTCGCACCGCCTGATGGAATACACGCTCAGGGCTGCCGTTGAGTATCCCCGGGTTCGGTTCCTCAACTGCTCTATCGGCCTTCCCCATCAAAGCGTCCGTTCGTACTTTGGCAAGATGTACGAGGCCAAGTTCCTCCTGGGCGCCCTTGCCGCCAGCATGGCGGACAACCACCGCATCGGCTACCACGCGTCGGTCTTCGCCTCGGGCGCACTCAGCGAGATCAACGCCTTTGCGATTGGCGCCTCGCTGCTCGACCCGCGCGCGCAGGTCATCCTCACCTGGGGCGATGTTCCCGCCGGTGGTCTTGCCGAAGCCATGTGCCGCGAAAGCGTAAGCGTCATGACCGGCGCTGACATGTCGAAGTCGCTCGAAGACCCAACGGCCTACGGGCTTCACCGCTTGGTCGACGGCAAAGTCACCGGCATCGCCATGCCCGTATGGAACTGGGGCCGTTACTACGAGCTCATCGTTCGCAGCCTTCTGCACGGCACGTGGGACGAGACCAGCGACGACAACCAAGTGCGTGCCGTCAACTACTGGTACGGCATGAGCTCCGGCGTTATCGACATCCGTTACGCTCCGGGCCTACCCTACCAGACGCGCAAACTCGTGCAGTTGCTCCGCAACGGCATTGTTGAGGGATCCATCAACCCCTTTGGCGGCGAGCTCCATAGCCAGAACGGCGTGGTACAGATCGAAGGCTTCCCTCCGCTGCCGAGCACGCAGATTGTCGAGATGGATTGGCTGGCGGACAACGTGGTAGGCACCATTCCGCAGCTCGACGATGAGCCGAAAGTCCCTGCCCTATGAAAATCCTTGCCATAGCCGATACCGAAGAACGATGCCTTTGGGAGTGCTTTCGCAAGGAACGCTTTGAGGGAGTCGACCTGATTTTGTCCGCTGGCGATCTGGACCCGGACTATCTTGAGTTTTTGGTCACGGTCATCAACAAACCGCTCATCTACGTGCGCGGCAATCACGATGACCGCTACGCACGTCATGCACCGGGCGGATGTATCTGCGTAGAAGACAGCGTGTACACGTACCGAGGGATTCGCATTGCGGGCCTTGGCGGGTCCATGCGTTATCGCGACGGCGCCAACATGTACACCGAACGCGAGATGTCCAAGCGCATGCGTAAGCTGTCACGTAAGGTTAGGATGGTCGGCGGGTGCGACATTCTGCTTACCCATGCACCCGCCGCCGGTATGGGTGATCTGGACGATCTGCCGCATCGAGGATTCGAGTGCTTTAACACAGCACTCGAATCCTGGAATCCCGACTACATGGTGCACGGGCATGTGCACCAAAGCTACGGTTGCGATTTTCAGCGCGAGCGTCAGCATGTGTGTGGAACGACGATCATCAACGCCTGCGGCTATACACAGTTTGAGCTCGACCAGACGCGCTACCCCATCCGTGGCTGGCAGGCAGCCTGGCTCAATTCGCAAACCATGCGCCGGGAGCTCAAACGCCACGAGGCAATCGAGTCCTCAACCGCAAGAACACCCTGGTAACCACCTCAAAGGGGACACTGTCCCCTTTGAGGTGGTTTTGACGCGATAGCAAGAAACCCGGTCCTGCGCAAGGCAGAACCGGGTTTCTTTAGCAATGCTTGCTTTGCTCAAGCAGTAACTAGCAGTTACTCAGCCAGGAAGTCACGCTGGACAGCGGGATCGACCTTGACGCCAGGGCCCATGGTGGAAGACACGGAGATGGACTTGACGTACTTGCCCTTAGCAGAAGAGGGCTTGACGCGCAGGATCTCGGTGTACAGGGCAGCGTAGTTCTCGACGAGCTGCTGCTCAGAGAAGGACTTCTTGCCCAGGGGCACGTGGCAGATGCCGTAGCGGTCGGCGCGGTACTCAACGCGGCCAGCCTTGAGCTCGGAGACCATCTTGGCGACGTCCATGGTCACAGTGCCGAGCTTGGGGTTCGGCATGAGGCCACGGGGACCAAGGATCTTACCGATGCGGCCAACCTTGGCCATCATGTTCGGCGTAGCGATAGCGGCGTCGAAGTTGATCTCGCCCTTCTGAATCTGGGCGACGAGCTCGTCGGAACCGATGATGTCGGCGCCGGCAGCCTCAGCCTCGCGGGCCTTCTCGCCCTCGGCGAAGACGGCAACACGAACGGTCTTGCCGGTGCCGTGGGGCAGGGAGATGGAACCACGGATGTTCTGGTCAGCCTTACGAGTATCGATGCCCAGACGGAAGTGGGCCTCGACGGTCTCGTCGAACTTGGCGGTGTCGAGCTCCTTGATGAGCTTGGCAGCCTGAAGGGGGGTGTAGAGCGTGGCGCGGTCGATCTTCTCGGCAGCGGCGTTATAGCTCTTACCATGCTTAGCCATGTGCATTACCTCCTGTGGTTAAACGGGCGTGAGCCCTCCCACATCGTATCGTGTGCCCTATTGCACACATTTAACGGGCACCCCGGTCGGAGCATCCGTTGTTACCATAAGAAATCGCTACTCAGCGATGGTGACACCCATGGAACGGGCGGTACCGGCGATGATCTTCTTGGCGGCGTCAATGTCGTTGGCATTGAGGTCCGGCATCTTGATCTCGGCGATCTTGGTGAGCTGCTCCTGGGAGAGCTGACCAACCTTGTCGGCCTGGGGCTTAGCGGAACCAGACTTGAGGTTCAGCTCCTTCTTGATGAGGTGAGCCGCCGGCGGGGTCTTGGTGATGAAGGAGAAGGACTTGTCCTCGTAGACAGAGATCTCAACGGGGATGATATCGCCCTTCTTGTCCTGCGTCTCGGCGTTAAAGGCCTGGCAGAACTGCATGATGTTCACGCCAGCAGCGCCCAGGGCGGGGCCGACGGGAGGAGCGGGGTTAGCTGCACCAGCAGGAATCTGGAGCTTAATGACGTTGGCAACCTTCTTCTCAGCCATGGTCATTCCTTTCGAATCACGAGTGTGAAGTACTTGCTATATCGTAAGCACGCACGTGTTAGAAGCACTCCTGAGATGAGCAATCACAGAAGAAGCACGCTCGCGCGAACGGACGAAAACTTAAGCGATGACAGCGACCTGGTTAAAGTCGAGCTCGACCGGCGTCTCGCGGCCAAAGATCATCAGCGTGACCTTGAGCTTGCCAGCCTCGGTGTTAACCTCGGAGACCTTGCCATCAAAGTCGGTAAGCGGGCCATCGGTGACGCGGACGGACGTACCGACCTCAATATCAACCGAGGTGCGCTTGGGCGAATCGCCCTTACCGGGACGACGAGTCATCTTGTTGTACTCGTCGCGGGAAAGCGGAGCGGGCTTGCCGTTGCCGCCTAGGAAACCGGTGACGCCGGGCGTGTTACGAACACACGTCCAAGCATCGTCATCCATCTCCATGCGGACCAGGACATAACCCGGGAAGATCTTGGAATCCTTGGTCTCACGCTTGCCACCCTCTTTAATCTCGGTGACGCGCTCCATAGGAATCTCGATATCAAAGATACGGTCCTGCATGCCCATAGTCTCGATACGATGCTCGAGATCGGACTTTACGCGGTTCTCGTATCCAGAGTAAGTGTGAACGACGTACCAACGCTTAGACATGGTTTAGCCCCTCAATCCAGAGAACAGAGCAAGAGCCTCGCCAAAGCCAGCATCGAGCAGAGCGATGACGACGCCGACGACGATCAGAGAAGCGCAAACGACAACCGAGTAGTTCACGAGCTCCTTCTTATCGGGCCACGTGACACGCTTCATCTCGGACTTCACCGAAGCGAAATACTTCTTGGTGCGGGCGAAGAAACCAGGCTTCTCGTTCTTCTTGGACTTCGCAGCCTTCTCGTTCTTCTTGGCAACGGCCTTCTTGGCCTCAACCTTGGAGTTGGCGGCAGCTTTGTTGGCAGGTGCCGGCTGCTGAGCCTTCTTCTTGTTCTTCTTGTTGGCCATTTGGGTTACCTCCGCGCAATGCGCTTATACATGAGTAAACCGTAAGCCCCCAAGTGGGAGCTTACGGAATAATGACTGGCACGCCAGGAAGGACTCGAACCCTCAACACTCGGTTTTGGAGACCGATGCTCTACCAATTGAACTACTGGCGTATGTGACTAGAGACTAGCGAGTCTCTTTGTGCAGCGTGTGGTGACGGCACCAGGGGCAATACTTCTTGATCTCCATACGATCAGGCATGGTCGACTTGTTCTTGGTGGTCGTATAGTTGCGGCGCTTGCACTCAGTGCACGCAAGAGTAACTAGAGTACGCATGTATCCTGAACCTTTCATTTCCGCCCCGTACGGGCACGAGTTGTTACTTTATCAGCTCCACGTAAGTGCTGTCAATGAAAACCTCGAGTCAATTGGTTCTCGGTGGATCCATTCATATTTGGAACACATCAATGAAGCCATCGAGATCTAATCGACGGTGCATCCAGGACCATTATCGATCCTCTCGACACCAGCAACGGCTCAATATCCATTGCAGAAAAGAACCCGGCACCCCTATAAGTGCCGGGTTCTCTAAGTCAGCTATATCAAAGAGCTAATTTACTCAATGATCGTGGAGACGATGCCCGAACCGACGGTGTGGCCACCCTCGCGGATAGCGAAGCGCAGGCCCTCCTCCATGGCGATCGGGTGGATGAGGTCGCCCTCGATGGTGATGTGGTCACCAGGCATAGCCATCTCAGTGCCCTCGGGGAGCTTGACCGTACCGGTAACGTCGGTGGTACGGAAGTAGAACTGAGGACGATAACCATCGAAGAACGGGGTGTGACGGCCGCCCTCCTCCTTGGTCAGAACGTAGATCTCGCCGGTGAACTTGGTGTGCGGGGTAACCGAACCGGGCTTGCAGAGAACCTGGCCGCGCTCGATGTCCTCACGCTTGATGCCGCGGAGCAGCAGACCGACGTTGTCGCCAGCCTCGCAGAAGTCCATGGACTTACGGAACATCTCGATACCGGTAACGACGGTGTTCTGGGTATCCTTGATGCCGACGATCTCGACGGGCTCGTTGAGCTTGAGCTCACCGCGCTCGACACGGCCAGTAGCAACGGTACCACGGCCGGAGATGGTCATAACGTCCTCAACGGCCATCAGGAACGGGAGGTCGTTGTTACGAGCAGGCGTCGGGATGTACTCGTCGACGGCCTTCATGAGCTCGCGAATGGCGTCCATCCACTTGGCGTCGCCCTCGAGAGCGCCCAGAGCGGAGCCACGGATGACGGGGATGTCGTCGCCGGGGAAATCGTACTCGGAGAGGAGCTCACGGGTCTCCATCTCGACGAGGTCGATGAGCTCGTCATCGTCGACCATGTCGCACTTGTTCAGGAAGACGACGATGTAGGGAACGCCGACCTGACGGGCGAGCAGGATGTGCTCGCGGGTCTGAGCCATGGGGCCGTCGGTAGCGGCGATGACCAGGATAGCGCCGTCCATCTGAGCAGCACCGGAGATCATGTTCTTGACGTAGTCAGCGTGGCCCGGGCAGTCAACGTGAGCGTAGTGACGGGCAGCGGTCTCGTACTCAACGTGGGAGACGGAGATCGTGATGCCGCGCTCGCGCTCCTCCGGAGCCTTGTCGATGTTCTCGAACGCAGTGAAGTCAGCCTTGCAGCCCTCGGTCTCGGAGAGAACCTTGGTGATGGCAGCGGTCAGCGTGGTCTTGCCGTGGTCGACGTGACCAATGGTGCCGATGTTAACATGCGGCTTAGTGCGCTCAAACTTCTCTTTGGCCATAAAGCCCTCCTCTAAACAGGTCGTCCCCGGACGGGACTTTGCCTTTATACCATAGTGGCCTCTCAACATACTATTGAGAAGCCACCGTGTTACCTATGGTAGCGGTGACTGGATTCGAACCAGTGACGCCACGGGTATGAACCGTGTGCTCTAACCAACTGAGCTACACCGCCGGATGGAGCCTGCAACCAGACTTGAACTGGTGACCTCTTCGTTACCAACGAAGTGCTCTACCGACTGAGCTATACAGGCACTTGACGGGTGGGAGCTATAGGATTCGAACCTATGTAGGCAGAGCCAACGGGTTTACAGCCCGTCCCCATTAACCACTCGGGCAAACTCCCAATCGTTCAAGTATCCGCAGGTCCTTTGGTCTTTTGGACCGCCGCCCCCGCGAACGAAAAAGATAATACGATGCAACCTTGGGGGCTGTCAACGAAAACCTCTAGATACACGGTGCCGGGCGTATCTATATAGCTGTGACCTGCGGTTTTGTTGAGTTTGGATATGAAGGACGGTGGTTTTGGATACTGAGGTGACGTTTCCCGAGGTAACACTTTGGTGTAGTGGAGTACACCTTCAGTATCGAACTTCGATACCGGCTTATTTGCACCTATATATAGGTCGAGATCGGGGCTTCCCAGACAGAAGATTGCTCTTCCCAGGCAAAATCGAGCGTGGATTTTCTTCCGTTTGAAATCGAGCGTGGATAATCTGCCACTTTTGGCGTGTCCCCATGGCCAAAGTGGCAGATTATCCACGTTCGTTCATCCGATAATCCACGCTCAGGGGGGCAACCGAGCTCGACACGGCTTTTGTCTCGATCTGTAACATATAGAGAACATTTTCTCCCCTATCTGTTACAGGTTGAGATATTACGCAGAGACCCCAGCTTACGTCTCATTCTGTAACAGTACGAACGGTTTTCCGCCCCTTCGTGTTACAGATCGAGACAAATCTGAAGCTTGGCCGGTGCCAAACCCGCTGACTTATCGACATAAATAGAAACGGGCCCTGTCCCACAAGGGAACAGAGCCCGAAACTCTCATGGAGCCAGTGACAGGAATCGAACCTGCAACCCACTGATTACAAATCAGTTGCGCTACCGTTGCGCCACACTGGCACACTTGGCGCTTTCACGCGAAGCCAGTTAAGAATAAAGGAATTGCGGACGGGGCGCAACAGGCCGCACGGCGTTATACAAATATGCAAAATCCAGCAACAACGCGTACCAGGCCCGTTCATTTCTGTCAGTGCGCCCTCAATCTTAAAACCCTTCGCCAGAACGAATAGTTATAATTACAATTGCTATATATAAAACTATTCGTTCTGGCGAAGGGTTTCGCGATGCTTACTACCAAAGAAGCCGCCGAGCTGCTCGGCATCACTCCGCGCAGGGTGCAGGAGCTCATAAAAAACGGAGCACTTGAGGCCCGCAAGGCTTCTGGTGTATGGCTCATCGACAAAGACAGCGTCGACACGCGACTCCGCTCTGTGACCAAAACGGGGGGACGTCCCCGCCGCGGCCACGGTAAGAACGAGATCGCGTTCACCCTCATGAACCGCACGTACGAAGTCGCTCAGCTGGTCTACAGCACATCGCGAAAAGACTTTACCCACATCGGTGCCGACATCGATTACGCCCACGCCCCTATTGGAGTATTTGGCCCTAATAGCCCCATATCGCTCGACTCCTTCCGCATCTGGTGGCGCGGCCGCGGTATCCCACTCGCACGCATTGGGCTTGCCTCCCTGCTTGCAGAAGCCGCAGTCGATGTTCCCGATGAACTCGTACAGCGAAATCTTGGCCTCTCCTTATCCGACCAGTATTGGATTAGGCCCCAAGGTTCCGGTCTCACCTGGGAGGATATCAACTTCTTCAATAACGCCTTTGATGACGTCTCACTGTCCATTGCACCCTTTGCCCCAGAGGGAAAAGCGGCTGCTGCAAAGCCCGATAACACCTCGGACGGCAATCTTCAAAAGTACTGGACGTGCGAGGGCGAACGTCGAATTCTGCATAAGGCAGGAGCGCACCTGGACCAGGAACCTTATAACGAGCTGGTGGCGACCGCGCTCCACCGTCGCATCCTAAACGCCTGCGATTATGTGCCTTACTCGCTCGAGGGCACGGGCACTTCCGCCCTGAGCACATGCGATGTCTTCTTAACTGATGAAGAAGAGTATGTCCCTGCGTTCTATGTAAACCAGCACGCAAACGCAGATGAACGGCTAACCGACTACGAGCGATATGTAGCAAACTGCGAGGAGCTCGGGGTGACAGGCGTCAAGGATGCCCTTGACCGCATGATCGTATGTGACGACATCATTGCCAACTACGATCGTCATTGGCGCAACTTCGGCCTCGTGCGAAACGTAAACACGCAAGCTTGCAGACCTGCCCCCATCTTCGATTCGGGCTCATCGCTCTGGTGCAACATATCACTAGAGGAGCTTGGGGCGGGAGAGCACAGTTTTACCAGCGCACAATTTCATTCAAGCCCCGCCAAACAAATGTTGCTCGTCGAGGACATGGGCTGGTTTGACGGCGACAAACTCGAAGGCTTCGTTGACGAGGCAATCGAGATTCTGTCTAAAAACGATGCCCTAGCAGCGAGACTGCCTTATCTAAAAGAGGCGCTAACGTGGCGCCTCGAAAGAATGATCGACATCGCTGAATGGAGTTAGCGAGGCAGCATTGCCCCGCCAACTCCCCTACCTCCCGCGAAGGGCCTTGAGCTTGGCCAGGGCATCGGGGCTCAGGCGGCTGCCCAGGGTCATCTTGATCTGCGGAGCTTCCTCTGCCTCGTGAACGTCGTTATCGATCTGCTTGATCTCGTCCACCAGCATACGGCTCGAGATGCGCGTAACACCCTTGCCCATGACGACGGCCTGGATCGTGCCGTCGCTCGACACCACGGAGCACGCGCGGCCTTCCTCGCGTGCCTCGATGCAGAGCTTCTGCACCACGGTATCGGCCGAGACGCCCGTCGGCGAAAACTCGATGCGCACGCCACGGGCCGGCAGGTTGGGGCGCTCGCTGGAGATATTGCCCGCACCGTCAAACACGATTACGGCCTCGTAGCGGCCCTGGGCAAACGCGGCAACGTCGTTGATGAGGGCGGTGCGCGCCATATCGTGAACGTCGCTGGAGTATGGATCGTCGGAATGGTCGTAGACGAGCTTTTCGTAGCGCGGCGTGCAGTGGATCACGTTGTAGCCGTCGACCACCAGCAGCTCGGGCTTATTGGAGTGCACCGTCGAGACCGGATCGGCGATGGCCTGCGCAAACGCATTGCCGCCCACGCCATAGGTCGCGGCCGAAACAATCGGCTTGGCCGAGCCCTCGCCAAAGCGCTTGGCCTTGGACTTAGCGCGGTTCTTCTTGGACATGCGCTACTCCTCCCCCATGAGCTCGCCGGCATTGCGGCGCAGCCACTCAAAGCACAGCGCGGTGGTCGCCTGGGCAACGTTGAGGCTCTCGGTCATGCCACGCTGGGGAAGCTTGGTCAAAAAGTCGCAATTCTCGAGCACCAGTCGCGAGATGCCGTCGCCCTCGGAGCCCATGACGAGTGCCACGCGGCCCTCGAAGGGAGCATCCCAACAGCTGCCCTCGGCGTGCTCGGAAGCACCGCCCACCCAAAAGCCGGCAGCCTTGAGGTCATCGAGCGCACGGGCGATATTGGGCACCTGCGCGATGGGCAGGTGCATGACGGCGCCGGCAGAAGTCTTGTAGCTGCCGACGGTCACACCGGCGGCGCGCTTGTTGGCAATGATGACGCCCGCCGCGCCCACAACCTCGGCAGAGCGCACGATTGCACCAAAGTTGCCATCGTCGGTCACATGGTCGAGCACGATGACGAGCGCCGGACCGTCGCCCGCGCGGTCAAGGATGTCGGCGACATCGGCGTAAGGGAAGTTACCAACCTCGAGCGCAATGCCCTGGTGAGCGCCATGGCTCGACAGTGCATCGAGCTGCGCGCGCGGCACATACTTAATGCGGACACCCGCGGCGTTGAGGTCGTCGACCAGGCGCGACAAGGCGGCATCGCGCTCCCCGCCCTCGGCAATGAGCGCGCACTTGATGGGAAAACCAGTGCGTAGCGCCTCGGCGGCAGCACGGCGACCTTCGATAAACTCGCCTTTGGGGACCTGAACGTTGTCGCGGTTGCGATCGCGCTGCGGACGTGCGGCCTGGGTACGATCGCGCTGGCCCTTGGGAGCGGCAGCGCGGTCGTTGCGGCGAATCGGACGCGAGCCAGAAGCGGCCTGCTTGCCACCACGAGGCGCACGCTTGCGATTGTCGGCCATAGGACGGCCTCCTTAAATAGATAACGAACAAGAATCGACCGTCCGAGCCACGGCACTTTGCCTTTCAATCGTCGGGCATGACCACCAGGTCTACGCCCTCCTCTTTCAAGGCAATCTGCCGCACCTCGAACGGTCGACAAATACTAGAGGCTCTTAATACGAGTACCCGCGGCCGTATCCTCAATGGTGAGGCCCAGGTCCTTGAGCTGATCGCGGATGGCATCTGCCAGATCCCAGTTCTTGGCGGCACGGGCCTCGGCACGGGCCTCGAGAATCTTGGCAGCGGCCTCGTCCACGTCGTCGCCCGTGTAGGCAACCAGACCGGCGGCAACGCCCAGCAGACCCAGCGGCAGCTCGACCTTGGGCTCGGGGAGCTCAACGCCAAGCGTATCGAGCAGCTCGGCCAGCGTGTCGGCGGCGGCAAGCGCGGCAGCCTTGTCGGCAGCGTCGCCCGCCTGCTCCAAATACTGGTTGCACTCGGTCACAAAGCCAAAGACGGCACCCATGGCACCAGCGGTGTTAAAGTCGTCGTCCATGCACTCCTTAAAGGTGGCACGAGTCTCGGCGGCCTTGGCGGCAAACGCCTCGGATGCTGCCTCATCGGCATCGGTCGTCGCATGGTTCGCGGCCCAGCGCAGATTCTCGACCGTACCGGCGATACGCGTGAGCGAGTTCTCGGCACCCTCCAGGCGCTCCCAGGAGAAGTCGAGCGGCGAGCGATAGCTCGTCTGCAGCATCAACAGGCGCAGGGCCGCGGCAGAGTGCTGCTCGAGCACCTCGGCCAGCGTAAAGAAGTTTCCGAGCGACTTGGACATCTTCTCGCCGTCGACCAGCAGCATGCCCGTGTGCATCCAGGTGTTGGAGAAACCCTGGTGCCAGGCGCAGGTGGCTTGGGCGCACTCGTTCTCGTGATGCGGGAAGGCAAGGTCGGAGCCGCCGCCGTGAATATCGATCGGAGTGCCCAGGTAGCGGTGCACCATGGCGGCGCACTCAGTGTGCCAACCGGGACGGCCCTCGCCCCAGGGGCTCGGCCAGCTGGGCTCGCCGGGCTTGGCGGCCTTCCACAGGGCAAAGTCGAGCGGGTCGTTCTTGTCCTCGTTCTCCTCGATACGCGCACCAACCATAAGGTCATCGATGTTGCGGCCCGAGACCTGGCCATAGTTGGGATCGCTGCGCACGGCAAAGTACACGTCGCCGTTATCGGCGGCGTAAGCATGGCCCTGCTCGATGAGCGTCTTGATCATGGCGATCATGGGGCCGATCTCCTTGGTGGCGCGGGGGCGCACATCGGGATCGAGCACGTTGGCGGCGCGCATGACGCCGATGAACTTGTCGGAGAACTCCGTCGCGACCTCGGCGGCCGTACGGCCCTGCTCGTTGGCGCGCTTGATGATCTTGTCGTCGACATCGGTGAGGTTCTGGGCGAACGTGACCTCGTAGCCGCTCGCGATGAGCCAGCGGCGAATCACGTCAAAGCTGATGAACGTGCGGGCGTTGCCGATGTGGATGTTGTCGTAGACCGTGGGGCCGCACACGTACATGCGGACCTTGCCGGACTCGATGGGCTGGAACTCTTCCTTTTTATGGGTAGCGCTATTGTAGATACGCATTCGTTACTCCTTAACGGTTTTCTGTAGCAGGCAGACGGCCCAGGCGCCGATTCCCTCGCCCCGGCCTTCCCAACCGAGCTTTTCGGTCGTAGTGGCGGCGACGCCCACGTTTTCGACGTCAACGCCCAGGGCATGGGCAAGGTTGGCGCGCATGGCATCGCGGTGCGGGGTGATCTTGGGTTGCTGACAGGCAATGGTGCAATCGGCATCGACAAACTCGAAGCCCAGCTCGCGCGCATAGTCCATCACGCGAGCGAGCAGCACCATCGAATCGGCACCCTCATAGGCGGGGTCGGTATCGGGGAATAGCTTGCCGATGTCTCCCCCGCGGCAGGCGCCCAGAATAGCGTCGGCCAAGGCGTGCGCGAGCACATCGGCATCCGAGTGGCCCAGCAGGCCGCGCTCGTAGGGAATGTCGACACCGCCGATGATACATCGACGCCCCTCCACCAGACGGTGAACGTCGTAGCCATGGCCAATGCGCAGGTTACTGAACATGGGGAAGGTCCTCTCCCTCGGCCATGCGGCCAAGCAGAATCGCGGTTACGGGACGCAGGTCCTCGGGCACCGTCACCTTAAGGTTATCGCGCGGGCTCTGGACGCAGCGGACGCGCCCACCCATGCGCTCGACCAGCGACGAATCATCGGTGCCGATAAAGCCCTCAGCAATGGCTGCAGCGTGGGCGCGCTTCATAGCATCGACGCTAAAGATCTGCGGCGTCTGCGCTGCCCAGTAGAGCTCACGCGGCGGCGTCTCGACGATGTTGTCGCCATCGACGATCTTGAGCGTGTCGATCGCGGGCTGACCACACACGACACCGTCGAGAGCACGGTCGCTCACGAGCACGTCGATAGCGTGGTCGATGGCCTCGGTCGTAATGAGCGGACGAGCGCCATCGTGAATGGCGACGTATTCAAAGCCCGCCGGAACCGCATGCACGCCGGCACGGGTGGAATCCTGACGGGTATCGCCGGCATCGGCAAAGCTGATGGGCGTGTCATAGTCAAACGGGTCGATGGCCAGGCGGCACATCTCGGCACGACGCTCGGCAGGACAAACCACGACGATGTGGCCAACCTTATCGCTACGGTCAAATGCGCGGATGGACCAGCTCATAAGCGGACGGCCCGCTACATTGACGAGCTGCTTGCCACCGGGGTTACCAAAGCGCTGACCGCTGCCACCGGCAACGACCACGGCGCATACGGGCGCCATTATGCGTTCCCCTGTTTGGTGCCCTTCATGCGGTACAGGGAGTCCGCAAGAATGGCAGGGTTGTTGACGCCAAAGTCGCCCAGACGCTCCGGATCCTCGCTGATGTCGTCCATGAGCTCCTGCAGCGAGCCGTACTCGTCGACAATCTTCTCGGCCACGCCGTCGCGCACGACGGACACGCGCGAAAGCGTGCGCAGGCCCAGCGGCGTCATGACGGAATCCTCGTCCAGGTCGTCATAACCCAGAACTGCCGCCACATGCTGTGGGTCGGACAGGTCCTTGGGCGTCATACGGGCAAGCTCGGCGCGAATCTTCTCGGCGTTGGCCTCAGAGGAATCGCTTGCGTAGTCGCGGATCATCAAGTCGTACTCGGTATCCATGCTGGAGCCGGCGAGCTGCTCGAGCTGCATCTGCACGAGCTTGCCCTGGTTGCCCAGCTTGACAATGCAATCCTTAAGCTCAGTCTTTGCCTGCTGCATGATCTCGAAGCTCGAGAAAATGCCGGTGATGTCGGCGAGCGTAACGTAGTCATCGAGCTCGAGGGCCGTCAGACGCAGCAGGGAGCGGTCGAGCGACTGACGGGTGGTCTGGAGCGTGGCGACGAGCTGGTTGACCGAGCTCATGATGGTGGTGACAGGCTGGATCTCGTAGCTCTTGCCGTGAACGTACACGTTAACGACGGCGCGACGAGCCGAAACCGAGATCACGATGGCGTCGGTGAGCACCGACATGCGAGCGGCAGTACGGTGACGCATGCCCGTCTCACTCGTGGCAAGCGAGGGATCGGGATTGAGGTGGAAGTTGGCGCGCAGGATCTGGGTGAGGTCGCCATCGATAACGATGGCACCGTCCATCTTGGAAAGCTCGAACAGGCGGTTCGAGGTAAACGAAATGTTGAGCGGGAAGCCGTCGTTACCGGCAGCGAGCACGTTTTCGGTGTCGCCGACGCAGATAAGGGCACCCAGGTGACCGGCAATGATCATGTCGAGGGCGGTGCGGATCGGCTGGCCAGGTGCCGTCAGGCGAATGGCCTGTTCCATACGCTTTTGCAGCTCGTTCTTATCCAAGGCATCGCTCCCATCGTATACGCTCCATAAACGTCAATAAGTTTCTCACGGTTTGCCCCTGTGACGCCCGCAAAATCCGATGCTTACAGAATGAGCGAACACAGCTGAGAGCCCCAATCCAAATGAGCTGCTTGTGTGGTAGCATCGGGATTCGCATAAATGAGGGAGTAGTCGCGTGACCGGGTTCGCCTCCGGTGGCGCGGCAAGTCAACACACTGGCCGATGCGGTCTGGCTTGCCTTAATGAACGAGACTCGTGGCTGTGCGCACAACGCGTACGCCACGGGTCTTTTTTGTTACTCCCCCAAGAGGTACACGCGGGCCCGCCCGCAGAGAGGGAGCCAGACTATGGGACTCGCAGAGCTTGTGTTGCTCGCTATCGGCCTTTCGATGGACGCCTTTGCCGTATCCATCTGCAAGGGCCTTGGCATGAAGAAGATCAACCTTAAGGTCGCCGTGGTGCTCGGCCTGTTCTTTGGCGGCTTCCAGGCCGGCATGCCCGTAATCGGATGGGCGCTCGGCAGTCAATTCATGAGCATCATCGGACCCATCGACCATTGGATCGCCTTTATCCTTTTGGCCTTTATCGGCGGCAAAATGCTGTGGGAGGCCTTTACCGAAGACGAGGATGAGGACGAGAGCGACGGCAAGGATGCCGAAAAGATTAACCTGGGTGAGTACCTGATTCTGGCTATCGCCACCTCAATCGACGCCCTGGCCGTGGGCATCTCATTTGCTGCGCTCTCGGTTGACATCGTTCCCGCTGTATCGCTTATCGGAGTCACAACGTTTATCTTCTCCGTCGCCGGCGTAGCGATCGGCCACACCTTTGGCGAGCGCTACGAAAAACCCGCCACCATCGTGGGCGGCGTCGTGCTCATCCTTATTGGGCTTAAGATTTTGCTTGAGCATCTGGGGATTTTGGCGCTGTAACGCCAAACACAATCGCTCAAAACTCAACGCCAGCACAAGGCCTCATGCAGAGTTTTGCATGAGGCCTTTTCATGCAGACTTTTGCATGTCATACTGATATGCAAAAGTCTGCACGTTAGGAGATCGCCGTGGATATCCTTCCCATCACCACACCGCGCCAAGCTGGCATCTACGTGCGTCAGGCACGCGAGACTCAGGGTCTCACCCGTGCCGCCCTCGCCAAAAAGGCCGGTGTTTCGGAGCGTCTGCTCGCATCGCTCGAGCTAGGAGACGCCATCGGCATTCGGCTCGACAAGCTGCTGGCAGTTTTCGGTGCTCTTGGACTGGCGCTCGCCGCTCAAGGGGATATCGACGAATCGAAAAACGAGCAACCAGTCGACGCCCCGCATGCTGATTTGCAACCTCGTAGTACCCCCAGGCGCCATCACGCTCAACGTTTTCACCATCGCAACCGTCGCAGCGCAGCCATTCCGGCTCTCGCAGATGTCCCCTTTACGTCCGAGCTCTACGACAGGGCCTTCGCCGATTTCGCCATGTCCAATCTCGGAGTCTCGATTGCCGCAAACGCATCTAACCAAACCAAGCCCGAAGGGAAATAGCCAATGGCCAGAACATCACTTCGGACCATTATTTGCGGCGTACCTGCGGGAACGCTCACGCAAGATGAGAACGGTCTTATCAGCTTTACCTACGATCATGACTATGACGGGCCAACCCTATCGACCAACATACCCGTATCAAATCGCACATACGGCCAACAGGTCATGAATCCGTACTTGTTTGGCCTTCTACCCGACAGCGAGGACCAACGAAAAGCGATTGCCGCCGAATTCAACGTTAGGCCCAACAATCCCGTTGCGTTGCTCAGCCATATCGGACTCGACTGTCCGGGCGGAGTGCAGTTTTGTGCCGAAGAAGATGCCGACGCCGTCCTGCATCGCGCTGGCGACTACCGCCCTATAGACGACCACGAAATTGCTCTCCGTCTCAAGTCGATCAGAGATGACCGCGATGCATCGTGGATGGGTCTAGATGAAAGTTGGTCACTTGGAGGCAACCAGGGCAAGTTCGCGCTCGCGTTCATAAACGGCCGCTGGTGCGAATGCATGGGCTCCTCGCCCACAACGCATATTTTCAAAAATGGCGTTATCGGATTTAAACTCGAGGCTCTCAATGAGTTTGTCTGCATGAAAAGCGCCCAGCGCGCCGGTATCGCAACGGCAAACGTCGAATATCGTATGTTTGAGGACGAACCTGCCCTCATTGTTGAGCGCTATGACCGCGTGAAAGTCGAAGACGGAATGATCAGGCGCCTACATCAAGAAGACCTCTGTCAGGCACTTGGGGTGATGCCTGCCCAAAAGTACACAGCAGACGGCGGCCCGACCACCCGCGACATTCAAGAGCTCCTCGTAAATACGAGCCACCATCAACTTAACCTGTATCTGTTTACGCAGATACTGTTCTTTAACGCCATCACCGGCGCACCGGATGCGCATGCGAAAAACTATTCCCTGCTCCTTGGAAACGACGGCGCAGCCATGATGGCTCGTATGTACGATGTCGCATCGGGCTTGGCGTATGAGCGCATGCGCCGCCGGGCGCGCCTTGCCATGAGCGTTGGCGGCGAAAATCGTGTGGGGCGCATCGGTCCAGGCGCTATCCGCCGATACCACGGTATGGGCGACCCCGTGCTGGAGGCGGCGCTTACCGATGCCGGGCTATCCGAGAAGTTTTGCTTTGCGACCATGATGGACCTCGCCTACGAAGTGCCCATTTGCATGGAAGAGGTCATGGACGAATACGCCGATCTGCCCGGCATGGCGGACCTGCGCGAGCATATGCTCGGCCCCGTCCGCGAAAACTGCCAGCGCACCCTCGACCTCATCAAGGCAGAAATGGACTAGGTGGCCTTAATTTCGCAATTATCAAACAAAAGAGAGGGGACACCCGTCGCAAAAGCTCGGATGTCCCCTCTCGTAATGTCATTTGCAATCCGCTAGCACGTGGCTCGAACTGCTGCTAGCGCAACCTTTACGCAGCGAGGCGCTTGAGGACGTCGATGAGCAGCTCGTAGAAGCGCTCGGCAGAAGCAAGCTCCATGCTCTCGTCCGGAGTGTGGACATCGGAGAGCGTCGGGCCCACGGCGATGGCGTCCAGGCCGTGCAGGGCCTCGGCAAACAGGCCGCACTCAAGGCCGGCGTGAATGGACTCGATGCGCAGCTCGGAGCCAAAGAGCTCGCGATAGCTCTCGACAAAGACGTCGCGGACCGGCGAATGCTCGGCATAGCTCCAGCCGGGATACTCGAACTCAAACTTGGCGTCGAAGCCCAGGACATCGGCAAGCGTCTGC
The DNA here is from genome assembly GCA_958352845.1 of uncultured Collinsella sp. Lineage (GTDB taxonomy): Bacteria > Actinomycetota > Coriobacteriia > Coriobacteriales > Coriobacteriaceae > Collinsella. The sequence goes on from CATWQC010000010.1 coordinate 52,655, forward strand.
AGGCGGTCCTTGAACTCGTTCTGCAGCGAGGTGATCGAGGAGCGCGGGGACAGCATGATCTTGACCTCGTCGTCAGAAGTGGCAACCACACCGATGTTGGAGGAAACCTCGACGGAGCCGTCGGTGGCGACGTTGCGGCGAATCACGCCGTTGGGGGCAAGACGCAGGGCGCGGATGAGGGCAAGCGCGGACTTCTGGTCCATGGCCTCGACCTCGGCGTCGTCGGCAATCTCGACGGTGCAGGTAAAGCCGGGGTCGAAGACCTCGAGCTCGGCAGTAACGTCGGCGATGATGCCCTTTGCGATCTGGGCCGCGGCCTCGGCGGCAGCGTGGTCGGCGTAGACCAGAACAGCCTTGCACTCACGGTTGATGGCGTTGTCCTTGGTGCCGCCGTTAAAGCTAACGATGGCGGGCTCGCCAGCGACCATCAGGCGGTCGATGATGCGGGCCATGATGAGGTTGCCGTTGCCGCGCTCCAGGTTGATATCGCTGCCGGAGTGGCCGCCCAGCAGGCCGGAGATGTCGAGCGTGAGGGTGCTACCGGTCTTGTGCTCGCGCGCGATCGGGCAGGTGTAGGTAACGACGACACCGCCGGCGCAGCTGACGGTAGCAACGCCCTCTTCCTCGGAGTCAAGGTTAATCATGGTGCGGGCGCTAATCTGGGACTTGTCGAGCGTCTCGGCGCCGACCAGGCCAGTCTCCTCGTCGGTGGTGAATACGCACTCGAGGGCGGGGTGAACGATCGAATCGTCATCGAGAACAGTGAGCATCAGAGCGACGGCAATACCGTTGTCGGCGCCCAGAGTGGTGCCGTTAGCGGTGAGGACGCCGTCCTTGACGACCAGGTCGATACCATCAGTCGTAAAGTCGTGCTCAACGGAGCCCAACTTGTCGCACACCATATCGATGTGGCCCTGCAGCATTACGGTCGGGGCATTCTCGGCGCCGGCAGATGCGGGCTTGCGAATGATGACGTTGTAGACCTCGTCCTGATACACATCGAGACCGCGCTCCTTGGCAAACGCGACCAGGAAATCGCTGATGCCTTTCTCGTTGCCAGACCCACGGGGGATCGCGCTGACCTCCTCAAAGAAATGGAACAGCTGGGCGGGCTCGTAGCCGGTAATCTTGTAGTCCATGGTGCCTCCTTGGCGCAACTGGTTAGACAGTAAGACGTGCGACTTGTATATTCCCAGACTTTGCGTGCATAAACCAGTCGAAAACGCCGAGCGCCCTCGCATCATCGGCTAACGGTGGACCGTATAGCGTAACGGTCACAACTTCCGCAGCTCTACAAATCGAGGCGCCCTTTCCGGAGCGCCTCGATTGCGCGTATCAAATTGTCGCCACGCCCTACAGCGCGCCGGAACCGGCTTGCATCATGCCGCCGGGGCCCGAGGTCACGCCGCCGCTCACGGGCGCGGCGTTGCCGGTGTGCGGTGCCGCCGGGGCGGTATCGCCACCGAGCGTGCCCACCGGACGCGGTGCCGGGATCTCGCCCGTGCCGTGGCTAAAGACAAACTTGCCATCGGCCACGTCGCACAGGACGGTATCGCCCTCGCCCCACTCGCCAGCCAGCAGTTCCTCGGACAGCGGATCCTCGATGAGCTTTTGGATAGCACGGCGCAGCGGACGCGCGCCGTTGGTGAGGTCGGTGCCCTCGGCCACGATCTTGTCATAGGCCGCATCGGTGAGCTTGATGTTCATGCCGTTGGCAATCAGGCGCTGACGCAGGTCGTCCACCAGCAGGTGCGCGATCTTGGTCAGGTTCTCGCCCGAGAGCTTCTGGAACACCACAATGTCGTCGATACGGTTGAGCAGCTCGGGGCGGAACAGGCGCTTGAGCTCGCCCATCGCACGGCCCTTGATCTCACTCGAGGTGAGGCCCTGCTCGCCGGTGGTGCCAAAGCCAACGCTCGCATCCTGCGCGATCTCGCGGGCGCCCACGTTGGACGTCATGATGATCACGGTATTGCGGAAGTCGACCGTCTTGCCCTGGCTATCAGTCAGGCGACCCTCCTCCAGCACCTGCAACAAAATGTTGAAGATGTCGGGGTGCGCCTTCTCGATCTCGTCGAACAGCACGACCGAGTACGGGTGACGACGAACGGCCTTGGTAAGCTGACCGCCCTCGTCGTGGCCCACGTAACCCGGAGGGCTACCGATAAGCTTGGAGACCTCGAACTCGCTGCCGAACTCCGACATGTCGAAGCTGATGAGCGCGTCCTTACTGCCAAAGAGGTACTCGGCGAGCGTCTTGGCGAGCTCGGTCTTGCCTGTGCCGGTGGGACCAAGGAAGATAAAGCTACCACCGGGACGACGCGGGTCCTTGAGCGGCGAGCGGCTGCGGCGCACGGCCTTGGCGACGGCCTCGACGGCCTCGTCCTGGCCGATAATGCGGGTCTTGAGCACGCTTTCGGTCTGCAGCAGGCGACGGCTCTCGCTCTCGGTGAGCGAGGAAACCGGCACGCCAGAGGTCACGGACACGATGTCGGCAATCTGACTCACGTCGATGGTGAGCGGGCTGGCGTCGAGCTCGGCGGTCCAGGCGGCCTTGGCCTCGGCGAGCTCAATCTCGGCGGCCTTCTGCTGCTCGGTGATCTCGGCGGCCTTGTTCATGTCGTCGCTCTCGGTGGCCTCCTGCGCGGCGGCCTTGAGCTCCTCTATGCGATGCTCGGCCTCGCGCACCGGCTCGGGCGCACGATTCGCGGCGATGCGAGCGCGGGCACCGGCCTCGTCGATGAGGTCGATGGCCTTATCGGGCAGGAAGCGATCCTGGATGTAGCGGTTGGAAAGGTTCGCGGCAGCCTCGATAGCGCCCTGCGTGTAGCGCACATGGTGGTGCTCCTCGTAGCGCGGCTTAAGCGCGGTCAGGATCTTGACGGTGTCCTCGACGCTCGGCTCCTCGACATCGATAGTCTGGAAGCGACGCTCGAAGGCTGGGTCTTTGGTGAGGTACTTGCGGAATTCCTCGGCCGTGGTGGCGCCAATAATCTGGAAGGCACCGCGTGCAAGCACGGGCTTGAGCATGGAGCTCGCGTCGATGGAGCCCTCGGCAGAACCGGCACCGATGATGGTGTGCATCTCGTCGATAAACAAGATGACGTCGTCGGCTTCGGTCGCCTCCTGGATCACGTTCTTGAGGCGCTCCTCAAACTCACCGCGATACTTGGCACCCGCGACAAGACCCGGCAGATCGAGCGTCCAGATATTCTGGTTCATAAGATTCTCGGGCACATTGCCAGCAGCAATCTGCTGCGCCAGGCCCTCGACGATAGCCGTCTTGCCCACGCCGGGATCGCCCAGGATAAGCGGATTGTTCTTGGTGCGGCGCGAAAGGATCTCCATCATGCGCTGGACTTCCTTTTCGCGGCCAATCACGGGATCGAGCTCGCCGTCGCGCGCCTTTTGCGTGAGGTTGGTGGCGAACTGCTTGAGCGTGTCGGTGCCGCTCCCCTTTTGCTGAGAGGCATCCGAGCCGCTAAAGAACGGCAGGCCCGCACCGGGACGACCAGCGCCAGCGCCAGCGAGCGGACGCTTCTTGTCCTGATCCTTGGCAGTGAGCTTTTCGATGGCCTTTTTAATGGAAGCAGACGACACGCCCAGGCGCATGAGGATGTCCATGGCCATGCCGTTGCCCTCTTCGACGATGCCGATCAGCAAGTGCTCGGTCGAAACGTAGGTCTGGTTGTTCTCGCGTGCCACGCGGAAGGAGCGCTCCATCACGCTGATGACGAGCGGCGTAAAGGCGAGCTTGGCAGCCTCGGTCTCCTCGCTGGGCTCGGGAACCGTGGTCTGGACCTCTTTGAGGGTATCCATGATGTCATCATAGGAGATGTCGAGCGAACGCAGCGCCTCGGCGGCAATGCCCTCGTCCTCCTTGGCAAGCGCGAGCAGCAGGTGCTCGGTGCCCACCTTATTTGAATGAAGATCGAGCGCTTCTTGCTTGGCCATGGACATGACCTTACGCGCACGATCGGTAAAACGGTCTAACATGCTAGTTCCTCTTAGACGAGCTAGTTTTTTCAAACGCAAAGCGCCGCCCCGCGGCAGCGCTTTGGTCTCTTTACCCATATGGAGTATATGTTAACAGCTGGAGGAATATCTATAAACCCGGCTCACATGAATGCAGGTTATGACCGCATCGCGGGACTCACCGCGCGATGCGCGACGGGCGCCCCGCAAGAGAAACCCTAGACGTCTTTCACCACGTCGGGACTCGTCGCACGCGATGCGCGATAGGCATCGGCCTCCTTGGAGACGCGTTCGAGCAGCTCGGATGTATCGACGCCCTCGACTTGCGCGACCGTTTCAACCGTCTGCATGGCGACCGCCCTCAGGTACGCGCACGCGCTGTCCCCCAGCTGCTCGAGGTCTATCTCCTCGCCGCCCTCCCGGGCAAAGCCGACCGCCATCACAAAGCCCATGATGCCCGAGACCAGAAAGCCCACCGCAAAGCTCGAATCTGCCTTGAGCTCTTCTCCGTCGGGGTGGACGATCTCTCTCACGCGGTCGATGATGATCGTATGGATGCCCTGCTCGACCTGCTCGGCGGCACCCGCCCTCATGGTGATGACGATGCGCCGCAGCAGGCAGCGGACGTCGCGCCGGTCGAACGCCGAAAGGTCGCCCTCGCTCGAAAAATGCCAGAGGGCATCGGTGATGAGCTCGTTATCCTGCAGCAGCTGGGCTATGGCGATGGCGACGAGTTCATCGAAATCGTGAAAATAGTAGTAAAACGTTCCGCGATTGCACTGGGCGGCGCGGGTCACCTCGCCAACCGACAGCTCGAAGATGCTGTTGTTCTCGATGAGCTCCCAAAACGCCTCGATGATACGGGTGCGTGCATCGGGCGCATCGGCGTCCTTACGCGGTCTCGCCATGCGCCTCACCGCACCCCTGCGCCTTGGCGTTCATGATGAGCATCTGAAGACGGTTCTCCACGTTGGCGAAGCTCACGTCGGGATCGTAGTCGAGCGGCAGGAACTGCGCCGTGGGATACTGCTCCTTGAGCGCATGGATGAGCCCGCGCCCCACGACATGGTTGGGCAGACACCCGAACGGCTGCAGGATCACGAAGTTGCGGCAGCCGCGCTTGGCGTGCTCGAGGATCTCCGCCGGAATCAGCACGCCCTCGCCCGCATCGAACGTATGGTGCAGGATCTTATCGCTCGCGCGCACGAGCTCGGGCATGCGCGTCGGCGGCTCGTAGAGCGGGCTCGCCGCGCCCAGGCGGTCGCAACGGTCGTGCGCGAGCTCGAACAGGTTGTCCGCCGTGGCGTACCAGGCCTTTTCGGGCAGCGACAGGTCGACGTGGAACTCGCGCGACTGCGCATGCTTGTAGAAATAGGTCTTGCGGATCACGTCGGTCATGCGCGCCTCGATGACCTCGAGCCCGTTGTCCTCGAGGTAGCGCTCGATCTCGTGGTTGGCGCCGAGATGGAAATTGAGCAGGTACTCGCCCACGATGAGAACGGTCGGATGCGGGTTCGAGCGGTCGTACGGAACGGCGTCCATGATCGCAAGCGCGCGTTTGAAGCCCGTCGCCTGGCCTCTCAGCCCCGAGCGCTCCATGCCCTCGATAACCTCATCGAGCGCGCGGTCGAATGCAGCGTCCGCCGCGCCCTTCTCGAGCTCATAGGGACGGATGCGCCTAAGCATGGCCTCGAGGGCATCGATCATGGGAAGACCGTAGGCGATCTGGATGCTCGGGCCAAGGCCGAGCTTGAAGCCCGGATGCGCATTGTGGGCATCGACGTCGTCGTTGGTGAGCACCGGGACATAGTCGTATCCCGCGTCGTCGAGCGCGCGGCGCAGCAGGGGCATGTAGTGCGTCAGGCGGCAGTCGCCGATATACTTGCCAGTCACCACGGCGACGTCGTGCGGGTCGTACTTACCGCTCTTGAGTGCCGCGAGCGCCTCGCCGATCACGATTTGCGCGGGGAAGCAGATGTCGTTGTGCACATAGCGTTTGCCCAGGCGGATGGCATCCTCGCGCCCGATATCAAGGGCCTCGGCGCGCACGCCCTGATTGCGCATCGCCGCGGTCATGAGCCTGCAGAACGCATGGGAGGTGTTGGGGACCAGCGCGATCTTGTCGTGCCGGTCGCGCTTGGTGTACTTGACCTTATACGGGTCGTCGAGCGGATGGACCGCGTGCACCCGGGCGCCCTCGGCACGCTCCTCCGCGCGACGACGGTTGACCGACTCGATAAACGAACGCACGCGAATGCCCATGGGACCGGCGACGTCGCTCTCATCGAGCTTGGTCATCATCGGAACCTTGGAGCCCATCTCGCCCATCATGCGCGCGATCTCGTCGGTGAGATACGCATCGTGGCCGCAGCCGAAGCTGCCCATCTGCACGAGCTCGAGCTCGGGCGTCGATGCGACGATGACCGCGCACGACAGCATGCGCGCATGGTAGTTGTTCACGATGTCGATGCGGCTGTTGGAAAGATCGACGTTGCAGACCCCCGGCACCGCATCGGGCGTCAGCACGGGGATGCCGCGCTCAGAGAAGAGCTTGGGCAGCCCGTGGTTGACCAGCGGGTCGTTGTGGTACGGGCGCGAAGCGATCACCACCGCGTAGCCGCCGTCCTCGCGCACGTTCTCGAGCACCTGCCTGCCGCGCAGCTGCAGCTGGTTCTCAAACGTCTCCTGCGCGCGGTCCGCCTGCTCGGTCGCCTTGGCAACCAGGTCGGCATCGATATCGAAGGTCTCCTTGCACCACGCCTTGAGCTGGCGGTTTCGGTCGCCCTCGTCGTACCAGTGGAACAGCGGCGTATCGAACGGAACGCCGAAACGCTCCTCCGGGTTATCGGAATTGCGCATCACGTAGGGGTATCCCTTTACGACGGCGCACATCCACTCGCTGGTAGAGGCGGTGTTTTCGGTGGGCACCGTCGTGATGATGGGCATGAAGATGCGGTCGACGCCGGCGTCGACGAGATTGCGGATGTGCCCGTGGACGAGCTTGGCCGGGAAGCACACGGTGTCGGATGTGACGTGCGCCAGACCGCGCTCGTACATCGCCTTGGTGCTGCGTCCCGAGACGCGCACCTTAAAGCCGAGCGTGCTGAAGAACGTCGACCAGAACGGCATGGTGTCCCAGAACTCGAGCACACGGGGAATGCCGATCGTGACATCGCGCCCCCCGCAGACGGGAACCGTGGGGTACGACTCGAACAGCAGCTTCTCGCGGTCGACAAAGAGATTGGGGGCAGCCGCGGTCCGGTCGCGCCCCGTGCCGGGTGCCTGTGCCTCGCAAGCACCCTGCGGACGCAGCTCCTCCGCCGCGGGAACCTCGCGCACGAGCTCATCCCATGAGATGGCGCCGCCGCGCGGGCAGCGATTGCCCGTGACGTAAAGCGAGCCGTCGCCAAATGCCACGACCGCGCGCTGGCAGCGGTTGTTGCACCGACGGCAGGTAACGCCGCCGAACTCGCGATGCTCGAAGCGCTCCACGGCATCGAGCCCGATAAACGACGTGCCGGCGTCGCCCTTGCGGCATTCCTCGCGCGCGAGCAGGGCGATACCGATAGCGCCCATCAGCCCCGGGTGGGGCGCACGCGTGACGGGTTTGCCCAGATACTGCTCGAATGCGCGCAGCACCGCGTCGTTTCGGAACGTGCCGCCCTGGACGACGACTTTGTCGCCCAGACGGTTGAGATTTGAAACGCGAATGACCTTGGTGAACACGTTCTCGATAATCGAACGGCAGAGACCGGCCATGATGTCGCCCGGACCCTTACCGCGCCGCTGCTCGGAAACGACGCTGCTGTTCATGAACACCGTGCAGCGGCTGCCGAGAACGGCGGGGGCTTTGGACGAAAATGCCTCGGTCGCGATATCCTCAACGGCTATTCCGAGGTTTTTGGCAAAACCCTCGAGGAACGAGCCGCAGCCCGCAGAGCACGCCTCGTTGACGACGATATCGGTCAGCACGCCGTGGTTGAGCCAGATGGCCTTCATATCCTGTCCGCCGATGTCGAGCACGAAGGTCGCATCGGGAACGCATGCGCACGCGGCGCGGGCGTGCGCGACCGTCTCGACCGTATGGTAGTCGGCGTGGAACGCGCGCGCGAAAAGCTCCTCGCCGTATCCCGTGGTGCCCACGGCATCGATCGCAAGCGTGACTCCCGCTGTCTCCCAGCGGTTCTTCAAGCTGACAAGACCCTGTTGGGCGACGTCGAGCGGTCTGCCGTTATTAGACGCGTAGAACGAATCGACAAGCTCACCCGCCTCATCGACCAGGGCGAACTTGGTCGTCGTGCTCCCCGAATCGATACCGAGCGCCACACGCACCGTCTCTCCGGGCGCATACGCATCCGGACCCTTTGCCGGCGTCTCTTTGCCATGGCGTGCCGTAAAATCCGCCTGCTCGGCAGGTGTGGCAAAAAAGGGCTGGGCAAGACGTCCCTCCCCGCTTGCGGGCGCGACCGTCTCGAGCTTATCCAGCCGGACAAAAGCGTCGGGAAGGTCGATCGGTTGGGACGATGCGAACATGTCGGTCAGCGACAGGGCGGCACCGCGCGCGACCATGATCTGCGGATCGCGCGGGACGATAACCTGATCGTCCGATAGATTCAGTTGCTCCCGGAACACGCGGACCAGTGTGGGGTTGTAGGCGAGCGTACCGCCCTCGAAGATTACCGGCGGCTCGATGTCGATACCCTGGGCCAGACCGCCGATCGTTTGGCGGGCGACCGCGTGAAGCGCCGAAAGCGCCAGGTCGGTGGCAGGAATGCCCTCGTTGAGCAGCGGCTGGATATCGGTCTTTGCGTACACGCCGCAGCGGCCCGAGACCTCGTGGACGGTCGTTCCCCGGCTTGCGAGCTGCTCGAACTCGCCCGATTCGGTGCCGACCCCCATGAGCTTTGCCATCTCGTCGATAAATGCACCGGTACCGCCTGCACACGAGCCGTTCATGCGCATGTCGGCAACCTCGATGTCTCCCTTATCGTTGGTGCGGAAGAAGATCATCTTGGCGTCTTGGCCGCCCAGCTCGATGGCGCAGCGCGTCTGCGGATAGAACCTGCTGATCGCGAGCGCGTTGGCGACCACCTCCTGAACGTACGAGGCGCCCAGCGCGGTCGCGATATCGCGCGCACCCGAGCCGGTCACCGCAACGCGCAGCGACTCATGGGGAAAGCGCTCGGCGAGCTCGCCGAGCATGGCGCGCACGCTCGCTGTCTGACACGCCCCGTGGCGGCGATATCCCCACCACGCCTCGGTCATATCCTCGTGCATCGCGTAAACTTTGGTCGTCGTCGACCCTACGTCCAGTCCTACTAGCAACGCCATAATGCTCCGTCTCTCGCATTTTTCCCGCTAGAGATATACCACTCTACGTAATACAACAGACTGTTGTATTTAAACTCCGTATAAAAAGCGGCTGCCGAAACGCTTCAGCAGCCGCCGAATGCACCAACAGATTGTTCTGCGCGCTAGCACGTCGGGCAACGGAGCAGCACGGGCCCTCCGGTCATGCGCACCGCTCACGCCCGCGATGTCGCCGAGAGAGCTATCCACGCTTAGGGCTCCAACCAAGCAAGTCGCCCGCGCTCAGCAGATCCCTAAGCGAGCTACTCGCACTCAGGAGCCATAGCCTGCTCCAAGAGCTCGGCATGCTCCTCCTCGAAAACCGTCCCCACAGGGAAGGCGCGACGGAAGACGAAGCGGGAAATCGGACCGGCTACCAAAAGGTTCCACGGCAGCGCCATCACAAAATTATGCGGGATGTTGATCATCCAGATCGCGGGCACGGAATACAGGTTCGCAAGGATGCCGCCGGGCATGTGCGTCAGACCCTCACAGGCACCGTACAGCGACATGATGATGACCATGGGAACGACCATGCAGGAGCTGACGGCGAGCGTCATGGCAAGTGGCGAGCTCTTGCCCGGCGTGACCAAGTACTTAAAGGCGAAACCCTTGGCGAGCGGGCTGGCGACGAACCAGTCGCAGCACATGGCAAAAATGTAGGCAACGGGGAAGCCGAGCCACGCAGTGGCAACGACCTCGCCGTTGATGGCCCCGTGCTGCAGGGCAACGTTGTAGATGCTCATCCAGAGCACCATGCAAAAGCACATGATAAAGGTGAACAGCAGGCTCTCTCGTTTGTTGATAGGCATAAAGGGCAGATTCCTCTCTGTGTTGTACCGCGGCGCCACGCAACAAAAACGGGCGGGCAAGATGGAGCTGTTGGGACTTCATCTCGCCCGCCCGTGTTACGCGCGTCTGCGACTACTTATGTGGTGGAACTACCCTAACACGAACGGCGCGCGCTTCGTAAGCGTTGAGTTTGTGGAGATGCAGGGCACCAAAACCCCCGACCCCATAAGTTGCGGTGGAATACGGACTGTTTTGACCCTTTAAGCAACAATTCAGTCCCTATTTCACCGCAACTCATTTGGTGCAAAGTAACCTGTCCCCCTTGTACCAATTAGCTGGTGTGGCGCCAGCGAGGGTCGGTGAGCGTACGCGCCACACCCAGTCCAACGGGCAGAAACGCTACGATGAGCACTGCGCGCACAAACCAGCCGAGCATATTGACCGTGTCGAAGGTGCACATGTAATACATCGAGCGATACAGATACAAGCCCGGCACCATAATGACAATCGAAGGCACCGTGAGGGCGATGCGCGGGTAGGTGAGCTTGACTTCAGCCAAGCTTGCGAGCAGCCCCGATACCAGCGCGCCGATAAACGCTGCTGCCTCGGGAGGCATGCCTGCGCTCAGGCCCAGGAAGGGAAGCACCGTCGGCGCATCGACAAGGGTCAGACGCAGGGTATTGGACACGGCGCCGATCAACCCAGCTGCCGCGGCCATCTTTACCGGGCTGTTGAACATCACCGAGAAGCCGAATACGCCAACGAAGCTCATCACCACGCGCAGGAGCGTAAGGGCAAGCGGCGAAAGGCCCAGTGGGGCAAAGTCGTCCGGCGCCAGGCCAACACACTCGGCAACCATCCAACCTACGAGGGTCGCCATCACAATAATCGATACGGCATATGAAAGGCGCTCGATACCGCTTCGCATGTCGAGCTTAGCGATGTCGAGGCCTGCCGTAATGAGTGGAAAGCCGGGAATCACAAAGAGCATGGCGCCGATATAGCCTTCTTGGTGCGACATTGCCCCCGGTATGACCTGGCCAAGGCCGAGCAATGCCAGCAGATACGAAACGCAAGCGAGCGCAACGCCGGTCGTCAGCGCGCTGAACTGACCAAGGCCTTGCTTGAGAATATGGGAGCGGGCAAAGTTGCCGACACCCGCGCCCACGAACGCGCAGGCCATCTCGATAGGGCCGCCGCCGAGCAAAAAGACGAAGGCGCCGCAAGCACAGGCTGCCGCAAGGCCCTGTTGCCAGGGAGAGTAATCAGGCTTTGAGCTCTCAACGGTCCTGAGCATCTCGTGATACTCGTGTACCGTGAAGCGACGACCATAGGTCTCGATTTCCTTGAGGAAACTCTCCATCATCCAAATGCGATGGGTATTGACTCCCGTTGTGGGCAGGCTGACAACCTCGTTAAAGCAGTGGCCATCTTCGATGCAAGTGCACTCAAACGACAGAAGACTCAGGTCGACGTGAATCGTGACGCCGAGTACGGCAGCAACACGATTCATGGTATCGCGCACGCGCCAGGCACCTGTTCCGCTTGCCAGCATAAGCATGCCGGTGCGGCAGATGATGGATGACTTATCGGTGAGTGGCGCATCGACGGCAAGCTCATCGCCTGCCGTCACGATCTGGTGCCAGTCAGTTTTCATATGGAGCGCGCCGGCACGAACGCCGTGGTGCATGGGGGCTCTCGAAAGCAGCGAGTCAAGGCGCGAAGGCTGTGGGGGCTCCGCTGATCCGACCTCGTCCTCGTCGGGCTCTTCATCAATAAGGTCGAAAGTATCGAGCGCCGCCGGCTCGCGACGGTCGATCAATTCCTCGTCCTCATCATCAAAGTAGTTGAACTGATCGAGCATGTCCTCTTCGATTGCACGCTCGCTCGCGTCGTCCATCCCGGTGCTCCCTTCCTGTCGACTAACCCCCATCCTAGGCAGCAACGGCTAAAGGAAACATAAAAGAGACGACTGTCATGCGAGCCATGTGCGCAATATCCGTTGGGTAGTCGTTTAAGAACCCAATGACTATTGACGGCCAAGGCAACGCCGATGCCCTGGCAACGACAGACACTATGACCCAATCCGAGGGCACTAAAAAGATAGGAGCCCCCGCTCG
>CATWQC010000011.1 GCA_958352845.1 uncultured Collinsella sp.
CTCATGTCGATTGTCCCGCTGCCGGATGGCGCAGGTTCGCCGGCTGAGGGCAATGGCTCGGGCATCCCGATGATGATCGATGCCATGCGCGCGCATGGTCTGGCCGAGCCCCTGTTCTGCCCGGGGTTCGATCGGTTCAAGATCGTACTTTACCGTTCAAAAATCGAGCCGGTCGATCATGGCGGGGGCTTAATTGTGACGGCACTCAAACACTACGGCGAGCTGGGGACGCGTGAGCTGGCAGAACGCACGGGGCTTACAATTTCCCAGGTTAGGTCGCGCGTCAACGCGCTCATTGCTCAAGGCGAGCTTGAGCCCACGGCGCCGGCGACGAGCCGCAACCGCAAGTATCGACTGTCAGAGCGCGTGGAATAAATGCGTTAGTGGACGAGGCGACCCAATAATCGACCCTCAATTGGCGCCCACTGAGGTAAAGCGGTTGTTGCTCAGTCGACGGTGATGCTGAAGACTCGGCTTACGCCGGCATGGCCCCGAATCCGTTCATCAAGAACAGCCTAAGAACCAGCTTGATGACATACCCCGGTTTGACTTCTGCCGCGTCAAGGACGTGGCGCTTGGCGAGTTCACTGCAGTATGCATAGATGTCGCGGATAAGGTCCGCGCCTGAGAGCGTAAACATGTAGCCTGCGTCCGAAAGCGCATTGGGCGCGGCGGGCAACTTGGCCATGTGGCAGAACGTTTGCAGGTCGGGCGCCATAACATTCTGGTAGTCGAGGTGGCCGCCGGCATCCTGTTCGGCAAGCTCCAATTGGCGCACAAAATCCAGTGCCGCCGCTAACACAAAGCTCGGCGTAGGCGCATTGACGTCCTGAGTGGTCGCCACAAGCCTGCCCGCCGCCTGCGTGACAAGCCAAGCGACCTCGCGCTGGCAGCGCACGGCCTTGCGCGTAACCGGCTTGATGGACGAAGAAGAAACGCTCCCCTTAGGCGGATTCGAAGCAGCCATAAGACCCTCCCATGAACAATCCGGCCCAACAAGCCCGGATGAAACACGTGCTACATCAGTATACAGGGGAGTGGGGTAGCGGGGTACGAGCGTGCCAGAGGCAAACCGCGAGCATCGACGATGTGCCGATCGCGGAATGAGATCTCGTAATAATTGACTCTCGACCATATTATTGAGGGGTATGACTCGCATTCGTATGGTTGTAGGTGCTGGCGATGAACGACATTGACCTTGCTGTTCCGTTGATGGATGGACCAAGCTATGACCGTGCCTGCAGTCTCGTGCCTTCCGAATACGTTGAGGCATGGGAGTGGTTTCTGGGTGAGGAGCAGCGCGGCGGCGTTTGGACCAGCCTTCCGCACCACACCAAGGAAGATAGCCCTCAGTATCAGTATCGTTTGAGAATTGGCTCGGACTTCTTTCCCGTAACGCGGGATTCAGGGATCTTCTGGCCGGGCCAGGATCGGGTGAAGCAAGACCCCAATAAGATCTTTGCGCTCTCGGTCCATAACTCTAAAAAGAGCTTCTACACCGATGTGCCTCCGCTCTATTTGGACGATGGTACGTGGGTCATTAAGTACTCGGTTCAAGCGCCGGGTACCGTTGGTTTTCGAGACCAGAATTACAACCGTAAAATGCTCAACTGCATGGAATGTGGCGTCCCAGTCGGAGTCATATTCGCAACCGAGGTGGGCTATAAGGTGCTCGGCCTTGCGTTTGTTGAGCGGTTCGAGCCCGAAAACGGATGGTTTGTTCTGCACGGTCCTGTTCATAAAGGCGGACCGGACCCTCGTTTTGTGCCCGACATGAGTTATCTGAAGCGCATGCCCGTCGATATTGAGTTTGCCGGACAGGGTGCGACCGACGACGAAAAGGTCCGCTATGCGTTAAGGCGCGAGCGATTGGGGCAACAATGGTTCCGCAAGCAGCTCGTTGCCGCCTATGACGGCCGTTGCGCGGTGTCGGACTGCGGCGTCAGCGAAGCTCTGGAGGCTGCGCATATCGAGAATTACTCGGGACCCAAATCGCAGGTTGCCAGCAACGGCATTCTGCTTCGGCGCGACTTACATGCTTTATTCGATGCTCATCTGATTTCGTTTGAGCCTGTTTGCGGTGAATATCGGCTGTGTGGATCGTACCTGTTGGATAAGACCGACTACGCTTCCTTTGCGGGTACGACGCTAAGGCAGCCGAATGAGCATCAGTGGCGACCCAATACGGTGTTTCTTGAGGCCCATCGCATTGAGTTCGATCGCTCGGAAAAGAAGCGTGAAAAGGCGGGGCTTCTGCCGTATTAGCGTATTTGGCTTTGGCATTCTTTGACGATCGTGTTGTTTGATCGGATCGCGTGGCGATGCAATCTCGCGCACGCCCGCCGGTGCATGCTCTTCCTGATTTGTATAGCGAGAGGGGAGCGTGTATGAGCTGGCGAGGCGATATTGCGATGGGGAAGTACGGAAAACTGCCGTGTGCCCTTATAGACAACAATATGTTTCCGAGCGTAGAGGTTGATTGCGGGTCGTTTGTCGTCACCTGCCCTTGCTGCGGCTCGCAAATACCGTGTCTCGACATTCGGTTTATCGATGCGCGCGACAGACTCAGCGACGAAGTGAGAAAACGGACAGGCGTTCATATGCCGGTGTATCCGGAGAAATGCCCTGTTTGTGGCCTCGATATCGTGTACGACGCCGGCGACGAGGGATAGGTGATGCGGAGGAGTTGGCTGTGAGTGTCTTTTGCCTCTACAAATAAATCCCCTCACCGAGTTGCTTGTGGAACTCGGCGTGATGGTCGCGTGCCCAGGTAAAGAGCGCCTGGTCAAAGTCGGTACGCGTGGCCGGGACGCCAAAGACGCCGGCAACTTCGACGCGTATAAACTCCAGTGCCGGCAGCTTGTTGATGGCAGTGAGGACAAACGGGGACGAGGGCTCCTCGAACAGATAGCGGCTGCCTTGCAGCGCGTCGCAACTGGTGCACGTGTTGCCGAGCGACGGGGCTTTGGAGGCTCGCGCGCCTACGGGCTTGTAGCCGCAGCGCTTATGAAGGTAGTCGCGGATCTCGCCCGGCACGCAGCCAAGAGCGGGCACGATGGCGAGTGCGTTGGCGTTGGCCGTGTCGATGGCAATGTGCCCAGCTTCGTTGGGCGCGTGCGCGATGGCGATGCTCTCGTCGTTATTGGTTCGATAGGGAATGCCGAAGGCCGCGACCGAGGTCTCTTTGTGACACTTCCAGCACTCGCGCTTGCCCAGTACTAGATATATATACGGTGCTGAGGGGTCGGATCGGTCAATACCGGGCAGCCACTCGGCAAAGGGCTCGGGGTTGACGCCGCTGGGTACATACCAGATCTTCTTGGTCCGGTCCCATTTGGCGCCCAGCGCCTTGGCTTCTTCTTTGTGCGAAAAGGGGACATCGAGCTCGGTGCGCATGGCGGCTCCTTGGTACTGCAGGTGCAAGTGGCTCAAGGATACCGCAGGGCGCAGACATCGCGGCGTTTTGCCGAGAAGTTGCGGTGCGGACTGATTGGTTATGCCGATGGATAGATCGGCAAGTAGATAGTCGGCATTTGGCCAGTTGGGCGGTTGGAACTGCCAGCGGATTTGGCGGCATAAAACAAAACAGCCCAGAGGACATAGCCTCTGAGCTGCGAACATTTGGTGGGCGTTAGAAGATTTGAACTTCTGACCTCTTCCGTGTCAGGGAAGCGCTCTCCCCCTGAGCTAAACGCCCGATCAAGGGTGCGCAAGCGCGCAAGGGATAATATAACGGAGCCTGAACTCGGTGGCAAGAACATTTTTAAAAATCGCTTACATTGTGGAATTCGGGGGCTTTGTCATATCCATCTCAAAAGAGCCTGCTGCCGCGATTTGGCTGTCGCATAATGCAAGGCCATTGCGGTATCGAGCTATGGAAAGACGCCTGCGGAATTGTCCTACCGATAAGCGGACAAGCCTCCAGCTGGTGACTTCGCCGTGGTAAGGTAAGCCGAATTGTTTCCAGGCTGTTTCGGGGGAGTGGAATGAGCAAAGAGCGTGTCGAGCAGGTCAAAGGCGCAGGGGCTTCGGTGCCGATGACCGATATATCGAACATTGATGTGCCCGAGGGCACCGACGAGCTCAGCCGTAGCACCCGCCGCGCCTGGCGCGAGCGCCTGAACAGCGCTTCGACGCGCAAGATGATCACGGGCGTCTTAGCCACGCTGGTGGGCGGTTCGTTTTGGGGTTTCTCGGGTACCAGCGCGAGTTTTTTGTTCGATACCTACCATGTCGATACGCTGTGGCTTATGAGCATACGACAGATTCTCGCCGGCCTGCTCTTTATGGCCGTGGTTGTTACGCGCGACCGCGAGCGCCTGATTAAGCTCTGGACCACACCCGCCGATCGCAAGCAGCTGCTGCTCTTTACCGCCTTTGGCCTGCTGTTCAACCAGTTTTGCTATCTTTCGGCCGTGCGCCTGACGAACGCCGGAACCGCGACGGTGCTCCAGTGCCTGCAGCTCGTTATCATCATGGGCTACGCCTGCGTGACCGATCGCCGCATGCCGCGTACTCGCGAAGTCATCGGCATTGGCCTGGCTCTGGGTGGAACCTTTTTAATCGCCACCGGCGGCGACCCCACCAGCCTGAATATCTCGCCGCTTGGCCTGGCAGCAGGTCTTATGTGTGCGGTCAGCGCCGCGTGTATGGCGGTGATTCCCGCCAAGATCCTGCCCGAATACGGCAGCCCCATCGTCACGGGTTCGGCAATGCTCACGGCGGGCGTGGTCTCATGTGCCTTCGTGCAGCCCTGGGCGCATATGCCGGCGCTCGACGCTGCCGGCATCGAGGCGCTCGCGGTGTTCGTGGTTATCGGCTCGTTTTTTGCTTACATGCTCTATATGCAGGGCGTTAAGGACATCGGCTCGGTGCGTGCGAGCCTCATCGGA
This sequence comes from uncultured Collinsella sp., assembly GCA_958352845.1. GTDB lineage: Bacteria > Actinomycetota > Coriobacteriia > Coriobacteriales > Coriobacteriaceae > Collinsella. Next base: position 4,893 of record CATWQC010000011.1, read on the forward strand.
ACTGTGGAGCCGGTTTCGGCGACCATCACCAGCGCCGTTATGCTGGGCACGGTGTTTTTGCCGACCGACCTTATCGGCTTTGCCATGATCATCGTGATGATGTTCCTCACGGTGTAGCTGGCGCCGCCGCCAAGACGGAAAAGGTGTTGTGCCGCATTTTCGCCAATTGATGTCCGTGTCTGGAGTTTAGCTGTCGATGCTCAAAATGCCATAAACTAGTAACGTTATGGACTTTTTCATTGCGACTCAATTGCGAGGATTTCTTTATGGCTGGTAATCACTTTAAGGGCAGCGATAGCGGTCGCCCTGCAGTTCCGCCGCGTCCGAACGGGGCTGGTAAGGCCGGCACGCCGGGCGGCGCTGGACAGGGCGGTTCCGGTAAGCGCGTGTCCCCGGGCGAGACAGCGATGTTTACCGCTCTGTACGAGCAGTCTCAAAAGGCAAAAAAGACCGGCCGTGCAAGAGGGAATGTCTTTGCGGGCGGTGCAACCTCCACGTCGCAGCCGAGCGGGGCTCCTTCGGTACCCGCGAACAACGCAGATGCTGCCAACGCCGCGAATGCCGCCGGCAACGTTAATGCCGGCAAGGCCGCCAACAATACTCCCTCTGCCGGTGGCGCGGGGCTTACGGGTAACCTTGGCACGATTTACACCGGCGCCTCCGAGACTGGCACGTTCGCCCGCCTGGATGATAGCGGTGCCGAGTTTGCGGGCTCGGGTTCCAAGGAAGATTATTACGATTTTGGCTTGAACTACGGTAGCGACGCTTCGTCGAGTTCGACCTCTGACGGTCTGGTCCGTCATCGCCATCGCAAGGGCGAGCGCAAAAAGTGTCACACCGGCGCCATTATTGCCGCTGTAGTCGCGGTGCTTCTCGTTGCGCTTGGCGCAAGCGGCTTTATGCTGCTTAACTCGGCAAAGACCGTAAAGAGCGAAGCGAAGGAGGCTGTCGAGATCGTCGGTGGCCTTAAGGACAAGGTCACGTCAGGCGATTTTTCGACGCTGCCTGACGACGCGAAGAAGATCGATGAACTCTGCGACAGCATGAAGGCGGAGACCTCGAGCCCGCTGTGGACGGCGGCTTCGTTTATCCCGGTGTATGGCAGTGACATCAACGCAGCCCGCACCATGATTGATGCCCTGTCCGATGTCTCGAGCAACGCGCTGGTTCCCATGGCCGACAACCTTTCGCAGGCCACGCCCGGCAAGCTGTTCCAGGACGGCATGATTAACGTGTCCGCGCTGCAGGCGGTCGCCGATTCGCTTTCCAGCAGCTCGAAGGTGTTCAAGAGCGCCAATGAGAAGATCCAGGGCATTGGCGATACTCATATTTCCCAGGTGACCGAGCTGGTCGATAAGGCCAAGGACGGCTTTGCCACCCTCAACGGCGCGGTTGACGCGGCGGAGAAGGTCGCCCCCATCCTTCCCCAGATGCTCGGCGCCAACGGCCAGACGCGCAACTACCTTGTGTACGCCATGAACAACGTCGAGATTCGTGCCTGCGGCGGCTTTGGCGGTTCGCAGGGCCTGATTTCGGTCACCGACGGCCAGATGTCGATTGGCGAGTTTGTTCCCCGCATTGGACTCAGCGAGGATGAGGCAGTCGAGAGCGTCGACGAAGAGGATGAGGCGCTGTTCGGCAACCACAGCAACCTGTACAACTCGGGCAATACCTATTCGCCTGATTGGCCCCGCAACTCGCAGCGTGTCGCCGCGCTGTGGAAGTCCCAGTATGGACAGGACGTTGATGGCGTCGTCGGCATCGATCCGGTGTTCTTGCAGTACCTGCTGGGCCTTGTCGGTAATGTCTCGCTGCCTGATGGTACGGTCGTCGACGGTACCAACGCGGCGAAGGTTCTCATGCACGATGTGTATTGGAACTATCCGGTCGAGGAATCGGACGGCATCTTTGCGGCTGTTGCCAGCGCCGCCTTCGACAAGATTCTCGGTGGCATCGGTGACGTCGACGTTACAAAGCTTGTCGGTGCATTCGAGCGCGGTGCCGAAGAGGGCCGTCTGATTGCTTGGATGAGAAACGATGATGAGCAGAATGCCATCAAAGAGACGGGCATTGACGCTTCGCTGCCCGATCCGGATGATCCGAGTGCCGATCCCGTTGCCGGCGTTTACTTTAACAACCTGAGCTTCTCCAAGCTCGACTGGTATCTGAACGCCGACACGCAGATCGGCCAGGGCATCAAGAACGGCGACGGCACGTGCTCGTATCGCATCACCGTTACTCTGACGAACATCATGACGCAGGAGGAGGCTGGCAAGCTGCCCGATTACGTTGCGGCGAGCGCACCCGATGCCGCGCGTGACGACGAGCGTCTGAATGTCTCGTTGTTTGCCCCGACGGGCGGCAACATTACTGATTTGACCGTCGAGGGCACCCAGTTTGGTCTTGGCGCCGCTACGTGGCATGGAATCCCCTTCTATTCGGGCACCGTTGACCTGCATGCTGGCGGGACGACGACGATCACGTATACGCTGACCACGTCGGCCGAGGCGGGGGACAAGCCGCTTACGCTGCGTCAGACTCCTACATGCCAGGCGGCTCGCGACAGCGCGTCGGCGTAGGGTTTTTCTGGTAGCGCAGATAATCGAGTACCATTTTGGGGCGGACAGGCAATCTGTTCGCCCCTATTTTGTAAGGAGAGCGCATGAAGTACTTTGGCACCGACGGCTTTCGCGGTGAGGCCAACGTTGGGCTGACGGTAGAGCACGCTTATAAGATTGGCCGTTTTGTGGGCTGGTATTACGGCGCCAACCGCGAGCGCAAGGCACGCGTGATCGTGGGCAAGGACACGCGTCGCTCGAGTTATATGTTCGAGGCGGCGCTGGTGAGCGGCCTGGTCGCGAGCGGTGCGGACGCCTATATGCTGCACGTGATCCCCACGCCGGGCGTAGCGCATCAGACTGTGGAAGGCTGCTTCGATTGCGGCATCATGATCAGCGCGAGCCACAACCCGTTTTGCGATAACGGCATTAAGCTCGTCAACAGCGACGGCTTTAAGATGGACGAGGACGTGCTGGAGCTCATCGAGGACTACATCGATGGCAAGAGCGAAGTTCCGCTGGCCACGGGCAACCACATCGGCGCCACGGTGGACTACATGCAGGGCCGCAACCGCTACATTGCTTCGCTCATTGCAAGTGCGAACTTTTCGCTGCAGGGCGTCAAGATCGGTATCGACTGCGCCAACGGCTCGGCTTCCTCGGTGGCCAAGCCGGTGTTTGACGCGCTCGGTGCCGACGTGCGCGTGATCAACGCCGCGCCCGACGGCTTTAACATCAACGTCGACTGCGGCTCCACGCATACGGAGCGTCTGCAGCGCCATGTGGTGGAGCAGGGCCTGGACGTGGGCTTTGCCTATGACGGCGATGCCGACCGCTGCTTGGCCGTGGACGAGCGCGGTCGCGTGGTAGACGGCGACCAGATCCTGTACGTGTGCGGCGTGTACCTGAACAAGCACGGTCGCCTTTCGGGCGGTACCGTGGTACCGACGATCGCCAGCAACTTTGGTCTGGTCAAGTCGCTGGAGCTTGCCGGACTGAGCGCCGTGACCAGCGGCGTGGGCGACCGTCACGTGTATGCCAAGATGCGCGAGGGCGGCTACAGCCTGGGCGGCGAGCAGACGGGCCATACGATCTTTGGCGATATCGAGCGCACGGGCGACGGCATTATGACCTCGCTGCGCGTGATGGAAGTGATTCGTGCCGAGCGCGAGACGCTCTCGCAGCTCACGGCTCCGTGCAAGCTGCTGCCGCAGGCGCAGGTGGCCGTGCACGTGGCGGACAAGGACGCCGCGCTCGAGAACATGGGCGTGCAGAACGCCATCGCCGAGGCCGAGGCGTCGCTGGCGGGCGAGGGCCGCGTGCTCGTACGCAAGAGCGGAACCGAGTCGGTTATCCGCGTGCTGGCCGAGGCGCCCGACCAAGCATCTGCCGATGCCGCCATGAAGCGCATCGCCGCCGCGCTGGAAGCTCTGTAAGGTAGTCATTGGGGACGTTCTTAAACAACTAGGTGGAAAGGGGGCGCCGCGGATTGGTTCCGCGGCGCCCCCTTTGCGTTGGCGTGTCGGTTATGCCTTACAGCTCGTAGAGCGTGGTGAACTTGTCCTGCAGGTAGCTGCAGTAGTAGCGGGCATCGAACGCCATGCCGCACGCGCCCTTGATGAGCTCCGGCGCGTCCTTGGCGCGGCCCCACTGCCAAATGTGCTCGCCCAGCCAGGCGCGGACGGGTGTCAGGTCGCCGCTCGCACAGGCGCCGTTGAGGTCGACACCGTCGCGGCACATGGCCGGCACAAACATGGCGTCGTAGGCGCTGCCCAGCGCATAGGTGGGGAAGTAGCCAAACGAGCCGCCGCTCCAGTGCGTATCCTGTAGGCAGCCGTGCGTGTCGTCGGGAACGGGAATGCCCAGGTACTCATCCATGAAGCGGTTCCAAAGCGCGGGGATATCCTTGGCTGTGGCCTCGCCGGCAAACAGCATGCGCTCGATCTCGTAGCGCACCATAACGTGCAGCGGATAGGTGAGCTCGTCGGCCTCGGTGCGGATCAGCGAAGGCTGCGCGATGTTCACGGCGTGGTAGAGCGTGTCCTCGTCGACGTCGCCGTAGACCTCGGGTGCGTGGCGGCGCAGCACCTCGAGCAGCGGTCCCATAAAGGCGCGGCTGCGACCCACGGTGTTCTCGAAAAAGCGGCTCTGGCTCTCGTGGATGCCCATGGAGGTGCCGCCCTCAAGACAGGTGCGCGCATAGGCGGGATTGACGCCCAGCTCGTACATGGCGTGTCCCGCTTCGTGGATGATGCTGTAGACGTTGGAGATGCAATCGTCCTCGTAGATGTGTGTCGCGATGCGCGCGTCACCCACGGCAAAGCCCTCGCTAAACGGGTGCTCGGTAAAGGCAAGCGTGGTGTCGTTCAGGTTCAGGCCGACGAGCTTCATAAGGTCGAAGCTCATGGCGCGCTGGGCGGCCTCGGGCACGCGGGCGTGCAAAAAGTCGGCAGCGGGCTGCTGGCCGCGCTCGCCGATAGCGTGCACGAGCGGCACGACCGTCGCCTTGACCTCATCGCAAAACGCATCGAAGCTCTCGGCAGAAAGGCCGCGCTCGTACTGGTCGAGCCAAACGTCGTATGGGTCGCGCTTGGGGTCCATGAGTTCGGCCTGATGCTTAAGTTGGGCGACGATTCTATCCACATAGGGCTCAAAACTCGCCCAGTCGTTGGCCGTCTTGGCCTTGTGCCACACGGCGTCGGCCTCGCAGGTGAGCCTGGTCCAGGCCTCGGCCTCCTCGGTAGGAATAACGCTTGCCTCGCGCTGGTCGCGGCCGAGCACGCGGATCTCGTCGAGCAGCTGCGGGTCGTCTACGTGTCCGCCTGCAACCGTCTCGCGCGCTAACGAGCGTACGAGCTCAACGGACTTCTCGCTGGTCAGTAGCTTGTGATGCTCGCCGGCAAGCGTGCCCATGGCGTCGGCACGGGCGGCAGCACCGTTGACAGGAGCAATCGTCGCTCCATCGAACTCGGCAATCTTGAGCAGGTACTCGCGAGTCCACAGCTTGCCCTCGAGTTTGCGGAACTTTTTGACGGCCTTGTCGACTTTAGCAGCCTTGACGCCCTTGGCAGCCTTTGCCACGGCGGCCTGGGCCTTCTTATCGAGTTTCTTTCCCATACCGTATCCTTAATCTCGCAGGCCGAGCGCCGCAGGCGGGTGCGCGGCCAATTTGCACAGCTACCTGCCTTGTACCCAGCGCGAACAAAACGGAACGCGGCGATGCGCTCGCGAAATGTGTTATCCTATAGCCCAATGCGTTGACGGAGAGGGTTTTGCCCGCCGCGTCGCCGGCAAGAGAGGGAAGGTCATGGGCTGCAAGCCTTCCTGCGGTGGCAAGGGCCAAGCGTTCACTTCCGAGCAGCGACCTCAACGGGCGCGCGGCCAGCGGCGGCGATGTCCCCAGTAGGGAAGCCGTGAGCCTCGCGACAAGGGGCAAAGAGTGGGCGCGGCGGGCCAGACATCCGTCGGGTCAAACAAGGTGGTACCGCGGAATTCAACCGTCCTTGGGCAATGCAGATGCCCGAGGGCGGTTTTTTGTTACCGAACCGGGCCGCGTTTTCGCAACGTCAGACGGCGGCAGCCGCCTCGGCAAGCGGGGAACGCGAGAGACGAAAGGGAAGACATGAGTCTGATTGATGATCTGGTCAAACTCGAGGAAGAGGCCAAGGAGCTCGTCACTAGCGCCGACGACGCCGCCAAGCTCGAGGCTGCGCGCGTTGAGCTGCTCGGTCGCAAGGGCCGTATCACCGGCCTGATGCGCATGATGGGCAAGCTCGCCCCCGAGGATCGTCCCATGATGGGCAAACGCGCCAACGAGATGCGCCAGCTGATCGAGGGCATGCTCGACGAGCGCACCACCGAGATGAAGGCCGCCGCCCTCAAGCACGCACTCGAGCACGAGGCCGTCGACATCACGCTGCCGGGCATCCGTCCGCAGATCGGTCACCAGCACCTGATCAAGCAGATCATCGAGGAGGCCGAGGACATCTTCTGCGGCATCGGCTACACCGTCGAGTCCGGCCCCATGGTCGATACCTCCTACTACAACTTCACCGCGCTCAACGCGCCCATGGATCACCCGAGCCGCTCGGCTCGCGACACGTTCTATGTGGTCGACAACAACCCCGGTAGCGTCGCGCACCCCGAGGCTCACGCCCACGGCGAGTCCGACGTGCTGCTGCGCACCCAGACCTCGGGCGTGCAGATCCACACCATGGAGTCGCAAAAGCCGCCCATCTACATGATCTGCCCGGGCACCGTCTATCGTCCCGACACGGCCGACGCCTGCCACCTGCCGCAGTTCAACCAGATTGAGGGCCTGGTCGTCGACGAGGGTATCACCTTTGGCGATCTTAAGGGCACGCTCGACTACTTTGTTAAGTGCATGTTTGGTGAGGATCGCAAGACGCGCTATCGCCCGCACTTCTTCCCCTTCACCGAGCCTTCCTGCGAGGTGGACGTGAGCTGCCACGTGTGCGGCGGCAAGGGCTGCAACTTCTGCAAGCACAGCGGCTGGATCGAGATTCTGGGCTGCGGCATGGTCGACCCCAACGTCCTGATCAACTGTGGCATCGACCCCGAGAAGTACACCGGCTTCGCCTTTGGTATTGGCGCCGAGCGCGTCGCGGCACTGCGCTACGACCTGCCCGACCTGCGCACGTTGATGACTGGTGACATGAGGTTCTTGAACCAGTTCTAGAACGCTTTCTTCTTAGTTGCAGTTTCCGGCTCAAAGCCGCATTTATGAAAGGAGACCAGTTAGATGCGCGTTTCTTACGACTGGCTCAAGACCATGATCGATATTCCGGAGGATCCCAAGACCCTTTCGGACGAATATATCCGTACCGGCACCGAGGTCGAGGCGATCGACACCGTGGGCGAGTCCTTCGACCACGTGGTGACCGCCAAGGTGCTCACCAAGACCCCGCACCCCGATAGCGACCACATGTATGTGTGCTCGGTCGACGTGGGTGACAAGAACCTCGACGCCGACGGCAACCCCGCTCCGCTGCAGATCGTCTGCGGCGCGCAGAACTTCGAGGCCGGCGACCACATCGTCACGGCCATGATTGGCGCCGTGCTTCCCGGCGACGTCAAGATCAAGAAGAGCAAGCTTCGCGGCGTCGTGTCCATGGGCATGAACTGCTCCGCGCGCGAGCTCGGCTTGGGCGGCGACCACTCCGGCATCATGATCCTGCCCGAGGATACGCCCTGCGGCATGCCGTTTGCCGAGTACGTGGGCTCGAGTGATACCGTGCTCGACTGCGAGATTACGCCCAACCGCCCCGACTGCCTGTCCATGATCGGCATGGCCCGCGAGACCGGCGCCATCTTCGACCGCGATTTCCACGTTGAGCTGCCCGCCATTAAGGCCGAGGCCGGCCGCGCGACCGACGACGAGCTTTCCGTCGAGATCGCTGACGAGGGCCTGTGCGACCGCTACGTTGCCCGCATCGTGCGCAACGTCAAGGTCGGCCCGTCGCCCGACTGGATGGTCAAGCGCCTCAACGCCCTGGGCGTGCGTCCGCACAACAACATCGTCGACATCACCAACTATGTGATGATGCTCACCGGTCAGCCGCTGCACGCCTTTGACCTGGACACCTTTGCCGAGCGCGATGGCCATCGTCGCGTGGTGGTTCGCGCCGCCCAGCAGGACGAGAAGTTCACGACCCTTGACGGCGAGGAGCGCACGCTCGACGCCGGCATGGGCCTTATCACCGACGGCGAGCGTCCCGTGGCGTTGGCCGGCGTTATGGGCGGCATGGATTCCGAGATCGAGGATGACACCGTCGACGTGATGGTCGAGAGCGCCTGCTTCAACGCCGGTCGCACCTCGCACACCAGCCGCGACCTGTCGCTGATCTCCGACGCCTCCATTCGCTTTGAGCGCCAGGTCGACGAGACCGGCTGCGTGGATGTCGCCAACGTTACCTGCGCGCTCATCGAGCAGATCGCCGGCGGCGAGGTCGCCCCCGGCTATGTGGACGTGTTCCCCGCGCCCAAGACCATCGACAGCATCAAGCTGCGCTTGGCCCGCGTGCACGCCATCTGCGGCGCCGACATCGAGCCCGACTTTATCGAGCGCTCGCTCACCCGCCTGGGCTGCACCGTCGAGCGCGACGGCGAGGACTTTATGGTCACCCCGCCGAGCTTCCGTCCCGACCTGCCGCGCGAGATTGACCTGATCGAGGAGGTCCTGCGCCTGTGGGGCATGGGTCGCGTCACGGCGACCATCCCGGCTGCCAAGAACCACATCGGCGGTCTGACGCGCGAGCAGAAGCTTACCCGCAAGGTCGGCGAGATCCTGCGCGCCTGTGGCCTCAACGAGACCACGACCTTTGGCTTTGCCGCCCCGGGCGACCTGGAGAAGATCGGCATGTCCACCGAGGGCCGCGGCTGCCCCGTGGTGCTCATGAACCCGCTGGTGGCCGAGCAGACCGAGATGCGCCGCTCGCTGCTGCCGGGCCTGCTGCAGTCTGTGGCCTATAACGAGGCCCACGGCACGCCCAACGTGCACCTGTACGAGGTCGGCAGCCTGTTCCACGGCCGCGAGAACGCCAGCCTACCCAAGGAGACCAAGTCCGTGGCGGGTGTGCTCTCGGGCCAGTGGAGCGAGCAGTCTTGGAGCATGAAGTACCGTAAGCTGCGTTTCTTCTTTGGCAAGGGCATCGTCGAGGAGCTGCTCGCCCAGCTGCGCATCGAGAAGGTTCGCTTCCGTCCCGTCGAGGGCGAGGGCTATGCCTTCCTGCAGCCGGGTCGCGCCGCCGAGGTCCTGTCCGGCGGCACCGTGCTGGGCTGGGTCGGCGAGATTCACCCCGAGGCGCGCGAGGCGATGGGCATCGATGAGGTCGTCGTTGCCTTTGAGCTCGATCTGGACAAGCTGATCAAGGGCGCTCGCAACCAGGAGAACTACCGCGAGTTCTCGCAGTATCCGGCTGTTGAGCACGACCTGGCTATCGTGGTCGATAACTCCGTGACCTGCGAGGATCTTGAGCGCCGCATTACCAGCGCCGGTGGCAAGCTGCTCGAGGGCGTGCGCCTGTTCGACGTCTACCGCGACCCGGTCCGCGTGGGCGTGGGCAAGAAGTCCATGGCCTTTGCGCTTACGTATCGCTCCGACGACCACACACTCACCAGCGAAGAGGTCGAAAAAGCACACCAGAAGATCGTCACCAAGGTGTGCAAGGGCGTAAACGGCGAGGTCCGCGGATAGGTCCTGCACTGGGATATGGGTCGGCGGTGGCTGCCGCCGAGTCCTACGTGACCGCTATGCTCGGTATGAGGCACCGTTGAGCCTGTATATATGACACGCGCATTACATAACGGCGTGCTGCTTTGTCGGCAGTGCGCCGTTTTGCTATGATAGCCCGCGTCGTGTTACGAATTTGACAATACGTAACACTGTCAAGGTGATTTAAGCGGCGTTGCAATTCTGTGCGCCGACAACCGGGAGGCGTACATGCACATTCCAGATAACTATCTGTCCCCGCAGACCGATGCCGTCATGGCGGTGGCGATGGTGCCCGTTTGGGTTCACTGCATCAAGAAGGTGCGTGCCACGCTCGATCGCGAGCATATGGCGTTCCTGGGCATCTGCGCCGCATTCTCCTTCTTGCTCATGATGTTCAACGTGCCGCTGCCCGGCGGCACCACAGGTCACGCCGTCGGCGGCGCGCTCATCGCGCTGCTGCTGGGCCCCGAGGCCGCGGCTATCGCTGTCTCGGTCGCGCTGGCGCTGCAGGCGCTGCTATTTGGCGACGGCGGCGTTCTGTCGTTTGGCGCCAACTGCTTTAACATGGCCTTTGTGCTGCCGTTTGTCGCTGCTATCGTGTTTCGTGCGCTCAACAGCCGTCTGCACGACAAGAGCTGGGGCACCTCGGTTTCTGCCATCGTGAGCGGCTGGGTTGGCCTGTGCCTGGCGGCCCTGTGCGCGGCGGTCGAGTTCGGTATTCAGCCGATGCTCTTCACCAACGCTTCGGGCGCTCCGCTGTACTGCCCCTTCCCGCTGTCCGTGGCTATTCCGGCCATGTTGATCCCGCATATGCTGGTTGCCGGTGTGATCGAGGGCGTGGCGACGGCCGCCATCTACGGTTTCATTAAGAAGACGGCGCCGAGCATTATCGTCGGGCCCGAGGCCGTCGATGGCCAGCTTGCTGCCGAGGGCGCTGCTGCCAAGAAGACCTCGCTGGTCCCCACGCTCATTTTGGTCGCCGTGCTCGTGGTGGCCACGCCGCTGGGCTTGCTTGCCACCGGTGACGCCTGGGGTGAGTGGGACGCCGAGGGCGCCGCGACCGCCGTTCAGGAGGCTGGCGACGACAGCCTGCAGGCTTCGGTCGGCCTCGATACCCCGACCTTTGCCGACGCGCTGCCCACGGGTGATTACCTGCAGGCTTATTCCGAGGAGCAGGGTCTTGGCTTTGCCGGTCAGGCTGCCATGTATATCCTGTCCGGCGTGATTGGCGTGGCGGTGCTCACCATCGCATTCCGTCTGATCTCGCTGACGGTCAAGGAAAGCGGTGCTCATGGCAATAGCCGAGCTGCCTAGCTGGCTTGCGACCGAGCAGCGTTACGAGCCCGCGGGGGCTCGGCATCGTGTGATGCAAAAGAATGTCCTGCACCTGGCGAGCCTGCTTGAGCGGGTTCGCCTGGGTGGAGGCGCGCACGAGGGCGGGTCGATGGTCGACCGCGCCCTTTCTTGCGTTTCGGCTCCGGTGCGCCTGGTGGGGATGTTCGTCTGCGTCCTGTGCGTGTGCCTGACGCAGAGTCCGCTGTACCTGATGCTGATGGCGGCAATCGCGTTGGTGCTGGTCGCGGTGCGCCCCGCACGCGGGCTGCGTGCGACCTTTGTACCGGCGCTCGGCGCCACGGGGCTTGCCGTGGTTCTGGCACTGCCTGCCCTGCTGCTGGGCGCGTCTGCCACGGGCGCCATGCTCAAGATCGCGCTCAAGACGTTTATTAATGTGTCGCTGGTGCTGGGTGTTTCGTGGACGCTTACCTGGAGCCGCATGTCGGCGGCGCTCAAAATGCTGCACCTGCCCGACGAGGTTATCTTTACGTTTGATATGGCACTCAAGCATATCGAGGTGCTGGGACGCACGGCGCACGATCTGTGCGAATCGGTCATGCTGCGCAGCGTCGGTTCCGCGCCCGCGGGTTTTTCGCGTACCGACTCGCTGGCGGGTATCATGGGCATGACGTTTATCAAGGCGATGGAATGCAGCCGCGCGATGGACGAGGCCATGCTGTGCCGCGGCTTCGCCGGCGTGTATCCGGCGCCTGCACGGAGCGGCTTTGGCTGGCGCGATGCGGTTTACGCGGCCGGCGTTGCGTTGCTCGCCGTGTTGTGCGCGGTGCTGTAGCGCGGACGGTCGAACCGTCGATGTGAGTAGGGAAGGGCGACGTTTTGGCAAACGATACGAATAACGCGATGGGTGCGAGCGGTGCTGCCGGCACCGAGGTCACGCCGATCATCGAGTTTCGCGACGTGCTGTTTTCCTATGCGGGTCATACGGTGATCGACGGCATTTCATTGCAGGTGAACCGTGGGGAGCTCGTTGCTCTGCTCGGTCCCAACGGCTGCGGCAAGACGACGATCATGCGCCTTATCAACGGCCTTGAACTTGTGGACGCGGGTGCGTATCTGTTTGACGGGCATGCGGTCGATGCGGCATATCTCAAGGATTCCGCGACGGCCCAGCGGTTCCATCAGCGCGTGGGCTTTGTGTTCCAGAATGCCGATGCGCAGCTCTTTTGCGCCACGGTGGGCGAGGAGGTCGCGTTTGGCCCGGCTCAAATGGGGCTGCCGGCAGACGAGCTCGAGCGTCGCGTCCGCGACGCCATGGAGCTGTTCCAGGTTGCCGATCTGGTCGATGCCTCGCCCTATCAGCTTTCGGGCGGGCAAAAGAAGCGCGTGGCGCTGGCTGCCGTCGTGTCGATGAACCCGGATATCCTGGTGCTCGACGAGCCTACCAACGGACTTGACGAGGACTCTTGCGACATCGTGGTCAACTTTCTACTGGCCTATGTTGCTGCCGGTAAGACGGTCTTGATGAGCACGCACCATCAGGATTTGGTACGACGCCTGGGTGCCCGTGCAATCTTTATCGATCGATATCACCATGTGGTCGAGGCGCCGGTATCGTCGTATGGAACCGAGAGCGGCGTTGTGGAATAGTTGCTGCGTGGAGCGTGCGTAGCCGCCCGCGCGGCTTTGCCGTGATGGTATAGTTATCCAGGTTTTTATGGGGGTGGCTATGCCAAGCTGGAACATTCATATCGCTCAGACGGAGCGTTTGCTGGAGCGCACCGGTGCGCTTGCCAATAGCGTGCGCGACCGCAATGCCTTTTTGTTTGGCTGCGTGGTTCCGGATATCTTCGTGGGCTATATGGTCCCTGGCATCGCCGATCCCATCCCGTACCGCATTACGCACTTTGCAAAGCCCGAGCCTATCCCTAAGCCTCGTGAGCATGAGTTCTGGGATACCTATGTGGCACCGTTGCTTAAAAGTTCGCCCACCGGTGCGCCAGCTGCCGCGACCTCGATTGTCGAGGAGCGCGAGCGACTCAATCGGGTGCATTATCCCCAACGTTACAAGGACGCCGAGCCGGTCGCCGGTCCCGGTGCTAGCGAGCTTTCGCTCGCGCCCGATGACGTGGCGCAGTCGCTGCTCGATCTGACGCTGGGCGTTTGGTCGCATCTGGTGGCCGATACCGTATGGAATACGCGTGTGAATCAGTACCTGGAGGCGCACGGCGGCAAGCCGTGCGAGGAATTCCGCATTAAAAAGCAAGGCGACTTTGACTGGTTTGGCAAGACACTCGGCATCGTTTCGATACCGCGCGCGACCGATCGCCTGTATACTGCGGCGACCCGTTTTGGTCAGTATCCCATCCATAAGGAGTATGTGCTCAAGACCATCGGCGTTATGCACGAGATTGTACGCGAAAACCCCGGCGAGTCCGATCATCCGCCGTATCGCCTGCTAACCGAGGAGTTTTTCGATACAACGTTTACCGAGGTCATCGAGCTAACCGAGGCGGGATTTGCGGCTCGCGTCGAATCGCCCGATATGCCTGCGCTTCCCCTGATTGCTAGCTGCTAGCTGGCCGGCTTGGCGGTGAATAGCTCAACCCAATTGACAAGTAGCTCTTGCCGCAGGGTGACTTCGGCGGCGCGCTCCTGTTTGGTCTTTGGGGTGTAGGAAAGTCCAGCCTTTTTATGGATGAGCTCGGCTATGTGGTCGAAGCTCTTCTTATCCTTAATCTGGCCAAAGGTAATTTGGATGACGTCGTAGCCCATGCTTGTGAGCGCGGTGGCGCGCTCGGCATCGGAGAGGCTCGCGGCTTCGCTGTCGTGGGCGGAGCGGCCTTGGCATTCAAGGATGACACCCATGCTGTCGGTGGCGCTTTCGATGAGGATATCGGCGTAGCAGCAGGTTTTGTCATACAGCGAGCGCGCGGCGTCGCTGAGTGGGATGCGCACGTTGTTTGCGATGTTGATGCCCATGCCGCCCTCGTCGCGGGGGAGCGAGATAAGCATGGAGGTCTGTACTTCGAAGGGCGAGGCGGTCTGTCCTGTCATGCGTTCGGCGGCCCAGCGGAGCTGCTTAACACCGCGCAGGCCTGCGGCCTGCTTGGCGAACGCGGCGATATCCGCTGCGGAAAGAAGCGGCGTGCGCTTCCACAGGTTGGTATCCTTGCCGTTGACGTCGATAACCCGCTCCCAGCCGCAGTTGGGTGGAATGAGCTTAAGCGAAATAGCTTCATCAAGTTGCCGTTGCGCTCGTTTGCAGGGTGTATACACAGCAAACGAGCTGCACATCTCATAACACGCCATAAGCAGCTGGTTGCGTGAGACCTGCGTAGCAAGGTTGAGCAGTGTGAACTCGGGCGATGTGACATCAAACCCATGCTCGGTTTGCCTAAACGACCCGGGAGGCGGTTCTTGGGTCAGGAGGTGCGATTTAAACAGGCTTCGCGACCCGGATTGTGCCCGAGTGAATACAATCCTGTGAAGCGGTGCGTGAAGCAGGTCTTTTACAACTGCATGACTTCCGAGGCCGCAACATCTGCGATCCATATTGCCAAGGCTAATGGCAGGGTAAAGGCCTAATATCTGTGGCGGGATACGGTGATAGTAAAAAGCGGATTGACCGCATAGCGTCAGGTCCATGACGTCCTCCTGGTCGAAATATGCTTTTGGACCGTGCGATGCCAGTGTCAATTCGGAAGTATGCGGCAAAATCTAAACCTTGTGAGCAGACCTGGCTTTTGAGGCTAGTTTATCAGGCATTTTGTTGCGAAAAAACGGGGTGTGCTCGGAGGTATCAGAATTTGCCGCATACTTCCGAAAAGCAGGTCAATCCGGCTCTTGCTAAAACGATTTAGCAGCGTCGGTTAAGGTGTGGGTTTGCCACCGGGCGAACACTTTTAGCGCTTGGGACTTTATTCATTGGGTCTCGAAGGGTGGATTTCGCGCTTTTGGTAAAGAAATGAGTGTGTGTTTTGCCGTGCGCCGGCATTGGCACAGAAAAAGGGCCCGGAAGGCTTCGCCTTCCAGGCCCTTTGCGATGCAAGTGTGCTTGCAAGTA
Organism: uncultured Collinsella sp.; assembly: GCA_958352845.1. Classification (GTDB taxonomy): domain Bacteria; phylum Actinomycetota; class Coriobacteriia; order Coriobacteriales; family Coriobacteriaceae; genus Collinsella. Next base: position 20,044 of record CATWQC010000011.1, read on the forward strand.
CGACTTAGCGCACCTGAGCGACGTAAGCGACGTTGGTCGAGGAGACCTTGTCCTCGAGCTGGACGCTCATGCGGGGATCGCCAGCGGTGGCGACGGTCAGGTCGCCGGCCTCGACGTAGCCGAGCTCCTTAGCGGTCTCGATCGCCTTGACGATCGTGCCGTTGACGGTGCCCTGGGTAATCTCGGCCTGGTGCGGGATAACGCCCCAGTACATGATCATCTGCTGGACGGCCCACTCGTGGCGGGAGAACGCGCAGATCGGCATGTTGGGACGGAAGTGCGAGATCAGGCGAGCAGTACGGCCGGTGGTCGTCGGCACGGTGATGCACTTGGCGCCAACGGTGGTGGCCATGTTCACAGCGGACATACCCACAACGTTGTTGACAACGCGGGTGCCGTGAGCGTCAGCCGGAACCTCGAGCGGAGCGTGAGCCGGGAGGTACTTCTCGGTCTCGAGAGCAATGCTGGCCTGCATCTTGACGGCCTCGACCGGGTACTTACCGGCAGCGGACTCGCCGGACAGCATAACGGCGTCGGTGCCGTCGTAAATGGCGTTAGCAACGTCGGCAACCTCGGCGCGCGTCGGGCGCGGGTTCTGCTGCATGGAGTCGAGCATCTGCGTAGCGGTGATAACGGGCTTGTAGGCCGCGTTGCACTTGGCGATGATCTCCTTCTGGATGTGCGGAACGAGCTCGGGCTTGATCTCGATGCCCAGGTCGCCACGGGCGACCATGATGCCGTCGGAAGCCTCGAGGATCTCGTCGAAGTTCTCGACGCCCAGGGCGCACTCGATCTTCGGGAAGATCGTCACGTGCTCGCCGCCGTTCTCGCGGCAAAGCTCGCGGATGCCGCGGACGGACTCGCCGTCGCGGATGAAGGAAGCGGCGATGTAGTCGATGTTCTCGGTCAGGCCAAAGAGGATGTCCTGACGATCGCGCTCGGTGATGGCGGGCAGCGAGATGTTGACGTTGGGCATGTTGACGCCCTTGCGCTCGCCGATCAGGCCGTCGTTCTTAACGACGCAGGTCATGTCCTGGCCGTCGACGGACTCGACCTCGAGGGCAACCAGGCCGTCATCGATCAGGATGAGGGAGCCCTTCTCGACCTCGGAGGGCAGAGCCAGGTAGTCGAGGGAGATGTGCTCAGAGGTGCCGTGGAAATCCTCGGTCGTGGGCTGAGCGGTGACGACGATCTTGTCGCCGGTCTTGACGGCAACCTTCTTGCCGTCGACCAGAAGGCCGGTGCGGACCTCGGGGCCCTTGGTGTCGAGCAGGATGCCGACGGGCATACCGAGCTCCTTGGAAATACGACGGACGCGCTCGATGCGACCGTGGTGCTCGTCGTAGGAGCCGTGCGAGAAGTTAAAACGGGCGACGTTCATGCCCGCCTTGATCATCTCGCGGATGGTCTCGTCGCTATCGCAGGCGGGACCCATGGTGCATACAATCTTGGTGCGCTTGTACATTCAGACCTCCATCTGACATCGTCTTGCGCTGATAGATAAACCATAAGAAATAAAACCGAGTTGATTATAACGAAATGGCGTCCGAATACCCCAAAAAATCGACCGTATGCCGAATTAGAAGTTCATTTTTTGCGGAAAAACGGTATATGCAAAAACTTTACCAACCGTTCTAACCGCTGCTATCTGGGCGATATTTCAATTTGATGATGCGCCGAAGAAAAAACGTTTTATCAGTATTGAGCATCACACGGTCTGCACCGTTGCTTATGGACCATATTTCCAAATGGATTGTTTTGGCTAGACGCGTTGCTTTGGGGTACCATAGCTCCACTATCAACTGCCGCTCAGCACGGCAGCCTTGATGAGCCCTTGCCCTTCTCCTGGGAATTATGATCGGGCATCAATCTGCTGAGTGGCCCGAATCCCAGGAGGGGACTCTATATGCAAAAGGAATACCTGTCCGCCGCGGCGGAGGTGCTCAGCGACCAAGGTGTCGATGAGAACCTCGGCCTGAGCGACGACGAGGCGTCGTCGCGCCTCGCTAAGACAGGCCCTAACAAGCTCGAGGAAGCCGAGAAGACGCCGCTGTGGAAGCGCTTCTTTGAGCAGATGGCCGACCCCATGGTCATCATGCTGATCGTTGCCGCCGTCATCAGCGCGCTCACGGGCATGGTCAAGGGCGAGGCGGACTTTGCCGATGTCGCCATCATCATGTTCGTCGTTATCGTCAACTCGGTGCTGGGCGTGGTCCAGGAGGCTAAAAGCGAGGAGGCTCTCGAGGCCCTGCAGGAGATGAGCGCCGCGCAGTCCAAGGTTCTGCGCGACGGCAAGCTCGTGCACCTGCCGAGCGCCGAGCTCGTGCCCGGCGATGTGATCATGCTCGAGGCGGGCGACTCCGTCCCGGCCGACTGCCGCGTGCTCGAGAGCGCCACGATGAAGATCGAGGAGGCCGCCCTTACCGGCGAGTCCGTACCCGTCGAGAAGCATGCCAACGTGATCGAGCTCGCCGCCGGCACCGACGACGTGCCGCTCGGCGACCGCAAGAACATGTGCTACATGGGCTCCACCGTGGTGTACGGCCGTGGCCGCGCCGTCGTAGTCGGTACCGGCATGGATACCGAGATGGGCAAGATCGCCGGCGCCCTGGCCGAGGCCAAGGAAGAGCTCACGCCGCTGCAGGTGAAGCTTGCCGAGCTCAGCCGCATCCTCACCATCATGGTTATCGTCATCTGCGTCGTCATCTTTGGCGTTGATATCATCCGCCACGGCGTGGGCAACGTTCTTACCGACCCGACCGCCCTGCTCGATACCTTTATGGTTGCCGTCTCGCTCGCCGTCGCTGCCATCCCCGAGGGCCTGGTCGCCGTCGTGACCATCGTGCTGTCGCTTGGCGTGACCAAGATGGCCAAGCGCCAGGCAATCATCCGCAAGCTCTCTGCCGTCGAGACTCTCGGCTGCACGCAGACCATCTGCTCCGACAAGACCGGTACCCTTACCCAAAACAAGATGACCGTCGTCAAGCACGAGCTCGCCGCGCCTAAGGAGAAGTTCCTGGCCGGCATGGCTCTGTGCTCCGATGCCCAGTGGGACGAGGAGCTGGGCGAGGCCGTGGGCGAGCCGACTGAGTGCGCGCTCGTCAACGACGCCGGCAAGGCGGGCCTCACTGGCCTGACTGCCGAGCACCCGCGCGTGGGCGAGGCCCCGTTCGACTCGGGCCGCAAGATGATGTCCGTGGTCGTCGAGACCCTGGACGGCGAGTATGAGCAGTACACCAAGGGCGCGCCCGACGTGGTGATCGGCCTGTGCACCCATATCTACGACGGCGACAGGGTCGTTCCGCTGACCGAGGAGCGTCGCGCCGAGCTCGTGGCCGCCAACAAGGCCATGGCCGACGAGGCCCTGCGCGTGCTGGCGCTGGCAAGCCGCACCTACACCGAGGTCCCGAGCGACTGCAGCCCCGCTGCGCTCGAGCACGACCTGGTCTTCTGCGGCCTGTCCGGCATGATTGACCCTGTCCGCCCCGAGGTCGCCGACGCCATCCGCGAGGCCCACGACGCCGGTATTCGCACCGTCATGATCACGGGCGACCATATCGACACCGCCGTGGCCATTGCCAAGCAGCTGGGAATCGTCACCGATCGCAGCCATGCCATTACCGGTGCCGACCTCGACCGCATGAGCGACGAGGAGCTCGACGCGCACATCGAGGACTACGGCGTGTACGCTCGCGTCCAGCCCGAGCACAAGACGCGCATCGTCGAGGCCTGGAAGTCGCGCGACCAGATCGTCGCCATGACCGGCGACGGCGTCAACGACGCCCCGTCCATCAAGCGCGCCGACATCGGCGTCGGTATGGGCATCACCGGCACCGACGTCACCAAGAACGTTGCCGACATGGTGCTTGCCGACGACAACTTCGCCACCATCATCGGTGCCTGCGAAGAGGGCCGTCGCATCTACGACAACATCCGCAAGGTCATCCAGTTCCTGCTTTCGGCCAACCTTGCTGAGGTGTTCTCGGTGTTTATCGCCACGCTCATCGGCTTTACCATCTTCCAGCCGGTGCAGCTGCTGTGGGTGAACCTGGTCACCGACTGCTTCCCCGCGCTCGCGCTGGGCATGGAGGATGCCGAGGGTGACATCATGAAGCGCAAGCCGCGCAACGCCAAGGACGGTGTCTTTGCCGGTCACATGGGCCTGGACTGCGTGGTCCAGGGTCTGATCATCACCGTGCTGGTGCTGGCGAGCTTCTTTGTGGGCGTGTACTTTGACATGGGCTACATCCACATCGCCGATATGATCGCCGGCAATGCCGACGAGGAAGGCGTGATGATGGCGTTCATCACGCTCAACATGGTCGAGATTTTCCACTGCTTCAATATGCGCAGCCGTCGTGCGTCGCTGTTCACCATGAAGAAGCAGAACAAGTGGCTGTGGGCTTCTGCCGCGTTGGCACTGGTGCTGACGGTGATCGTGACCGTGCAGCCGACGCTTGCCGAGATGTTCTTTGGCCCCGTGACGCTTGAGCTCAAGGGCGTTCTTGCCGCGCTGGGCCTGGCCTTCCTGATCATCCCGCTGATGGAGATCTACAAGGCGATCATGCGCGCGGTCGAAAAAGAGTAACGTTCCTGTCCGGGCCCGACCGCCTGCGGGGTTTCCACGGGCACGTCCTCGCCGCTTTGCGGCTGCGGGATGTGCCCTTAGGAAATCCCTCCCGGCGGGCGGGCCCTGCGGTATCCTTGCTGGCTTTTCTCCCGCGCGGATGATAAAGGGCTGAGGGAAAGTTTGTGAGCTGGTCGGGCTTTGCCCGGCCAGCTCTTTTTGATTTAAAATACCTGCTCAGTTGTGATTTATGGTGCTGGGAGGCGCTTGTGGGCAAGGCGAAGGCTAAGGCGAAGAAAAAGACGACGGGGGCGCGGGCTAAGCGCGATCGTCGTCGGAAGCTTGCGACCGAGGCCCCCGCGTCTGCCGAGGAGCTGCTGGCAAGCGTGCCGGGACTCGACGCGCTGCAGGACGTTCCGGCGTTTGATGACCTGCCGGTCGATGAAGCCCAGCAGACTGCCTTTGACGATTTTTGCGCACATGCCGAGGAACCCGAGCAGATGCAGCTTGGCGCCGTGGTGCGCTTGGATCGCGGGTTTCCACTGGTGGCGACTGCCGATGACACGTTTCGTGCCGAGCATGCCGTGGGGTTTGCCAAGTCGCGCGGCGAGGACGAGGTCCTGCTGCCCGCTGTGGGCGATCGTGTGGCGGTGCGCCGCGCTCCCGGGCACGATATGGGTGTGATTGAGTGCGTGCTGCCGCGCCGTACGAGCTTTGAGCGTTGGCGCGGCCGTGCCCGCGGAGAGCGTCAGGTGCTCTGCTCCAACGTGGATAGCGTGCTAATCGTGCAGGCGCTCGGTGCCGGCGAGGTGCTGCTCGACCGCGTGGCGCGCTCGCTGGTGTTGGCGCTCGACTGCGATGCCGAGCCGGTGGTGGTGCTCACCAAAGCTGACCGCTGCGATGCCGAGGAGCTCGAGCGCGATCTGGACCGCGTGCGCCGCCTGGTGGGTCCGGACGTGCGCGTGATCGTGACGTCCTCTGCCGAGGGGCGCGGCCTGGACGAGGTTCGTTCCTGCGTGCCTGCCGGGAGCTGCGCCATGATTCTGGGCGAGTCGGGTGCCGGCAAGTCGACGCTGCTCAATGCGCTGCTGGGCCACGATACGTTGGCGACTGGCGGTGTGCGCGAACGCGACGACCAGGGCCGTCACACTACCGTCGCGCGCGTGATGGTGGCACTGCCGGGCGACGCCGGCGTGATCGCCGATGCCCCGGGCCTGCGCAGCCTACCGCTCGTGGGTCACGAGCGGGGTCTGGCGCGCGCCTTCCCCGAGATTGTCGAGGCATCGCGCGCGTGCCGGTTTGGCGATTGCACGCATACCCATGAGCCGGGTTGTGCCGTTCGCGAGGCCGAGGACGCCGGGCAGATCGACAGTCTGCGTTTGGAAACGTTCCAAAACCTGGCGTCATCCATGCGCGTGAGTGCTCAAATGCTCGATCCCGATGTCCATCTGTAATTGATTTTTCCTATGACAGCCGTCTCCCAACTGTTCGGGAGACGGCTTTTTTGCTGCGGAAAAGCCTCGAAACATGCAGTTTGCTGACGTGCTGGCCAAAACCTTGCCACGAGCTTGACGGGCTGGTCAGCTTTTGGTCAGCGATTGGTTTGACATCGAAAACCAAGATCGCGATTGCGCCGCTTTGCGCTCTGACCGCCCAGACAATGGTGGTACGGGCATTCGCCCGGCACTGCCATGAGAGGAGCGGCCGTGAACAAGAGCAAGCGCATCGCCATCAGTCTGGTCGCGGGCGTGCTCGCTGCTCTGCTCTGCATGGTTTACGGCTCGTCGATCCGCTCGCAAGCCGAACAGGTCCAGGCTGAGACCTTGGCCAAGTACGGTGGCGATCGCGTCGAGGTATGCGTCGCGGCGCGCGATATCGATGTGGGCGAGACCCTCGATGAGACCAATGTCATAACCCAGGAATGGCTGACGAGTCTGCTGCCGCGTGACGCGGCGACCGAGCTGCGCCAGGTGCGCGGCGACGTGACGACTTCGCGTATTCCCAAAAACGCCGTGATCTGCAATGTCTACACCAAGGCCGAGAGCCACAAGCTCGAGGTGCCTAAGGGCAAGGTCGCCGTTTCGGTGGCGGTCGATGCCGAGCACTCGGTCGGCGGTGCCACGGGCGTGGGCAGCTATGTGGACGTGTACGTGCAAAAAGATGGCGTAACCGATCGACTGTGCGGCGCGCACGTGATCGATACCAGTGAGAATTCCGGTGCCACGCGCGAGGGCAAGATCGAATGGGTGACGCTGGCGGCTGACCCCGAAGACGTCAAGGAACTGCTGGGAGCCTCGGGCAAGGGAACGGTCAGCTTGACGATTCCCGCCACGGCGCGCGGCAAAAAGAGCGGAGGCGACGAGTGATGAAGGCGATCTGGCTTGCGTGCTGCGCGTGCGGCGATTACGGGCTGTTGCAGCGGGAAGTCGAGGGCCGTGATGCGGGTGCACAGGTGCTTCGCGTGGGTGACCTGGACGGGCTGGTTTCCATGGCGCGGGCGTTTCCGTCGCGCCGCGGGGCTGCCATCATCGCGGCGTCTCTGTTTGATATCGAAGATGTGCGCAAGACTGTTGCGCGCCTGACGGCCGAAGGCCGCGTGAGTCGCGTGGTCGTGTTGATAGAAGTGCTCGATCCGTCGGATATCGAGGGACTGTTTCGCGCGGGGGCGACCGAGGTCATCGCTGCGCACAGTATATGCGGCAACGGGCGCGCGGGCGAGGGAGCGGTTGATTCCGATCGGCGCATGACGATTGAGCCCGATGCTTTTGTTGATAGGGAACCCGGGGCGCCTCGCGCTACAAGAGGCCCGCGTGTTGATGATTATGGAAAAGCGGAAGCCGAGCATGGTCGGCGCCCCCGGAACCCCCTTGTATACGATGACGCTGGAGGGCCGGCACAGCATGCTGGCGACTCCCCGGCTGTAGATATGGGATACGTGCACGGCGTGAATCTGGCGGATGAACTCGACGAAGTTGAGGGCTTTGCCGGGTGCGGCGAGTTGTCGCTGATGCAGCATGAGCAGATTGCACAGAACGAGCCTGCCTTGCAGACCGAACAAGCCGCCATGCCGGCTTGGACGCAGCGTGTGGTTGCGGCGGGGGAGACGGGGACGCTGTCGCCGACGCCCGCCCCGCCGCCTCCGATGCCGCCGGCAGACGCTGCCGCTCCGCAGCATCGAGCTCCGGTCATCTGCGCCATTTCGGGTTCGGGCGGTTGCGGCAAGTCGACGATCGTTGCCACCATGGCACACGCATCGTCGCTGTTGGGCTTGCGTGCCGCCGTGCTCGACCTGGACCTGATGTTTGGAAACCTTTACGACTTGTTAGGCGTCGATGCTCCGCGCGATATGGCGGCACTTATCGAGCCGTCGGCGGCGGGCGCGCTCACCGAGCCGGATATCGTAGCCACATCGATGCGCGTGGCGCCGGGCGTTACGCTCTGGGGTCCCGTCGCGGCGCCCGAGCAAGCCGAGCTCATGGCACGTCCGGTGGAGCTATTGCTTGATGTCCTGCGTCGCGAATCCGACGTGGTCTTTATCGATACCTCGGTCTTTTGGGGCGATGCCGTGGCGGCTGCGGTGGCGGCGAGCGACCGTTGCCTGGTCGTTGGCGATGCGGCGGTGTCGTCCGCGACATCGGCGTCGCGCGTCATTGAACTGGCAAGTCGAGTAGGTGTGCCGCGCACGCGCATGAGCGCCGTGTTCAACCGGTTCGGTGCGCGCGGGGCAGACGAGGACGTCGCCATGCGCTTTGAGATTGCCTGTGCGTTGAGCTCCAAGATTCGTATCGCCGATGGCGGGCAGGATCTCGCCGCGCTCATGGCGTTTGGGCGCGCTGACGAGGCAGTGGGGCAGACCAGCGCTTTTGCGACCAGCGTGCGCGAGGCCACGCGCGAGATGCTCGTGGAACTGGGGTGCGCCGTCGGCCCTTGGAGCGATATGGTCGCCGACCGTGCAATGCGCACCGAACGCCCGCGTATTCGCCTTCCCTGGTCGCGCGAGGGTGATCAGCGATGAGCCTGCAAACGAGGATTAAGGCTGCTGGCGCTGCAGCGGCGGCAGCGCCTGTAGATGCGGGGCGTCGCCGCGCGGTGAAACGACGCACCAAGCGCGCCGTGATGGACCGCATGGGTTACGACGAAGTGGCGCGTATCAGCGCCTATATCGACCCGGCACTTGCCCGCTCGGAATTGCGTCCTGCGGTGGAGGCGGCGCTCAATGTTGAGGAGCCGACCGATCTCGCGACGCCCGAGCGCGAGACTATCATCGACGAGATTTTGGATGACGTGGTGGGCTTGGGGCCGTTGCAGCCGCTCATCGAGGACGACACCGTTACCGAAATCATGATCAACGGCTGCCGCTCGGCTTTCTTTGAACGCGGCGGCGTCTTGTACCCCATCGAGCATGCGTTTGAGGATGATGAGCAGATCCGTGTGCTTATCGACCGCATCATCTCGCCACTTGGCCGCCGTATCGACGAGCGCAGTCCCATCGTCAACGCCCGCCTCAAAACGGGCTATCGCGTCAACGCGGTGATTCCGCCTGTGGCGATTGACGGACCGATTCTCACCATCCGAAAGTTCTCGGACCGCATCTGCTCGCTGGACGAGCTTGTGGGGCTGGGGTCGCTGCCGCTTTGGTATGCGCAGCTGCTGTCGTGCGCGGTGTCGCTGCGACAGGACCTGGCGGTTGCGGGAGGCACGGGATCTGGTAAGACCACCCTGCTCAACGCGTTGTCATGTGAGATTTCCACCGGCGAGCGCATCGTGACGATCGAGGACTCTGCCGAGCTCAAGTTTGCACATCATCCGCACGTGGTGCGCCTAGAGGCGCGCGAGGCTTCAATTGAGGGCGAGGGTGCGGTGACGATCCGCGACCTGGTGACCAATGCCCTGCGCATGCGCCCCGACCGCATCGTGGTGGGCGAGGTGCGCGGTGCCGAGTGCTGCGACATGTTGCAGGCCATGAACACGGGCCACGACGGGTCGCTCACCACACTTCATGCGGGTTCCGAGCAGGAGACCGTGGTGCGTCTGACGTTGCTTGCACGTTATGGCATCGATCTGCCGAGCGAGCTCATCGAGGAGCAGATTGCCATGGCGCTCGACGGCATCGTGATGTCCGAGCGCCACGCCGATGGCAGGCGTTTCGTCTCCTCGTATTCGGGGGTGCGTCGCGCCGCGTCGGGCGGCGTAGAGCTCGAGCGCTATGTGACTTTCGATGCCGCCGAGCGCACCTGGAAGCTTGACCGCGAGCCGCCGTTTATCGCAGAAGGCCTGCGGTCGGGGACGCTCACACAAGAGGAGGTGGACGAATGGAGGTCGCTGTGCCCCTCGTCGTAGGGGGTTTGGCAGGGTTTTCTGTTGCGACGGCGTGCGGGGCGGAACCTCGTGTGCCGCAGGTACCGCCGGCGGAGCTGGCGCGTCAGGCGCTCGAGACGGTGGCAGAGAAGCTGCCGCGTGAGCTGGTGGAAAACGATCTGCTGAAAAAGATCGCCCGTTCGTGGGCATCGCTGGCTCCGGCGCGTCGCCTTGGCCTCGCGATCGAGGATGCTTCGGGGCGTTTGGCGTTTCTGCTGCTATCGAGCGGTGTCTGCTGCGTTTTGCTAACGATGGTGTCGTTATCGCCCCTCGGATTTGCCTTGGGACTTGTTGCTCCGTTTGCCGTTGGCGCCGCTCGGGATGGCTTTGAGAGCCGGCGCGAGCAACACGATGCAGAAGAGGCCATGCCCGAGGCGTTTACCGCACTTTCCATGTCGCTTGCCTCGGGACATTCACTGGCCCAGGGCATGCGCTTTGTGGGCGCTCATGCGCAAGAACCGGTGCATACCGAGTTTTTGCGGGTGGCGGCGGCAATCGATTGCGGCATCTCGGCGACCGACGCGCTCGATGACTTGCTCGTGCGCATCGACGCCCCTGGCCTTTCGCTTGTGACCTTGGCGCTTAAGGTGTCTCAGCGCACCGGTGCTCCGCTTGCCGACTTACTGTCCGAGGCGTCGAGCATGGTGGGGGAGCGCATTGAGCTCAAGCGCCGCCTGGATGTTAAGACGTCGCAGGCTCGCATGTCTGCGCATATGGTCGCGGCGATGCCGACGGGCATGTGCGCGGTGTTGGCGCTGCTTTCGGCAGATTTTCGTCGCGGTCTTGCGACGCCTGCCGGCGCGGGCACTGTGGTGCTGGGTCTTGCCCTCAACGCCGTTGCCCTGGTGGTTATCCGGCGCATTATGCGGGTGAAGCTATGAGCGCCCCGGTTGCAGTTGCGGCTTGCCTGTGCGCTCTGAGTGTATTTGTCGCAACGGGTTTGGATCGGGCGGATGCACGCAAGATCGCAGAGGCCTGCAAGCGCGAGGCGGTGCTGGTCGCTGCCGCGGGTCGCTCGGTGGTCGATGCTCTGGCCGCGCGAATGAAGGGCGCGGTTGGAGCGGGCGGCCCGGCGCGAGTATCGCTCGGCGAAGTGTCCGAGATGATCGATGTTGTGCGCTTGGGTCTTTCGGCCGGTCTTTCGTTTGATGCGGCGCTTGAGATTTTCTGCGCCAACCGCCGGTCAGTGCTGGCTCTTCGACTTGAGCGGGCCTGCATGGCGTGGCAGGTGGGCGTGGGCACGCGTGAGGACGAGCTGTTGGCCGCCGCACGCGACCTGGACGTGCGAGCGCTCGAGACCTTTGCCATCACGGTGGGGCAGGCGCTCGCTCTGGGTGCCCCACTTGCCGAGACACTGGCCGCTCAAAGTCGCGAGATCCGTGCGGCTCATCGCGCCGCGGTCGAGCGCGAGATCGAGCGTGCGCCCGTCAAGCTGCTGATTCCCACCGGCACGCTCATCTTGCCGGCGTTGCTTCTGTCCATATTGGGCCCGCTGTTGGGAGCAGGCGGGATGATGTAGGGAGGAATACATGAACACGATGACTGACGTTGCTGGCAAGGTCTGGAGCTGGGCTGTTTGCCAGTCAATTCGCGCTCGCCAGCATGCCGGGGAGCTACTGCAGGAGGAGAGTGCGCAGGGCACCACCGAATACGCCATCTTGGTCGGCGTGCTCGTGGTGATCGCCATCATTGCCATTGTCGCATTTAAGGGCAAGGTCCAAGATCTATGGAACGCTATCAGCGAGGGCATCAACAGCCTGTAGAGGGCAGGCGGCCTGCCGGCGCACTGCTGGTGTTTGCCTGTGTGGTTGTGGCGGTGGCAGTGGCGGTTTGGGGGCTAAACGCCGCGCGGCAGCAGCGTCCTGGGGCCGCCTTCGATTCGGGCTCAGATTCGGCGGTGGCGTCTCAAAAAGATGAGATGCGAGATGCGGACGATTCGGATGTCGCTGTCACGGCGCAAACCTTTCTGCGGATGCTCGACAAGCGGTCTGGCACTGCGACGGATTCGCCTGAGGACAACGCGATTGCGGTCCGGCTTGCATGGTCCGAGGACCGACCGATGACCGAGGCAGCGGCGGATATGTTACGCGCCTACCGCGAGGTGCCAACGGCCCAGCTCGCCCTGAGCGGCTATCTCGATATTAAGGGTAACGTATGGGGCGCCATCGTGCGCGATGGGCGAGGCTGGGTCGACATGGTGACGGTTGCCGCGGATGCCGGCGATGCCTCGTGCCGCCTGCGTGCCGTGCGTCTGGTTCCGCAAACAACGGAGTCAAAGGAGGGGTCGTGAAATGCATGATGTCCTGCGTGAGGAATCTGCGCAGTCGACCGTCGAATACGCCATCGTCACCGTGGCGCTGTTGTCGATTGTGCTGGCGATTGCGGGGCTTTGGCGCGCTGGCACTGATGGGCGCTTGGCGGCACTGGTCGAGCGGGCAGCGTCTCATGGCGTCGCTCCGTCGTCGGTTATCGATGCCGCGATGGGTGCCAAGGACATCGCTCTGTATTGATATCGCGTGCGAGGATCGGGCGCAGTCTACGGTCGAGGCTGCCTTTTTGCTGCCGACGTTTTTGACGCTTATCTTGCTCGCGTTGCAGCCGGTGTGCCTGCTCTATACGCGCGCGGTCATGGAGTCTGCCGCCGCTGAGACCGCGCGGCTTATGACCACGACGACGGTGGATGACGACGATGACCTTAAGGAGTTCACTCGCCGCAGACTTGCCGCGGTGCCCGACGTCTCGATTTTTCATGCCGGCGGGCCGCTGTCGTGGGATATCGAGTTGGGGCGGGCCGGTGCTGGCGGCGTTTCGTCCGTGTCTGTTGCCGGCGAGGTTAAGCCGCTGCCCGTAATCGGTGCATTTGTGCAGGCCATGGGCAGTGCGGGTGAGGGTGGCTATGTCGAGCTCAAGGTCGACGTCTCGTATCGATCGCGTCCCGAATGGCTGGAGGGAGATTATGATTCATGGATTGCTGCATGGGATTAGGCGCTGCCTGCTGCGGGTGACGCAAGGGTTTGCGGCCCGCCGTCGACCAGGCGCTCGCCGCAGGCGGGGCGGCTTTATGGGCCGTGCCGGTATCGACTTGTTTATCGAAGACGGTGCCTATACCACGCTCTCCTCTGCGGTTGTCATTCTGGTGGTGCTTACGCTGCTGTTTTCGTCGACCGCGGCGATATGGAGCATGTCGCGCGCCGGAGACACCCAGGTGGCGGCCGATAGCGGTGCACTGGCGGGCGCCAACGTGGTGTCGTCCTATCACACAGCCGCCACGGTGGTCGATGCGAGCATTTTGAGTTTGGGCCTGGCGGGGTTTGCCACGATCGGCACCGGCTTGGTTGCCATTCTCATTCCGGGCGCCGAGGTTGTCGGCAGCGATATCATCGAAACGGGAACCCAGATCATTAAAACGCGTAACAAGTTTGCTAAAAGCGCGGCAAGGGGCCTGCGAAAGATCGAGACCGCCTTGCCGTACCTGGTTGCCGCGCGCGCCATGCAGGCAGTATCGGCGCAGGATACCGACGGCGTGACCTATACCGGTACGGCGCTTGCCGTGCCCAGGACATCCGAGTCGGATTTTGTTGCGCTCGAAGGGTCCGAGATCTCGACCGATGCCATTAAGGATGCGTCGGAAGATCTGGAGCGCGCGGCCGAGGAGCTACAAAAAGCATCGGAGGAGACGGCGAAGGCCAAAGAGCGTGCCTGGCTAGCGGATTGCGGTGGATCGGATAAAGGTTCGGTCGGCAGCTGTTCGTGTATGTGGGAGCGCGCAAAAAGCCTAACGGATCTCTCCGGTGTTCAAAATCCGCATTACGCTTCGAGCGTTACGTGGGAACCGCAAGTGGCGCTCGATCGCTCGAAGGACTACTACCATTGGCGTCTGGCAAACGAGAAGCCCCAAGGCTCGAGTGTCGAGATGAAGGCGGAGTCTGCGGCGCGTAAGGCGTTTTATACCTATGCGAGCGCGGAGGTCGATCGGGCATATATAACCGAGAACGGAGACAGGGTCTCCTCCTATATTCCGCTGCTGCCGCGCAACTCTGATGAGGTCCGGGCGACGGAACTCTATACCGATGCGGTGTGGCCGACTAGCGTGAACGATGACAAGGCGTATCTGCATTACGGGACGACCTGCCCTAACTATAAGAAAGGAACGCCGAACGGATTTGCTTCGGTTGCCGATTACGATGGGCAAGATAAATGCAGCAAATGCCATTTTGGCGTTTCGTCGCTTGGTGCTGTTGCGGCGCCTTCAACCTCTATCGAAAACGGCTTCGAGTATCACTTTGACAAGTTTAAAGACGCCCTGGAGGACTACGTCGACTGTCGCAACAAGGAACTCGAACTCGAGCGTCAAACCGAGGACGAAGCCGACCGTGCGGGCAATGCGTTCGATACCGCCATCAAAGAGCTTTCGGGTGAGCGCCCGCGCATCGCCCCGCCCGGTCGCAACGGCGTGGTCGCCTTTGCGGTCTCGGGCGCCATCTCCAGTCCCGACGAGCTCAACTCTTCGTTTAACACGGCAGTTGAGCTTGGCGATCGTGGTGCAATTTCTGCTGCAGTGCTCGCGCCCGATGATGCGACGGCACAAAATAACGTTCTCTCGCGGTTTTTCTCGACACTGGAGGAGCGTTCGGGCGGCGTTGCCGGCGTGCTCGATGGCGTTATGGATGTTTGGGGCCGCCTACTTGTGGGGTACGGAGACATCCAGGGTGCGGCCGACGAGCTTATGGGAGAGCTGATCGGTGGCTTGGGAGGGAGTAGCGGCGCGCTGGGCTCCATCGCGTCCTGGCTCGGTGACACCGTTTCGTTCTCCGTGGCGGCGCTGGGGCTCGAACCGTGCGATTTGCGTCTGCGAAAACCGGTGCTGACCGATACCGCCAATGTCATCAAAAGTCCGGGGTCCGATATCGCGGGCATCTCCAAAGCTCAAGATACCCTGCGAAAAATCCCCTTGGGCGTGACTGACCCCAAGGCGCTTTGCGAGGCCTTGGAATATCACGTCGAGCGCACCATCAGCGGCGCGATATTCACACTTGCGGAGATCCCGCTGCCCGGCGGCGGCTCCATCCCGCTCACTGTCGATGTTGCCACGCTGGTGGGTGCTTTTGGCGGTGGGTCGTAATGGGCATTCGCACGGGCTTTCGCGAGGAGCGTGCCCAGGCGACGGTCGAGATGGCCATGGTCACGCCTGTCCTGCTCGTGCTGGCTCTCATCGCGTACAACGTCATGATCTTTGCCGGCGCGGTCGCGCGCTTCGACCGCGTGGTGCCCGACATCGTGCTGGCGCACGCTGTGGCGCCGGGCGGGGAGGGTGACGAGAGCTCCATTGACGCTTCCGTGACTGTTCAAGCTCAGATTCAGGATGCCATGGAGGGATATGACCTGCAGATCGAAGTGTCGAGCGAGCAAGGCGCGGAGGCATCGGATGGTGGCCTGCTCTCCCTATCCGGTACGTTTAGGACCTACACCTGCACCATGCACTATGAGCCGTGGCCGACTTCTCTCAGCATCGCTGGCGTTCCGCTGGGGGCGCCGACAACGTTGTCGCACGAGCGTGCGGTGACGGTCGATCCATGGCGTCCGGGGGTGGTCATGTGACCGCGGTCTCGTCCTACATCGTCTACGCGCGGGCACTCAATAGGCTGGGTTGGACGCCGGCCGAGTTTGTGGTGGCGGAGTCGTTTGTCGTGCGCCTGCGCGGCATGCTGGGACGGCGTCCGGTTGCCGCCAACGGCCTGCCGCTCGTCATGGCGTTTCCACGCTGCTCTTCGGTCCATACGTGTTTTATGGCCTATCCCATCGACATCGCCTTCATCGATCGCGACGGCAATATCCTCGCGCGCTACGAAAACGTCCGCCCTTGGCGCATGTGCTCCTGCCCCGGCGCCTGGGCCGTACTAGAGCGTCCTTCAATCATTGTTTCGACCCCTGCTCTCCAACGCGTGCCGGCTTAAGAATTGGCGACAGTGGACTTTCGTCATACGAAATTGGGTAAGATGGAGGAGAAGATGCATGGATGTTGAGATTCATCCCAACGCTAAAAAGCACCTGACGGAAAAGCAGGTGCTTAGCGCTTGGCTTGCGGTTACTGAGTGCATTCGTCGCGAGTCGAAGGACGAGCCGCCGAGATGGCTTGCGATTGGATGGCTCCCAGACGGACGAAGCGTGGAGCTTGTCGCGGTCGAGCTTGTCCGTGGGTGGCTTATCATTCATGCCTTGTCTCCAGTCCAGAAGAAATTTTGGCAGGAGATTGAACAGGCTCGGCAAAGGGGTCGATGATGGGCAAGACGTATACGGCCGCTAATGGTCAGGTTGTAACGGATGAAATGATTGACGCGTGGTGCGAGTCGTACGAGCGCGGAGAGTTTCCGGATGGCGAACACACCGTTGGTGGGATCGTGCATGGACGGCCCCCGCTCTCAGGTGAGGGGACGGCAACGCTGTCGGTCAAGATTCCTCTGGGAATGAAGGAGGCCATTCGTCGACGGGCGGCTGCCGAGGGGATGACGCCAAGTGAGTTTGCCCGTGCGGCTCTGAGTGAAAAACTTCTTGCTGCCGGCTGATGCCTCTGACGTGCCGATTTATAGAACCGAGGCTGTGCTCAAAAACTTTTTTAAAATTCTCGGTTGACCGGAACGCGTCCTTGGTTATACTAATCAAGCCTTGAAACAAGGCACACCTCAAATGGCTGGGTAGCTCAGTTGGTAGAGCAGAGGACTGAAAATCCTCGTGTCAGGGGTTCGATTCCCTTCCCCGCCACCTTGAATTGACTAGGACCTCTGCAAAGGGGTCCTTTTCTTTTATACAGCCTCCACATGGAATCGAACCCCGTGAGGGCGCGGAGCTGAGTAAACGCGTAAGCGTTTGCCAGCGCAGCTCGCAAGGCGCGTAAGCGCCACAGCGGTCCGTCCGCGCGGCGCGCGGACGCGATTCCCTTCCCCGCCACCTTGAATTGACTAGGACCTCTGCAAAGGGGTCCTTTTCTTTTATTGAGGGCTCTGCGGAAATTGCGTCCCGGAATTTGGCTTCAGAGTGGGATGCGCTTTCCGGCGCTTACTTCCGACGTGCGTGCACATCTCGGGCCCGCCCGCTCAGACATTCCTCCCGCTTTTGCGCCACTTTACAGACCGTTCGGTCGTCTGTCCGCATGCGCGGGTATACTCAAAACGATACTTTTCCTATGCAATACGATGCAGGCTCGGCCTGCACGATCCGAAGGGGGCAGTGATGGAGAGGATACTCGGCGTTAATCTCTCTGGCTGGTTTATTCCCGAGCCTTGGGTGACCCCGTCGCTATACGCGGCGACCGGTGCATCCAACGCGGCCGAGCTGCAGGAGGCCATGGGCACCGCCGCCTATAACGAGCGCATGCGCCGTCATTACGAGACGTTTGTGAGCGAGGACGATTTCCGTCGCATGGCGCAGATCGGCCTCAACGCCGTGCGCCTGCCGGTGCCTTGGTATGCCTTTGGCTCACAGGAGTCCGATGCCTCCTACATCTCGGTTGTCGATTACATCGACCGCGCGATTGAGTGGGCTGCCAAGTACAACATTCGCGTGCTGCTTGACCTGGCGACTGTGCCCGGTGGCCAGGGCGATTCCAACGATTCGCCCGCCACGCCGGAGGCTGTTGCCGAGTGGCATTCGTCCACCAACGGTCGTCATGTCGCACTCGACGTGCTCGAGCGCTTGGCCGATCGCTACGGCGAGGCCGAGAGCCTGCTGGGTATTGAGCTGCTGGATACGCCGCAGATGAGTGTCCGCAAGAGCCTCTTCACCATGACGGATGGCATTCCTGCTCACTACCTGCGCAATTTCTATCGCGATGCTTACGAGCTCGTCCGTTCGTATATGCCCGAGGATAAGATCGTCGTTTTCTCGTCGTCGGGGCATCCCAGCGAGTGGAAGCATTTTATGCGCGGCGCCAAGTACAAGAACGTCTACATGGACCTTCACCTGTACCATTACCGCGACGAGCATGCGCTCGACATCACGAGCCCCCGCGGGCTGACGACGGCGATTTCGCGTAACAAGCGCGAGCTTAAAGAAGCGATTTCAACTGGGTTCCCCGTGCTGGTGGGCGAATGGTCGGGCGCGGCGATCTTTGCCAACTCGTCGGTTACGCCCGAGGGCCGCAATGCCTACGAACGCGTGTTTATCGCCAATCAGCTGGCTTCGTTTGCGCCGGCTGCCGGTTGGTTCTTCCAAACGTGGAAGACCGAGAAGCGCATTGCAGCATGGGACGCCCGCGCGGCGCTCGGCACGCTCGAGCGCGGCATGATTGAATAGGTTGATATGACGCAAAACAGCGCCCATACGGGCAAACTCTATGTGGTCGGCACGCCCATCGGCAACCTGGGCGACCTGTCCCCGCGCGTTGGCGAAGCCTTTGCCGCTGCCGATGTCATCTGCTGCGAAGACACGCGTGTGACGTCAAAGCTGCTGATGCACCTGGGCATTTCCAAGCCGCTTGTCCGTTGCGACGAGAATGTGATCGCCAGCCGCGCCGCCGGCCTGGTCGACCGCCTGCTGGCGGGGGAGACCCTCGCCTTTGCCTCGGACGCCGGCATGCCGAGCGTGTCCGATCCCGGCCAGGCGCTGGTCGAGGCGGCGCGTGAGGCCGATGTGCCCGTCGAAGTTATTCCCGGGCCTTCTGCTTGCGTCACGGCGCTCGTTTCGTCCGGCATTCCCTGCGAGCATTTCTTCTTCGAAGGCTTTTTGGGTCGCAAGCACGGCGACCGCGTGCGCCGACTGCAGCGTCTTGCCGTGGTGCCCGGCGCACTCATCTTCTACGAGTCTCCACATCGCATCGTGGCGACGCTCGAGGCCGTGGCGGAGGTCTTTCCCCAACGTGAGGTTGCCGTCTGCCGCGAACTCACCAAGCTGCACGAGGAGGTCTTGCGCGGGCCCGCCGCCCAGCTCGCCGAGGAGCTGCGTGCTCGCGGCGAGGTAAAGGGCGAGATTGCGCTGGTCATCGCGCCGCCGAGCGAGGATGAGGAGGCCGGTATCGTGCCGGTTGGCGCCGCGGCAGCGGATCCCGACGAGGCCCTGCGCGAGGATATCCGCGCCGCGCTCGAGGAGGGGGAGCCCGCCTCTGCGGTGGCCAAGCGCCTGTCTCAGAAGTATTCGCGCCGCAAGCGCGATGTCTATGCCATGGTGCTCGATATGCAATAGATGGAGGATATCCAGCCCTTGCGCTAGAATCATCCCCTGTATGCAACGTTTTTCTGGAGGACAAACCCCATGGATCAAAGCAAGCCTTCGTTCTTTATCACGACGCCCATCTACTACGTCAACGCCGATCCGCACCTGGGCACGGCTTATTCCACCATCATCGCCGACGTTCAGGCCCGTTATCGCCGCTCCGCCGGCTATAACGTCAAGTTCCTGACCGGCATGGACGAGCACGGCGAGAAGGTCGCCGAGGCCGCAGCCAAGCACAACATGACGCCGCAGGAGTGGACCGACAGCCAGGCTCCGCACTTCAAGGAGCTTTGGAGCAAGCTCGAGATCTCCAACGACGACTTCATCCGCACCACCGAGCCGCGCCAGCATCATGCCGTGCAGTACCTGTGGGAGCGCATGAAGGAGTCCGGCTACCTGTATAAGGGCAGCTACGACGGCTGGTATTGCGTGCCTGATGAGACCTACTTCACCGATACGCAGGTCCAGAAGGGTGACGAGGAGTACGGCAGCGTCGGCCAGCACCTGTGCCCCGACTGCCACCGTCCGCTCGAGCGCGTGCAGGAGGAGTCCTACTTCTTTAAGCTTTCCGCCTTCCAGGACAAGCTGCTCAAGCTCTATGACGAGCACCCCGACTTTGTCGAGCCCGCGTTCCGTATGAACGAGGTGCGCAGCTTTGTCGAGGGCGGCCTCAACGACCTTTCCGTGAGCCGCACGAGCTTTGACTGGGGCATCCAGGTTCCGTTTGACGAGGGCCACGTGACCTATGTGTGGTTCGACGCGCTGCTCAACTATATGACGGCTGTCGGCTACGGTGTCGATACCGACGAGGCCCGTGCCGAGCTGGCCTATCGCTGGCCCGCGCAGTTCCACATCGTGGGCAAGGACATCATCCGTTTCCACTGCGTCATTTGGCCGGCCATGCTCATGGCCATTGGCGAGGCCCTGCCCGAGCACGTCTTTGCCCATGGCTTCCTGACCGTGCGCAATGCCGAGACCGGCAAGGCCGAGAAGATGTCCAAGAGCCGCGGCAACGCCATCGCTCCGCAGGACGTTATCGACATGCTGGGTGTCGAGGGCTATCGCTACTACTTTATGACCGACGTCGTCCCCGGCACCGACGGTGCCATCAGCTTCGACCGCATGGAGCAGGTCTACAACGCCGACCTGGCCAACAGCTGGGGCAACCTTATCTCGCGTTCGCTCAACATGAGCGGCAAGTACTTTGACGGTTGCGCGCCCGCCAAGCCCGCATCGTTCGATGCGTTCGACAACCCGCTGGCAAAGATCGCCGATGGTCTGGTCGAGCGCTACATGGCCAAGATGGACGTGCTCGATTACGGTGGAGCCAAGGACGAGGTCATGGAGCTCATCCACGCCGCCAACCACTACATCGAGGACTCCGAGCCTTGGGCACTTGCCAAGGACGAGGCCAAGGCTGACGAGCTGGCGTTTGTGATCTACAACCTGCTCGAGGCCATCCGCATTGCCGCTCACCTGCTGATGCCGCTCATGCCTCAGACTTCCGTCGAGGCCCTGCGCCGCCTGTCCTGTGAGAACGAGGCCGCGAGCGACGACCTCAAGGGCATTTGCGCTTGGGGCCTGCTTGCCGGTGGTCAGCCCGTTGAGAAGGGTGAGCCGCTGTTCCCGCGTCTGGGCTAAGACGCCGCGCCATATCGGCAATTTGCTGTTTAGATGTAAGGGCATGGCCGCAACGGTCCATGCCCTTTTGTTTCAAGACGCCGCCATCATGCTAAGGAGGCAACTATGACAACTTCGCCTTTGGCAAACCCCACGGCAACAAGGGAGCTGCTGGAGGAGTTTGGCCTTGCGACCAAGCATCGCCTGGGCCAGAACTTTCTGATCGACAACCATGTGATTGAGCGCATCTGCGAGCTTTCCGAGCTCACGGGCGATGAGCGCGTGCTCGAGGTTGGCCCGGGCGTTGGTACGCTCACGCTTGCGCTGCTGCAGGAGGCGGCGTGCGTCACGTCGATCGAGGCCGACCCCGAGCTCGAGCCGGTGCTCGACGCCTATGCCGCCGACTATGCCAACTTCCGCTTTATCATGGGCGACGCGCTCAGGGTGGGCCCGGAGCAGATTGAGCAGGCTGCGGGCGGTGAGCCGACGGTGTTTGTCGCGAACCTGCCCTATAACGTGGCGGCGACGATCATCCTGCAGTTCTTCCAGACGATGCCTGCGCTCAAGCGTGCCGTCGTCATGGTGCAAAAGGAGGTTGCCGATCGCATTGCCGCAGTGCCGGGCAACAAGACCTATGGCGGCTATACGGCAAAGCTCGGCCTGTATGCGCAGGTGACGGGTCGCTTTGAGGTGCCGCCGCGTTGCTTTATGCCGGCGCCGCACGTGGACTCGGCCGTCGTGCGTATCGACCGTGTTGACGGTGCGCTGCCCGAGGGGCTTGACCGCGACTTTGTGGCTCGCGTGATTGACGCCGCATTTGCTCAGCGTCGCAAGACCATCCGTAATTCCATGAGCGCCAACGGCTTTGCCAAGGACGTGCTCGATGCCGCCTTTGAGGCTTGCGGTATCGCGCCCACTACGCGCGCCGAGACGCTTGATGTTGCCGACTTTGTCCGCCTGGCCCAGGAGCTAATCCATGATGCCTAATGCCGCACGCGTGACGTTTACCAAGAAAAAGAAGACGGTTGCTTGTCCCGTGCCCTTGGCACCGCTTGCCGACACGCATGCGCATCTGCTTTCGTTTTGGGGCAAAGAAGTGCCCGAGACGCTCGTGCGCGCCAAAGCCGCGGGTGTCGACCTGTTGGTGACGATGCTCGACCCCATCGCTGACAAACGCAGCGTGACGGACTATAGCGACTGGCTCGTGCGCGAAATTCTGCCGATGCAGGATATCCCGCAGATCAAGTATCTTGCCGGCGTGCATCCGTATGGCGCGCCGGACTATACCGACGACGTTCACGCACAGGTCGTTGCCGCACTCGATGACCCCTTATGCGCCGGTATTGGCGAAATCGGCCTGGACTATCACATGGACTATGACGACGATATCGCGCCGGCACCCCATAACGTGCAGATTGACTGCATGGCGCGCCAGCTCGAGCTTGCCGTGTGCCGTAACGTGCCGGTGGAGCTACATCTGCGTCACGAGGACACGGACCAGGAGCGCACCTCGCACGTGGACGCCTACAACGTGCTTCGTGAGGTGGGCGTGCCCCAGGCCGGTTGTGTGCTGCACTGCTTTGGCGAGGACCGCGCCACGATGGAGCGCTTTGTGGAGCTGGGCTGCTATATCGCCTATGGTGGTGCGGCCACCTTTAAGCGCAACGACGACGTGCGCGAGGCATTTGCGGCAACCCCACTCGATCGAATTTTGTTCGAGACGGATTGCCCGTATATGGCTCCGGAGCCCATCCGCGGTCTTGAATGCGAGCCCGCAATGATCTCCATTACGGCAAACGCGCTGGTTAACGACCGTGTCGATCGCACTGGTGAGGATGCCGAAACAATCGCGCAAGCCGCTTGGGAAAATGCTCGCAAACTTTTTCAAAAATAGTTCTTGCGTTCGTGGTGGCGCTCCGTTATTCTAATTCCTGCACGCGGGCGTGGCGGAATTGGCAGACGCGTACGGTTCAGGTCCGTATGGGGGCAACCCCATGAAGGTTCAAGTCCTTTCGCCCGCACCATTAGATGAAAGAGCTCCCAGCAATGGGAGCTTTTTTGTTATGGGCCCATCGCAGGGACTTGAACCTGCGAAGGAGCGAGCGTAAAGAAAACGCGGAGCGTTTTTAGCGAGCTGGCGAGGACGCCGGCAGGCGGCCAAAGCCGGTGCGGATCCGCGAAGCGGATACGCGGACGTCCTTTCGCCCACACCATTAAATGAAAGAGCCCCCAGCAATGGGGGCTTTTTTGTTATGGGCCTCCTGTTGGTGTCACGTGGCTGCTTCGTGCGGGTATCCTAATGCCAACGTGTGCCTATCAGAGGAGAGACCATGCTGTTTTCCGGTATCATCGCCGCCCTTACCAGCCTTTTGATTCCCATCATCATTTTGTTGCTGCTGCTTCCCAGCGCCTGCTATGTCGTTGAACAGCAGCATGCCGTGATCATCGAGCGTCTGGGCAAGTTTAACCGCATCGTCAACGCGGGCTTCCACATGAAGGTGCCCGTGATCGACCGCAAGGCCGCCACGGTGAGCCTGCGCACCATGAAAAACGGTTTTGGCATCGACGTTAAGACCCAGGACAACGTGACCATCGGCCTTGAGGTCTCTGCTCAGTACCACGTGAGCTATGACATGGGCGCCGGCCCGGCAGATTCGGGTATCTACAAGAGCTACTACATGCTGCAGGAGCCCGTCGACCAGATGCGTGACTTCATCACCGACGCCCTACGCTCTTCGATTCCCGTCTACACACTCGATGAGGTCTTTGCCAAGAAGGATGACATCGCCAAGGATGTCAACGCTACCGTTTCCGAGCAGATGGCCGCCTACGGCTTCACCCTCGTGTCGACGCTCATCACCAAAATCGCACTGCCGACCGAGGTCGAGAACTCCATGAACGACATCAACGCCGCCCAGCGCAAGCGCGCTGCGGCACAGGAGCTCGCCGAGGCCGACCGCATCAAGTGCGTCACCGAGGCGACCGCCGAGGCCGAGGCTATGGAAAAGGCGGGCGAGGGCATCGCCAACCAGCGCAAGGCCATTGCACTGGGTATCAAAGATTCGCTCGAGATCATCCAGGAGACGGGTGTCGGCAATGACGAGGCCAACCAACTGTTCATGTTTACGCAGTGGTCCGAGATGATGACGGAGTTCGCTCGCACGGGTAAAACCTCGACGGTCGTGCTGCCGAGCGACTTTTCGCAGTCGGCCTCTATGTTCGAGCAGATGCTGGCTGCCGGTAAGGTTCAGAACGAGTCAAAGGAGTAGGCACGCGTGAAATACACCGTCGTTTGTGTTGGCAAGCTCAAAGAGCGCTTTTGGAAGGACGCGTGCGCTGAGTACACCAAGCGCCTAGGCGCCTATGCCAAGGTGGATATCCGCGAGGTGGCCGATATCGACCCGGCTAAGGCGGGCGGCGTGGATGCCGCGCGCGACAAGGAGGGGGCGGCAATTCTTGCTGCATTGCCGTCTCGAGCGCATGTGATCCTGCTGGCTATCGAGGGCAAGGAGCGTTCGAGTGAGGAGCTCTCGGCGAGGCTCGACGATCTTATGCTGCGAGGCAGCAGCGACATCGCCTTTGTGATTGGCGGTTCGGACGGCGTGAGCGATGAGGTGCGCGCCCGCGCCGACGAGATGCTCAGCTTTGGACGCATTACCTTGCCGCATAACTTGGCGCGCGTGGTGCTGCTGGAGCAAATCTACCGCGCCTGCAAGATCAGCCGTGGCGAGCCGTATCACAAATAGGTCGGCAATACGAAACAATGGCGTGGGACAATAGCTTTCGTTTTGAAGAGCGTGTCTGAGAGGACTATGAGATATGAAGATTGGATTTGTCGGTTTTGGCAATATGGCGAGCGCTATGGCCGATGGCTGGATCGCTGCCGGTGTAGCTGCGAGCGACATGTGCGCCTGCGCGGGTCGCTACGACGCACTGGTTGAGCGCTGCGAGGCGCGCGGCATGGTCGCCTGCCACGATGCCGCCGAGGTTGTCGCCGCATCCGATATCGTGGTCGCTGCGGTCAAACCGTACATGATCGAGAAGGTATTCGCCCCGCTCAAGGATGCTCTTGCCAAAAAGGTCGTTCTGTCGGTTGCCTGGACCTGGGACAGTGCCAAGTGGGAGCAGGTCCTGCCGGGCGTCGCGCATATCTCGACGGTGCCCAACACACCGGTTTCGGTGGGCGAGGGCGTCATCGCTTGCGAGAAGGCTTCCACGCTTAGTGATGAGCAGAGCGCCGTGGTGCTTGATCTGCTTGGCAAACTCGGTGCGGTGGTCGAGCTCGATACGAGCCTGCTGTTTGTGGGCGGCACGGTGGGTGGTTGCGCTCCGGCATTTGTCGCCATGGCAATCGAGGCCCTGGGCGATGCGGCGGTCAAGCACGGTATCCCGCGTGCCGATGCCTATCGCATTGTGAGCCAGATGGTGTTGGGTACGGCAAAGCTGCAGCTTGCAACTGGCCAGCATCCTGCGGCGATGAAGGATGCCGTATGCTCGCCCGGTGGTGCCACCATCAAGGGCGTCGTTGCGCTCGAGGACGCCGGCATGCGCAGCGCCCTGGTCAAGGCAATCGACGCAACTCTCCAGTAAAACCGACCAAAAAAAGGACGGGTTTATTTTTGGCAGGTATTTTCTGCGGTTTTGTCCTTTTAGCGAAAAGCGCCCCGCAACTGGCTCAATTCCAGTTGCGGGGCGCTTGCGTTTGCCCAGATAAAACAGACCAAAATAAACCTGTCCCTTTTTGGCAGGTTAGTCCCAGAAGCTGTCTTCCTCATCCTCGGACTTGGGTCCGCGGTCGACGTACATCTTATGGGTACGCTTCTCCATTACAAAGGCAAGAATCGCAAATAACAGGATGCCGCCGGCGAAAAGGATGGCAAAACCGGTGCGGGTGCCAAACAAAAAGGAAAAAACTGCGTCCATTGGGTGCCTTCTTGCGTAGTTGAGTTGGGTCGTAAACGCTCATAAGTATATACTTGCCCATACATGTACAAGGTTGCAACCTAAATGGAATGTATATCGCCGGAGGATCTAATGCTTGATATCAAGTTTGTTCGCGAGAATCCCGATGCCATCGATGTCGCCATGGCTAACCGCCAGACGTCTTGGGATCGCGAGAAGTTCTTTGAGCTCGACGACGAGCGCCGTGCCGTCATCACCGAGGTCGAGGAGCTCCAGGCTACGCGTAATGCCGAGTCCAAGAAGATCGGCGCCCTGATGAAGGAGGGCAAGAAGGACGAGGCCGAGGCTGCCAAGGAGGCCGTGCGCGCCGTCAACGAGAAGATTGACGGTCTGGCCGAGCGTCGTACTGCCCTCGAGCAGGAGCAGTACGACTTCATGGCTCACCTGCCCAACATTCCTTGCGAGGCCACGCCGTACGGCAAGGACGAGGACGAGAACATCGAGCGTCGCCGCTGGGGCACCCCGCGCGAGTTCGACTTCGACTTTAAGCCGCACTGGGATCTGGGCACCGACCTCGACATTCTTGACTTCGAGCGCGGCAACAAGCTCTCCGGCAGCCGTTTCACCGTTCTCGGTGGCACCGGTGCCCGCCTGGAGCGTGCCCTCATCAACTTCTTCCTCGATACGCACACCAGCCGTGGCTTCAAGGAGTGGTGGCCGCCTATCGTCGTCAAGCGTCAGACCAT
The DNA here is from genome assembly GCA_958352845.1 of uncultured Collinsella sp. Taxonomy (GTDB): domain Bacteria; phylum Actinomycetota; class Coriobacteriia; order Coriobacteriales; family Coriobacteriaceae; genus Collinsella. The sequence continues at coordinate 46,441 of CATWQC010000011.1, forward strand.
GTTTGGCACGGGTCAGCTGCCCAAGTTCGAGGACGACGCCTACCACGTCTCGGGCGACAACTTCCTGATCCCTACCGCCGAGGTCGTGCTTACCAACCTGCACGCCGGCGAGGTCCTCAATGCCGACACCCTGCCGCGCCGCTACACCGCCTTCACCCCCTGCTTCCGCGAGGAGGCCGGTTCCGCCGGTCGCGACACCCGCGGCATCATCCGTCAGCACGAGTTCGACAAGGTCGAGATGGTCAAGTTCGCTAAGCCGGAGGAGTCCGACGAGGAGCTCGAGAGCATGACCGCCGAGGCCGAGTACCTGCTGCAGCAGCTGGGCCTTCCGTATCGCGTGATTAGCCTGTGCACCGGCGACCTGGGCTTCTCTGCCCGTCAGACCTACGACATCGAGGTCTGGCTGCCGAGCTACAACGCCTACAAGGAGATCAGCTCCTGCTCCAACTGCGGCGACTTCCAGGCCCGTCGCGCCAACATCAAGTATCGCGACCCCGAGAACTTCAAGGGCTCGCGCTACCTGCACACCCTCAACGGTTCCGGTCTGCCGGCTGGCCGCACCATGGCCGCCATCCTGGAGAACTACCAGAACGCCGACGGCACCATCACGATCCCCGAGGTTCTTCGTCCCTACATGGGTGGCCTCGAGAAGATTGAGCCGGTCGCGTAGGTTGCCTGCATAAGCGATTTGCGAGGGCGCCCCTTTCCGGGGCGCCTTTTTTGTGCGCAAAGCCTTACCATATCGTGCGGACGGCTCAATAGAAAACACACGAACAAACGTTCTGTATACAGCCAACTACCTGCTATGCTTTTGTTAAATAGAAGCGAGAGGAAGGGGATGCGATGGAGCTGTTTGATGAGCGGGTAGTTTTGTTTGAGAGCGATGAAGGTGGGGAGCACCTACTAGTTACGTGTGAGCCATCCGGTATGGGTGGTTTGGTGGTGCGGCAGACGAGCGAGGGTCCGTTGACCCAATGGTGCTTTGAGGAGTCGCCGCATGTAGTCGAGACCTTTGTGACACACGAGGGGCTTGTGGCACTTGAGCGGTTCTATGGAGTTGAGACTTCTAACCAGGTGGCGCGCATGTTGAGTATCTCGTTTGCCGATTATGACTGTGCCCAGCGGGTGCGCTCGCTGTTGAGGGAGCTCGGTGCCGGGTTCGATGTGGTTGAAAAGCCGATTGATCGCATGGGGGACGTTGGCGCATGCGGAGCTGCGTGAGGAACATATTCTCAAAAAGTTTGAGATTGTGCTTGACTCTAACTAACTAAAGTGGTTTTATATGTCTTGCGCTGCGGCGTTACCTCAGCTGGATAGAGGGTCTGACTACGAATCAGAACGTCATAGGTTCGAATCCTATACGCCGCACCAATCGAACTTGAAGCCTCCGGCAACGGGGGCTTTTCTTTTATGGCAACACCGCATGGATTCGAACCTCGGTCGAGGCGCGAGCGTAAAGAAAACGCGAAGCGTTTTTAGCGAGCGGGCGAGCACGCCGGCAGGCGGGCGAAGCCGGCGCGGATCCGCGAAGCGGATGCGCGGAATCCTATACGCCGCACCAATTGAAATCGAAAGCCTCCGGCAACGGGGGCTTTTCTTTTATGGCAACACCGCATGGATTCGAACCTCGGTCGAGGCGCGAGCATCTTAATCATTACTTCGTAAAATTTTTCCAAATTGTCGCTTGACCCATCGAGGGGTCACGTGCATAATAATCCGTGCGTTGCGGCGTTACCTCAGCTGGATAGAGGGTCTGACTACGAATCAGAACGTCATAGGTTCGAATCCTATACGCCGCACCAATTGAGTTTTTAGCCTCCGGAAACGGGGGCTTTTCCTTTACGGGGGCATTGCGGAGATTCGAACCTCGTTCGAGGCGCGAGCGTCAAGAAAACGCGGAGCGTTTTTAGCGAGCGGGCGAGTCCGCCGGCAGGCGGGCGAAGCCGGTGCGGATTCGCGCAGCGGATGCGCGGAATCCTATACGCCGCACCAATTGATTTTAAAGCTCCCGGCAACGGGAGCTTTTCTTATATCGCGATGCGTCGAAGATCGCATCAAGTGGTCTAAATGAGTAAAAATCAAATTTGATAACTTTTTTCGAAAAATGCTTGACCTTTATTCAGTCGATGTGCATAATAATCAACAAGTCGCGGCGTTACCTCAGCTGGATAGAGGGTCTGACTACGAATCAGAACGTCATAGGTTCGAATCCTATACGCCGCACCATTTGAGATTAAAGCTCCCGGCAACGGGGGCTTTTCTTTTATGCCGCCGCTGCATGGATTCGAACCTCGGTTGAGGCGCAGGCGTAAAGCGGACTATTTCCTGTCGACTCGTGTAAGATTTCGAGTAGGTGTCGCGGCCCATCCGTGACCACTCCTTCTTCAAGCGACCGATCAGGGTGATACTTCGTGGCAGAGCGTCCGACATACAAGCTCAGGTTTCTCGATCCCAAGAAGCGCTTTCCGGCGATGCCCGAGCAGCCTGCGGGACGCTCATATGGCGTGGTCTGGAAACTCTTTGGCGAGGATCAGCATGAATCTTGTTATGTCGTCGAATTCGTTGGCAAAAGTCATGTGTCGCTTTTGGGCTACGTAAGCGTTTCGGGTGAGGTGTACAAGGTGGACCGCCCCGTTAGCGAGGCTCCGCTGCCCAACGATCCCGACATGGAACTGGTCCTTGACGAGTCCGATTCCAGCGTCGGTGAGATTGCGGTCAGGGGCACCGATGGGACGATGCGCTCCCGGGCGCGAGTCATCGGCTCTCCCGAAGGCCCCATGCGCGAACAATCCGATCGCGAGACGGGGAATCGACGCGCAGCCTTCGCTACGGCGAGTTCATGGCCTCGATGTTCTTGCGTTACGTGATATTCGCCGATTCTGAAAACGCTGTCTCAGGCACGGCAGACGGTGACGGCCTCGACGAGGGCATGAAAAATGCCGTCGACAAGATCAAACTTGTAAAACTCCCCGAGCCGGTTGAGGTGCTGCTGGGTTTTGATTCCACACCGCTGCCCGATGCAATCGAAACATTGCTCTACCGCATTGACCATACAGATAATCCAAGTGGCATTGAGCGCTATGCCGCCGCTTTGATGGGCGAAGTTGATCTGCCTCGCCTGCGCACCATCGCGGCCAAAACCGAAATGAGCCTGGCGCGCATCGATCGCTCGAGACTCTTCTATCTCAATTTTGATCGTAGCCTGCTGGACCAGGACGAGATCGATGCCCTGCTTGCCATCGAGTGCCGCCTGAACCGCCTATCGGGCATCCTTGAGCGTATTGGGGCAGGGTTGGGCCCCGTTGCCTCGTCGCCAAGCTTTGAGGGCTGCTCGCTCTTTGATCTATGGCATATCAGCAAGACGACAGACGACGTTCCTCGCTTGCTCGAAACGCTGTCGAATGACAACCCGTGGGCCAAGCCGGGGACGGTTGCGTGCCAGCCGGGTGGCGAGTGGGACGTTCGCACCCGTTTTGCACGTATCGTAGAGGCGCTCAACGTGGTCACGCGGCTCGACTACACCTATCGAGCGAACGTCGCCGAGGGCATCATGTTGGTGCGATTTGGCCGCACGGTTGTCGATGCTATGCCGCAGCGCGAATACGATGCTCAAGATGACGCCTGGCGTGAGGTGGATGAGCCTAAGCGCGCAGCATGGGCCACTGAGCACGATGCGCGTATTGTGCTTACACTCGCGGCGGCTTGCTTTGCCGCGGGCGCCTGCATCACGCGCTGCTATGTGCAGATTGCTGCTCCCGACAGTGAGCAGGGCGAGCGCGTTGTTGCAACGTATTTCTTTGGGCGTGCGGCCTATCTGGCCGATTGCGTGCCTGTCGCCAAGGATCTTGAGAGCATGGACATGGACGATATGCCGTGCAAGCGTGTACTTGAGGCGTATGAGTCAACCGCTCCGGAGACGATTGAGCCTGCGGAGGTTCATGCTCGTCCGCGTGATGACCATCGCACGCTGCCGCCGGCGCTGCGCGATCTGCTGCTTGCCGATACGGCTGACGAGTTGGAGGTCATGGAAGAGGACGACGACCCATACGTGGCCCGTGTTGTTGAATTGCGCGAGCAGGCAAAAGTCGACCGTACAGGTGCTTTTGAAGGCTTTTCTCGTCTTGTCGAGGAGTTGGAGGCTAAGTGCGCCGTCGCCGAGCTTTTGGCGACAGGTCCGGTTCAAACGCAGTTTTGCGATAACCAGCTGGTGCGCATGGTGCTACCGGTGTTGGAAGAAGACCGCTCTGTGCGAATCCTTCGTGCGCCCGATGCGCTGTACTTTGCCCAGCACGAGATCTGCAGCTTTTACGCCGAGCAAGAGGACTTTGAACGAGCGCTGCCCGAGGTGCGCCATCTTTACGATCTGGCGCGCTCGTCCATGCAATCGCACTTTGCGCTCATTAACGTGCTTGCGCGTCTGGAGCGCTTTGACGAGATTATCGAGGTGGCGCGCCACGGCCTACGTATTGCCAGCGATCGTTCTGCAATCGGCTACCTGTTCTATCGCTTGGCGTTTGCCTATTGGAATTGCGATCAGCTCGACCTGGCGCTGGCTTGTTACCGTCTGGTGCCGCGCGGCGAGGAGTCGGGCAGTAGCGCGCTGGAAGAAATGCAGGGCCTTATGAACGAGATGGGCGTCAGCGAGCCTCCGACGTTCGAGGAAGCGGTCGAGACCATCCGCAAGGCTGGACTCGAGCTGCCGCCAGTGTCCGCCGTAACGAATCAGCTGGCAGATGCCGCTGTTCAACTGGTCGACAACGGCTTCTTTTTCCTGGCACGCGGTTGCATCTTCCAAATGTGGCGCACCATGGGCAACGACGAACTCGGCTCCCTCAACCGCTCGCTGGGGTAGGTGAAGCTTCCAAGGAGGAAAGGATGCTAGGCAATTAGAAAATTTCCTCTTGCCCATCCTTGGCTGTTTGGTTACTATAGAACGGCTGTTACGGAGAGCTGACCGAGAGGCCGAAGGTGCTCGCCTGCTAAGCGAGTATGCCCCAAAAGGGCATCTGGGGTTCGAATCCCCAGCTCTCCGCCAGTACGAATTTGAAAAAGGGTCCCATTTGGGGCCCTTTTTTTATTATCAAGAATGGCGGCTGGGGATTCGAACCCGAGAGGGCACGGGCGTTAAGCAAACGCGAAAGCGTTTGTAGCCCGTGGGCGAAAAGCCGCCAGGCTTTGAAGCCGGAGGGCATGCGTAGCATGCCCGGACATCCCCAGCTCTCCGCCAGTACGAATTTGAAGAAGGGTCCCATTTGGGGCCCTTTTTTTGTGCGGAGAAAGGCGACTGGGGATTCGAACCCTCAAAAAATGAGGCGCCCCGTTGGACGCCTCCTTTCAGCGAGTGTATTGTTCTTCGATCTTACATCTCGGGCGCCTTGGCGACGGTCTCGCTCTCTGCCGTGAGTGGCCGGTTGTCGATGCGGCGGCCCAGGCGGTCGAGCTTCACGAGGAGCCATTCAATGGGATTCGGCCCTGTGCCTTCCTCGTCGGCAACCAGGTCCATGACGGCGACCTTGGTGCCGTCCTGCTTGAGCGTAACGCTGCCTACCTTGTCGCCCACATGCACCGTGCCCGAAAGATCGTCGTAGCTAACCTTTTCGGTCACCTCGCCGGCAAGGGAAAACACGGTCGCTTGCGCCGTAGGATCGGCGAGTGTGGCGTCGATTGTCTTATCCGTCCAGTCGGTTTGGCCAATGCGCGCCATAAGCGGGTTGCCGTTGGCGGTCTTTTCCTGCGTGTTGGCGATTGCGACCGTCACCTTGTGGCCGTAGTACCAGTTGGCAAGGGTGGCGGTATCGGTAAAGCGCTGATCGGTGGTGGTGGAGTTCAAAATAACGGTGTAGATCTCGTCGCCGTCGCGGTTGTAGGCGCTCGTAAAGCAATAGCCCGCGTCGTCGGTGGTGCCGGTCTTGCCACCGATGTTGCCATCTTGGCCCAGCAAATAGTTATGCGTGTCCATGGAATGCGAATGGTCGGTGCCGTCGGCGCCCGTGACTTCGATCCAGGAATCCTCGCTCGCTACGACCTCGCGGATCGTGTCGTTTTTCATGGCCTCCTGCATCATCAGCGCTACGTCGTGTGCGGTTGAGTGCATATCGCCAGCCCACTCATCAAAGTCCAGACCATGCGGGTTTTCAAAAAGCGTACCGGTGCAGCCGAGCTTCTTAGCGCGCTCGTTCATGGCCTTCACAAATGTGGCCTCGGCGTCTTTGGTCTTAGGGTCGATTTTCTTGCCCACATATTCGGCGAGCACGATGGCGGCGTCGTTGCCCGAGGGAATCATCAGGCCGCGCAGTGCCTGCTCCACGGTAAGCTCGTCGCCTTCGAGCAAGCCGGCGGTCGAATTACCCACGGTGGCTGCGGCGTTGCTCACCGTGACCTTCTCGTCCATCTTGCAATTCTCGACGGTTAGGATTGCGGTCATGACCTTGGTGATCGAGGCAATCTTGACCTGCTCATCGGCGTCGCGGGCATAGTAGACGGTGCCGTCTTTGCCCACGACGAGGGCATTGGTCGCATCGATATCGGGCAGGTTTTCGGCCGTGATACCGCGCACATCGGCGGTTTTGCCGCAAACATTGTCGGTCGTGAGCACTTGGGCGCCGGCGACGGTGGGCACGCCAGCGGCAAGGGCGATAGCGCAGACAAAGCCGGCGGCAAGCTGGGCTGAGCGCTTTGCAAAAGGGGTGAGGGACTTCACGGATTTCGCTTTCGACGGGATGGTCTCTTCTGGAACTAGAGTATATCGTTTGCCGGCGTCGGCGATCATCGCGTGCGTGCGTGGCCCACATCCGCACCCGAACGGGCACAAGGGTGCTTAAGGCCGACTTAATCACCCACGCTTGTTGTGTGTGGCGTGCGTCGCCTCGGGCATAATGGAGCGCGAGAGGAGCACGCATGAACGAGCGCATTTTGGTAGTTGATGACGAGAAGGCCATCGCCGACTTGGTTGGCATCTACCTTACAAAAGAGGGCTTTGATGTCCAGATTGCCTATAGCGGGGCCGATGCTGCCAAGGCGATTTTGGAGCAGGAGTTCGATCTGGCGCTGCTTGATGTCATGCTGCCCGATATCGATGGGTTTGAGCTGCTGCGTACGATCCGTTCCAGCCATACCTATCCCGTGATCATGCTGACGGCGCGCGATGCCCAGCAAGACAAGATCGGGGGCCTTTCGCTTGGCGCGGACGATTACGTGGTTAAGCCGTTCCGTCCGCTGGAGCTCATCGCGCGCGTGCACGCTCAGCTTCGCCGCTACACCAGCTACGGTAGCCGTGCACAGGCGGCCGAGTCGCCGACCATTCAGCTCGACGGCTTGGAGATCAACCGCGATGCTCGTTCCGTGACAGTGGACGGTTCACCGGTTCGCCTCACGCCCACCGAGTATTCAATCTTGCTGTATCTGGTCGAGCATCGCGGCAGCGTGGTGGCCGTGGAGGACCTGTTCCGCGCGGTGTGGAACGAGGACTTTATGCCCGGCTCCAACAATACGGTGATGGTGCATATTCGCCACTTGCGCGAAAAGATCGGCGACGACGCACAAAAGCCACGCTTTATCAAAAACGTCTGGGGCGTCGGCTACATCATCGAATAACGCTTTTCGCTTGTGAGGATCTTGATATGACAAAAGACGATAGGCAAGCGTTCGAGGTGCCCGATCGGCTCTTTGAATACGTGAGGTCGGTCGTCGACAACCGCGCGCTTGCAACGGTGCTGCTCTTTTTGCTGAGCCTGCTGCTGATTGGCATCGACAACATCGTCGGAATCTTGGCGGTGCTGCTTGTCGGCTTTTTGCTGATCGATCGATTTGAGATCGTGTGCCGCTGCGTGGTGATTGGCGGCGCCGCGTGGGCCATGACGTTGGCGATTGGCGCCATGGCGCTCGGCGGCATCGAAGGGCCGGTGCTGTTCGATGCCGGCTTTGTATTCAACATGCTTGGCTTTGTGCTGGCGCTTGCCGCGTGCGTGCTGTTCTTGTGTGGCCGCGCCCTGTACTATCAGGGCTACGAACAGGGCGAGCAGCATGCCGATTGTGTGCTGGCCGCTCGTATTCAAGATCGTCTGATCGATCACCCCGACACCTGGGACAACATTGACGGTGACTTCTTGGAGGTCGAGGACGCCCTTAACCGCGTGCGTGACCGTGAGCGCAAGGTGCAGCAAGCTCTGCGTGACGAGTCGCATCGCAAGGACGATCTGGTCACGTACTTGGCACATGACCTACGCACCCCGCTTGCCAGTGTGGTGGGCTATCTTTCGCTGTTGCAAGAGGCTCCTGAGCTGCCGGTTGAGCAACGTGCGCACTTTACGGGCGTGGCTCTCGACAAGGCGCACCGGCTCGATGCGCTCATCGAAGAGTTCTTCGATATCACGCGCTTTGACTTCCACGATATCGTGCTCACGCGTGGCTATGTTGATCTGGGGTTGCTGCTGGCTCAGGTGGCTGACGAGTTCTATCCCATCCTCAACGAGCAGCATAAGGAAGTCCAAGTTGATATTCGCGAGGACCTGACGGTGCTCGTGGATGGCGACAAAATGGCTCGCGTGTTCAACAACATCATGAAAAACGCCGTTGCCTATAGCTATGAGGGCTCGACCATCACGATCGAGGCCAGACGCCGGAACGGCGGTGGCGTGCGCGTGCGCTTTATCAATCAGGGCGATCCCATCCCTGAGGCAAAGCTCAAGGTGATCTTTGAGAAGTTCTATCGCCTGGATGCGGCGCGTGCGACCAATCGCGGCGGCGCTGGACTGGGGCTTGCCATCGCCAAGGAGATCGTATGCGCGCACGGCGGTACCATCGCATGCGAATCGACGCCCGAGCATACTGTTTTTACTATCGAGTTGCCCGCCACGTAGCGTAGGCGCCCTTACAAACACTTGACAATGCGCTCACGTGCATATGAGCCGCGATTCCTACTATCGATACTGCTGAATTGATATCGATGTGGAGGTATGCGGTATGACGGCTGCTGCGGCTGTGGAGCCCACGGAGCTTGAAGAACTCATGAAAGCGCAGGTCGAGGCCGCGCGCGAGCGCGAGGTTGGGGATGCGACTCGCCCCACGGCAGAGGATCTTGCCGCCTCGCCGACGCGTATCGATGTCGAGGGCCTCGACCTGTTCTATGGCGACCACCATGCGCTCAAGGACGTGAATATCAAGATCCGCGACAAGCAGATCACCTCGTTCATCGGGCCTTCGGGCTGCGGAAAGTCCACGTTGCTGCGCTGCTTTAACCGCATGAACGACGGCATCAAGGATTGCCGCATCGAGGGCAGGATTGCGCTCGATGGTCAAGATATCCTGGGCGACTACGACATCTGCCGCTTGCGCCGGCGCGTGGGCATGGTGTTCCAGCGCCCCAACCCGTTTCCCATGAGCATCTACGACAACGTCGCCTACGGTCCTCGCGGCATGGGAGTGCGCGACCGCGTCGTGCTCGACGAGCTGGTCGAGGATTCCCTTCGTCGCGCTGCGCTATGGGATGAGGTCAAGGACAAGCTCAAGGAATCGGGTCTGGGTCTTTCGGGCGGCCAGCAGCAGCGTCTGTGCATCGCCCGTGCGCTGGCCGTGCAGCCCGACATTCTGCTGATGGACGAACCGACCTCGGCGCTCGACCCCGTATCGACGCTCGTGGTGGAGCAGCTGGCCTGCGAGCTCAAAGAGACCTGTACGCTCGTGGTCGTTACGCACAATATGCAGCAGGCGGCGCGTATTTCCGACTCGGTCGCGTTCTTTTTGCTGGGCGAGCTGGTGGAGCATGCGCCCACTGCCCAGCTCTTCAAAAACCCGATCGATCCGCGCACGGCGGATTATTTGACGGGACGTTTTGGCTGATACCATCTAGTAAAGGTACCTTTAGGGTTAAGATGCGGTCATGCCGGCCGCAAAGGGGTTCAACATGATCTATTACGTCGAGGACGATGACAACATCAGGGATCTGACGGTCTACGCGCTGCGCAAGCAGGGAATCGAGGCCGAGGGCTTTTCGTGCGATGGCGAGTTTAAGGCCGCCGTGGCGCGACGGGTACCCGATGCTGTCCTGCTCGACATCATGCTGCCCGATACCGATGGCTTGGCGATTATGCGTCGCCTGCGTGCCGACCGTCTGACGGCGACGGTGCCCATCATGATGCTTACCGCCAAGGACACCGAGCTCGACAAGGTGATGGCGCTCGATGGCGGTGCCGACGATTACCTGACTAAGCCGTTTTCGCTCATGGAGCTCGCCAGTCGCTGCCGCGCACTGTTGCGTCGCGGCGGTATGGTCAAGCAGGCGAGCGATGTGCTCAGCGTGGGCGACATCGTGCTCTCGCCCAGCCATCGCGAGGTGACCGTTGCCGGCGAGTCGCTTAAGCTCACCCTGCGCGAGTTCGACCTGCTCGAGTACCTCATGCGCAAGCCCGGCGTGGTCTTTACCCGCGAGTCGTTGCTGCAGAGCGTGTGGGGCTGGGACTTCGACGGCGGTTCGCGCACCGTTGACGTGCACGTGCAGACGCTTCGCCAAAAACTGGGCGAGCATGCCAGCGCCATCGAGACCGTGCGCGGCGTGGGCTACCGCTTGGCCGAGCCTTCTGCCGGTGATGGTACCGAAGGTGACGACACCGCGGCCACCGCATCGGAGGAGTAACCCGTGGTCTTCGCCCCCCAGGGAAAACATACGCTGTCGCACCGCGTTTTTGTGACGATCTTTGTCTGCGCCATGGCGGTTATCGTGGCGTTTACGGTGCTGGGTGCGTTCTTTGTGCAAAACACCTTGGCGGATGCCACGAGTGCCAACCTGGCGCAGGAAACCGAGCTCATTGCTGCCGCCCTCGACGAGCAGCAGGAGCCCATCCCGTTCTTGCGTAGCCTCGATCGCGAGGACTTGCGCATCACGCTGATTAACAAGGATGGATCGGTTGCCTACGACAACGAGGCGTCGCCTTCTACACTGCCCAACCATGGCGATCGCCCCGAGGTCATCGAGGCCTTTAAGAGTGGTTTGGGTTCCGCGGAGCGCGCAAGCTCTACGCTCGACGAGATTATGCTGTATCGCGCCGTCGCCCTTGATAACGGCCAGGTTGTCCGCTTGGCGCAGGCCCAGCCTGGCGTTGCGGCGATTTTGCTGTCGATGGTGGCGCCGATGCTGCTTATCGCGGCAGCGGGTGCGGTACTCTCGTTTTTTATGGCGCGCCGCGAGTCCCGTGCCATCATCGCGCCGTTGCAAGAGGTGGATTTGGACCACCCACGCCGTAGCTATGAGCACGCCTATGCCGAGATGGTTCCCATGCTTGAGCGTATCGAGTCGCAGCGCCAGGAGCTCAAGCGCCAAATGGCGGTGCTAGCGGACAACGACCGTATGCGCCGCGAGTTCACGGCGAATATCACTCATGAGCTCAAGACGCCGCTTACGGCGATTTCGGGCTATGCCGAGCTCATCGCAAACGGCATGGTCGAGGGCGAGGACGACCTGCGCAACTTTGGCGGTCGCATCTATCGTGAGGCGGGCCGCTTGGCAGCGCTTGTCAACGATATCCTTACGCTGTCTAACTTGGACGAGGCCGAGCGTGCAACTGAGGGCGAGGCGGTGCCCATTGGGTCCACGGAGCCTATTGAGCTCTCGCGTGCCATCTACGCGGTTGAGCAGCGTCTTGAACAGGTCGCCCGTCAGGCGAATGTGACGATAAGTCATGAGACCAAGCCTGTGGTCATCGAAGGCGTGTCGCGCTTGATCGACGAGCTCATCTATAATCTGGCAAGCAACGCCATCCGCTACAATCGACCCGGAGGTACGGTTACGCTGCAGTGCGGTACCAACCACGAAGGCCATCCGTTCCTCGCGGTCGCCGACACGGGAATCGGTATCGCGCCTGAAGAACAGGGCAAGGTATTTGAGCGGTTCTATCGCGTGGACAAGAGTAGGTCCAAGGCACGCGGCGGAACCGGTCTGGGGCTTGCCATTGTCAAGCATGCGGCCCTGTATCATCACGCCACGCTCGATCTGTCGAGCGAGTTGGGCGTGGGAACCACCATTACGGTGACGTTTCCCATGCAGCAGGACGAGCCATTCGCATAGCGATACAACATAGATATTGATGTAGACGCCGCATTTGACTTTCGGGTGCGGCGTTGTTGTGCAATTTTACGATTGCTTCCGACATTTTTACAGGAGAGCCTGTTTCTTATGTATAGAGTTTGGTCTCGGTAAAAAGATGCGATAACATACGGACAGTTTTGTCAATCCGAACTGGGGAAATGAAAGGCAAGCTGCATGACCCTTCTCGAACTGTTCCAGCTGCTGAAGAAGCACCTCAAGCTGGTCATCACCCTTCCGGTGGTCTGCGCGATCGCCATGGGCATCGTGTCCTTCGTTGCGATGGACAACACCTACACCGCGACGACGAGCATGTACATTCTCGCCAAGACCGACGATAGCGGTCAGATGAGCTACAACGATCTCTCGGCGAGTCAGATGCTTTCCAACGATATCGCCACGCTGCTGGATAGCGATAGCGTTAAGAGCGGCGCAGCCAATGAACTGGGCCTCACCGATCTGGATGACTACAAGGTGTCTGTTTCCTCCGAGACCACCACGCGTGTCATTACGCTTTCGGTTACCGGCACCGATGCCAAGGAGACGGCTAAGGTCGCAAAGGCCATGGCCAGCTCGGTGAGTACGGTCGCTCAGAACGTCGGCGCTGCCCAGAGCATCAACGTTATCGACGAGGCTAAGACCCCCGAAGCCCCCAGCGGCCCCAAGCGCACGCTGTATATTGCCGTCGCGTTCCTCGCCGGTATCTTTATCGCAGTCGCCTATGTCGTTTTGGCAGACATGCTCAATACCCGCATCCGCGGTGCCGAAGAGGCAGAAGAGCTCCTGGGCATTCCCGTTGTTGGCCGAATTCCGGCTATGAAAGGTGGTAAATAGGCATGGCTAAGGCAAAGAACACCGACAAGCTCGTTGTACAGAATGCCGCCAAGACCCTTCTGGCCAACATCCGCTTTGCGAGCGTGGACGACCCCATCCGCACCATCACCATTACCTCCTCGATTCCCAACGAGGGCAAGTCTACGGTTTCCATTAACCTTGCTCAGGCAATCGCCACGAGCGGCAAGTCCGTGCTTCTGGTCGAGGCCGATATGCGCCGCAGGTCCCTTTCCGATATGCTCGGCGTTCGTTCGCGCGGCGGACTCTATGCGGTCCTTTCCGAGCAGATCTCCATTGACCAGGCAATTGTCGAGACGGGTCAGAAGAACTTCTACTTCCTCGATGCCGAGCCGCATATTCCCAATCCTGCCGACATCATCGTCTCTCACCGCTTTGCCAAGCTGGTAAAGGCGCTGTCCGCCAAGTTCCAGTACGTCATCTTTGATGCTCCCCCGGTCGGCACCTTCATCGATGCTGCCGAGATTGCCAGCCTGACCGACGGCACGCTGTTCGTGGTGCGTGAGGATTTCACCAAGCGCGAGGAGGCGCTCAACGCCATCGGTCAGCTTAAAAAGTCCGAGAAGGTCAAGCTCATCGGTACCGTTATGAACTACTGCGAGACCGAGACCAGCGAGTACTACTACTCCTACTACACCAAGGACGGTAAGAAGGTGAAGAAGGGCTCCGACGATCAGGGGACTTCCAAAAAGGGCATCTTCACCAACCGAGCAAACGTTTAGTTGATTAAGGCCGACCTATGCGTGACATTCATTGCCATATCTTGCCGGGTGTAGACGACGGCGCCGCCGATCTCGATGAGAGCTTGGCGATGCTCGAGGCTGCCAAGCGGGCTGGTGTAACCAGAATTGTTTGCACTCCTCACTGCCGTGATCCCTATTTTGATTACGACAAGATGTGGGATGCCTTTGAGCTGCTGCGTGATAACGCTGACGGTTTTCCGCTCCAGATGGGCTTCGAGGTCAACCACCGAAAGCTCGTTGAGCTTGGTATCGATGCCGCGGAGCACTTGCATTTCGATGGAACCAACGAGTTTCTGCTCGAGCTTTCGACGCATGCCGATGCGTATGCGTTTAGAGAGTACGAGAACACGATTTACGATTTGCAGTGCCGTGGCTACCAGGTGATCATCGCTCATCCTGAGCGCTATCGTGCGGTTCAAAAGGATGTAAGCGTGGCGGAGCGCCTGGTCGATATGGGCTGCAAGCTGCAGGCTTCGGCGGACTTTATTGCCGGCGGTCGCTTTGGTCGCGAGAAAAAGCCGGCACAGCGCCTGTTCGATCAGAACCTGTACAGCTTCATCGCGAGCGATGCCCATAACGTGGGTCATTACGATTGCCTGGCGAAGGCTCGCGCGAAGTTTAGCGTGCGCGGAGCTCATTTTCGCTAAAATCTGTCCCTAACGTTCGCATTGAATGAAGGGGCAGCCATGGATATTCAACTTAAGACGGGATGCTTTGATGACGCGGCGTTGGTGCGCCGCGTCGTTTTTATGGACGAGCAGGGCTACGAGAATGAGTTCGACGCTATCGACGAGGATCCGAACTGCATTCATGTGACGCTCTATGTAGACGGCGAGCTTGCCGGTTGCTCGCGCGTGTTTCCCGAAGAGCTTGAGCGCGTGGCTGACGCAGAGGCCCCGGTGTTGCCGGCATGCGACATGGACGAAGGCGTTGTGGCGGGGGAGACCTACATTATGGGGCGCGTCGCCGTGCTGCCGGCTATGCGTCGTCGCGGACTGGCGAGTGCGATCGTCGATACCAGTGCTTCGTGTGCACGCGATGCCGGCGCTAAGCTTATTAAGCTGCATGCGCAGGAATACGTGCTGCCGCTCTATGCAAAGGCGGGCTACACGCAAATTGCCCCGGTAGATTACGAAGACGAGGGCCAGCCCCATGTCTGGATGGCCAAGCGCGTAGATGGCAGATAGGGACGTTCCTTTTCTGCCGGCAGCTGGGGACACTCCTTGGCATCCGCCGCACGGTCGTTTCAACATACAGTTTTTCGATTCCGTATGTATATATGCGCGCTAATGGGTTATAAAATCTAAGTCTGAACATAGCAGGTCTGCGATGCGGCTCGGGCGACCGGGCCGTTTTTGCGGACGGGGGTAGCGCGAAAGGACTGCACATGCGTCAATTTAAGACCGAGAGCAAAAAACTGCTCGACCTCATGATCAACTCCATCTACACCAATAAGGAAATCTTCCTGCGCGAGCTTATCTCTAACGCGAGCGACGCCGTCGACAAGCTCAACTTTAAGAGCCTGCAGGACCCGAGCGTCAAGATCGACCAGGGCGACCTGGCCATTCGCGTCTCCTTTGATAAAGACGCCCGCACCATTACCATCTCGGATAACGGCATTGGCATGACCGCCGAGGAGCTGGAGCGCAATCTGGGCACCATCGCCCATTCCGGCTCCGAGGAGTTTAAGACCGAGAACGCCGAGCAGCAGGGCTCCGATGTCGACATCATCGGTCAGTTTGGCGTGGGCTTCTACTCGGCTTTTATGGTCGCCAGCCATGTGAAGGTCGTCAGCCGCGCCTATGGCGAGGATGTCGCCCATGTGTGGGAATCCGACGGTCTTGAGGGCTACACCATCGAGGACGGCGAGCGTGCCGAGCACGGTACCGATGTCATCCTGACGCTGCGCGAGAACGAGAAGCTCGATGCCGACGGCGAGGCCGAGACCTACGATCGCTTCCTGACCGAGTGGGGCCTCAAGAGCCTAATTCAGCAGTACAGCAACTATGTGCGCTACCCGATTCAGATGATGGTGTCCAAGAGCCGCCAGAAACCCAAGCCCGAGGACGCCGGCGACGATTACAAGCCCGAGTACGAGGACTATCAGGAGCTCGAGACCGTCAATTCCATGACACCGATCTGGAAGAAGCGCAGCTCCGATGTCGAGCAGAAGGACTACGACGAGTTCTACAAGTCCACGTTCCACGACTTTGACGATCCTGCGCGCACCATCAGCTTCCATGCCGAGGGCACGCTCGAGTACGATGCCCTGCTGTTTGTGCCGGGCCGCGCGCCGTTCGATCTGTACAGCAAGGATTACGAGAAGGGTCTGGCACTCTACAGCTCCAACGTCCTGATCATGGAGAAGTGCGACGACCTGCTGCCCGACTACTACAACTTTGTCCGCGGCGTCGTGGATTCCGCCGATGTGTCGCTCAACATCTCGCGTGAGACGCTGCAGCAGAACCGTCAGCTCAAGGCCATCGCCAAGCGTGTGGAAAAGAAGATCACCGCCGACCTTGAGGATATGCGTGACAACGACCGCGAGGCCTACGAGAAGTTCTTTGAGAACTTTGGCCGCGGTCTTAAGTACGGCATCTACTCGAGCTATGGCATGAAGGCCGATGAGCTCGCCGATCTGTTGCTGTTCTGGTCTGCCAAGGAACAGAAGATGATTACCCTGGCCGAGTATGCCAAGGGCATGCCCGAGGATCAGAAGGCCATCTACTACGCCGCCGGCGACTCGCGTGAGCGCTTGGCCAAGATGCCCGTGGTAAAGGGCGTGCTCGACCGCGGCTATGACGTGCTGCTGCTGACGCAGGACGTGGATGAGTTCACCTTCCAGGCTATGCGTGAGTACGTTGCCGCCGATATGCCCAAGATCTACGAGGACGATGCCGCCCGCGAGGCTGCCGAGAAGGCCGTGGCCGATGGTGCCGAGCCCGAGGTTGAGGATCGTCACCTGGAGCTCAAGAACGTCGCAACCGGTGATCTTGACCTGGCGACCGAGGACGAGAAAAAGGAGGCCGAGGACGCCACCAAGGAGAACGAGGACCTCTTTAACGCCATGAAGGAGGCACTCGGCGACAAGGTCGAGAAGGTTGCCGTCTCTGCGCGCCTGACCGATGCTCCCGCGTGCATCACCACCGAGGGCCCGCTTTCGCTCGAGATGGAGAAGGTGCTCCAGAAGGGTCCCGAGGGCGCGCCCGACGGTATGCCCAAGAGCCAGCGCGTGCTCGAGCTCAACGCCAAGCACCCGGTCTTTTCCAAGCTCGTCGCCGCTCAGAAGGCGGGCGACGCCGACAAGATCAAGCAGTACTCCGGTTTGCTCTATGACCAGGCCCTGCTGGTCGAGGGCATCCTCCCCGAGGATCCCGTAGCCTTCGCGGCGGCTGTTTGCAACTTGATGTAGTTCGGGGATACGGCACCGTAACTAGATTAGAACGAGAGTGGATAATCTCCCACTTTTGGCTCGAATGCGGGCTTGAAGTGAGAGATTTTCCACTCTCGTTTCCTTTTGAATGATCCCTCCGTCCCCAAGGGATCATTTATTTGTGCGGGTTGTGGTTTTGTGACCTGCTGAAATTTAGGATACTGTACATCTGTACGTTAACTCATCTTCGTAGTATATTGCTACCCGCAAAACTCAACACCATTGTGCTTTGAGACGTTAAAGCGCCTACTACAATGGTTGTCGATAGTACGATTCGATTTAACGACAGGATGGATGGTCCAAGCGTGAGTCTCGGCAGCAAACTATCCAA
>CATWQC010000012.1 GCA_958352845.1 uncultured Collinsella sp.
GCAATACGCTTGAGGATCCTTAAAAGAAAGTCCAGTTTATCCTTCCCACTCCATACGCCAAACGACAACGTGGCCAAGTAATTGACAGCAGGCCAATGCGCAGGTTGAGCGTTAAAGACAAACAAGCACACCGGAAGTGCGATCGCAAGCGACAAGAGGCTTGCAGGATTAGTCACCACCGATCCGTACACGCTGGAAGCGAAAGCGCTCAAAAGGAGCACGTCCTTTTGAGCCACAAAGTAGCAAACGTACACAGCAACGTACGAAAGAACGGGCAGCGCCAAAACCCTCGCATCCGCCCCGCCGCGATAATGCCACTTAAACCAACACGTCACGCACGCGATCACGACCGTCTGACCCGTCAGGGAGGAAACAAAGCCGCCAATTGTCGAATACGGCACAACGGGCAAGACGCCATATAGCACGATCAGCAGCATGCAGAGCTCGCCCAGCCGCCGGCTCGTCAGGGCACGCAACCCGTCGAACAGATAGGGCGCCACAAGAATCAGCAGAATATACACCGTAGGAAACCACCACAGCGAGGCGAGCGGGGCAAAGACGGCAGCCATCAGCTCTTCAGCTTGCAGACCATCCCCCGCCTTAAACACACCGAAGAACAGGACGAGCGGCACACTGTAAAAGAGCATTTGTCCCAGCAGGGTCCAAGCCCTTCGCAGCTGACCCTTAAGTGTCAGTTGCGCGTCGGCCAGATACCACACCGTGATGATAAAAAACACGGCAACGGCAATACGCCCCGAGGGATACAGCACGCCGTGCAGCACCATGCGCGTAAGTGTTCCCGGAAAAACAGAAATGGGCTCAGCATTATGAATCACGAAATGATGAGCCACTATGAACCACATCGAGATGATGCGCAGAAGCTCAACCTTTGAATTGCGCCCTTTTGATCGTCCCAAACTCTCCCCCATCACCGTGCAACTTTTATAAGTCGCTAACGTGTCCTGCATACTAACAATTTAGCCAATTACACATGGAGGGCAAGTTGTGTCACGAATAGTGGCGTAAGCCCCTCCAGGGCCGTCGTCGACCGATATCCTACGCGACCTTACCAAGCTTGTCCATGAAGGCAACCCCCACGAGCGTCGGGGCACGTCCGACGGCCCCTTCCCCCGCCGCCGGCAGCCCGGGCGACTCGTAGCCCTTCCGCAGACTGCGGACGTCCATGAGGTTCTGCGCGTACGGCAACGCGTCGCTCTGGTCGAGGCAGACGGCCCCGACGAGCCCGACCAGTGACTCGACGGACGGGAAGACCGACACCGCCTTGGTGCGCCGCTCGACCCCGGCGTTGGCGCGCTCCCGGACGTCGTCGGTGCGCATCCATTTGCGGCGCTCGCGGGGGAAGCCCAGGTACGTGAGCTCGAAGGGGTGCCGCCTTCTCAAGCAGATTGGCCACGTCGCGGTCCTCGGCAGCCAGCAGTTCGACGGCGCGGGTGTACCCGGCGCGCGCCAGTTCGAGGTCGACCTCGGCGAAGTAAATCTCAACCGCGCCATCCTGCTCACCCTCCAAGCCGGTCACAAACCGGTGCTCATATGCGGTTTAGTGCGTTATTCCTTGTGTTCAACGACGCGTACGTAAATGCGAATAAACCTCGTCGCAAAGGCTGCCACAACAATGAAGAAGTGCAAGATGATGGCAAAGCATACAAAGCTGTATGCCCTATGTACCCACCAGGGAAAACTGAACGGGTATTTAAAGTCTGGGAGCAGAAACGCAATCGTTCCGACTATGCCAACGAAAATCAGCCAGATGCAAAGGCAGAACAACTCGTCCGCAGAGCGTTCATCATTTTCGACGGTTGTCTTGTCCCGCCTCATGATGGACGTTCTTGCCTCGAACAGAAGAGCGGCGACCGTGCACATCAGGCCCGCGATAATGGAGATGAACGAAATCGCGTTGGAACCCTCGTCTACTTCCACACCAATAAGAGCCAAGATTAATGCCACGATCAAAGGAGCGCCAAGCTGAACAAATGCCCGTCCAAAGTCAACTCGTTGCTTACCGTCTGACCTTCTGTAACAGAGCGTTTCGAGATACCGCCCAAACATATTCATAGGCTACTCACCGATGCGCTTGAGTATCTCGTCAGCGTGGAAAAAGCAGCGCTGTATGAACTCATCGTCGCTGATCTCGGGGTCTCCATTCTCGCTGAGCGTGCGCAGGAAGTGGGGCAGCACCTCTTTATCGAAGTCGACCTTCTTGGTTCGGTCATCGTTTCCAACGACGGTGGCCAACAGCTTGCTCTCGCCCTCGCCATCAAGTTCGGGGATGCCAAACACGGTATCGAGGATATTGGCCTCATCCTTGGCTTCACGAAGCTGTAAGCACTTCTGAATTGGAAAGCTGCGCCCTGTATCTGGCTTGAATTCCAGATTGAAAGAACCTACTGTCGTGCCGAGGGCGTCATACGCCTTCTTCGGGAGGCGATGTGCGCGAACCTCAATGCTTTTGACGGCTTTGATATGCTCTAGCCAATCGGTTCCTTCGCACACACATTCACTTTTGAGCTTGATGGAGGGGCACTGCTTTGCGAACCAGCGGCTAAAGAGGTCGAGCAGTCTTTTACCGGCTGCTCCACGCAGACAGTGCTCGGAAAAGAGAAGTGCGTTTCGTCCTCGCTCTGGCACGTAGAGAAGGACTCGGGTATGTCCCGTCGCGGCATCCTCCTCGTTGATGTGCTGGGCTGGTCGCGAGCTATCTGGCCTATAGAGGTCGCCTTCTTCTCCGCGCTTGCCGGAGTTTGTATCGATGAATAGCGAGTATTTGTCTGGTCGAGAGACCTTCTTCACGACCACGCAGTCGTCGGATCCAGGCTCCATCAGCGGTATGGCGTTGGGCTCCTTCCTCCAGGCATCAAAGAGGTCAAGAAGGTTCTTGCCATCTAGGTCTGCTGGCGAGAACTGTTCGGGGTTCCCCGAGCGGTCGTATTTCTTCTGGAATGTGAGCCTCCTCACAGAGAGGGAGCGCTTTGGCATGCCTAGTCCTCCAAATCCTGCACGAACCGTACATCACCGAAACCCATACTTCGACTACTCCCCGCCATGCAGCTCGCGATACACCTCGTGCACGAAGATGGGGAGTACAGTGGAAATCCTGGACCGTGTTCCTACGCTACAAAACCTAGGTTTCTTCGGTACTGCATCGGACTCTTATAGCCCAGGTCGCTCTTGCGGCGCCCGTCGCGATACCAGACCAGATAGGCGTCCAGCATCTCAATGAACTCCCCCATGCTAGCATCGTTCCAGCCCCTTCCGTAGAAGAACTCCACCTTCAGCCTGCCGAAGAAGCCCTCCGCCCTTGAATTGTCAGGTGTGCCTCCCCTCCTCGGCATCGAGCGCACGATGCAGTGCTCGTCGCAGATGCCAATCCAGCCCGACCACCGGTACTCAACTGCCACGACAACGCCGTTACGGAGTCCTTCTTTGCGATGCTGAAAATGGAATATACCACCGCAGGGTCTTCACCACCAGAAGCGCCGCGAAGAACGCGGTGATCGAGCTCATCATGGTCTACTACAACCGGAAAAGGCCGCATTCGACCACCGAGTGAAGATAGATTGGCCCTGCCGTCCGCGATAGCTCCGCGGACGGCAGGGCCATTTGCCGCCTGGCAATGTTCAATTCATATTAAAAAAGGGAGGAGCCGACTGATCGACTCCTCCCACGGCGTTTCGCCGCTTCTTGTTGTTTATTCTAGCACAAGGGAGAAACGTCACCGTTTGCGCCCGTAGCCATCAATGAACCCCTCAATAAATCTGTATTTCTGCCGATCACCGCTTCCGACGATCATCATGTACGTGTCCACCCCGACAGCGCTCTCCAGCTTCTCCAGCTCCCGAAGGCATTTCCGAAGAAATTCTCTGGAACGCTTCTTCTGATGCGTTAGTAAGGTCAATAGATAGGCCAGGAGAACGATGTAGTCGACTATGGAATTGAAATTCAACCTGTATCCGATAGAAAGGTCCTCATCGAGAAGCTCGCCGACCGCGGCCAGGTTTCTGTCGGGATTGGTGTACTTGACCGATTGGCTGAACCTCGAATCGAACACCGCCCCGTTGTGGGCGACCGCGTTCCTTAAGGGGCGAATCGTCTCGACGATGTCGACGACGATGCCGGGGTTCGCATGTGAGAAACCTAGGTCGCTTGCGATCTCGGCGAGGGTTTCATCGGGAAGGCTCCTGCATACGCTTGTGAGATCCCCGAGGGTCATCACCTCGAAAATGCTCCAAACGGGCGCGTCGTCGTCGCGATCGACATAGTGCTTCACGAGATCGTTTTTGTAACTCCGTCTCACGATGTTCTGAAGCTGGCTCTTGAGCTTGAGCTTTTCCCTCATCTGCCCGCTCACGACCCTTCCGCCGGCATCCCTGCATGTCCGGAGGCCGCGCCTTAAGAAGGTCGCCAGCCCGGGGTCCTCTATGTTCTCAAGTATCCTGGCCAGGACTATGTTTTTAACCGCAGTTTCGATGAACATTATTTCCGGGTAGATTGCTGCCTTGATGGCGGAATCGAACCCGTATATGTCCATGAGGGCATCGAACGGAGGGAGGGGTATAGCGTTTTTGGGCTTTCGGACAAACCGGAAGCCTTTATAGCCATGGAAATAGCCCATGTTTCTCAGCAGTATCTTTCTGTCGCTCCCCCGCAAATCCTCCATGCCGTGATTCGTCCTCATGTGCTTCATGAGGGAATTGATGCTCATGCCCTTCTTCATCGAACCTCCTTTGGCCTCCTTCAAGGAATTTATATCCCCGCCTGCTTCGGCGGGGCGAGTCTGTCGTTGGTGACGGCCTATTTCGCCGCCTATCTCCGAGACCGGGTATGCCGGTAGGAGAAGGATGATCCTATCCATATGGCCACCCACTGCCTCGTGAAACCGCGGCCCGGATTGTCATGGACTTCGGAGAGTAGGGCAGAGGACGACACGCGCCGCGTCCGGCTATAATTATATCAGAAATACGTACGCATGTTCGTGTTTCGTGGTATACTGTCTTTACCGAACAAGACAGGGTGAAAGTCGCTTCGGAGGCCCCCAATGGTACGAAGCGCCGGCGCCGTGAACCCCCGCTGCCCCGACCCTGGCTTAGCTGGCGCTCGCGACGTCAGCTGACCGGCGGGATGCCGGTTGGCACCATATACAACAGACACGGTGGAAGCGCTCTATTCCTAAAGAGCAAGCTTGTCCACGTCGAACTTATCAAAGGGGGCATGCGCTATGCGCACTGCGACCGAAATCCAACAAATCGCTTTGTACGAGAATCCCGACCACACCGTCCACTTGGACGTGCGCGTCGACGGTGATACGGTCTGGCTGACCCAGCAGCAGATGGCGACGTTGTTCGGGCGCGGAGTGCCGACTATTTCCAAGCACATTCATTCCGCAGCAAAGGAAGAGCTTGCCGGAATTCGAACTATTTCATTTTTTGAAATAGTTCGTTTGGAGGGAACAAGAACGGTAAAACGTCAGGTCGAGCACTACAACCTCGACATGATCATCTCAGTTGGCTACCGTGTGAAGTCCCAGCAGGGCGTGTACTTCCGCCGGTGGGCAAATGGCGTGCTCAAGCAGCACCTCCTGCAGGGTTACTCCATCAACCAAAAAAGGCTCGAGGCGCTTGGAACGGTCTTCAAGGTCCTCGAGCGATCAAGCGCGCCGGAGCTCTCCGGCGCGGCCGAGGTGCTGCGGAAGTACCTTCCGAGCCTTACCCTGCTCGACGAATACGATACGGGAAGGATGAAGGCGCCACAGGGTAACGAGCCCAACTGGGAGCTCGATTATACCGAAGCCCTCGAAGTCGTCCGCAGTCTACCGTTCTATTCGTCGTCCACCCTGTTCGGACGAGAGCGGGACAACCAGTTCGCCGGAATCATCAGCACTCTCTATCAAGGCTTTGGCGACCAAGACCTATATCCCTCCGTTCAAGCGAAGGCCGCCAACCTTCTCTACCTCGTAGTGAAGGACCATCCGTTCTTGGATGGCAACAAGCGCTCCGCGGCGGCGCTCTTCATACACTTCCTCGATAAGAACGGAGTCCTCAGAGACGGAGAGAGACTCCGCGTGGAGGGCAACGCGCTGGCGGCGATGACGCTCATGGTCGCCCTCTCCGATCCAAGCGAGAAGGACTCGATAGTTGCGCTAGTGGAGAATTTCATCGCGTAGCGCCTTCGCCCGAACACCAGAATCGACATTCCTTCCTATGGCAGGTGCAAGTTGGCGCGCTGCCAAATGGAGTAACCGACCAGTTGCACCAGATAGTCATAGCCCTTAGTGTCCTTAGCGGCTCTCGACAGCAGTTAAACCATTGTCTAAAGCGAGAAGTACTCGCTTTCGGAGGACAAGTTAGGCCCCAGCCACGGATCACCCATCAAGAAAAACCCCGGCCAGCGCTGCATGAACAGTGCCTGTTCGCGTTTCCAACGGCGTAGCTTTTCCTCGCTGGCCTCTTCCCTGCCGCGCGAGGTGAACTCGTAGTGGTACAGCTCGGCATAGGGCGTAAAGATGGTGCGGTAGCCCGCCTCCCATACGCGCAGGCAAAAGTCTGCATCGTTAAAACCGACGGCGAACTCCTCGTCGTAGCCTTCGACCTGCTCAAAAACGTCGCGACGGACCATCTGGCAGGCGCCCGTTACGGCACTGAAGTTGCCCGGGCGCACGGCGCGGGCAAGATATCCCTCGCGCTTTGCCGAGAAGTCCTGGTTGGCATGGGCAAGTGCGCCGCGCACGCCGACCACAATGCCAGCGTGCTGCACCAGATGGTCGGCAAAGTAGAGCTTGGCGCCCACCACGCCCGCGTCGGGACGCCGCAGATAGCCCATCATCTCCTCGATAAAGTCCGGGGTCATAACCTCGGTGTCGTTGTTGAGCAGTAGCAGGTAGTCGCCCTCGGCATGTTCAACGCCAAAGTTAATAATTTTGGAGTAATTAAACTCGCCCGGCCAGTATTCAACGCGAGCGCTGCCCTTACCGTCAGACGCGGCAGCCACGCGCTCCGGCAGGCCCTCGTAATACGCGAACGTCTCCGGATCTTCGCTATTATTCTCCACCAGGACGATCTCGTAGTTGGCGTACGTTGCATTCTCGGCAATCGACATCACGCAGGCATCGAGCGTCTCGACGTGGTCCTTGGTCGGAATCACAATGCTCACGAGCGGCGCAGGCTCCGGCAGTGCATAACGCATGCGGTAGACGAACGGCGTCTCGGTCTCCTCGACCTCGCCGTGAACGCCCAAGGCGTCAAAGTGGCGCTGCAACGCAAGACGACCGGCCTCGATGGCGTACGGTTTGCTATCGGCAGAGCCGTCGGCGGTGGAGCCGGGGTGCACACGCCAGTGATATAGCACGTGTGCAACATGCTCAAACCGCGCGCCCGCAGCAAGGCAACGGAGCGTAAGGTCGTAATCCTGGGCGCCCGCGACGTCTTCTGGCGACATACCGATGGAGTCGATCAGGGCCTTCTCCACCATCAGAAAATGGGTTACACAGTTATGGCTATAGAGCAGGTCGACGTTGAGCTTGGTCTTAAAGACCGGCTGGCCCCACTCCCCCGTTTTCTGGAACATGTCCTCGTCACAGAACAGGACCTGCGGACGCTCACCCTCGACAGATTTGTTCAACGCGGCAACGTAGTGGAACAATGCATCCGGTTCCAAGATGTCATCGTGGTCCAAGAATACGATGTAATCGCCCGCCACCAGCTGGATGCCTGCGTTGGTGTTGACCACAATGCCGCCATTGTCGGGCAGCTCGATGCGGCGGACGCGCTCGTCGTGAGCGGCTACCGCAAGATTGGCCACCGCATCCCATTCGGGCGAGGCATCCATAAGGAGCAGTTCCCAGTTGTCATAGCTCTGGGCTTGCACCGAGTCCAGCAGCTCGCGCAGGTAGACCCGATCAGTCTTGTAGCACGGCACCACAATGCTCACGAGCGGTCTATAGGCAAAGGCCGCCGAAGCGACACGCTGGCACGCCAAATCGCCCGGCTTTGCGCGATGTTGCTCAAACCAACGTCGATAAGCTGCGTCGTCTGCACGCGCGTCCTTCATGCGGTTCCAGCTGTCATCGAACATGCCGTTGTACAGGCGACCATCCATGGCGCAAAACCCGCTCTGGATCTGCTCCGTGGGATCGCTCACAATCGCGACAAAATCTCGTATATCCTGGGGCATCTCAACGCTCAGATACGTTTTATTGACGCGGCAACCGTTGCGCTGCGGCACATCGACCTGCGATTCAAACACATGCACAGTGACATCGATGGCATTCATATGCGTATCGAAGATCTGGAGCTCAGGTGCGCACTGGGGGTCTCCCGCCCAGGTAACCTCATAGCGCCACACCGCGCCGGCGTCTGCCGGTAAATAGCGAATGGCATCGATCTCGTAGCGACCGCAGCATTCGCCACGCTGCGCATCGCGGATAAGCGCGCACAGCGCAGGCTTTGCTTTGTAGTTAATCTTGGATTCCAACTTGGCCACGCGGCTATCGAGACGAATGGAGCCCAACCTTTGACCACCGGATGCAAAAACGACATCCATCGACGAGCCATCCAAAAACGGAAGCACCAAGACGGCGAGCTCGCGCTCGTAATCGGAAACGGAAGGGCAAAACGCCAGCACACGGCCATGATCGACTGGGAACACCAGCAACGGCACACAAGAACCGCTCGTCGTCGCATGGGCAAACGCTTGAGAACCCTCCTGCTCAATAAGCGCAGCGACATCCTGACCGGCAAAACGAAGCAGCACAAACAGACGGCCCTGACTGCGGCAAAGTGCCAAACGCTTGATACTCATCTACACTTCTCGCTTTCCCAGGGCGTTCGCCGCCATGCGCTTGCAGGCACCCAGACGCCCAAACCTCAAGACGTCGTAATCGAACATGAGCTTTTTGCACGCACGGGCATTGGGGGCCTTACTGGTAAGCGCCGCGCGCACCATAGCGGCAACAGACGGGGCACATTGTGCAAGCGCAGCATCGCTACCCACAGCAGAACCGGCAAGCGCTGTGGCAACGGCAGCAAACACCTTGCCGCAGTCCGAACCCAGCAACCTGAGCGCATCGTACAGCACCAGATCGCATAGGAAGTACGCCAGGTCCTCGGCATGCTGGACATCGAGACCGTCGCGCTGCCAGTCAGCCAGCACCGCGGAGTAAATCTTCACGTGCTCCAGCAGGCGCGTCTCGTCGTCGTAGCGCATGGTGTCCATGAGCGAACCCTTGCGCGCCACGCGGTAGTCATACAGCTTGTTCGAAATAAGCGCGGTCTTGCGCGAGCGACCGTACACGGCAAAATCGAAGACCTGGTCCTCGCCATACTTAACGGTTTCGTCGAACACGATCCCGTTACCCAGCAAAAACTCACGCTTGCAGGCGGTGCGCCATGCAAAGGGGCGAGATGCTTCCTTAAACAGTAGGTCGGAGCTATAGCCTTCAAACGACACATCGCGCGGGCTCAGCACATAGTTAAGCCACGGATACCCCGCCTCCAGCGGATACGGATTCGCACCAAAGGTCAAAACATCACAGCGCTCGCGCTCAAAGGCATCGACGATCACGCGGCATGCATCGGGCGTAAAGCGGTCGTCGGAATCCAAAAACGCGACGATAGGCGCCGTGGACGCAGCGATGCCTGCATTACGCGCACTCGACAGGCCGCCATTGGGCTTATCGACCAGCGTGAAGCGCGCGTCTTTTTCGCAATAGGCGGCCGCAATATCGCGCGAGCCATCCGGCGAGCCATCGTTGACCAGCACGCCCTCCCAATCGGGCATGTCCTGCGCAAGCAGGGAGTCCAGGCACCAGGCCAGGCACTCCTCCACTTTATAGATGGGAACGACAACGGAAATCTTGGGGTTAGCCATAGTCACTCGCTCCTACTGTGCGGCCGGAACGTCATCGGGGTGCGGGTTGTCGCCGTAGGTGCGCTGATACGTCAGCACGCGCCAGACCAGCGACAGGCCGCCAATCTTAAAGTAATGCTTAAACGTATTGAGCTTGCCCGGCTTCTTAAAGTCAAAGCGCGAATCGATATAGGCGCGGGGCGACTTGACCATCAGACGCAAGTCGGTCTCGCCACGCGGATCAAACAGCGACAGGTCAAAGCGACCGGCATCCCAATCGGCCTTGAGCTCGGACGAGGCTTTCTTCCAAAACTGCTCGCGCAGTTCATCGACCAAGCGCTCATCATTCCAACGGTACGTATCGACCTTCATGCGCATTAAAATGCCCTGAAGCTGAGCCTTGAGCTCGGGACGCTCGTCCAAAAAGCGCTGCATCTCGACATACTCGTCGCACACGCAAAACACCTTGTTGGGCGAATTAACGGAGCTCTTCTCGTTATCCTGGCGATAGCACAAAATGGGGTCCGCAATAAACGCGGCACGCTCGGCGCAAGCCCAAACCTTAAAGTTAAAGCCTGCGTCCTGATACGAGGCACCCGGCGTGGGAAGGAACCGAATCTGATTGTCGTTGAGGAACTCGCGCCGATAGATAGCCGACCAAATGGAAGGTTTGCGGTAGAAGATGCCCGGGCGATCGACGGGGCGATACGCGGCGCCCGTCATATGCTCGTCGATAATTCCAAACAGCTCACGGCGCTCGCTGGGCGTGGACCAATACAGGTAAAAGTCGCCCTTAACGACATCGGCATGCTCAGCATCGGCCTTGGCGACCAGCTTTTGGAGCGAATCCTCAAACATAAAGTCGTCGGACTCAAGGATGCCCACGTACTCGCCGCGCGCCATCTCCAGGCCGCGGTTCATCGAGTCGCCGTAGCCGCTGTTGGCCTTGTCGATCATCTTTACACGGGGGTCGCGCTCCATGTACTCGCGGATGATATCTGGCGAACTATCGGTAGAACCGTCGTTGATGCAGATGATCTCGATGTCCTTGAGCGTCTGCGCCACGGCGGAATCGAGGCACTCGCGCAGGTAGCGCTCAACATTGCAGATAGGAACAAGCAGCGAAACTTTAGGGGTATCAGAGTTCTGCAAGAGAACCTCCTGTTGAATAGCGTGTAACAGGGTTATTTTAGCAGCCGAGTTGCGGCGGGCGGCAGCGCTTGGAATTAGAGAAAGCGCTCCAGGCAGGCTTTGAGACCGCGAGTCGAAAGATAGAACAGCGTGGCATCTGCCATCGAAAAGCCCGAGGTCGTCGCAACGAACTTGTGGGCAACACGGCAAACAGCGCCCTTGGCAGGCATATCTGCCCAGTCCGTTCCCAAAAACGTCGCGAGGTCCATGTTGACGCGAGCCGCCACGCGATGGAAGTCATCGGCATCCAAGCGCGCCAGGTCGAACACAATTAGGTCCAAAAACCAAGTTATCAGCTCGCCGGGACACAGGTCCAAAAGACCGTAGGCCGCCCAGCCCTCCAAGACCTCCTCGAGCATCCTCATGTGGGCGTCAAGCTTTTTGGCACGAGCCTCGGCACTGTTGAACTCGTGCGTCGCCGATTCGCTCTCCATCACGTAGTGGTAGAACTTGTCCGGCATGACGACGGTCTTACGGGCAAGCGCATAAGCCGCAAATTGGAAGACGACGTCCTCGCCCAAAGCCAAACCGGGGGCGAAGCGAATGCCTTCGCGATTGAGCAGCTCGCACGAAAAAGCCGCACGGCAGGCATAGGGCTGCGCATTCGAATGGAACAGCAGTTGGGGATCACGGGCGCCGAAGGTACCAGCTTTGGGGCTCATGAGTTGCTGGACGCGCTTGGGGGCAGCATCGGCAGGTTCACAGACGCCGCCAAAAACGGCGGCCTCGGCATCTGCAGACTCCATGGAATGCAGCACGTGCTCGACCGTCCGGGCATCGATGTAATCGTCGGCGTCCACAAAAAAGACGGTCTCGCCCTCGGCGACATCGATACCGGCATTTCGAGCACACGAGACGCCCGCGTTTTCCTGGTCAATCACCAGTACGCGATTGTCGGCCTGCGCGATCTGGCGCAACACGTTCAACGAATCATCAGTCGAACCGTCGTTGACGCAGACAACCTGAATCGAGCGCTCGGACTGGGCCAACAGCGAATCGAGGCATCGCTGAATGGAGCGCGCAGAGTTGAAAACGGGGACGACAATGGTAGCTTTAGGACACGAGGCCTCTCCCATGTCGACCTACCCCCTCAGCGATTCGATGAGGAAGGCAGCGACCACGCCTGGGCCTCCAACCGAGGCGTAATACTTAGCACGCCCCAAGGCACCATCCGTCGCGAAACTCGGATGCTCGTCAACCCAGCCCTCAGGATCTTTGAGGATGGCAGCGAGATTTGCGCGCTTCCACGGCTTGAGGTCGTCAAGCGAAAAGTCCCCGGCGTCCAAGGCCGCTTGGAACTCCTTGGCCATCTGAACCAGGAACTCCTTATAGAACTTAGGCGCCAGGCGCACGTAGTTCCACATGTACGAATCGTACTTAATGAGCTGATTGAACTTGAGCATGCGCGCGACATCGCCGCTTGCGTGGCCGCGGGCATAATCCTCTCGAATCCAACGCTCAATCTCGGCATACTCGGTATTGACGCAAAAGACCTTAGCCGAAGAATTGACCGAGGAATTCTCGTTGTCCTGGCGATACGACAACACGGCATCATGCAGGTAAACAGCCTTATCGGCACACGCGATAACCTTAAAGGCGAATGACGTGTCCTGAAAGGATGCCCCTGGAGTCGGCAAGAACTTGATGCCGTTGCGCTCAAGAAAATCGCGACGGTACACGGCCGACCAAATCGACGGCTTTTGCTTAAAGAACTGCGTCGTGTCGCTCGGGTGCACCGGCTTGTCGCAGTCCTTGGCCTTAAACATCTCGTGCAGCGAACGGCGCTCCTCGGGCTTAGACCAGTAGAAATCAAAGTTCGCCTTCGCAAAGTCGGCATTATTGCTATCGGCGGCCGAGACAAGCTTTTCGAGTGCGTCGGGCGCCATAAAGTCATCGGACTCCAAGATGCCAACGTACTTGCCACGCGCCATCTCCAGGCCGTGGTTCATCGAGTCGCCGTAGCCGCTGTTGGCCTTGTCGATCATCTTGACGCGCCCATCGCGCTCCATATACTCGCGGATAATCGCCGGCGAGTTGTCGGTCGACCCGTCGTTAATGCAGATGATCTCAATATCCTTGAGCGTCTGCGCCAGGGCGGAATCGAGGCACTCGCGCAGGTAGCGCTGAACATTGTAAATGGGAATAAGCAGCGACAGAACAGGGCTGCCAGAGGCGTTAGTAGACAAATGTGCTCCTTAGGAAATACCTGTCGTTTCATGGTATCAAAGGGTCAGCGCGCCAGCAGGCGTTTATATAATCTATGGAGCCTCTTGCGGGCAAAGCAGCCCCACGTCATGCGGCGGGCCCATGGCAGGTTCCTGCGTTTTATTCAAAGCTTGCCGCTAAGGTGCGCCGAGCCTTTACAATAGGACAGTCCCAAGGACGTATTCGATAGCTTCCGTGCAGCGCTCGCCCGCCGCGCGTGAAAGGATATATTGCCCCATGCCTTCAACCCTTCCCGCCCCCATCGATAAGCTCGCCATCGTCGTCGTTACGTACAAGCGCCAGGAACTCCTGGCAAATTTGTTCGACTCCATGACCGAGCTCACGGCAACGCCCTGGCGCATCGTGATTGTCGATAACGAGAATTCGCGCGAGACCGAGGCCATGTGCACCGCATTCAACGAGCGCCTGGCCAACCTGTGGGGCATCGACACCGAGCAGCCTGACGCGCAGGGCGGCACCGACCGTGTCATCTACGCCCCGCAGCTCGAAAACGGCGGCGGTGCGGGCGGCTTCTCCGCCGGCACTAAATGCGCCTACGACCTGGGCGCCCAGTGGTTCTGGGTGATGGACGACGACGTGCTCGTCATCCCCGAAGGCATCGAGCGTCTTGCCAAGTGGACCGACCGCTACGATGTCATCCAGGGTTCGCGCCTAGACTTTGACGGCGGCGCCTTCTTTTGGCAATACCAACTCATCCTTTCGCTCGGCATTCCCAACCCAGTCGCCAAGTGGGACTTGGGTCCAGAGGGTTATCGCGCCATGAACCAGCTGTGCTTTGAGGGCGGCATGTTCTCGCGCCGCGTGGTCGACAAGATTGGCCTGCCCGACGCGCGCTTCTTTATCTACGGCGACGATGCCTGCTACGGCTACGTAGCCAGCCAGCACTTCCCCGCCGCCGTGGTCGCCGACGTGGTGCTCAAGCGCGCCCGCGCCGTCTCCAACTGGGATATCGCCGGCAAGCGCCAGCTCAACTCCACGAGCGACACCAACCGCTACTACATCATGCGCAACCGCGGTTATCTGGCCCGCTACATGCAGATCTATGGCGACTATCACCCCATGCTGTTCCGTCTGGGCAACGCCGCGACCTTCTGCAAGGAGTTCATTCGCCTGGCCACCGTTGACAAGTGCTTTAAGACCGGTATTCCGGCGCTGCGCCGTGGCATGAAGGACGCCCGCAAGATCGTCAAGGATCCTAACTGGAAGCCCATGCCGCCTATGAAGAACACCGAGTAACGGAAGCCGGAAACACCTCGGCGCTTAAAGCCGCTGGCACACCGCCGTCACGCGCCGCCCATCAAAACCGAACCCCCAGCGCATGCGACCCACGCCGGGGCGCGGCACACGGATATCGTCGATGCCGTCGCGCTCTATGTCGAGTAGCGACTGCACGGCCAGCAATTCCAACCCCAGCGCATCCACATCGGGGTCATACATCATATTGATCGTTATAAGCGGGCGCTCGTCCAGCATGCCAATCGTGTCTGCTACGTCGAGCACAGTGCCCGTAGGGAAAACCTGGATGTCCCAGCGACTCGCGCCACACTTTCGCCTCGAGGCAGGATTGGCATAGCCCGGCAAGCCAAAGCAGAGCCCCTGCAAGAGCAGATGATATGGCAGCGGCGTATCCGGGTCGATCTCACCGATTCCCGCATTCCCCAGGATGCGACTTAGCGCCCGCCTCACGGTATCCTCGTTCCCACGGCACAGCCCGTCGCGAAACGCATCGACGTCTCGAATGTCTTCGGCAGCGCACTCAAACCACTCAACAATCACTAGACGCAAGGCCTGGCGAAGCTCGTTATTGGGCAATCGCAAAGCACGGAGCCGATCGCCATGCTCTGGCTCCTCAGTCATATCCGTCGTGAGAAAACCGGACAGATACAGCGCTGTCCACATGCCATCGTCAGGCGAGACATCTGGCTCTGCAGTGCCCAAACAAAGCGGGACCTCAGCACACCCATGGGCCTCGAGCAAATCAAACAAGACCGAAAGGCGGTCGAGATTCCACCCGGCAACTACCCTACTCAGGCAATCCGCATACCCATACAGATCGGCGCGCACAGGCGCCGTGCAACCTCGGTCCAGAAAACCGATCACACGCGCTGGACTCGAGCAATAGGCCCTACCAAACCGATATCCCTCGAGCCATTCACGCGCATCATCCAGGCATTCCTCGCGTCCAGCATGACTCAACAGAGCCTGGACCTCGGCATCCGAAAAGCCGAACCAACGGTCACACCACGCCGACAGCGGCGTCGTCAGACAATACGAGCAGCCGCGCGAAGAAAGCGCCGCTTCGGCAGGACCGGGGCACTCCCCCATCAGACACGTCAGCCGCAACGAATCGCGCGCAGTGGCAATGGCGTCGAACAGCACGCGATCGAATAGCCCTGCCGGATCGGCGTCGGAAGCGTCCCTCGCGCTCGCACGGCGAGACCACGCCGCATCGTACCCATCAACGAGCAATACAACCTGCTCATCGCAGGCCATCTCCAGCAGCTCAATGAGCACGCCAAGCACCGAGGTGACCTCGTCCTCGCTCGCCACGCCACGCGCAACGCGTTCGATGTGACGCACCTTGTCTCGAGCTAAATCCGGAGCCTCCAAAAGCGCCAGCAGACGGGCGCACTCGCCCGAAAGGGCATCGCGCACGACGCCGGCAATAGCGGCGCCACGCCTCGCAGCGCCAGAAAAGTCCAGCGATATCACCGGATAGCAAGCGTACTCATCCCGATAGCGCCCGCCGTCTGCATCCCAAATCTGAGCATCGGCAAACAAACGCTGACCAGCGCGACCGACCGCTGGACGCTCCAGAAAAGCCCTGAGCATCGACAAGTTCATGCTCTTGCCAAAACCCACGGGTCGACAGCACACCACAGCGGACGCGTCGCAGTCCAACACATCGGCAATAAACATGGTCTTGTCGACCAGCGTGCAGCAACCAAGAGCCTCCGCATAGTCGTGCATGCCAATGGGCAAAACCGCATCGTCGGCACAGCCGATCAAACGCACGCCAAAGCCGGCAGCACAACCATTGTTTGCCTGTTCAGACACCAAAACGTTCCCCCTAAATCGCAGCACGATGCCAATTGTAATGACCGCATCGCATGTACCGATGTCGCCGCGCAAACATATCGGGCAACGGTAGTAACAAGAGGTATGAGGGGGCACAATTAATCGTTGCACAACAAAACGGGGCCCGATACATTCGCACCGGACCCCGTCCCGACTATTTAGTTATCTGGCAACTGAGAGCCTACTCCCCCGAGTCGTCCTCCCCAGAAGCCTTCTTCTGCT
Source organism: uncultured Collinsella sp. (assembly GCA_958352845.1). Taxonomy (GTDB): domain Bacteria; phylum Actinomycetota; class Coriobacteriia; order Coriobacteriales; family Coriobacteriaceae; genus Collinsella. The sequence goes on from CATWQC010000012.1 coordinate 16,576, forward strand.
GATCGAGCTTATGCTTACCACTTACGATAGACGTAGCGCCCAGTGTGGCCAAGCTCGCGCTGGCAAGGCTCGCCATAACGATAAGGTCGCCCGTCTTGGGCATATTACCGCCCGAAGTCTTAGTCGTTGTAGTGGTGGTTGTAGTGGTCATCGTCTTGGAGTCATTTTGCTCCTGGTTCTGTTTGTCGGTGTTGCCCTTACTGCTGTCCTCGCCCTGCTGCTTTCCGTCCTCGGTCTTGTCCTTGTTTTTGTCCTTCCCCTCAGATTCAGACTTCTTACCCTCGTCCTTCTTCTGAGTGGACTTGTCGTCCTTCTCCTCAGAGCTAGAACCCTTATCAGATTCGGTCTTCTCGGAAGCCTCATCCTTGGAGTCGCCCTTTGCGGCCTCGGTCTTTTCCGTGGAAACCTGATCAGAGTTGTCCTTGTTCTGAGTCGAGCCATTATTGACGCCAGCCATCAGCGAAGAGCCCAGCGTAGAACCAAGCTGCACGGAGAAAGAGGGCTTCTTATCCGGCGAAGCAACGGGAGCGTCCGGCGCCTTATTCGAGTCGTCCTTGGAAGCATCGGAATCAGGGGTTGCGTCAGAGCCAGAGCCGTTGTTAGAGCCAGTGTCAATGGACGAATCACTCGAGCCGGTAGATGAGTTAGAGGTGTCAGCGTCGGTCGAACCAGAAGCGTCGCTGCCCGTATTGCCGGCAGAGCTTGAAGACGAATCGCCCGCAGCAGAGCCGTTCGAATCGGAGCCGTTCGAGGTAGAGCCGTCGTTGGTAGTGCCACCAGCAGAGCCATTACCGTCAGCATCGGTCGAGGGCGCATCCATCCTATCATCGTTGGCATCGTCACTCGAGTCGTCATTCGAATCAGGTGTCGGCGAGGGCGCCGGTGTGGGCTCGGGCTGCACGGGCGTCGCAGCGGCAGCCTCATCCTCGGCGATAAAAACCAAGCAGTCCTTCAGCTCATTCTTATAACGATTCTTCCAGCCCTCATGATACTGGGGCTGACTCGAAAACTTAGTGGCGACATTGTTGACCACACTATTGGAGAGCGCCGTCACAAACTCGCGGTCGGACATATCGTTGGAAAGATTCGCCCAGCGGAAAAAGTCCCTGCAGCCACCAGTGCCGCACATGTTGGTAATGCTCCACACCATGCCCTTGACGCAATCGGCGCGGCCCGAAATATCAATACCCAGGCCGCTCTTGAGCCACGCCTCGGTCACCGCATAGTACGAGTTGTACGCATACGCATCCTGCAGAGCCGAAAACTCAGCAGGATCGGTGTTATAAGCACCCTGGAAGGCCTCCTGTGCAATACGGCCCAGCTCGGTAAGCTGGCCGTTCTCGTACATGGCATTGCTCGCGTTGGAAATCTCGCTGCCGCGATCAATCGCATCCTTGAGCATGCCGTACTTGGCAGAATCGTAGTTGTAGACCTGCTTCATAAACGGAATGAGCGACCAACGACGGTCGAACTGGTAATAGCCCAGCGCGTTGTAGCCGTCACCATACGAAAAGCCCTGGTTATAGTTGCCATGGCTCTCGTACTTGGTAAAGTACTTCATCTCGGGAGTCACGTTGACAAACGAAACGCCCTGGACCGACCTCAGCACGCCCGAGAAGGACTGCTGGGTGTAGAGACCTTTGTCGATATCGGTGGCATCCGAGGCAACGCCCGGCGTGGGCTCCTCGGCGGCGGCGGGTGCCGGCGCGGAAACGGCGCCAAACGAAAGCGCCAGCGTCAGGCCCGCGACAATCGCGGAATGCTTGGGCTGCATAAAATCCTCCCTGCATTGGTGTAGTTAAAGTTCAGTTTGCAAAGATAAAAATAAGTATTGCAGCTCGCCCGTTGTTACACAACAACCCCTCGGTAAACGGCAACAACCCTCCGCGAAATCTTAAGGAATTAGACAAACTGGTCGTCGGGCGCCAACAGAAGCTCGCCGTAACGTTTCGTCAGCCCGTCTCTCAACTGACAGAAAGCGGGAATATAGACGTTCAAGATGCGCTGAATCAAATCTTGAGCGAGCTTGTTGTCGTAGATATGGACGTTCGTATTGCGGTCTCTGAGCATATCCAGCCAGGCTGCCTCATCAATAAAGTCGTAGAATCGGTAGGACTCCTTCAAGATGGCACGAGGAGACCCCGACGCGGCAAGCGTGGCGCCCTCATACTCGAGCAGACGCTTAAGGAGCGTAATTGAGAGACCGAAAACCTGCTCATAGATATATGCACATCCGGAGACAACATAGTCGTTATCGAAATCTTGGAATCGAGCTGTCTCTAGAAGTGCCAACCGCGAATCAAAGGCTTCGTACGACTTCACGAAAGCCAGCCCCTACAGCTTAATGTCAAAGTTGATCTCGGGAACGGCGGCCAAGTCGGCCAGCGTCACGCCGTCGACGTACTTTTCGATCACGTCGTCCAGGCCACGCCAGAACTTGACGGTGGAACACAGGTCACTGCGGGTGCAGCTGTTGTCGATGCCGTCACACGCCACCGGAGCCGTGCTGCCCTCGACGGCGCGCAGGATGTCGCCAGCACGCACCTCGGCCGGGTCCTTGGCCATCATGTAGCCGCCGCCCTTGCCGCGCACGCTCTTAAGCAGGCCCGCCTTCATAAGCGGACGAACCAGCTGCTCCAGATACTTTTGCGAGATATGCTCACGGTCGGCAACCTCGCGCAGGGCAATCTTGCCCTCGGCGTCGCCCAGCGCCGCGATATAGATCATCAGTCGGAGGGCATAGCGGCCCTTAGAAGAAATGAGCATACCTACCCTCCCATCGTTACTGGGACAAAACCAGGCTTGTTTGTCCCAAATCCTATGCACGCGGGGCAAACAAACCTGATTTTATGTCCCTCATCTAAAAAGTCGAGTGGATTAGTCGGGTTTTCCCTTGACTAACGCCGAACCCATAGTAACTTTATTCCGAGAAGATTCCTAGGGTTTAGTACACCTATGAGTACACCATATACAGAGAGGGACAGCATGAGCGCAAATCCGCTGCTTTCCATCGAAGGTCTTACCGCCTCCGTGGACGAGAAGACCATCCTCCACAACGTCAACCTCAACGTCGCCGCCGGCGAGACCCATGTGCTGATGGGACCCAACGGCGCCGGCAAGTCCACCCTCGGCCACCTGGTCATGGGCGACCCCGTCTACACGGTCAACGACGGCCGTATCGTCTTTGACGGCCAGGACATCACCGAGCTCACCACCGACAAGCGTTCGCGCGCCGGCCTGTTCCTGAGCTTCCAGGCCCCGGTCGAGATCCCAGGCGTGCCGCTGTCGAGCTTTTTGCGTGCCAGCATCGCCGGCCGTCCCGGCCTGGAGATGAAGGGCAAGGAATTCCGCCGTCGCGTCAAGGAGCTCGCGGCCGAGCTCAACATGGATACCGCCTACCTCAACCGCGAGTTGGGCGTAGGCTTCTCGGGCGGCGAGAAGAAGAAGGTCGAGATGCTCCAGCTTCTGCTGCTGCAGCCCAAACTCGCCATCCTGGACGAGACCGACTCAGGCCTGGACGTCGACGCCCTGTCCACCGTCAGCCACGGCATGGACGCGTACCGCAAGAGCTGCGACGGCTCCATGCTCATCATCACGCACAACACGCGCATCTTGGAGCACCTGGATGTCGACCGCGTCCACGTTATGGTCAAGGGCCACATCGTGCGCGAGGACGATGCCTCGCTCATCCCCTGGATCGACAAGAATGGTTTTGAGACCTTCGAGCGCGAGGCCGCCGAGCAGCGCGCCCAGGCCGAGGCCGCCGCTGCCGAGCAGCAGGCGTAAAGGGGCGACGCAATGACCAAGAACCGCACCGAGGTCGCGGACATCGACCGCAGCCTCTACGACTTCACCTATGGCGAGGAGGGATTCGAGCGCCTCGACGCCGGCATCACGCCCGACATCGTGCGCGAGATCAGCGCAAAGAAGGACGAGCCGCAGTGGATGCTCGACCTGCGCCTCAAGTCCCTCGAGATCTTCAACCGCTTCCCCGACCCGACGTGGGGTCCCTCCATCGAGGGCCTGGACATGGACAACATCGTCACCTACGTCAAGCCCAACACCGACCAAAAGCACGACTGGGAGTCGGTGCCCGACGACATCAAGAACACCTTTGAGCGCCTGGGTATCCCCGAGGCCGAGCGCAGCTACCTAGCGGGTGTCGGCGCGCAGTACGACTCCGAGCTGGTCTACCACAACATGCAGGACACCGCGTCCAAGATGGGCATCGTCTACTCCGGCATCGAGGAGGCCCTGCACGACCCGCAGTGGGAGCCGCTCATTCACGAGAAGTTTATGACGCTCATCCCGCCCACCGACCACAAGTTTGCGGCCCTGCACGGCGCCGTGTGGTCGGGCGGCTCGTTTGTCTACGTGCCCAAGGGCACCAAGCTCGATTTCCCGCTGCAGAGCTACTTCCGCCTCAACGCCAAGGGCGCCGGCCAGTTTGAGCACACGCTCATCATTGTCGAGGACGATGCCGACCTGCACTTTATCGAGGGCTGCTCCGCACCCAAGTACAACGTGGCCAACCTCCACGCCGGTGCTGTCGAGCTCTTTGTGGGCAAGCGTGCACACCTGCGCTACTCGACCATCGAGAACTGGTCCAAGAACATGTACAACCTCAACACCAAGCGTGCGCGCGTGGACGAGGACGGCGACATCGAGTGGATCAGTGGCTCCTTCGGCAGCCATGTGGGTTATCTCTACCCCATGAGCGTGCTCAACGGCCGCGGCGCCCGCTCGAGCTTTACCGGCATCACCTTTGCCGGCGCCGGCCAGAACCTCGATACCGGCTGTAAGGTCGTACTCAACGCGCCCGAGACCTCGGCAACCGTCGAGACCAAGGGCATCTCCAAGAGCGGCGGCATCCAGACCTTCCGTAGCTCTATCGTGGCCACGCCCAAGGCCGAGGGCTCCAAGGCAACCGTGAGCTGCCAGTCGCTCATGCTCGACGACCAGAGCCGCTCCGACACTATTCCGGCCATGGACATCCGCGCCAAGAACGTCGACATCGGCCACGAGGCCACCATCGGCCGCATCGGCGACGACAAGGTGTTCTACCTGATGAGCCGCGGCATCTCGGAGGAAGAGGCCCGCACCATGATCGTCAACGGCTTTGCCAACCCGGTCTCCAAGGAGCTGCCGCTTGAGTACGCCGTCGAGATGAACAACCTGATCAAGCTGGAGATGGAAGGAGCGATCGGATAATGAAACAGGAAACCAACACCGCTGCTACCACGCTCGAGCAGGTTAATGCGATGCCGGCAGCAACTTGGGGCTGGCTCAAAATGAACCAGACCAAGCTCGAGCTTTCGGACGAGCTTTCCGCCGCTCCCGCCGAGGCCGTTGAGGTTGAGGGCTTGGAAGAGCAGTTTGCTGGCACGGCCGACGCCTTCGATACCGCCATGGACGCCATGGCCGAGCGCTTCCCCGAGCGCCGTGCCTCCGCCCCCGGCGACGCCGCCGACCGCGCCCGCATCACGCCCGAGACCGAGCTCGACGTGCCCGCCACCTCCGTCTACCAGGCCGGCGCTATCAAGCTCGAGGAGGAGCTCTCCCCTGCCGAAGCCTTCGAGACCGGCATGGGCGAGGCTGCCTGCACCTATCTGATCGACCACGCCACCAAGTGCATCGTCATCGATGTGCCCGCATACCAGCACGCCACGGTTACCGTGCGCGTGAGTGGCGCCGACGCGGCGGCGGCCATCGCCGCTATCGATGTCGTCGCCCGTCCGCAGGCAACGCTCGACCTCGCTCTAGCCCTGGACTCCCCCGTCAGCGGCCAAGGCGTCGTGGGCTCCGTGCTGCGCGTGTGCGCTCACGAGTACGCCACCGTCAACGTGACCTGCACACAGACGCTCGATGACAGCTGGATCGCACTCGATGACACCGGTCTATTCCTAGACGAGGGCGCGCGCGTCAACGTGCAGCACACCGTCCTGGGTGCCGGTGCCAGCGCCACCGGCCTCGCCGGCGATCTGCTGGGCGACACCGCCAAGGTGACCATCGATACCGATTACCTAGGTGCCCGCGAACAGGTGCGCGACTTTAACTACGAGCTGCGCCACCGCGGTCGTAAGACCGAGTGCGAGATCGACGCCAACGGCGTGCTGACTGGCACGTCCAAGAAGGTCTACCGCGGCACCATCGACCTCGTGCACGGCTGCAAGGGCGCAACCGGCACCGAGCGCGAGACCGTGCTGCTCGCCAACAAGGGCGTCGACAACAAAACCGTCCCCGTCATCCTCTGCGACGAGGACGACGTCGCTGGCAACCACGGCGCCACCATCGGCCACGTCCGCGACGAGCAGCTGTTCTACCTCGCCTGCCGCGGCCTTGACCAAAACGCCGCCGAGGACCTGTTCATCCGCGCCAAGCTGGAGGACGCTGCGCTTTCCGCCACCGATGAGCGCACCCGCGCCGCCGTCGTCCGCCTGGGCAACAACTTGATCGATAACTTTGAGGAGGAGCTCGCATGATCGACACCGAGCACGTTAAATGCGATACCTGTACTGCCCCCGAGTCCATGGAACTCGACGCCAGCGACGAGGCCTCGCGCGGCTGGCCTACCGTCGACATCGAGACCAATCCCTACAAGGCGCAGTTCCCGCTGTTCCAGCAGCACCCCGAGATCGCCTTCCTCGATAGCGCGGCCACCGCGCAGCGCCCCGCCTGCGTGCTCGACGCCGAGCGTGACTTCTACCAGCGCATGAACGCCAACCCCCTGCGCGGCCTGTACTCGCTGTCCGTCGAGGCCACCGAGGCCATCGCAAAGGTGCGTCAGCAGATCGCCGACGTCATCGGCGCCCCCCAGGCCAACGAGGTCGTCTTCACCCGCAACACGAGCGAGTCGCTCAACCTGGTCGCCAAGAGCTTTGCGCCCACGGTCCTCGAACCGGGCGACGAGGTCGTCATCACCATCATGGAGCACCACTCCAACCTGATTCCGTGGCAGCAGGTCTGCCGTGAGACCGGCGCCAAGCTCGTCTACCTCTACCCCACCAAGACCGGCCAGCTCACCACCGAGGAAGTTCTTGCCAAGGTGGGCCCCAAGACCAAGATCTTGGCCGTGGGTCAGGTCTCTAACGTCCTGGGCGTTGAGAACCCGGTCAAGAACCTCGGCAAGCTCGTGCACAAGTACGGCGGCTATCTGGTCGTCGACGGCGCGCAGTCGCTGCCGCACATGCCGGTCGATGTGGCCGACCTTGGAGCCGATTTCTTTGCCTTTAGCGCGCACAAGGCCATGGGCCCCATGGGCATCGGCGTGCTGTGGGGCAAGATGGACCTGCTCAACGCCATGCCGCCCATGCTTACCGGCGGCGAGATGATCGACTCGGTCACCGAGCAGGACGCCGTCTGGGCGCCCGTCCCCGAGAAGTTCGAGGCCGGCACGCAGGACGCCGCCGGCATCTTCGCCACGGGCGCGGCGCTTGACTACCTGGTTAACACCGTGGGCTACGAAAACATCCAGGCACGCGAGCAGGCACTCGTCCACTACCTGATGGGCGAACTCATGCAGCTCGACTTTGTCCAGATTATCGGCTCCATCTATTGGGACAATCACCATGGCGTCGTGAGCTTTAACGTCAAGGGTATCCACCCGCACGATGTCGCGAGCATCATGGACATGGACGGCGTCTGCATCCGCGCCGGTCACCACTGCGCACAGCCGCTGCTCACCTGGCTGGGCGTCGAGAACCTTGCCTGCTGCCGCGCCAGCGTGGCCTTCTACAACGACAAGGCCGACATTGACAAGTTCATCGCCGGTCTGCATCACGTTTGGAGCACGTTCAATGGGTAATCTGTACACCTCCACCACATTTATGGAGCACAACTCGCACCCCGACTATAAGTACGAGATGGACGCTCCCACGCACGAGCACGACGGCATCAACCCCAGCTGCGGTGACGAACTCACCTTGCAGCTGCGCGTCGAGAACGGCGTGATCGAGGAGGCCTCCTTTACCGGTCATGGCTGCGCCATCAGCCAGGCCAGCGCCGACATCATGGCCGACCTCATCACCGGCGAGACGGTCGAGGAGGCGCGCCGCCTGGCGGGGCTCTTCCTCGCCATGATCCGCGGCGAACAGCTCTCCGAGGAAGACCTGGAAGACCTGGACGAGGCTGCCCAGCTCCAGGACATCTCGCACATGCCCGCCCGCGTCAAATGCGCCGAGCTCGCCTGGCGCACCCTCGACGGCATGCTCGAGGGGTAAACTAACCAGTAGCGTATGCCCCGAATCCAAGGTTTTTGATTGCCGAGCCGCCCGATACGGGCGGCTCTGTTTTTCCTAATGAGCGCCGGACGCACGAAGTCCGCGCGTCCGGCGCTCCGTCTGTCATTTACCACACAGCAGACGCGAACACGGGCGTTTTCCACAGCACCAAAGGCCTGCGGCAGGGCCCCGGACCCGCCAAGCAATGCGCCAAGCCCCGTTCTGCTGAGCTCCGACTCGCTTCGCGCCTGCCGCAGAAGGGTCCCATAGGATGCTGCGTGCATTTTTGCGAGTATTCAGCACGCCAAGCTGTGTGCATACGCATCGGAAGCGTTAATCAACGTCTCCAGGCGCATAAATATTGTGTTTTAGACCAGACATCGCGGTCTGACGGGACGCAGGCACATACTCCGGGGGTGCAACGGCAGGGATCAATAGCTTAGGGGCCCGTGTGTTGCAAGATTGTGGCAGTGCCGACAGCACCACGATGCTGAAAACTCCGTTTTTTGCACGGCGCAGACGGGGGTAGGCACGGGCAAACCCGGACTGAGCTGTTATTTTATGCAAGATGACGATTGTTCTATGCATATTAAGAAGTGCAGTTACCGTACCAAGCTTTTGAACGCTGGTTGCGGCGTATGGACGACCCCAGCTGCGGTGAACAGGCGACCCTACATCACGTTTCCGCCAGCCCGCATCGCCGTTCGCGCGCGGGCGCGCACGATACGAGAGACGGTACTTTTGCCAATCCCGGTATACCGCTCAATCTGACGCACTGTAAAGCCGGCATTGTTCAATCCAACAATAACGGTATCGCGCTGCGCCGGCGGTACAGTTTTAACCCCGTTGAGCGGAACCCCTAGCTCCTTCGCCAACTTGTTGGCAAAGGCGTGGCGTTCCCACTCCGTCTCTTTCATATCGCGCAGCGCCGGTTCGCCGCTGTCGGGCGTCGAAAGCGAATAGGCAGCAAAGGCCTCGGCAGAACCAAAAAGCTCAAGCACGCAAGAAGGATCGGAAAATCCCCTCGTGGCATCTGCCGCATCACTGTCGTAAGCGCGCAGATGCTCCGCAAAGCTGCTCCAGGGGTAACGCTCGATTAGGCTCATGCCCGCCTCCTGCGGATCGGCGTGAACGGAGCGAATAGCCTCCATCACCTGCCAGTCGGTATCGAGCGAGCGCCGGTCAAAACGGTTCTGGAACAGATGCCCTGTGCGCCCCGTGCGTTTATTGAACCGCCGCGCGTACGTCAAAAGCAGCCGGTGCATCGCCGCGCTCATCGCGTCCTCGTAATCTGCAAGCACCAGACGCACGTGATTGCCCATAAGGCACCAGGCGATAACCGTCACGCCCGCCTTGCGGCAGCACTCACGCATCAGCTCCAAGAACTCCCACCGGTCTTCATCGCCCTCAAAGATGAGCTGCTTGCCCGTACCGCGGGCACAGACATGGTAAAAGCCGGTAACCGTTCTCCAAACGCGCTGCATGGCGCTCCCTTCGCCGGGATCTGCTTGCCATCCAATACAGCACGATTGAAGCGTGCCATCAAAACATTCACGCAAAACAATTCGCTCGCGCGGCCAAAGGCAGTAAACAGGCGGCGAACGGCACCGTTGCAACAGGTCAACCCCCGCAACGCTTACAAGAGCTGCCCAAAAGCTTGCCAAAGACGGACCCCCTCTACGGAAGTTCGCGACCACAGAACATAGAGTTAAACCGTTTCAATTAAAACTTCCGGACTTCTCGCTACGAAAACTGAGCCGTTCGCCGAATATTCCGTGCATTTCGCGGTATTATAGGGGCTGCATGTCATGTCCCTTTCGAAGGGTCGCCCGGCAATCGCCAGCCACGGCCCCCAGACGGGACGCCAACACGATAGAGAGGAGAGGCATGCAGTACTCACAGGAAGTGGAGAACATGTGCCCCGTTGCCAAGGGTGCATACCACGGCCCCGCACCCATCCCCGAGGAGGGCAAGTGGGTCCAGGCTAAGGAGATTTCCGACATCTCCGGTCTTACGCACGGTGTGGGTTGGTGCGCACCTCAGCAGGGCGCCTGCAAGCTCACGCTGAACGTCAAGGACGGCATCATCGAGGAGGCCCTCGTTGAGACCATCGGCTGCTCGGGCATGACCCACTCTGCCGCCATGGCTTCCGAGATCCTTCCCGGTAAGACCATCCTCGAGGCCCTCAACACCGACCTCGTCTGCGACGCCATCAACGTTGCTATGCGCGAGATCTTCCTGCAGATCGTTTACGGCCGCAGCCAGACCGCGTTCTCCGAGGGCGGCCTGCCCGTGGGCGCCTCCCTCGACGACCTCGGCAAGGGCCTTCGCTCTCAGGTCGGCACCATGTTCGGCACCAAGGCCAAGGGCGCTCGTTACCTCGAGCTCGCTCAGGGCTACGTCACCCGCATGGCTCTCAACGACAAGAACGAGATCATCGCGTTCGAGTTCCTGAACCTCGGCAAGTTCACCGACGCCGTCAAGGCCGGCAAGACCCCCGAGGAGGCCATCGCTGGCGCTATGGGCCACTATGGTCAGTGGGAGAACGCTGCCAAGTACATCGACCCGCGCACCGACGAGGAGACTCACTCCGTCGCCAGCGTGTTCCCGGTTCACGAGTAGAAAGGGAGGGAAATAACTATGACTGTTACGTTCGAAGGTTACGAGCGCCGCGCTGACAAGATCAACAAGTGCCTCGCCGACAACGGCATCGCCTCCCTCGAGGAAGCTCTGCAGATCTGCACCGACAAGGGCTTCAACCCGCGTGAGATCGTCAACAACACCCAGTCCATCGCCTTCCAGAACGCCGAGTGGGCCTACACCCTCGGTTGCGCTCTCGCTGTCAAGCGTGGCGCCAAGTCTGCTTCTGAGGCTGCCGCCATCATCGGCGAGGGCATCCAGGCCTTCACCGTTCCCGGCTCCGTCGCCGAGGACCGCAAGGTCGGTCTGGGCCACGGCAACCTGGGCGCTATGCTGCTCTCCGACGACACCGAGTGCTTCGCCTTCCTGGCCGGTCACGAGTCCTTCGCTGCCGCTGAGGGTGCTATCGGCCTGGCTCTGAACGCCAACAAGGCTCGCAAGAAGCCGCTGCGCGTTATTCTCAACGGTCTGGGCAAGGACGCCGCTCAGATCATCGCCCGCATCAACGGCTTCACCTACGTGAAGACCCAGTTCGACTACTTCACGGGCGAGCTCAAGGTCGTCGAGACCATCCCCTACTCCGATGGTCCCCGTGCCGCCGTCAACTGCTACGGCGCCGACGACGTCCGCGAGGGCGTTGCCATCATGTGGCACGAGAACGTCGACATCTCGATTACCGGTAACTCCACCAACCCCACGCGCTTCCAGCACCCCGTCGCTGGCACCTACAAGAAGGAGCGCCTCGAGGCTGGCAAGAAGTACTTCTCCGTCGCTTCTGGTGGCGGCACTGGCCGTACCCTGCACCCGGACAACATGGGCGCCGGCCCTGCCTCTTACGGCATGACCGACACCATGGGCCGTATGCACTCCGACGCCCAGTTCGCCGGTTCTTCCTCCGTGCCTGCGCACGTCGACATGATGGGTCTCATCGGCATGGGCAACAACCCCATGGTCGGTGCCACCGTCGCCTGCGCTGTCGCCGTCGAGGAGGCCCTCAAGGCCTAATCGCACCCGCGCGATGCTCATATAGTTGAGCTTTGGAGCCGCTACCCACCCGGGTAGCGGCTCTTTTTGTTTGCGCTGTCGCAGGGTAGCTAATGCCGATATATCAATTGGGGCGAAATACAAGATGTGATGAGATGGAGCGTCAGAGCGTCCATGACGCCCACCTGCCATATTTGCCCTTTACCGATTTGCCGGGTCTTTGCGGCCCCATTGCCGATCACCCGTGCGACAATGCGCCGGACGAGAAAGGAGTCCGATGGAATCGACTGATGTACTGGTAATTGGATCTGGCATTGCGGGCCTTTGCGCCGCCATCGAAGCGGCACGCACGGGTGCAACCGTCACTGTGGCAAGCGCCGGCAAGACTATGAGTGGATCGAGCTTCTTCCCGGGTACCTGGGGCCTCGGCCTCATCGGTCCCGTCGACGAAGACGACGAGCAGGACCTCATCGACACCATCCTGGCCGTCGGCGGCGGCGTTGCCGACCCCGAACTCGTCCAAACGTTCGTCCACGGCATTCCCCAAGCGATTGACTGGCTCGAGCAAGACCTGGGCGTTGAGCTCCAGCGTCCGCAAAGCGCCAAGAGTGCTCAACAAAAGCAATTTATCCCCTGCTTTGACCACAAGACGCGCATGTGGCGCGGCCTCACCCGCAAGCCCCTTGAGGACGCTCTGACGACCTGGATCGAGTCGCTCCGCATTCGCCTGCTCCCCCGCCATGAGCTTATCGACCTTGTTGAGGACACGAACGGCAGAATAACCGGAACCGTACTCTACGACCTTACCGAAAATCGAATCGTGCCCTTTGCTGCCAAGGCCACGGTCATCGCAGCCGGTGGCACAGGCGGCCTGTTCGAGCGCAGCCTTACGTCGGCTGATGTGCTCAGTTCCTCGCAGGCCATCGCGCTGGCGCACGGCGCAACACTTACTAATATAGAGTTCATGCAGATGATGCCCGGCTTCATCGAGCCCAGGCGTAACTTGGTCTTCAATGAGAAAACCTGGCGCTACGTGCACGTAGACCAGCCGGTAGATATTGCCGACGACAAGCTGGACGACCTGCTCGAGCAGCGCTCTGGATATGGTCCCTTCACGTCACGCTTGGCCTCCCGCTCTATCGATCTCGTCATCGATCAGGCAGGTGTCGAAGGTCTGGCACTCCACTACGACTTCCCCCGCGAGGATGTCCCAGAGTTTGTGCAGACCTTTGCCACCTGGCTGCAAGACGAGCACGGCATCGCGCCGACCGACGAGATGCGCGTTGCGATGTATGCCCACGCCGCTAACGGCGGCATTAAGATCGATAAGACCGCGCACACGGGCGTTGAGGGCCTCTACGCTTGCGGCGAGGCGACAGGCGGCATGCACGGCGCCGACCGCATTGGTGGCTTGTCAAGCGCCAACGGCATCGTGTTCGGACGCATCGCGGGCGCATCGGCAGCCCTTGCAGCGCAGAAAGAGCCTGAGACAGCCCTGAAGGCGGATATCGCCCTCCCCCGCTACGGCATTTCCACAACAGATGCCGAACGCCTGACACACGGCCTTAAGCACACGATGAGCACCTATTGCATGATCAACAGGACCGAAACAGGCCTATCCGAGGCCCTGCAACAGCTTGAAAGCCTGCAAGACAAGGCCATGGCGCTGAGCAAGCCGCATGCCGATGACAGCGAGATCGCAGCCCTCGCCCGCCTACAGTCGCAGATTCGACTAGCACAGGAAATGGTCAAAGCCATGCGCAAGCGAACTGAAAGCTTAGGTTCGCACTATCGAGCAGACTAAATCGATTCTCACTTTGAGTTTGATCACAACTTCTCAACATGCATCGAGCCCCGTAAGCATGATTCCCCTAAGGAGAACACGCCTACGGGGCTTTAGCCGTGTTTCCCTAAGGGAATCACGGTGCAGATTACTCAGCTCCGCGCCCTTTCGGGTTCGACCCCATGCGTGGTCAACAAAAAACGACCAGCCTGAGCCAGTCGCTTTAACAATCTTTGGGTGGGCCGTCAGGGGGTCAGCCTGCTGCGCAGGCGGTCACTGCGGCGCTTCGCGCCTTGCGCGCTGCGCTGGCAAATGCTTACGCATTTCCTCAGCTCCGCGCCCCGACGGGTTCGGCCCCAAGCGAGGTCAACAAAAAAGCGACCAGCCGAAGCCAGTCGCTTTAACATGCTTTGGTGGGCCGTCAGGGGGTCGAACCCTGGACCTTGGGATTAAGAGTCCCCTGCTCTACCAACTGAGCTAACGACCCAAAGCTAAAGCCCGTTATGGCGGACTTTAGAGGAGATATCGTGTGGTGGGCCGTCAGGGGTTCGAACCCTGGACCTTGGGATTAAGAGTCCCCTGCTCTACCAACTGAGCTAACGACCCGATATCAACACGAAGCAAGAACTGGGGTGGGTAAAGGGACTCGAACCCTCGACCTACGGGACCACAACCCGTCGCTCTAGCCAACTGAGCTACACCCACCGTGTCCTGTGCGCTTCGCGCTCGACTATTATTGCAAGGAACGCCACGCGATGCAAGCCCCAATTTTCAAGAATTTTGAAAAGAGTTTTTCGAGACCATTTCGAGCAATTCCCACCGGTTTCATAGGAGTAAACTTGCCCCACTGCAAATGCTCGAAAGGACAAGCATGAAAGAACTCTCCAACCGTACGGCGACATTTACCGATTCGGTCATCCGCCGCATGACGCGCATCTCCAATAAGTACGGTGCCGTCAACCTCTCGCAGGGCTTCCCTGACTTCGATCCTCCGGCACAGCTGCTCGAGAGCCTCAGCACCATCGCGACCGACCCCAAGCCGCTCTATCACCAGTACTCCATCACTTGGGGCTCCCAGGCCATGCGCGAGGCGCTCGCGGCCAAGCAAGAGCACTTTATGGGCATGCCGATCAACCCCAACGAGAACATCGTAGTCACCTGCGGCTCCACCGAGGCCATGATGGCCGCCATGATGACGGTTACGAACCCCGGAGACAAGGTCGTCATCTTCTCGCCGTTCTACGAGAACTACGGCGCCGACACGATTCTCTCGGGTGCTGAGCCCATCTATGTGCCGCTCAACCCGCCCACGTACGACTTCGATCGCGAGGTCCTCGAGGCGGCCTTCCGCGACAACGACCCCAAGGCCATCGTCCTGTGCAACCCGTCCAACCCCTGCGGCAAGGTCTTTACGCGCGAGGAGCTCACCTATATCGCCGACCTCTGCAAAAAGTACGACGCCTACTGCATCACCGACGAGGTCTACGAGCACATCGTCTATGCGCCCCACAAGCATGTCTATATGGCCACGCTGCCCGGCATGTTCGAGCGCACCATCAGCTGCAGCTCGCTGTCAAAGACTTACTCCATCACCGGTTGGCGCCTGGGCTACACCATTGCCCCGGCCGAGATTACCGAGCGCATCAAGAAGGTCCACGACTTCCTCACCGTGGGTGCCGCCGCTCCCCTGCAGGAAGCCGTCGTTACCGCCCTTAACTTCGACGACAGCTATTACGATGAGGTCCTCGACCTCTACACCGCCAAGCGCGACCTGTTCTGTCAGGGACTCGACAGCATCGGTCTTGAGCATAACGTGCCGCAGGGCGCCTACTACGTCATGATGGACATCTCTGAGTTTGGCTATGACAGCGACCTCGACTTCTGCGAGGATCTCGCCTCCAAGGTGGGCGTGGGTGCCGTTCCCGGCTCAAGCTTCTTCCGCGAGCCCGTCAACCATCTGATTCGTTTCCACTTTGCCAAGCGAGACGAGACGCTTAACGCGGCGCTGGAGAACCTCAAGTCGCTACGTGATAAAATCAAGCCGCGCGGGTAAGGACGGCCCGGCAACTAAAGCAACCAAAGAAGCCCCGCACCGCCCGCCGCGTTGCAGGGCTTCTTTTTATAGCGCTTTCTTAAATGGTTTAGAGCTCTATACTTTAGTCACGGAGCAACTCGTCCCAGAGAGAGGAATACTATGGCAGAGCAGCAGCTTATCGGAGCACTCGAGGCCGGCGGCACCAAGATGGTCTGCGCCACGGGCTATGCGGACGGTACGGTCCTGGAGCGCGAGCAGATCGTGACCACGACCCCGCAGGAAACCGTCGAGGCCGTCAACGCATGGTTTGCAGACAAGGGCATCGCCGCCCTGGGCATCGGCGCCTTTGGCCCCACCGCGGTCAACCCTGCCTCGCCCCAGTACGGCAAAATCCTGGAGACGCCTAAAACGGCATGGCGCTACTTTGACCTACTGGGCACCATCCAAAACGAGCTCAAGGTCCCCTGCGGCTACGATACCGACGTCAACGTCGCCTGCTTGGGCGAGGTCACCTTTGGTTGCGCTCAGGGCCTCACCGACGTTGTCTACCTGACCATCGGCACCGGTGTGGGCGCTGGCGTGCTCTCGGGCGGTCAGCTCGTGCATGGCATGATGCATCCCGAGGCCGGCCACATTCTGGTCACGCGCGACCCGCGCGACACCATCGGCGAGCATAGCGCCTGCCCCTTCCACGACAACTGCCTCGAGGGCCTCATCGCCGGTCCTGGCGTCAAAAAGCGCTGGGGAGGTAAGTCCGCCGGAGATATGGCCGATGACCCGGAGGCCATGGACCTGCTCGCAGGCTATCTGGCACAGGCGCTCATGACCTACACGCTGTGCTATGCCCCGCAGAAGATCATCATCGGCGGTGGCGTTGCCGATCACACCCCTATCGTGCCGCTCGCCCGCAAAAAGTGCGCCGAGATGCTCAACGGCTACATCGTCACGCCCGAGGTCAACGATATCGACACCTACATCGTCAACAATAGCCTCGAGGGCAAGCAGGGCATCATGGGCTGCCTGGCTCTGGGCGCGCAGGCGCTTCAGTAACAGACGCACCCACAGGGCGTGGCGCGCCCGGCAAATCCAACCTACGGAACGACGCCACCACGCCCTATATAAGCCCTCTAATAAAAAAGGCCGCCTAGCACCAAGCATACGTCCTAGGCGGCCTTTTTGGCACATATGAGCGATCGTAGTAGATATCGGAGCACAACGCCCGTTGCCGCTCCACAGCAGTCGATCATCACATCGGTGATCATGCCGGCGCGTCCCGGCACAAAGAGCTGAATCGTCTCGTCGATCGAAGGAATCAGCAGCAGGAACACCGCCGTGGGCAGCAGCACGTCAAAGGTGCGCCGGCCCTCAAAATCAAAGGCGTGCGTTGCCAAGATGCCGAGCACCATATACTCGGTAAAATGCGCGCACTTGCGAACAACAAAGTTGGTCACCCATTCATATGGAAGTCCCACGCCGTGCAGGAAACCGCGGATAGCTTCCATGACCGTTAGGCTCAGCGAGCCCGACCCCGAGCCGGGAACCAGCGAATTGCCCCAGATCAAGAGCGCCATCAGGCAGGTCACGACCGCCCATTTTCGATTGATCTTAACCATGCAGAAGTTATGCCTCCGCGCGGAGCGGCGCGAAGCTGGCGGTACCGCCCTCGATAACGCTCAGGTAGGCACGGCCCGTACGCTTGGCGGTAGAGGACTGCAGGCGCTCGATCTCCTCCTCGAGGATCTGATTGACGCGCTCGTGACGACGGTTTTCCATAATGCCGGCGGCAATAGCCTCGGCCCGCTCGATGCTCTCGCGCGAGATACGGGCAGTATCCTCGGGGAACACAGCGCTGTGACGGCCGACATAGGCGGGGGCAGCAGGCTGAGGGGCAGCGACGGGAGCGGGGGCTGCAACAGGAGCAGGCTCGTCAATCTCATCCAGAATCGCGGTGGCGGCGGCCCACATGTCCTCGTGGCCCGAGTAATTAGCCATGGGGACATCAACCTCGAGTGAGGCATCCGGAAGGTCGCCGGTGTCGATGCGATCTTGGGCATCAATCGATGCGGTGATGGCTGCAGGCTCATCGAGGTCATCGAAATCGATATCCGCGGCACCGGAGATGATAGGCATGCTGGCGAGGTTTGCGTTGTACGGCGCAGCCTCAGCCGCCTGCTGCTGGGCAGGAGCGCCCCACAGCGAGCTTTCGGCGGCACGGCGGGCGGCAACGGCCTCCTCGTCCGCGGCCATGGCTTCATCAACGTACGAATTGTCGGCAGAAGCGTTCGCGTCCGCCGAGGTAGCGCTGTAGGCGTTATTGGCTGCCGCGTTGGCGACGAGTGCCACGAAAGCCGCCGTGCTGCCCGCAGGGGCGGCCTGGGAGCCAGACACGGCGCGTGCCGCGGCGGCGATGTCGTCGCGATTGAAGGAGCCGGTCTGCCCGCCGTTGGTGAGCTCGTCGATGGCGACTTGATAGACGTCGCGCGTGTGTGCAGGGTCGCAGCTCACCGGCGAATCGTCGTCAAGCATACTGTCGATCATGGACCAAGCCTCGTCCTCGTCCATAGCATCTGCGGCTCGAGCGATGGTAGGGACACCATCATCGGCATGACGGCGCTGGAACGCACCAGTCAGGCCGGAAAGGAATGCCGAGGTAGACTGCTCCGCCTGAGCCTGAGAATCAGAAGCCGCAGCGTAAGGAGTCGCATCCTGCTGCTGAGCTGAAATCGAGGCGGTCTTGAACTCGCTTTGATGCTGATTGAGATTGGCGGCACCGCCCATGGCATCGGGCTGGAACAGACGCTCTTCACGCTGCGCACGATACTCGGAGATACCCAGCGAGGCGGCATAGATGCCCACGCCCGCCACCGCGCCCACGGCGAAGGGAACCGCACCCGCCACGACCGTCTCGTTCACAGACGAAAACGGCAGCGTCGCGGCATAAATAACCACGGGAGCGGCAAGGCCGATCCCGCACGAAAGTCCGGCAAGGACTGCTCGTTGTGTTGCATCAGAAGAAGCCATGAGCTCTCCCCATCTTCCAGCACCCAAATCGCATCATTCAGTTGGCTGCGCGAGAGAAGATGAAGCGGGGCTATGCCCCAAAGCAACGGTATATGGTTCGTTTCATCTGCGTTATCCGTCGCGAAGCTTAAAAGCTATTATGCGAAACCGCCCTGTCGATTGCAAGCGACGATGTCGGATTGAAACGGGAAGCCTGCTGCTTGCCAGTCTTATGGTCAAAAATAAGCGCGGAGCGGCGATATAGAAAAGGGCCGAGGCTCAAAGCCCGACCCTTTATTGCATTGATGACTATCGCTGCGTGTGGATGACAACCTAGAACGTCTGCTCGTAGTCGCTGTGCTTTTTGGCCGAACGCACCAGGAACTCCTGGTTGGTGTTGGTGCCCTTAAGACCCTTGATAAACGACGCAGCTGCGCGCTCGGTGTTGTTCATGCCGGCAAGAATGCGACGCAGGCCAAAGACAAACGGACGCATCTGCTCGTCAACCAACAGGTCCTCGTTACGCGTACCGGAGGCAACGGGGTCGATAGCCGGGAAGATGCGGCGGTCGGCCAGGTCGCGGTCGAGCTTGAGCTCCATGTTGCCGGTGCCCTTGAACTCCTCAAAGATGACCTCGTCCATCTTGGAGCCGGTGTCGATGAGGGCAGAGGCCAGGATGGTGAGCGAGCCACCGTTCTCGATATTGCGGGCTGCGCCCAGGAAGCGCTTGGGCGGATACAGTGCCGCCGAATCGACGCCGCCCGAAAGGATGCGGCCTGAGGCGGGCGCCGCCAAGTTGTAGGCGCGGGCAAGACGCGTGATGGAGTCGAGCACCACCACGACATCGCCGCCCAGCTCCACGATGCGCTTGGCGCGCTCGATGACGAGCTCTGCCACACGAGTGTGGTTGTCGGCGGGCATATCGAAGGTCGACGCCACAACCTCGCCCTTGATGGAACGCTGCATATCGGTAACCTCTTCGGGGCGCTCGTCGACGAGCAGGCAGATGAGGTGCACCTCGGGGTTGTTAATCGAGATAGACTGGCAGATCTTCTTGAGGATTGTGGTCTTGCCGGCCTTGGGCGGGGACACGATCAAGCCACGCTGACCCTTGCCGATCGGCGACACGATGTCGATGGCGCGACCGGTAATGGAGTCCTTGCCATGCTCCATGCGCAGCGGCTCGTTGGGATAGACCGGGGTGAGGTCACCGAACTTGGGGCGGTTGCGAATCTGCTCGGGGTCTAGACCGTTGACGGTCGTGATTTTGGCGAGGCCGGCGCGCTTGTCGCCGCCGCGCGAAGGACGAAGCGAGCCCTCGATGACGTCGCCCGTGCGCAGACGCGCGGAGCGGATGAGGTAGGCGGGCACGAAGGCGTCGTCGTTGGACTTCATGTAGCCATGGGCATGGATGATACCGGAGCTGTCCGGACGAATCTGCAGGATGCCCTTGATGTCGCGGAAGCCCTCGGCCTTCGCGGCGGTGACGTAGATCTCCTCAACGAGCTCGGCTTTCTTCTTGCCGGTCGTCTCAATCTCGAACTCCTTGGCCTTCTCGCGCAGCTCGGCGACCTTCATGGCCGCGAGCTCCTCGCGCGAAAGCGTGGGCTCGGTGGGAGCGGCATTACGCTCCTTGTTGCGCTGCTTGCGATCGCGCTGGCGGTTGCGGCGGTCGTTGTTGCGCTCGTCCTTGCGCTCGTTGCGCTCGTCGTTGCGCTTGTGCTGGCGACGGTTGGGGCGAGCGCCGTCTTCGGCCTCGGCGGGCGCGGCGCCATCGGTTGCGGCGGCATCGGCGTTAGCCGCAGTATCATCGCTGGCCTCGGCCTTGGAATCGCCCTGCAGCTCGGCCTCGGCCTGCTGCTCGGACGCCTTGGCCTTAGCGGACTTCTTACGACCGCGCTTGGGCTTCTCGGACGCAGACTGTTCGACGTCTTGGGGCTCGGCGGCATCAGTCGATGCATCGGCGGTCGTCTCGGCGGAATCCTCGGACGCACCCTTCTTGGCAGTCTTGGCCTTGGACGTGCGCTTAGCAGCAGTACGATGGCTGCGACCAGGACGGACGTCGGCGGGCTCGACATCGGCGGGAGCGGCCTCGGAAGTCGTAGCATCCTGGACGGGTGCATCGGCAGCGGTTGCAGACTCGGCGGTCGCCGCAGCATCCCGAGCGGCTGCAGCTGCGGCTGCGGCCTTCTCTGCCTCGACGAAGGCCTTGGGCTTGCGACCGCGACGGTGCGGGCGCAAAGCCGGATCGACAACGGGAACTTCGCTGGCCTCGACAGGCGCAGCGGACTCAGCAGGCGATGCGCCCTCCCCTGCCGCGGAACGAACCGAAGCCTCGGTGAGCTCGAGGGTTACCTGATCGGCAACCTGCTCGGCCTTAGCAGCCGTGCGACGGCGTGTGCGCGGTGCCGGCTTCTCGGTCGGCTGGTCGGCGGCAGGTGTCTCGGTGGCGGCAGGCGTCTCGGGCACAGACGGAGCTGCAAGCTCGGTCAGAGCCGCGGCCTCGCGCTCGGCAGCACGACGGCGGGCGCGCACCACCTGAGCCTCGCTAATCTGCGCCAACGCACGTGCCTGCGCGACCTCATCGGAAATCGGCGCCGAGGAGTCAGCTGCAACGGTGCGCTTGACGCGCGTCATGCGCGTGGTACGGCGCTTGGGCTTGGTGACCTCCTCGCCGTCAGCAGCAGGCTTGGCCGTGCGGCGCGTACGCTTGGGCTTTGCCGGAGCAGCCTCCTCACCAGTTGCAGGCACGGCCTTCTCAGCCGTTGCAGGCGTAGGCGTCGAAGCAGCCTTAGGCGTCTCAGGAGCCGAGGCATGCGCGGGCGCCGCGACCTGGTCCGACGCAACCGGTGCAGCGGGAGCGGCTTGCGTCGTCGTTATTTCGTTTTCTTGCTGTTGATCAGACACAGTGTTTGCTCAACTTTCTTTTCAAGCCCTGTGATCACATGCTCCCTGCATAAACCTTCAGGGCGGCTAAACAGTCTAGTTCCGTTCAAAACGACGGACATCATTGATCTGTATCGAGATGATTGCGTCATATACGCAGCGTTAGTGTAACACAACCGCCGCCACCTGCAACTTAGTCATTGGGAACGCTCTTAAACGACTAGTCAAAAGGGGCACTCTTTGGTTTAACACCCACAAATCTGACTGCCTCCGCCAAAACTATGGCGGTTTACTACGATGAATCGCTCAACCGCGACCACTCCGAAACTTGTTGAACTAAAACCGCAGGTAGATGCCCTGCACTTTTTTGCGAAAAGCTGGCGTGGTTGGAATTTCTCATATTCATCGTAGTAAACCGGCATAGTTTCGTATTTCCAGCAGTTCCAAATTCGTCAATACGTCGGCGTTTGCAAAAAGCCCGACCTCCGCATGGAGATCGGGCTTATAGGGCTCAGCAAAGCCGAACCTTCACGGTCAAAGGACCCGTAGATTACATCTGCTCGGGAGCGGAGACACCAACGAGGGTGAGAACCAGAGCGAGCGTCACGCGGACGGCGTCGCAAGCGGCCAGACGGGCGCGCGAAAGCTCGGGGTCGACGGGACGGCCCTCGCTCGGCAGGACCTGGCAGGCAGCGTAGAAGCTGTGGAAGTCGCCGGCGAGCTCCTCGGCAAAGTGCGTCAGACGGAACGGGGCGCGGTCGCGAGCGCAGCTGGCGATGAGGTCGGTGAGCTCGTTGAGCTTACGCGAAAGGGCGAGCTCGGTCGGGTCGGTCAGCAGCGAGTAATCGACATTCTCACCGATGGCCTTGGCGGCGACGGCCTTCATGCCCATCTCATCAGCCTGCTCGGGCGTAACGTCAGCGGCACGGCGCAGAATGGAGCACACGCGAGCGTGAGCGTACTGCACGTAGTACACCGGGTTGGAGTTGTCGCGTTTCTTAACGGCCTCGATGTCGAAGTCGACCATCTGGTTGGAGCTCTTGGAGATGAGCGTGTAGCGAGCGGCGTCGGAACCGACCTCGTCGACGAGCTCCTGCAGGGTCACCATGGTGCCCTTGCGCTTGGACATACGGACGGGCTTGCCGTTACGCAGCAGGTTGACGAGCTGGCCCAGCAGAACCTCGAACTTGCCGGGGTAACCCAAGGCATCGCAGACGCAGCGGACGCGCTCGATGTAGCCGTGGTGGTCGGCGCCCCAGATGTCGATGACGTGGTCAACGCGCTGGAACTTATCCCAGTGATAGGCAACGTCGGAGGCGAAATAGGTGTACTCGCCGTCGGACTTGATCAGGACGCGGTCCTTGTCGTCGCCCAGATCGGTGGAACGGAACCACAGGGCGCCGTCCTTAGTGTAGAGGTAGCCCATCTTGTCGAGCTTCTCGAAAGCGCGGTCGACGGCGGAGGTGCCGGCGGTCTCGCCCTCGGTGTCCTTCACATACAGCGAGCGCTCGGAGAACCAGCGGTCGAAGTCGCAATTGACGGCGTGGCAGAGGTCGCGCATGTTGTCGACCATCTTCACATAGCCGCGCTCACGGAAGCTCTCCATGCGCTCCTGCGGATCGGCCTCGACCCACTTGTCGCCGTCGGTGCGCCAGAACTCGGCGGCCTCGTCGATGATGTAATCGCCGCCGTAAGAGTCCTTGCCCAGAGTCTCGGCAAAGTTGTCCTGGTACGGATGGGTCTCGGGATGCTCGTCGTTCTCATCGGCAACGAAGGCGTCGCGGTCAGCGATCAGCAGCTTGTGAGCCTCGTCGATATCCACGCCCTGCTTGGCGATGATGTCGGCAAGCTGCATATAGCGCGTGCTGATGGAGTTGCCGAAGGTGTTCATCTGAGAGCCGTGGTCATTGATGTAGAACTCACGCTGGATGTCGTAACCGGCGTGATCCATAACGCGGCAGAGCGAGTCGCCCAGCGCGGCCCAGCGGCCGTGGCCGATGTGCATGGGGCCGACGGGGTTGGCGGAAACGAACTCGACCTGGGTCTTCAGGCCACCACCGACGTTGGACTTAGCGAAGTCCATACCCTTCTCGCGAGCCTCGCCAAAGATGGCATTCTTGACGGCAACGGAGAGGTAGAAGTTGATGAAGCCGGGGCCTGCGATCTCGACCTTCTCGATCGCGGGGTCCTCGGGCATATGGGCAACGATGGCCTCGGCGATCTTGCGCGGGGCGCAGTGGACCAGCTTGGCGGACTTCAGGGCCATGGTAGAGGTCCACTCGCCATGAGAAGTGTCAGCCGGTCGCTCGATAGCGCAATCGTCAAGTTCAAATGCGGAAAGGTCGCCGGCCTCCTGGGCCGCAGCAAGCGCAGCGCGTACCAGCTCTTCAATCTTCTCGGGCATAGATCCTCCTTGTGTTAAAGCCCCCGAGCTCTTGGTCACTCGTAGGGCAAAAGCCAGAGTTTGTAGCACTCTATCACAAGCGACGGGCACTGTCGCAGGGTAAAGCTAATAGATATTGCATATGCACAAAAATGACTACAGCTTGTATGGAGTCACTCAAAGATGCCGGTCTGCCTGCAGATTATGCAGGCGTTGAAAATGCATAAAGGTGTGAATGAGCTGCGTCTGTTATCGAATACTCTTACCTATCAGAGTTGTGTGCTTTTCCTGCATAAAGTAAGGGTTTGCGCACGTCAGCGTGTTATTCTAGACATACGTAAATTCGTATAAGTTGGAGGTAGCATGTTCTCAATCGGTCAACACGTCATTCATCCGGGCCAGGGAGTCTGCACCGTCGTCGGTTTTAGGGACGACACACCGCAGCCCATGCTGCTGCTCGAGACCAAGCAGGGACATGCGCAGACGATCCTCATGTACCCCGTGGCGCAGGCCGACCGTTTGCACGCCGCCATCTCGCAGCAAGATGCCGAGCACCTGCTGAGCCACTATGACGAGCTGGAGTGCGACACCTTTACCGAGCGCAACAGCTCGCTTGAGGAGACACACTTTAAGCAGCAGCTCAAGCTGGGCGCGCCTGAGACGGTTCGCGTGGCAAAGACCATGATGCACCGCATTCGCCAGGCCGAGGAAGCTGATAAAAAACCCAGCTCCTACTACATGCGCGTACTCAAGGAGGCCAAACGCCGCTCCATCGAGGAGTTCGCTGTGGCCTTGGGCGTCACCGAGGAGGACGCCGAAGCCCGCCTAGCCCAAGCCGCCCTCAACTAACCTGCCAAAAAGGGACAGGTTTATTTTGGCAGGTTTTATCTGGCCAAACGTCAACAAACAATCAGTAAATGGCCGAGTTCTCCGTTTTGTTTGTGAGCGCCCGGCCATTTTTCTATCGCCGTAGAAATGCGTGAAGCCCATTTGCGATGACATCACGCGAGGGGGGCCGTCCAGATCGACGCAACTAACGCCCGCATCCACAACAAGCGCGCCCGTCTTGTTCAATTACCATTAAAAAGCATCAATTTGAAAACGCAATAACATTTCGGCAGGTAGCAGCTATGGTCGGTGAACTGAATCTCGACAACCGAAGCCTCCGAATGAGGTATCTTCAGCCCATCCAAGCTAAAGGAGGGGCCATGCCGAGAAAACCTCGTTCAAAGTCACCAACCGGTTATTTCCACGTCACGTTGCGTGGAAACGGAGGGCAATTGCTGTTTGACGATGCCGAGGACCGAATCGCCATGCTTCAGATCCTCGATGCGATTCTCCCCAAACACAATATCGAGCTTATCGCTTGGTGCCTTATGGGAAACCACATTCATCTGCTCATCGACGATCCGGACGACCGCAAGAGCGACGCGATGCACGCGGTAGCCGTATCGTATGCGGGCAGGTACAATGCGCGGACGGGACATATCGGCCACGTGTTTCAGGAGCGGTTTTGGGATTCGCCCATTAAGTCGGAAGTATAGTTTACTCGAGGCAATTCGATACATTCATCTGAATCCACAAAAAGCAGGACTGGTGGCATACGACGAATATCCCTGGAGCAGCCATCGTGAGTATCTAATGAGTGCCAGGTCACGGCCGCATGTCACCGGCAGCGTTGTCGGTGTTTTATTCCCAACACCTCGCTCATACCTTCAGCTCATGGAAAGTGCGCCGTCGCTTCCCTATCGCCCCAGCGCAACAGCCAAGGTTCGCGAGGAAGATCTATGCGAATTTGGCACGGCAATCGTGCAGAGTGTCGCAGGATGTGCTCCGACGGAACTCAAATCCGTCTCCAAGCCACTTCGCAATGAGGCGATTCTCGCGCTTCGAAAAGAAGGGTTAACGGTTAGGCAGGTTCAGCTGTTGACCGGACTGGGGACATGGATTATCAAGAACGCGTCCTAGCGTCGCGCTTGCCGAGTTACGAGTACGGCGAAGCGCAGCTGCCTGCCGCGAGGCGCCGCCATTCGCCAACGTCACCATGTCAAACAGAAAACGCTTCCGCTGAATAACGTCCAACGGAAGCGTTTTCCCAGATAAAACCTACCAAAAAACCTGTCCCTTTTTGGCAGGTTAGGCCTGGAAGGTGTCGCGGTCGGGCGCGAAGGACTGCATGGCCGCGATGGTGCGGTCGAAAAGCTCGGGGGGCTCCCAGCCCAGCATCTCGGCGCCCTGCGTAATCACGTCGCGCGAGCAGCCGGCGGCAAAGCGCTTGTCCTTGAACTTCTTCTTGAGCGACTTGGTCGTAAAGTCCATGACGCTTTTGCTCGGACGCATGATAACGGCGGCCCCGATCAGGCCGGTAAGTTCGTCGCACGCAAATAGGATCTTCTCCATCTGCGACTCGGGCTTGGGCAGCGAGGCGTTGAAATCGGACGTGTGCGTCTGGATGGCGCGGATGAGCTCGGGCGATGCGCCCTCGCCCTCCAGAATCTTGGCAGCATAGATGGTGTGGTTCACGGGGTCGTCCTCATGCTCCTCCCAATCCAAGTCGTGCAGCAGGCCGACGATACCCCAAAACTCCTCGTTCTCGGGGTCGAACTCGCGCGCAAAGTAGCGCATGGTGCCTTCGACCGTCTCGCCGTGGGTGATGTGGAACGGATCTTTGTTGTGCTCGTTGAGCAGTTCGAACGCACGGTCACGGGTGATTCCGGCGGAAAGCGTCTGAGACATGGCAATACCTCCAAGTGAGTCGGTGCTAGGACACGGTGTCACTATCGTATATCGCCGCGGCTCAAGCCGAAAGGCAGAAAAGGCATACGGAGAAAAAAGCCGGGCGAACGCGTCGCCCGGCAAAACCGCAGATAAAACCTGCCAAAATAAACCTGTCCCTTTTTGGTAGGTTTAGGGGCGGACCTGGCCGGTGCCGCGGAGCTTGTATTTGTAGGTGGTGAGGGCCTCGGCGGCGAAGGGGCCACGGGCGTGGAGTTTTTGGGTCGAGATGCCGATCTCGGCGCCCAGGCCAAACTCGCCGCCGTCAGTGAAGCGCGTGCTGGCGTTGGCGTACACGGCCGAGGCATCGACCGCATCGAGGAAGCGCTCGCAAGCATCCGTGTCCTCGGCAACGATGGCCTCGGAGTGCATCGTGCCGTAGCGGTTGATGTGTGCGATGGCCTCGTCCTCGCTCGCCACGACCTTCACGCTCATCTCGAGAGCCAGGTACTCGCGACCCCAGTCCTCCTCAGTCGCGGCGACGTAGTTGTCGCCCTCGGCAAGCCCAGCGTCGGCGCATGCGGCGCACGTGGCCTCGTCGCCGTGAATCAGTACGCCGTGGTCGTGCAGCACGGCAACGACCGCCGGCAAAAACGAATCTGCCACAGCACGGTCGACCAGCAGCGACTCGGCGGCATTGCACACGCCTACGCGCTGGGTCTTGGCATTGACGATAATGTTGAGCGCCTTATCAAAGTCGGCGGATTCATGCACGTAGATGTGGCAGTTGCCCGTGCCCGTCTCGATCACCGGCACAAGCGACTCGCGCACGCAGCGCTGGATCAAGCCTGCACCGCCGCGCGGAATGAGTACGTCGACGATACCGCGGAGCTTCATGAGCTCGCCGGTGGCCTCGCGGTCGGTGGACTCGATCATCGACACGGCCTCGCGCGGGAAGCCCTTGGCCTCGAGCGCATCGGCCAGCAGCTCGGCGATCATGGCACACGAGTGATAGGCCAGCGAGCCGCCGCGCAGAATGCAGGCGTTGCCGGTGCGGATGCAGATGCCCGCGGCGTCGGCCGTCACATTGGGGCGCGCCTCGTAGACCATGGCAACCAGACCCAACGGCACGCTCACGCGGGTCAGGTCCACACCGCTCGCAAGCACGCGGTGGTCGAGCACGCGGCCGACGGGATCGGGCAGCTCGGCGAGCTTTTCCAGGCCGGCGGCCATGCCCTCGACGCGCTCGGGCGTCAGCAGCAGACGGTCGAGCAGACCGGCCGAAGTGCCCGCATCGCGCGCGGCGGACATATCGAGCTCGTTAGCGGCAACGATGGAGTCGACACCGTTGCGCAGTGCTGCGGCCATGGCGCGCACGGCCTCCTGACGCTGCTCGTCGCTCGCCGTGGCAAGCGAGGCCGACGCTACCTTGGCGGC
This sequence comes from uncultured Collinsella sp., assembly GCA_958352845.1. Lineage (GTDB taxonomy): Bacteria > Actinomycetota > Coriobacteriia > Coriobacteriales > Coriobacteriaceae > Collinsella. Next base: position 44,658 of record CATWQC010000012.1, read on the forward strand.
AACGGCGAGATCGTGGACATACGTGGCTATATCGACCGACATGGGCGGCCCTTTCTCCTAGAAGTTTGCAACCATGGTAGCCGATTTGCGCATGGCCTCGCCCACGGCGGTAGAATTGGTCAACCCGAAACACCGCAACGAACGGAAGACTCACATGACCATCATCACTTCGTACCACGTCCCCGGCCTTTATGTCGAGGACCACAGCATCGACGTCCCCCTTGACTGGCGCGGCCTGGAGCCGATGCTCCTGGCCGTCGGCAGCACCATGCGCCGCGGCGCTATGCCGGCACCCATCGCCGGCGCGCCCGAAAGCATCAAGCTCTTCTACCGCGTGATTTGCGCGCCCGACCGCATCAACGACGATCTGCCACTGCTCCTGTTTTTGCAGGGCGGCCCCGGCGGCGAGAGCCCGCGTCCGCTGTCGCCCACAAGCGATGGCTGGATCGAGGAGGCCGTCAAGCACTTCCGCGTGGTCCTTCCCGACCAGCGCGGAACCGGGCGCAGCAGCTGCGTGGACGGACGCACGATTGCCGCACTGGGCGAGCGCGCCGAGGCGGAAGGCTCCGATGCCGCACGCTCGCAGGCGGACTTCCTCAAGCGCCACCTCGCCAGCTCCATCGTGCGCGATTTTGAGTACCTGCGCCTAGTGGGCTTTGGCGGCAAGCCGTGGGTCACGCTCGGCCAGAGCTACGGCGGCTTTTTGACGTTGAGCTATCTGTCGCTCTTCCCCGAAGGCGTGGCGGCAAGCTTTACCTGCGGCGGCATTCCACACGTGCCAGCGAGCGCCAGCGAGGTCTACGCGCACACCTTCCCGCGCATGGCAGCTAAAACTCAGCAGTATTACGACCGCTACCCCGCCGACGTCGAACGCGTGGCGGCCCTGGCCGATACGCTCGAGGCCCAGAAGCCCGTGCTGCCCGACGGCTCGCCGATGACGGTCGAGCGTCTACAGCTCATGGGCAGCGACTTTGGCATGAAGCCGAGCTTTGAGCGCATGCATTGGATTATCGATCACGCTTTTGTTGACGGCGACGGCACGCTGACCTGCGGCTCCTCGGTATCCGACAGCTTTTTGATGCGCGCCTTCGAGCGCACCAACACGCGCACGAATCCGCTGTACTGGACGCTGCAGGAGTTCATATACGCCGACGGCGACACTATGCCCATTGGCTGGGCCGCGGCTGAAGAGAAGGCGCACCGCGCCGAGTTCGACACGCTCGCACGCCCGCTCATGTTTACCGGCGAGGCCATGTTCCCGTGGATGTTTGAGCAGATGCCCGAGCTTAAGCCGTTTAAGCCCGCCATGGACCTGCTGATGGAAGACACCAGCTGGGACAAGATCTACGACCCGCAGCGCCTGGCCTGCAACGAAGTTCCGCTCCAGGCCGCGGTGTATTTCGACGACATGTACGTGGATTCGGGCCTGCAGCTCGATACGCTCAGCCGCGTGGGCAACTCGCATGCCTGGGTGACCAACGAGTTCGAGCACGACGGCCTGCACGGCGGCGTGGTGTTCAAGCACCTCTTCGACGAAGCACTCAACCGCGGAGACCTGCGCCGGATCTTCTAACAAAGGAGTGTCCCCACCTGCCGGCACAAAAGGAACGTCCCCAAGTACCAGGTTAATGAAGTCATTGCAGAAAGAGGACGGAAAGCGAAAACGCCCCTAAGCGAGCAAGGTGACGTGAAAGAGGAGGGCATTGACCTTTTGGTCATGCCCGACGATTGAACGTCAGATTGCCGCTTAAGGGCGTTTGCAGCGTCAATTGGTTAAGCGAAGACGATTAGGTTATCCCTGTGTATCGCCGGCTTCTCGGCCAGGTTAGCGAGCAGGCGGTTGCTGGCGATCTGGTCCTGGCGGCGACCGGCAGCAAGTTCCAGCACGTCCGAATCGGCCTCGGCGATACCGCGGGCGACAACCATGCCGCTCGGATCGCATACATCGAGCACATCGCCCTCGGCAAACTGGCCATCAACCTCGCGAATACCCACCGCAAGCAAGGAAGAACCACGGCTGACCAGCGCCTTCGCGGCACCGTCGTCAACCGTTACCGAGCCATGTGCCTTGTCACCCAGCGCGATCCACAGCTTGCGCGGCGCAATGTCCAGGCGCTCCGCCGGCGGATCGAACAGCGTGCCCACGCTCTCGCCGCGGGCGAGGCGCACGAGCGCATCGGACTCCTCGCCCGAGCAAATCACGCTCTGAATGCCCGCCGTCATGAGAATGCGGCTCGCGCGAATCTTGGTGATCATGCCGCCCGTGCCAACCGATGTGGAAGAATCGCCCGCCGAGGCGATAATCTTGGCATCGATCTTATGCACGACCGGGACAAACTCGGCCGTCGGGTCCTCGTGCGGATTGGCGGTGTAGAGGCCGTCGATGTCCGAAAGCGTCACGCACAGATCGGCAGAAACCAGGCAGCTCACGAGCGCCGCCAGCGTGTCGTTGTCGCCAAACTTGATCTCGTCGACGGTAACGGTGTCGTTCTCGTTGACAACCGGCACCACGCCCAGCTCCACCAGACGAAGCAGGGCGTCGCGCGCGTGCAGGTAGGACGTGCGACGGGCCGTATCGTGGCGCGTGAGCAGCACGAGCGAAGTGAGCAGTTCGCGCGCATGGAACTCCTCGTCGTAGGCCGACGAGATGATGCACTGACCAGCCGAGGCGCAGGCCTGCAGGCTCGGCAGGTCACCGACCGGCCTGCGGTCGAAGCCCAACACGGGATAGCCACAGGCAATAGCGCCCGAGCTCACCACGACCAGACGCCAGCCGAGCTTGCGCAGCGCTGCGGCCTGATCGGCAAGTCCGCCGATAAAGGCGCGGTTGACCTTGCCATCGGCGCCCACCACCGTGGACGAACCGATCTTTACCACCATCGTTTTATAAGAAGTCGTCATACGTCAAACCAATCAACTGTTCAGCGAACGGCCGAGTTGGCGGCCAAGGGAGCGTGACTCGCCCCTACCGCCCAAGGAATTAGTGAGACCAAGGAAAGGCAGAAGCCGCGGCCATGTTCTTGCGCACGAGCTCGTCGCGCACCTGAGCCAGGCCCTGCTCCATGCCCACCACATAGGTCTGCGGGTACAGGAAGCGCTTGAAAGCTGCGTCCAGATGATCGAGCGCCCAAGCACAGCGCTCGCGCGCGTCCTGGATGCTCTCACGCGGAGCCACCGCACTGCCATCGCGCACGATCGGCACCAGCAGCTCGCGATACTCAAGTTCGGACACGTCGGTCACCAAGGCGGCATCATTCACGGCCACGAGGGTATTGCCGCGCGCGGCGCCCTCCCCCGCCAGATGGTCCTCGTCATAGATCATGTCGCAGACCGGGCCGCCAAAGCCATCGTAATAACGGCGCACGCGCTGCACGCCGGGAATCGTGCGCTTGTAGGGCTGCTCGGAAAGCTTCACCACCGGCGTCCACGGGTCCGTCTCGCTCGCGCGGCGGGCCGAAAGCTTGTACACGCCGCCCAGCGCCGGCTGATCGTAGCAGGTCGCGAGCTTGGTGCCCACGCCAAAGCTATCGATGGGCGCACCCTGGTCGAGCAGCGACTGGATCGTGTACTCGTCCAGGTCGTTGGAGACCGAAATCCCCACATAGGGCAGGCCCTCAGCATCAAAACGGCCGCGGACATACTTGGACAGCTTGGCGAGGTCGCCGGAGTCAATGCGAATGGCCGACAAGCGCTCGCCCACCGCTTCCATCTCCTTGGCAACCGTAATGGCATGTTCACAGCCCTCGCGCACGTCATAGGTGTCGATGAGCAGCGTGCAGTTCTTGGGGCTCGACTTGGCAAATGCGCGGAAGGCCTCGACCTCGGAATCGAAGCTCATCACCCAGCTGTGAGCATGAGTGCCAAAGACGGGAATACCGTAGCGGCGACCGGCGAGCACATTAGACGTAGAGGAACAGCCGGCAACGTAGCTCGCGCGCGCGACGGCCAGGCCGCCATCGGGACCCTGGGCACGGCGCAGGCCAAACTCGGCCACGGGACGACCGTCGGCCGCCAACACCACGCGTGCCGTCTTGGTGGCAACAAGCGTCTGGAAGCCGACGATGTTGAGCAGCGCGGTCTCGAGAAGCTGGCACTCCAGCGACGGGCCGGTGACGCGCACCATGGGCTCGCGCGGAAACACGAGCTCGCCCTCGGGCACGGCGTCAATGTTCACGTGCGCACGGAAGTTGCGCAGGTAGTCGAGGAATGCAGGCTTAAACATCGCGCCGCCGGCCGGAGCCTGGAGCGAAGCTAGATAGTCGATGTCCTCGGGCGTAAAGCGCAGGTTCTCGACAAGCTCGGGCAGCTCGGCGGTGCCGCACATGACGGCATAGGCGCTGCCAAAGGGATGGTCGCGGTAAAACGCCGTAAAACAACCCTGCTCATTGGCCTTGCCGCTCTCCCACAGGCCCTGGGCCATAGTGAGTTCGTACAGATCGGTGAGCATTGCAATGTCGGTGGGATGCGAGATGTCGGTCAAAGCCATGGGGCGACCTTTCGGATGTGTGGTGCAGAATTTGAGTGTTGGACGAGAGCAGAGCATGCGGACATGACGCCCGATGCGAATCGGTTAGAACAGGCCCATGCTGGTCAGGATCGTGTAGCCCATAAAGATGACAAACGCGATGAGGGCAAGGACAATGATGATTTTTTGAGCCGGCGCCATGCCAGGGATCTCGTTCTCGCCCGTAGGCTCCTTGGAGGTAACCATGCGCTGGGCAAAGGTCATCTCGTCACGGCTCGACTTGGACTCGACGGACTTGGGACGAGCGGCCTTTTTAGGCTGAGGTTTGGGCGCGGCAGGTGCAGGCTTCGCAGCAACGGGCTTGGGTGCGAGCGCGGGCGCCGATGCGGATGCGGCGTTCGTGGCGGCCTCCTCGGCCTTCGCACGCTCGGCACGCAGGGCAGCCAGCTCCTCACGCTCGCGACGGGCCTCTTCCCGAGCCTCGCGGCGGGCCTTCTCGGCGCGGAGCTCTTCCAACTCAGCGCGCTCCTCGTCGGACAATGGTTGGGACTCAAGCTCGGCCATGGTAAAGCCCTTTCTTTTAAAAAAAGCCGCCGACACAATGTCAGCGGCTTATCAAATCCAAGGGTGGAGACGAAGGGAGTCGAACCCTCGGCCTCTGCCATGCGACGGCAGCGCTCTCCCAACTGAGCTACGTCCCCAGGACAAGTCGATATTTTACCTACGGCTCGCCAACTGTCAACGCCCAATAACCAGTCTTTTTGGAGCGCGGCTATTTTGGCAACTTTTCGAACAGGCGATGCTCTCGATGATTTTTTATCCCCGTCCCAGAAAAATCATCGACGAACGCACTACTTTGCCCTGGTAAGAACACCGGTGCTGTCGAAGGCCGGGGTGAAGCTCTCGTCTACCGCGCCGCCCTCTTGCCAGAACATCGTCGTAAAGCCCAGGTCGTCGGCATGGTCGAGCACCTGCTCGTACTCCTCGCGCGTCACGGCGCGTGCCAGGTCGCCGCCCTGCTCGCGCATGAGCGCATTGGGCGTGTATTGGTTCATGACCGAGATCGGCACGTCGCCCACCGTCTGCCACACCAGGTCCAGTACGCGACACGAATCGTCCGCATGCCCCGGAAGCACCAGGTGGCGCACGATGATGCCGCGCTTCATGAGCCCGCCCTCATCCACCAGCTCTCCCCCCCGGCGATCGATCTCGCGCGCCATCTGGGCCAGACCCGACACGGCCACGCGCGGGTAGTCCTTAATATGAGAAAGCGACTGCGCAAGCCCGGCATCGGCATATTTAAAGTCGGTGAGCCACACATCGACCAGGTCACCCAGCGCCGCCACGGCACTCGCACGCTCGTAACCACTCGTGTTGTAGACGATCGGGATAACCAGCCCGCGCATCCGTGCCGCGGCAATCGCGGCGGGCAACAGGTGCGCATAGTGCGTCGCCGTCACCAAATTGATGTTGTTAGCACCCTGGTCCTGCAATTCCAGCATAATCTCGACCAGGCGCTCAGGCGAAATCTCAAGGCCAAAATTGCCGGTCGAGATCTCGTGGTTCTGGCAGTAGATACATTTGAGCGAGCAGCCGCTAAAGAAGATCGTGCCCGAACCGGCCTCACCCGAGATAGGCGGCTCCTCCCACATATGAAGCGCGGCGCGGGCCACCCTGAGCGTGTCGTTAGCACCGCAGACGCCGTGCGCGCCCTCATCGCGCGCCGCACCGCAACGGCGCGGACACAAATGGCAGGCGGGCGAAAAAAGTTCGGTCAACGACGTCGGCATAAAAACATGCTCCAAAACAACGATTCAGCAGCTCAAACGTAAAGGGCCAGACCGCGTAGACGGCTCCGTCCCTAAGGCGCCGTAATCGTCCGACACGATTTTTGTAATGTCAAGACTGGAATCGATAAAGTGCCGCTTTATGATGTAGGTATTCCGCCCCCCGCGGAGCAACTGGGTGAACCGTCGCGTTTATTTAGGGAGCCCACACAGTCGTACCTAGTACAGGTATCCTTCGTTGTTAAGGACGCTGGAACAGTCGATGAGGGCACCCACCTGTTTTAGGTGGGTTCATTTTCGTAACGTGGGGGGTGGTTTTCTTTTGCCGAAAATCACCATACAGTCCATATGGATCCCCGCCGGCATCCCGACAAGCCATCGACAACATCCCAATATCTGGTAAGCGCGTGATTATCGCTGCGTGCAATTACATGCACCCCCCTTGGTCGAGTATCATGGTTCAGCTATGCCCTTTGCGCATGGCGTTCTTCTGACCTTTTCCTTCGACGCTTGGCGGTTTTTAGATTCATGGCTTCATCCCCGAGCTACATACCGTACCTATGCGTGGCAGCGGCGGCTTTTATCACGACCTTCCTCGCGGTGCCCCTGGTCAAGCGCTTGGCAATTAAGCTCGATGCCGTCGACTATCCTTCTAAGCGCCGCATCAACACCAAGCCCATCCCGCGTTTGGGCGGAACGGCGGTGTTTTTGGGCCTGGTCGTCGCCTGCACTGTGCAAATCCTAGGCACCTGGTACCTGGGTTGGCCGCCCGTTTTGGTGCCCCACCCCCGTCTGCACATCAGCTACCCCATACTTGCGCTTTCTTTTACCGTCATCTTTGCGACCGGCGCTATCGACGACGTCTTCCAGCTCACGCCCAAGCAAAAGCTGGCCGGACAGGTCCTCGCCGCGCTTATCGCCTGCATGGGCGGCCTGCGGATCGGCGTCATCGTCAACCCGTTTGCTCCCGGCGAGATCATGCTCGGATGGCTCGCCTACCCCATTACCGTGATCTATCTGGTGGCATTCACCAACATCATTAACCTCATCGACGGCCTCGACGGCTTGGCCACGGGCATCTGCGGCATCGCGTCGTTCACCATGTTTTCGATGGCCGTTCTCTCGGGCCGCATCGACGCCGCCGCGCTCTCCATTGCGCTCTTTGGCGCCTGTCTGGCCTTTTTGCGCTACAACTTCAACCCCGCAAGCATCTTCTTGGGCGACTCGGGGTCGCTGCTTCTGGGCTTTGCGCTGGGCTCCATCTCGCTGCTCAACGTGAGCCGCACCGCCGCACTCACCTCGCTTATCATCCCGCTCATCGTTGCCGGCGTGCCTATCATCGACACGTTTAGCGCCATCGTGCGCCGCAAGCGCGCCCACATTAGCATCGGGCAGGCCGACAAGGGCCACATCCACCACCGCCTGATCCAAGAAGGCTACAACCAAAAACAGGCTGTGCTGCTCATCTATGCCTGGTGCATCATGCTTTCGGCCGGCGCCGCCGCGATTAACCAGGTCGAGGTGCCCATGCGCGTGCTCATCTTTACCGTGCTCGCCATTGGCTCGGCGGCCTTTGCCAAGCATCTACATCTGTTTGAGCCCGTGCTGCGCCACCATTACAACAAGCGCACGCACGAGGACGAGCTCGTCACCCCCGACGACCCCGCTTTTAAGCAGGAGGAGCAAGCAGCCGAGGAACGTAAAGAAGAGCGCCACCACAAGCTCTAAGATAAGCTGCCGAGGATGTGCCCAGACACCGTTGGCCAAGCGCAGCCGCGCCGCACCCATCGCACAAGCCACCCCTCTCCCGCCCCTCGCCTACTTACGCCCCGCCCCTCCAATAAACGCGTTATCATCTTGACCCATGAACATACGTTAGGAGCAATCATGCCAAACGAGAACAGCTACGAAGTCGCGCTGCAAAAGAGCAACGCCATTCGCGAGGGCCTGGCCAAGACGCCCGAGAAGTTCACCATGCTTACCGGCGACCGCCCCACCGGCCGTCTGCACCTGGGTCACTACTTTGGCACCCTCAAGGGCCGCGTGGAGCTGCAGAACATGGGCGCCAGGACCAACGTACTCATCGCCGACTACCAGGTCATCACCGACCGCGACACCACCGAGCACATCCAGGACAACGTGTACAACATGGTCATGGACTACCTTGCCTGCGGTATCGACCCCGACAAGACCATGATCTACGCGCACTCCGCCGTGCCCGCCGCCAACCAGCTCATGCTGCCGTTCCTGTCGCTGGTGTCCGAGGCCGAGCTGGCGCGCAACCCCACGGTCAAGGCCGAGATGGAGGCCTCGGGCCACGAGCTCACCGGCCTTCTGCTCACCTACCCGGTGCACCAGGCCTGCGACATCCTGTTCTGCAAGGGCAATGTGGTGCCCGTCGGCCGCGACCAGCTGCCGCACATCGAGCTCACCCGTACCATCGCCCGCCGCTTTAACAACCGCTACGGCAAGGTATTTCCCGAGGTCGAGGCGCTGCTGTCCGAGACCCCGCTGCTGCCCGGCCTTGACGGTCGCAAGATGAGCAAGAGCTACGGCAACGCCATCAATATTTCGATGACCGCCGAGGAAACGGCCAAGCGCATCAAGAAGAGCCAGACCGACTCCGAGCGCATGATCACGTTCGACCCCGAGAACCGCCCCGGTGTGTCCGGCCTGCTTTCGACGGCTGCCATCTGCACCGGTCGCTCCGAGGTCGAGATTGCCGAGGAGATTGGCATGGGCGGCTCCGGCCAGCTCAAGAAGTACGTGACCGAGGCCGTCAACGAGTACTTCGCACCTATCCGCGAGCGTCGCCAGCGCTACGAGAACGATCTGGACTATGTGAAGGACGTCCTGCATGAGGGCAACCGTCGCGCCAACGAGATCGCCGAGCAGACCCTGGCCGAGGTTCAGGACGCCATGGGTATGGTGTACTAGGCCGATCTGCTGGCTTGAGCTTTCGATTGCTTTAGGGCGGGCGCTACGGCGTCCGCCTTTTTTGGAGCCGGACCGCTTCGGCTCCGTCCATCGCACCCCCTCGACAAACAGGAACAGGCCCGCCGGCAGCTAGTTGCCAGCGGGCCTGTTCCCGAAGTACACCGTTGAATCGCACAGAGGGGAGGAATGCGAATCAAACTCAACAGGGCAGGCTTTTTCATCGCCTATTGCCTGCTCCGTTGCTGAAACCAATATAGTTCACCGTGGTTTACTTTCTGACGGCAAAGTACGCCACCACACCTTCTCCATAAGTTAGCTCTGGTAAACCTACAGCGTAAAACCACCACAAAGGGGACAGGCACCTTTGTGGTGGTTTTGGCCACGGCAGAGCTGTTAGAGTCCGGCAGGCCAGCGACAGGCGGCCAAGTCGACGTGCATGGGATCGGTAAACGTCACGCCCTCCCCCATTAAGAGCTCACGCTGGGCATCGGGGCCGCCAAAGGCAAAGCCCTCACAGATACGGCCGTCGGCAAACACCACGCGATGACAGGGAATTTGGCCGGGGCGCGGGTTGCTGTGCAGCGCATAGCCCACATAGCGCGCGCTCCGCGGACGACCGGCAAGCAGCGCCACCTGACCGTAGGTGGCAACCATCCCCTCGGGAATCTGCTCGACCACCTCATACACCCGCTCAAAAAAGCCCTCAGACGCCATCGCATGCTCCTTTCAACCGAAACAAGCATAAACCACCAAAAAGGTGCCTGTCCCCTTTGTGGTGGTTTTGACCGGAAAGCTAGTTGGCGGGGCGGAAGAAAGCTACGGCTACGGCGCCGGGGCCCACGTGGGTGCCGATGGTGGCGCCAATGGTGTGGATGGGCAGCTCGTTCTCGGTGTGTCCAGCCCACAGTGCCGCGCTGTCCTCGATATACTTCTTGAGCACGGCGTCCGAAAGGCCCGTATAGCCCAGCGCCAGCGGCATGGAAAAGTCGACGCCGCCCGCTTTTTCGACCTTCTGGTTGAGCAGGTTACGGCCGTTCTTGGAACCGCGCGCCTTGCCCAGCTGCACGATCAGGCCGTCCTCGGCGGCCACCACGGGCTTAACGTTGAGCAGCGTGCCCACAGCGCCCGCAGCAGCAGACAGGCGACCGCCACGCACCAAGTACTCCAGCGTCTCGAGCAGGCCGATGACGACCACACGGTCGCGCACGGCCTCGACGGCCGCCGCGATCTGGGCCGCGCTACGGCCCTCGTCCACCAAGCGCAGCGCATACTCGACCAGCACGCGCTCGCCCAGGGTGACGTTGTTGCTATCTACCACGAACACGTCGCCGCCCGGCGCCTCGGCAAGTGCGGTACGGGCACTCTGATTGGTGCCCGAAAGCTTGGCGCCAACGGTAATAATCACTGCCTCGTCGCCGGCCTCACGCGCCTCGGCAATCGCCTGCGAAAACGCGTACGGGTTGACCTGGCCGGTCTTGGGCAGCTCATCGCGCTCCACGAGCATCTCGTAAAAGCGCTGGTGATCGATGTCGACGCCATCCATGTACACATCGGTGCCAAAGGTGACGGACAGCGGCAGAACACGCAGAGCGGGGTGCTCAGCCGGCGACATATCGCTCGCGGAATCGGTAATAATACGAATGGACATAGCGAATCCTTTCTTGCGCGGACCTCGCGCGGGGAATTTTGACAGCAATGCCCCGGCACGGTATACGCGCTCAAACGGGACTATGCAGTTGTTAATTGGAAGCAAATGCCTTGGCGGCCTTAGATCTCGCGCAGGGTGTTGAGAATCGTGCGCAGCGACGCATACATCTGCTCGCGCTGCTCCACACCCATAGCCTTACCGGTGGTATCGAGCACCTCGCGAATGATGCGGTCCGCCTCGCTCATGCTCTCGCCGCCCAGAGCGGTCAGGCGCACCGGAGCACGATACTTAACGGCGGCATCGCCCGAATCATCGACCTCGACGTAGCCACCCTCCTCCAGATGCGCGAGCGTACGCGAGACGGCGGCGCGAGTCACGCCTGCCATGCGAGCCAGGTCGGCGCCAGTCAGGCCGTCCTTGCTGCGCTCAAGATAGTACAGGCACATAACGTCGGAGCCCTTGAGACCCAGCCTTGCGCCCTCAGACGTCTTAATGCGCTGGATCTCCTTGTAGAGTCCGCTGATCAGTCCGACAAAGTCCTCGAAACGTGTCTCGTCGCTCTGCTGCATGGGAGACGACCGCCTTTCGCTTGCATAATGCTAACGGGTAAACATCTTAGTCGCATAAGGCGAAACCCGTACCCAAATACCCCATTTGTTAACCCATCAACATAAAAACCACCACAAAGGGGACAGGCACCTTTGTGGTGGTTTGGGGCATCAATAGGTTCTAGGCGCCGCTACAGCTCCACGCAAGGATTGTCGCGGGTCACAAGCGTCTTAATGACAACCGTCGCTCCCAGATAGCGCTCAAGCAGCTCGGCTAAGCGATCGATCGCAGCCTGGCAATCCCCCATCCGCTCGGGCTCCACGCACTCAATCGCTAGGAACGCATCGGCCGAATCATCGGACAGCGCCGTGCGAACGCCGTCGCGCCAGTTCCAGCAGCGGCACACAGCGCCCGCATCATCGATGTAGGCGAGCTCGCCGGGCAGCGTCGGATCGTCCGTCTCCTCGCCAAGCGGCAAGAACGCATCGCCACCGTCGGTCACCTTCAGGCGAAGGTCCCCCTCGATCGCATGCAGATCCTCGCCTCCCACGGGCAGCGCGTAGGTCAGCGACACCGTGTTGTAAATATCCACCGCGGGCGTAATGTGGCCCACCGGCTTGCCTTTGAGCACGCGTTTGAGCAAGTTCTCGATCGAGCAGCGCGCGCCTTTCTTGGTCTTGAACAGACGATAGGCCTCGCGCCATGCCCTGACCGGTGCGTTCTCGCTGATAGTGTCGCTGGTCAGATGACGCTCCGCATCGATATTGGCGCGGTCGAGCAACGCCGCAATCGCATCCACGTCCTCTTGAGGAATCTGAGCCGCGGGCTTCATGCCCTTTACGACCACGACGCCGACCGCCGCCTGTGGAAACAGCTCCCAAAACGAATTCTCGGCAACAAAGCCCTTCATACGCTCTCCCTTCATTGTGCGCGCCCGAGTGAGGGCGCCTAAACAAAAAGCGCCCTCACAGCGGCCACCTTCAAAGTCCTACGGTGCCGCCACAAGAGCGCTTGCGCTGCCCCCATCCGGAGAAGGGGGCGATATGTCAGGCGTATTGTAACCTGAGTCATCCGCCCAAGCAAAACCACCACAAAGGTAACTGTCCCCTTTGTGGTGGTTATGGACTTGCGGCGACGCTAGTGGCGGAGTCCCAGCAAGCCGCGGCCGCGATGACGGGCCTCGGCGGACACCTGGGCGTGCGGGCCGGCGGCCTTGACGGACTCGGGAAGGTGCGAGTACTTCTTCTCGAAGTTCTCCTCGAACATCACCGCCAGGTTGTGCGCTGCCTCGTCGTAGCGCGCGGTGCTCTGCCAGTACTGGCGCGGCACCAGGATGCCGTCGGGCACACCGTGGCACGTAGTGGGAATGTCGACATTAAAGATATCGTCGTGCACAAACTCGCTGTCCTCGATGGTACCGTCGAGGGCGCGAGCGACCAGGGCGCGCGTGTAGGCCAGCTCGATGCGATGGCCCACGCCATAACCGCCGCCAATCCAACCGGTGTTGACCAGGTAGACGCGCGTGCGGCCGTCGGCGATGCGCTCGCCGAGCATCTTAGCGTAGACCATGGGGTCGAGCGGCATAAACGGCTCGCCAAACAGCGAGGAGAACGTGGACGTGGGCTCGGTGACGCCAACCTCGGTGCCGGGGATCTTGGCCGTAAAGCCCGTCACAAAGTGATACATGGCGGCGTCGGCCGTCAGGCGCGAGATAGGCGGCAGCACGCCAAAGGCATCGCAGGTCAGGAACAGCACGACGCTGGGAGTGGTGCCCATGCCCTTGGTCCACGCGTTGGGGATATGCTCGACGGGATAGGCCACGCGCGTGTTGTGCGTGATCGAGATGTCGTCGTAGTTGGGCTTGCGGTTCTCGTCGAGCACCACGTTTTCGCAAATGGCGCCAAAACGGACGGCGTTGAAGATCTCGGGCTCGTGGAAGGCGTCCAGGCCCTCGCATTTGGCGTAGCAGCCACCCTCGATGTTGAAGATGCCCATGTCGGACCAACCGTGCTCGTCGTCGCCGATCAGCAGGCGCGTGGGATTGGCCGAAAGCGTGGTCTTGCCGGTGCCGGACAGGCCAAAGAACACGGCGGTCTCGTGCGTGACGGGATCCATGCTGGCCGAGCAATGCATGGGCAGCACGTCGTCCTCGACAGGCAGCAGGTAGTTCATGACACTGAAGATGGACTTTTTGATTTCGCCGGAGTAGCCGGTACCCGCGACCAAAATCACGCGCTCCTGGAAGTTGATGACCACGGCGGCGCTGGAGTTGAGGCCCTTGATGGCAGGGTCGCATTGGTAGCCCGGCGCGGCGAGCACGCAGAAGTCCGGCTCGCCGGTGCGCGCGATTTCGCGGGCGAGCGGGCGGGCGAGCATCTGCTTAATGAAGAGCGCCTGGCTGGCACGCTCGCAGGCGACGAGCAGGCGGCGCGTATGGTTGCGGTCGGCGCCGGCCATGCCGCGGGTGACGAACACATCGCGCTCGTTGAGATAGTCGACGATGCCGGCTTTGATGACCTCGTAGCTTTCGACGGACAGCGGGCGGTTGACGGCGCCCCAGGCAATCTTGTCGTGGACATCGGGGGTGTCAACGATAAAGCGGTCGTTGGGCGAACGTCCGGTACGCTCCCCCGTCTCGATCACCAGCGCGCCGTTGGATGCCATGCGGCCTTCGTTGCGGCGGATGGCATGCTCGACGAGCTCTGCCGCCGGCAGGTCCACCAGCAGACGGGGTTGATTCTCGGCGGGATCTTCAACGAGCGTAATACCAAAGTTGGACAGAACTTCTGCAGGGGTAACACCAGGCATGGGGCCTCCTTTAAAAACGCGACACGTGGACGCGACGCGCACTTTACTCACGTAAAGCCCGTTGTACCCGATATGCAAAAACGTTTTTGCGGCAAGGGCGGCAAGCCCGCCCAACGGTCAAAAATCGCAGGCAAGCGGCCCAGTCATTGGGGACGTTCTTAAACGACTAGTCATTGGGGGCGTTCTTGAACAGGCAACATTCAAGGAGTGTCCCCGGATGCCGGCACTTAGGGACGTTCCCAAAGTGCCGGCACATAAGGAACGTCCCTAAGTGCCGACTACAGCGGCAGGCCTTGGCCGAGCATGGCTATGGCGCTCATCAGGACCAGCATGCCGGCAGCGTAGGGCAGCACCGCGCCCAGGAGTTCGGCATCCCTGCCGCGCACGTGGACGGCAGCCAGACCAATCGCGAGCGTCTGCGGAGAGATCATCTTACCGGCGGCAACACCAAGCGCGTTCAGCGCGACCATCCAGTAGTCGCTCACGCCCAGCGCCGTAGCGGCCTGGCTCTGGATGGGGCCAAACAGCATGCCCGAGGACGTGCCCGAGCCGGTCACAAACGCACCGACTGCGCCGATCCACGGAGCCAGAATCGGGTACAGCCCACCGGCGACGGCGATGCAGAACGCGCTGATCGAAGAGATCATGCCCGCATAGCCCATCACCTTGGCACAGCCCAGCACCGAAAGCATCGTGATCACCGTCGGCATCATCTGCTTCACAGTCGCGGCCAGCACCTCGCCCATCATGCGTGGCGAAGCACCCTGAATGGCACCGCCGACAAACGCGGCCAGGAAGATCCAAACACCCGGCGTGTTAATCCACGAAAACGTAAGCGTACCGGGGTTCTCGCCGCAATACACCTGCACGTGGCTTGCAAAGGGCGCAAGCGCGGCATGCACGGCGGGCACCAGGTTGGACGTACCCAGCAGCAGTACAAAAATCAGAATGAAGCACGACCAGGCCGAAAGCGCCGATTTAACGGTGAGCTGTTCGCCGGCCTCGATATTCATATGGAAGCGTGCGTCCAAATGCCCCGACTTCTCGGCACGCATGGCAAGCGCAGCTGTCAGCGCGAGCGAAACGATGGATCCTACGACCACGGCCAGCTCGGGGCCCACAAACATGGCAACGACCAGAGCCGCGCCGACAAACGACACGCCGGAGAGCAACGCCACGCCGGCAACACCGTGCAGACGCTCGCCCACACTCGCGGCATTGCCCTGGTCATCGGCAACACGGCCCGCAACCAGCACAATAAATAGCGGCATCACCACAAAGAACGGTGCGAGCTGCACCAGCTGAACGGTCGCTAGGTGAAGGGAATCCAAACCCACCAGGTCGGCAACGGACACCGTGGGGATGCCGATGGAGCCGTAGGGCGTGGGCACGCCGTTGGCCAGCAGGCAGATGAGCACGGCAGGCACGGCCTCAAAGCCCAGGCCCGCGAGCATGCCGGCGGGAATGGCGACAGCGGTACCGAAGCCGGCCATGCCCTCCATAAAGCCACCGAAGCACCAAGCCACGAGCAGCGCCAGCAGACGGCGGTCGCTGCTGATGGAGGTGATCATGCTGCCGATCACGTCCATGGCGCCCGTACGAACGCACAGGTTATACGTGAACACCGCGGCGATGATCACCAGGACGATGGGCCACAGAGCCATCAAAAAACCTTCGAGCGAGGCGGTCGCGATCTGCGCTGCCGGCAGGTGCCACCATGCGAAGGCAAGCAAGCACGAAAGGACAAACGATCCGATAGCGGCCTTCCAAGCTGGCCATTTAAAGCACAGCAGCATCACGACCAGCCAAATAATCGGCACAAGAGCCAGTATGAATGCGGCGACGTCCATAGGTAGAAGCTCCTTGGTACCGCGTGGGCGGCATCGGGGGTGTCACAAAACTTCAACAGGATACCGCACGTTTACCGACAAATTACAGCCGCCCGCCGAAATTATTGAACAATCCGTTCAAAAACACGAACGAACACCGTCGCGTCTATACTAAAGCGCAGCAATAGAAAGGACTCCGCTTTGAGCATCACGCCCCTCGATAGCATTCGCCGCGCCATCGCCCGCCGCAACGGCGTCTCCAACCCCGCTGCATCGAGAGACGGCGCCGCGAAGGCCCAGGGCGGCCGCATCGAGAACGGCCTCTTCCCTGCCTCGCACACTGCCGAGGAACTCGCACGCATCCAAGAGCTGAGTCAGCGCAACGCCGGCGGGCCCGATAGCAGCCAAGCCACACGTCGCCGGCGCGAACGCGATCGCAAGCCCGGCCCCGTCCGCCGCATGGTCAACGCTTGGTGGAACCGTCTGCTCGGTGCCGTCTACGGCGGCGGGTTCTCCACGCAAGAGGCTGAATACGAAGAGCACGCCACCAGCCGCGACTATCTTTGGAACACCCTCGGCACCGCCGTGTGGGGTCTGGCGTTTCCGTTGCTCACCATCGTGTCTACGCAGCTCGTGGGCGCCGAAGAAGCCGGCAAGTTCTCCATCGCCTTTGTCACCGGCACGCTCATCATGATCGCGTGCAACTACGGCGTGCGCAATTTCCAGGTCTCGGACATCGACGAAAAGACGTCCTTTGCCTCCTACCAGCTCAACCGCTGGCTTTGCGGAGCGCTCGCCCTAGGCTGCGGCCTCATGTACAGCAGCGCCCGCGGCTATGACACGCAGATGGCGACGATCGGCCTGGGCGTCTACCTGTATAAGGTCATCGACGGCGTCGCCGACGTGTACGAAGGCCGCCTGCAGCAGGCCGACAAGCTCTACTTTGCTGGAATGAGTCAAACGCTACGCTCCGTCGGCGTCATCGCGGTCTTCAGCGTGGCGCTGTTCTTCACGCGTAGCATGCCCATCGCGGCCATTGCCATGGGCATCGCCGCGATCGCCTCGCTCGTGCTGGTCACCGCGCCGCTCGCCCTGCTCGAGACCGAAAAATCGCGCCGCGTAAGCCTGCGCGAGGTCGGCCACCTGTTTGTCCAGTGCGCCCCACTCTTTGGCGCGCTATTCCTGTTCAATCTTATCGAGAGCATGCCCAAGTTTGTGATGGAAGGAACACTGGCCTACAAATACCAGTTGTACTTTAATGCCCTGTTTTTTCCAGCTCAGGCTATTCTGTTGAGCATTGGATTTGTCTATAAACCGCAGTTCCTGCGCTTGTCGAGCATTTGGGCTAATCCTCGCAAGCGTCGTCGCTTTGACCTGATTATTGTTGCCGTTATGGCGCTGATCGTGGTCATCACCGGCGTGTGCGCCGCATTTATGGCAGGTCCCGGTATTCCCCTCATGAGCTTTATATACGGTCTCAGCTTTGAACGCTACCGTACGCTGGCGCTGCTGATGGTCGTCGCCGGCGGCGTCACCGCGGCCATCGACTTTATCTACGCCATCATCACGGTGCTGCGCCACGCTGGAGACGTCACCAAGATCTACCTGATCTGCTTTGCCGTGAGCGTGGTGCTCCCGGTGATTCTGATCAATCTGCTCGGCCTGATGGGCGCCGTCGTGAGCTACCTGGCCATTATGGCCCTACTGCTGGTACTGTTGATTATCGAGTACGCCCACATCCGCCAACGCATAGAGAGGGACCGGAATCCGTACGGCGCCTAATTGCGTCGATGGGAGAAGCTAATTTGCGGTGGAATCACCCCGGCTGGAGTCTCGTTGCGGACACGTAAAACTAAGTGAGTAGATTTTTACCGAATCCCCGACCACACCGACAGAGCACAAGTCTGTGACCTGCGGTTTTATTGAGGCAAATATGTTGGGTGCTCGGCATTTCCAAAAAAGTCTACTCACTTAGCCGGCGGGCAGCCAAATGATTATTTAATCCCGTCCCAGAGAAATCAATTTGCGGGCAGAAGGGCAAAAGTAGTCAAAAAACCCTTCCCATATTAGCTACCCCTTGCACCGATTATTCGCCCGGGTTGATGTTCGCGTAGAACTCCGCCCCATCATCGAGCCGCAGGATGCCCACGCGACCGAACTCGGAGCCGGTGGCGGCAGCGCAGTCGATGTCGATGCGATCGGGCACACCGGCGGCATCCTCGCCGCCCAGGCGCACGATCTGCCCGCGGCCCGACTCCTCGTCGAGCCCCGCAAGACCACCGACCTCGCAATAACGCCCGAGCGACACCGTTGGCGTGTGAC
>CATWQC010000013.1 GCA_958352845.1 uncultured Collinsella sp.
CGCATCCCGCGCCGCGAGCTCCCGCTGGCCGTACGCTTCCTCGGGCATTCCCGACGAGCTCTTCATCCGCGGCGACGTTCCCATGACCAAGCAGGAGGTGCGCGCCGTCGCGCTCGCGAAGCTGCGCCTTACCGCGACCGACACCGTGTGGGACGTCGGCGCCGGCACGGGGAGCGTATCGATCGAGGCGGCGCTCGTCGCGCGAGCGGGGTCGGTGTGGGCGGTCGAGCGCAACGCGGCCGGCGTGCGGCTCATCCGAGAGAACGCGGATGCATTCGGGTGCGGCAACGTGCATGCGGTCCCCGGCGTCGCCCCCGAAGCGCTCGCGAAACTGCCCGTCCCCGACGCCGTGTTCGTCGGCGGGAGCGCGGGCGAGCTTCCCTCCATCGTGGAGGCGGCGCTCGAGAAGAACTCGCAGGTTCGCCTGTGCGTGCCATGCGTCACCGTTGAGACGCTCACCGAGGCGTGCGCGCTCCTCTCGGGTTCGCGCTTTAAGGGGTTCGAGGCGTGCCAGGTGTCGGCCGCCCGCGCCGAGGCTGTAGGCTCGCACCATCTTATGAAGGCGCAAAACCCCGTGTTCCTCGTCAGCGCGCGTGGTGCAGGTGGGGAAGGCGGCGCCCGGTGAGCACGTCCATCCCGCGCTTCATGGTCGCTGCGCCCTCGAGTGGGAGCGGCAAGACGGTCGTAACGTGTGCGCTCCTGCGCGCGCTCGCGCGCCGCGGCCTTGCATGCGCGGCCTTCAAATGCGGCCCCGACTACATTGACCCGCTCTTTCATCGCCGCGTCGTGGGTGCGCGCTCGGGCAACTTAGACGGTTTCTTCACCGACGCCCCGACGCTGCGCGCCCTACTCGCACGCGGCGCCGCGGGCGCGGATGTCGCGGTGCTCGAGGGGGTCATGGGCTTCTACGACGGCATGGCGCCCGGCGTGGCCGACGCGAGCAGCTACCAGGTTGCGCGTGACACGGAAACGCCGGTCGTTTTAGTGGTGAACGGGCGCGGGGCGTCTTTATCGCTCGCCGCCGTAATCCGCGGCATCGCCGAGTTCCTGCCCTGTGCGAACGTGCGCGGCGTCGTGCTGAACAAGACGAGCGCCGCTGCCTGCGCCTACGCGGCGCCTGCGATCGAGAAGCACACGGGCGTCGCGGTTTTGGGTAATATCCCCGCCGACGAGGCGTTCTCGCTCGAAAGCCGGCATCTGGGGCTTGTGACCGCCGACGAAGTCAAGCAGCTCTCCGCGCGCATTGACAAGATGGCCGAGCTGGTGGAAAAGAGCGTCGACGTCGACCGCTTGCTCGAAATAGCGGCGACGGCACCCGATATCCGCGAGGAACCTTACCGGTTGGAGCCGATCGCGGGAGCGCGGCCCATCGTCGCCGTCGCGCGTGACGAGGCGTTCTCGTTCTACTACGAGGAGAACCTGCGCGCGCTCGAGGACCTGGGTTGCGAGCTGGCCTTTTTCAGCCCCCTGTGTGATAGCGAGTTGCCCCGGGGGACAAGCGCCCTCTATCTGGGAGGCGGCTACCCGGAGCTCCATGCGCGACAGCTCTCCGAGAACGCGCCGATGCGCGAGGCGGTGCGGCGCGCGGTGGAATCCGGCATGCCGACGGTCGCCGAATGCGGTGGGTTTCTGTACCTGCAGCGCGAAATCGCCGATAGCGAGGGGCGGCGCTGGCCTGTTGCGGGCGCCCTTGAGGGCGCAAGCGAGAACGGGGGAAGGCTGTCCCATTTCGGGTACGTGAATCTCACTTCCCAACGCGACGGGCTCTACGGGCCGCGCGGCACACGCATCCGCGCGCACGAGTTCCACTACTGGCAGTCCACCTGCCCGGGCGGCGACTTCTGGGCGCAAAAGCCCCGGCGCGACAAAGGCTGGCCGTGCATGACGACTACCCCGTCCCTGGTTGCGGGCTTCCCGCATGTGTACTATCCTGCGAACCCCGACGTTGCGCGCGCGTTCGCGTCTGCCGCAGCGTCGTTCGCAGAGAGGAGACGGCATGGCTGAAGCAACCGAAACCGCGCTTGCCTGCATTCGCGAGGAAGTCGAGCGCGCTTTCTCGTCGGCGCCGGGCGCCGTGCTCGAAGCCGCGCTCTCCCGGATTGCGCCCGCGGACGAGTGCGCTCGCGCCGCCGCGTACGCCGCGTGGGACTCCATCGCGCACCCCTTGGGGGGATTGGGCGACTTTGAAGACGCCGTCGCGTGTATCGCTGCAGCTCAGGGGAGCGCCGAGGTGGCCGAGTTTCCCCGTGCGCTCGCGGTGTTCTTCTCCGACAACGGGGTCGTTGCCGAAGGCGTGTCGCAAAGCGGGCAAGACGTGACGCGAACCGTCGCGCGCAACATGTGCGAGGGGGCCACGAGCGCCTGTCGCATGGCGGCGTTCGCGGGTGCCGAGGTCGTGCCCGTCGACGTGGGTATGGCCCGGGGCATAGAAGACGCGCGCATGGTGCGCGCGAACGTGCAGCGAGGGAGCGGCAACATCGCGCTCGGCTCCGCTATGTCTCGCGATGGGGCCGTGCGCGCGATCGAGGTCGGAATCGCCGTCGCGTGCGGGCTCGCCCGCGCCGGCGTGCGCCTTCTCGCCGCGGGCGAGATGGGCATCGGCAACACGACCACCTCGGCGGCGGTGGCCGCAGTGCTCATCCAGGCGGACGCGCGGAGCTTCGTCGGGCGCGGCGCGGGGCTCTCGGACGCCTCGCTCGCGCGCAAGCGCGACGTGGTCGAGCGCGCTATCGACGCGAACTCGCCTGATCCCGCCGACCCGATCGACGTGCTCTCGAAGGTGGGCGGCTTCGACATCGCGGCGATGTGCGGCTTCTACCTGGGGGCCGCGGCCTCGAAGGCGCCGACGCTCCTCGACGGGGTCATATCCTGCACGGCGGCCCTGTGCGCGACGCGCCTGTGCCCCAACGCCTTGGGCTACCTCGTGGGCACCCACGCATCAAGCGAACCCGCAAGCCAGGAGCTCCTTCGCGAGCTCGGTATAAAGGCACCCCTCGACGCAGGCATGCACTTGGGCGAGGGCGCGGGCGCCATGGCGTATCTGCCCCTTCTGGATTCGGCGCTGCGCGTGTACCGGGATGGGAAGACGTTCACGGCGACTGGCATGGCTGCTTACGAGCATTTCGAGGCCGGAAAATGACGGTGACACTCGTCATCGGCGCCGCCGCGAGCGGCAAGAGCGCCTACGCCGAGTCCCTGTGCCTCGGGCACGACGGCCCTCGCGTGTACCTGGCAACGATGGAGCTCTTCGGGGAAGAGGGCGCCCGCCGCATCGCGCGCCATCGGGCGCTGCGCGAGGGCAAGGGGTTTTTCACCCTCGAGCGCACGCGTGACGTGGGCGCCGCAGTGCCCGGGCTTCCGCGCGGCTGCACGCTTCTTTTGGAGGACGTGGGCAACCTGGTTGCAAACGAGCTTTTCGCGGAAGGCGGCTTGTCCCCACGTGACCCCGACGCTGTGGCGCGCGAGGTGCTCGGAGGCATTGAACGGCTCGCTCAGGCCGCTGCGTATACGGTGGTGGTCACCGTCGACGTGTTCGCCGATGGGATGCGCTACGATGAGGGGACCGAGGTATGGAGGCGCGCGCTCGCGCGCGTGAACGCGGGCGTGGCGGTGCTGGCCGACCGCGCAGTCGAAGTGGTATGCGGGATTCCCGTGTGGATGAAAGGCGAAGGACCTACAAGGTGAAGATAGCAGAGGCAATCGGCGCGGCGTTCGGAACGTTCTCGCGCATCCCCGTCCCGAAATCGGCCTGGACCGATTTCGGGTCAACCCATGCGCTTGCCGCGTTTCCCCTGGTGGGCCTTGCGGAAGGCTTCCTCATGACGGCGTGGGGGCACGTGGCGAACCTTCTCGGCGTGCCCGCGACCATCGTCGCGGCCGTGCTCGTGGCGCTGCCTGTGGCGGTGACGGGAGGCATCCACCTAGACGGGCTCTGCGACACCTCCGACGCACTTGCAAGTTGGGCCCCACGCGAGCAAAAGCTCGAGATCATGCACGACCCGCGGGCGGGCGCCTTCGGGGTCATTGGTGTTGTCGTGTACCTTATTCTGCAGTTTTCCCTGTTCACCGCGCTGCCGCTTACGGCGGGGGCGTTCCTCGCGCTTCTGTGCTCGCTCGTGTTCTCCCGCGCGCTTTCGGGGCTCGCCGTAGAATGCTGGCCTGCCGCGCGGGCGGACGGCATGGCCGCTGGGCTCTCGCCTGCGAAGAAGCGCGCGGCGATCGTCGTGCCGCTTTGCGCTTTCGCTGCGGCTTCGGCTTCAGGGATGGTCGCGTGCGCTCAGGCCGTCGGCGCCCTTATGGCGGTGGCGGGGCTTTTGGCGCTCGCGTGGTACCGCCATGTTGCCCTGTCCCGCTTCGGCGGGGTGACGGGTGATTTGGCCGGATGGTTTCTGCAATGGGCCGAGCTCGCGATGCTTGCCATGCTGGTGGCGGGGGGCATGCTCCTATGATTCTCGTGGTAGGTGGTGCGCATTCGGGGAAGAGGACCTTCGTGCGCGAAAAGCTCGGGTTCGCGGCGGACGATTTCGTCGACGTGGCGCAGCTTGCGGAGGGCGGCGTGCCCGCGGCTTTTGCCGGCCGCGTCGCGTACCGTGCTGAGGAACTCGTACGTGCGCTCGACGCTGACCGGGCGCTCGAGCGGCTGATCGGCTTCGACGCAGTGATTCTGTCCTTGGTGGGCTCGGGGGTCGTCCCCATGCGTGCGGAAGACGCCCAATGGCGCGAGCGCGCGGGGCGCCTGGGATGCGCGCTCGCTGCGCGCGCCGACGTCGTCGTGCGCATGACGTGCGGGATTCCCCAGGTCATCAAAGGAAACACTGCCGATGCGCCTCGAGGGACGCTGGGCGCGGGCGCGCCTTTGGAAGTCGTCTTCGTGCGCCATGGTGCCACGGCGGGCACGGAAGACCATCGCTACAGCGGGGCGGGCACCGACGAACCCCTGTCGAGCGCGGGCGAGCGCGCTTTGCGCGACCTCGCGTGCTGTCGTGACGTGTTCCGTGTTATCACGAGCGGCATGGCCCGCACCGACCAGACGGCGCGCATTCTCTTCCCGAACGCGGAGCTTATGGCGTGCCCCGGTCTGCGCGAGATGGATTTCGGCGACTTCGAGGGGCGAAGCGCCGCCGAACTTAAAGAGGATGCGCGTTACCGCGCCTGGGTAGACTCCTGGTGTGAGACGCGCTGCCCGCATGGCGAGGGCAAGAGCGATTTCACCCGCCGCGTCCTCGCGGCGTTTCGGGAGGCGTGCGAATCGGAGCGCTCCCAGGGGAGTGGGCGCGCCGTCTTCGTCGTTCACGCGGGTACCGTGAAAGCGCTGCTCTCCGAGCTAGCTGTCCCGAAAATGGGATACTTCGACGTGCATACCGAGCCGGGCGGCGCATGGGCCGCCACCTGGGATGGGCGCTGCCTTCGCGACGTTCGCCCCGCTTCGGGGGGCGATGCCCGGTGATGACGATTCTTGCCGTCGCCGCCGGGTTCGCGGCCGACCTTGCCTTCGGCGACCCGCGCTGGCTTCCCCATCCCGTCGTCGCCATGGGGCGCACGATCACGTGGGCCGAAGGCCGCCTGCGGGGCGCATTCCCGCAAACGTCCGCGGGCACGCGCGCCGCAGGGCTTGTGCTCGCCGTGGCGCTTCCGCTTGCGTGTGGGCTTTTGACCTGGGGAATCCTGCATCTTTGCGGCATGGTTCACTCCGGCTTGCGCTTCGTGGCCGAGGCATGGGCGAGCTATCAGATTCTCGCGGCATGCGAGCTGCGCCGCCAGAGCCTGGCCGTGGCCCGCGCGTTCTCGAAGGGCGGCCTTGTCGCGGCGCGCGAAGCCGTCGGGCTCATCGTGGGACGCGACACATCTGTTCTCGACGAGCAGGGCGTTGCGCGCGCCGCCGTGGAAACGGTGGCGGAGAACGCGAGCGATGGCGTCATCGCGCCGCTTTTCTACCTTATGATCGGGGGTGCGCCCTTGGGCATGGCGTACAAGGCGGTGAACACGCTCGACAGCATGGTGGGCTACAAAAACGAGCGCTACATCGACTTCGGCCGCGCCTCGGCGCGCCTCGACGATGCGGTGAACTGGATTCCCTCGCGCTTATCGGCCTTGTTCATGATCGCCGTGTGCCCGATCGTCGGGCTCGACGCGCGCGGGGCGGCGCGCATCTGGCGCCGCGACAGGCGTCGCCATGCGAGCCCGAACGCGGCGCAGACCGAGTCAGCGTGCGCGGGCGCGCTTGGGCTGCGCCTGGCAGGACCCGCGGTGTATTTCGGCAAGCTCGTTGAGAAACCGACGATAGGCGACGCGTCCCGCGAAATCGAGTGGGGCGACATCGCCCGGGCGACAAGGCTCATGCTCGCCGCGTCCGTATGCGCGCTCGTCGTCTTCGGCGCCGCGCGCGCGGCGGTCGTGCTTGTCGTGGGGGCGATGGTATGAGGGAAGACCACGCCGCGTCCCGGGCTGCCGGGGGAATCCTGCACGCCCGTGCGCATGGGGGCAGCCGGCAATCGCTCGGCATCGCTTGCGAAGGGGGCGCCTCCGGCCTCATCGACTTCTCGGTGAACGTGAATCCGGCAGGCCCCTCGCCGCGCGCCGTCGCCGCAGCTTGCAAGGCGCTTTCTCGAATCGACGCCTACCCCGATAGGGAAAGCCTCGCCCTCGTTCGCGCCCTAGCGCGCACCCAGGGCATTCCCGAAGATACTATCGTTTGCGGCGCGGGCGCGTCCGACATCATCTGGCGGCTCGCCGCGGCGGTGCGCCCGAAACGCATCGTCGTGTGCGCGCCGACGTTCTCTGAATATGCGGAGGCGGCATCGTACTACGGCGCATGCGTGCAGGAGTTCCCGCTCTCCGAAGCGGATGATTTCGACGTGCCCGCCTCCTTCGCCCGCGCGATCGAGGGGCCGGGAGACGTGGCGTACCTCTGCAATCCGAACAACCCGACGGGGCGCCTCGTCGACCCCCGCGTGATCGATGCCGCGGCTTGCCGCTGCGAGCAGGCGGGCGCGCTGCTCGTCGTTGACGAGTGCTTCCTCGGATTTGCGCCCGACGCCCGCGAAAGGAGCGTGGCCTCACGCGCCGCGTGTTCGCACCATGTGGCCGTGCTCTCCGCGTTCACCAAGCTCTACGGAATGGCAGGGTTGCGGTTGGGGTATCTGATCAGCGGAAACGCCCAACTCATCGAGGGGATTCACCGGGCTGGGCAGGCATGGCCCGTCTCCTCGGTCGCCGAGGCCGCGGGCATCGCCGCCCTGGAAGACGTCGAATACGTCTCGCGCACGCGCGATGTATTGGCGGGCGAGCGAGCGTGGCTTTCCCACGAGCTCTCCTCGCTCGGGCTTTCCGTCGTGCCGTCGGATGCGAACTTCCTTTTAGTCCGCACGCCGGCGAAAGACATCCCCGAGCGCCTGTATAAACAGGGGGTTTTGGTCCGCACGTGCGACTCGTTTTCGGTACTGTCCCGTTTCTGGTGCCGCGTCGCGGTGCGCACGCGCAATGAGAACGCCCGGCTTGTGATGGCGTTCGGCCGCGCGCTTCGGGCGGAAGGCGCATCGGGCGAAGGCGAACCCGACGAACGGGGCGGCGCTTCTTGCAGCGGCGCTATGGCGGGCTCGGATGGCCGAGGCTCTGCGAAGGAGGTCGATACCCGTGGGTAGGGCGAAGCCCATCATGATCCAGGGCACCATGTCGAACGCGGGGAAGAGCCTGCTTGCGGCGGGGCTGTGCCGCGTGCTTTCGCAGGACGGCCTGCGCGTGGCTCCCTTCAAGAGCCAGAACATGGCGCTCAACAGCGGTGTCACGGCCGACGGGCTCGAGATGGGGCGTGCCCAGATCATGCAGGCCGAGGCGTGCGGCATCGCGCCCGACGTGCGCATGAACCCCATCCTGCTCAAGCCCGAAAGCGACCACCGAAGCCAGCTCATCGTGGCCGGCAAGGCGCAGGGAGCCTTCGCTGCGAGGGACTACTTCGCGCGAAAGAAGGCGCTCATGCCGCAGATTTTGGAGGCGTTCGATTCGCTCGCGGAGGAAAACGACGTCATCGTCATCGAGGGCGCCGGCAGCCCCGTCGAAATCAACCTTGCCGAAAACGACATCGTCAACATGGGGCTCGCGCGCGCCGTGTCCTCCCCCGTGCTGCTCGCGGGCGACATCGACCCAGGCGGGGTGTTTGCCCAGCTCTACGGCACGGTCGCGCTCCTTGCGCCCGAGGACCGCGCGCTTTTGCGGGGGCTTGTGGTAAACAAGTTCCGCGGCGATGTGGAAATCCTGCGCCCGGGTTTGGCCCCGCTAGAGAAGATGTGCGGGGTTCCCGTCGTGGGGGTCGTGCCGTATCTTACGCTCGACCTGGACGACGAGGACTCGCTCGCGCCGCGCCTAACTGCCCGCGAGGCGCGCGGCGTCATCGACGTCGCCGTCGTGCGCCTTCCGCATCTGTCGAACTTCACCGACTTCGACCCGCTTTCGCGCGTGCCCGGCGTGGGCGTGCGCTACGTTTCCTCGACGACCGATCTGGGCCGACCCGACCTGGTGGTGCTCCCCGGCTCGAAGGCCACGCTCGACGACGCGCGCTGGCTTGCGGCTAGCGGCATCGGAGCCTGTGTACGCGCGCTTTCGGGCGCGGGCACGCCGGTGCTCGGCATATGCGGAGGCTACCAGCTTTTGGGAGACGAGCTTTCCGACCCGCACGGCAGGGAAGGCGCTGGCACCGCGCGCGGGCTCGGTCTCATCCCTGCAAGTACGGTGTTCAAGGAGGAAAAGCGCCTCGCCCAGTCGGAACTGCGCATCACGGGCGCTCAAGGCGCGTTCTCGGTGTGGAACGGCATGACGGCGCGCGGGTACGAGATTCACGACGGCGAAACGACCATCTCCTGCGCCCCTGCGGGCACGATTGGCGGCAAACCAGAAGGCGCGGCCTGCGGAAACGTGTTCGGAACTTATCTCCACGGCCTGTTCGACGAACCGGGGGTGGCGCTCGCTCTTGCTCGCTCGCTCGCGCGCATGCGCGGCCTGCCCGAGAGCGTCGTGGGTGCCGCGGGCGCGGCGTCCGCGGCCGATCACCGTGCGCGCGAGTTCGACCGCCTGGCCGACGTCGTGCGCGGGGCGCTCGACATGGAGTATGTCTACCGCATTATCGAGGAGGGCGTATGATCCACGTGTATCATGGCGACGGCAAAGGCAAGACCACGGCGGCGATGGGCCTCGCCCTTCGCATGCTCGCCGCAGGCCGCCGCGTCGTCGTCGTGCAGTTTCTGAAAGACGGCGAAAGCGGGGAGGCGCGCCTGCTCGCCGAGCATTTCGGCGTGGCCGTGTTCGCGGGGAAGGCGTCGGACAAGTTTACCTGGTCGATGACGTCGGAAGAACTTGCCGCGACGCGCGAGCTGCACGATGGGAACCTCGCTTCCGCGCTCGCCGAGCTCGAGGGCGCGCAGGAGGGCCTGCTCGTGCTCGACGAGGCGCTCGACGCGCTTTCGAAGGGGCTTGTCGACGAGGCGCTCGTGGACCGCGCGCTCGATATGTCCGCGCGCGGCGTCGAAGTAGCGCTCACCGGGCGCGCGCCTTCCCGCAAGATCGTGGAGAAGGCCGACTACATAACCGAGATGCGGTGCGAGAAACATCCCTACGAGCAGGGGATATGTGCAAGGGAAGGAGTGGAGTACTAGATGGATTCCAAGGAGATGGCGCCCGGCGACATCGAGCGGCGCAGCTTCGAGATCATCACCGAAGAGCTCGGCGGCCGCACGTTCCCGTCGCTCGAAGAGCCCGTCGTGAAGCGCGTCATCCACACCACTGCCGACTTCTCGTACGCCGATTCCCTCGTGTTCACCCATGATGCCGCGCACTGTGCGCTCGACGCACTGCGCGCAGGGGCCACGGTGCTCACCGATACGAACATGGCGCTCGCAGGCATAAGCAAGCCCGCGCTTGCGAAGATCGGCTGCAAGGCCGTGTGCTACATGGCCGACCCTGATGTCGCCGCGGCTGCGCGCGTCGCGGGCACGACTCGCGCCGTTGCGAGCATGGACAAAGCTTGCGGCATCGAGGGTCCGCTCATTGTGGCCGTCGGCAACGCTCCCACAGCACTTCTGCGCCTCGCCGAGCTCATGGACGCGGGGAAGATCGCGCCCGCGCTCGTCGTTGGGGTGCCGGTCGGGTTTGTGAATGTGGTCGAGGCGAAAGAGGAGCTACTTGCGCGACGCGTGCCGGCCATCGTTGCGAGGGGTCGCAAGGGCGGCTCGACCGTGGCGGCCGCCATTATGAACGCGCTGCTCTACCAGATCACGCGCCCAGGCGGCCCGAAGTGACGGCGCCCGCATCCGCGCCGGCGCTGCGCATCTTCGCCGGCACCACCGAGGGCCGCCTCCTGTGCGAATGGGCGAGCGGGGCGGGCATCCCCGCCCGTGCCTACGCGGCAACCGAGTACGGAGGCGAGCTTTTGGGCGAGCTTCCGGGCATCGAGGTGCATGCGGGCAGGCTCGACGAGGCCGACATGGAGCGCGAACTTTCCGGCGCGCGCATCGTCGTCGACGCCACGCATCCCTTCGCTACGCTCGCAAGCGGCAACATCCGGGCCGCTTCGCTCGCCGTGGGTGCACGATGCCTGCGCCTTGCGCGCCCGGTCGAGGCGCTGCCCAAAGGCGCCGTGTCGGTCGCGTCGATCGCCTGCGCGGCGCGCTTTCTCTCCGAGAACCCGGGTCGCGCGCTTCTCACGACGGGGAGCAAGGAGCTTGCTCCCTACACGCGCGTCGCCGATTTCGCGGAGCGCTTCTTCGTGCGTGTGCTCCCTCTGCCCGGTGCTATAACGAAGTGCATCGACGCGGGGTTTTCGCCGTCGCACGTCATCGGCATGCAGGGGCCCTTCACCCGCGAGCTCAACGAGGCGATGCTTCGGCAGGTGGGCGCCCAGTGGCTTGTGACCAAGGACTCGGGAACCGTAGGCGGCACGGCCGAGAAGATCGCCTCCGCGCGCGACGTGGGAGCGCGCTGTATCGTGGTCGCCCGTCCCGCCGAGGGAGGCGGGGCCCTTTCGCTTAGGGAAGTGGAAGACGCGCTCTTACGGGAGTTCGCGCGCTAGGCGCTCGCCGCGCATGCGTGCCCTCCCGCCTGCGAGGAGGAGCGCCCCGAGCAAGCTCGACCCGTACAAGCCTGTCATCCGCCAATCGCTCGAGGACGACGCACGGAACTGGCGCAAGCAGCCCTTCAATAAGTTGCGGTGAAATAGCGTCTGTTTTTGCTGCTAAATAGCATATTCAGTCCCTAATTCACCGCAACTTGTTGGTGGTGGCTTACTGGTAGCGTAGGCATTCCACCGGGTCGAGCTTTGCTGCACGGCGAGCGGGGTAGAAGCCAAAGATTACGCCGATGCCGACCGATACGGCAAACGCGATCAACACTGTTGTAATGGAGAAGCTTGGCGTGATCGTCCCGGTAGCTCCAAACTCGCTCATGATGCCCGAGCTTGCGGCAAAGAACGTGAGTCCCCAGGCCAGCAGATAGCCAATCAGGACACCTAGCAGTCCGCCGGTGACGCACAGCGCCGAGGATTCGGCCAAAAACTGCGCAGTGATATCGCGACGACTTGCGCCCAGAGCGCGGCGGATGCCGATCTCGCGGATGCGCTCCGTTACGTTGGTAAGCATCATATTCATAATGCCGATACCGCCGACAAGCAGCGAGATGCTGGCGACAGCACCCATGATGAGCGAAAACGCGCCCATAAAGGAGTTGAGTGCATCGATGGCGCTTTTCATGGAGGTCGCCGATACACTGTTGTACTCATCCTCCTCCTCGATGCCCTTCATCGCGCGCACCTTGGACTCGATGGTCTTGCAGAGCTCATCCATGTCCGTGCCCTCGGCGGCGAGCGCCGTCACGCTGGGGAATGAAGGATTCTCGTCGCCAAACAGGCCGGAGATGGTTTCGCGTGGCATATACAGCGTGAGCGAGCCCATGGAGTCGCTGCCGCCGTCAATCACGCCGACAATCTGCACCTCGCCGTTGGACACCTTGATGGTTTTCCCCAGCGCATCCTGTTCGTTGCCGTAAAGCTGATCGGCGCCGCCGCGGCTGATGAGCGCCACGCGCGAGCCTGATTGAGACTCGGCCTGGGAATAGGTACGCCCCGCAACGAGCTTTCCGGCCCCCACGGCGTCGAGCATGTCGCTATCGACACCCTGTGCCATGACGGTATAGCTTTTATCGCCGGTCTTGTACTCGGTATACGCGCTGTCGACAATGCCGATCTGCTCTATCTGCGGCATCAGTTTTTGAAGCTTCTCGATGTCCGACTCTGTGAGTTCTTGCGACGAATAGATTTGCACCATGCGTGCCGCATTGAGGCCCAGGCTGTTGACCAGGCTGTTTTGGATGCCGCCGATGAGCGAAGTCATCGCGATAACCGAGGCGATGCCGATGACAATGCCCAGGATGGTGAGCAGGCTGCGCCCCTTGTTGGCCTCGAGCGAGTGAAGGGCTTCCTGGATGAGATCGCGGGCGCTCATGCCATCTCTCCTTTCGGCGGGTTGGCGGAGGCGGAAATCATGGGCAGGCTATCCACGGCGCTGCGCAGGGTCCGCGGTGCATGTGGAATATACGCGCCATCGTGAATGCGACCGTCGCGGATGGTCACGGCACGGTCGGCCTCGGCGGCGATGCCGGGGTCGTGTGTGATAAGCACGATGGTTTTGCCGCGCTTCTGGAGCTTATGGAAGGTCTCCATCACAAGCGCTCCGGTAGCGGAGTCCAGGTTTCCCGTCGGCTCATCGGCCAGGATGATGGGCGGGTCATTGACGAGGGCGCGCGCGATTGCGACGCGCTGCATCTGGCCGCCCGAGAGCTCGGATATGCGGTGGTCCCAGTGGTCGACGGGCAGCGTGACAGCCTGCAGCGCGTGAACGGCGCGCATTTCGCGCTGGCTACGGGGCACATTGGTGTAGGCCAGCGGCAGCATGACGTTTTCGATAACCGACAGGCGCGGCAGCAGGTTGAAGCTCTGAAAGACAAAGCCAATGCTCAGGGCGCGGACTTCGGTGAGCTCGTCATCATCGAGCTCGGCCACGTTGAGCCCTTGCAGGTAATAGTCGCCCGCCGTCGGTTTGTCCAGGCAGCCCAGGATGTTCATGAGCGTTGACTTGCCCGAGCCCGAAGGGCCGGTAATGGCGACGAACTCGCCGGGTTCTACCGCCAGGCTCACGTTGTGCAGGATGTGGGCGCAACCCGCCTCGCTCTCAAAAATGCGGTGCACGTTGCGGATGTCGATAACGGGACGCATTACATGCCCTCGTCGTCAGACATGCTGCCCGAATCCGTGCTGTAGCCGCCGTCAGCCGTTGCGTCCGCTCCGGTGTCCATGACGAGGGTGTCGCCATCGCGCAGCTTGGTAACCGGCACGTTGGGGTTGATCTCGTTGCCCTGGTCGTCGCGCTTTACCTGTGTCTTGCCGACTACGGCTTCGTTGTCGTTTTGCGTCACGTCGGTCACCTTCACGCGACGGGTATGCTTGCCCTCGTCATCGGTTGCCACGTTGACGTAATAGTGTTCGCCGTCTTCGGTCATGAGCGCCATCGTCGGCACCATCACCACGTCGTCGAGCTGCTCGGTCACCACCGATACCTCGGCCGTCATGCCCGGCTTCAGGCGCGCGTCGGGCGCCTCTATGAGAATGTCGACGTTAAAGGTTACGCTGCCGCCGCCACCGTTGGCGGCGTCGGAGTTTGCCACCGAGGCGATGGCCGTGACCGTTCCCTGGCTTACGATATCGGGAAACGCGGGATACGTGACGTTGGCACTCTGCCCAACGGCGATCTTGGCGATGTCCTTTTCGCCCACCTGCACGGTCACCTTCATCTTAGATAGGTCGGCGATCTGCATGCACTGCTTGCCGCCGCTCGTATCGCTTTCGCCCATGATCATGCCGCCTGTTACCGTGGCGCCCACCTTGGCGTTGAGCTCCACGATACTGCCCGAGCTCGGGGCCGTGACCGTACGACTGGCCGCCTTGGCGTTCGCCTGATCGAGGTTTGCCTGGGCCGATGCGAGGCTGCGCTGCGCGGCCGATACGGCGTTCGTGTCCGCCGATGCGGCGGAGACGCCAGCCGCTGCGGAAGCTCCATCGACGTCCGTCGTTGGGGTGGCCTGAGCGGCAGCTGCGGCTTTCTTCGCATTAGCGAGGTCTTCTTGAGCGGCAGCAACTGCACGCTGCGCCTCGGCAACGTTGCGATCGAGCTCGTCGTTTTTAATGGTCATAAGCACGTCGCCCTCGTTGACGGATTGGCCCGCCTGCACGTTGATCGAATCGACCGTACCGTCGACAGAAGGGGAGACCACTGAGGACGAAATGGGTTTGAGCTGGCCTTTCGCCTCGACCGTTGTGGTAAACGTGCCCTCGGTCACCATGTCGGTCACCGGCCCGTTGTTGCCTGCGGGCCGTGCGTTGATGGCTAAGGTCACGACAACGGCGATGAGCACAATGGCGGCCACGACGCCGGCCGCAATGCCGCGTCGGATGAGCTTTTTGCGTCGACGTTCGGCACGTTTTGCCTTGAGCTTGGCATATGCCTCTTCATCGGAAATCTCGGTCGCATCGTTCGCGCGTCCGCTCTGCTTATCGGCATGTACGTTTGTAATCAGAGGAATCGTTTCGGTGACATCTTCGAGCGTGTGCTCGGTATCATCCGGGCCCGGGGTGGTCGTGGGGACATTCGGCATAGCGTCTCCTTTATAGAAAGTACCTCGATAAGTATATGCGCCCACCGGTTGGGGCGGGCGCATAGGACGGTTTCTTTCGGAACTGTTAGATTGGTCGCTGCGGTTCCACGTTGTAGGAATGCGCGCGTTGCACTACGAGTGGACAACCACGCACAGGCCGACTTTGATGCAGTCGTGAAGTGCCTTGGCGTCTGCCAGACGCAGGTTGATGCAGCCGTGGCTGCCGCACCATTTGTACGACTCGGCGTTATCGAAGCTCTTGTCGTTTTGCCAGGTGGCATCGTGGAAGCCGATCATATTGCCCTCGAACGGCATCCAGTAGCTCACCGGGCTTTCGTATTTGGGCTTACCGGTCTCGGGGTCCTTGGCTCCGATCAGGGTGCTGCCGCCGTCGTTGCTGTTGATCTGCCACACGCCCTCGGGGGTGGCGTCTTCGCCCGGTTTGCCGGATATAAAGTTGGCCTCCCAAACGATATTACCGTTCTCGTCATAGTAGCGCGCGTGCTGCTCGGACAGGTCGACGTCGATATACGCCTTCCAGTCGGGCTCTCCCTTTGCGGTAAAGGTGTCGGCCTTCTGGGAGTACTTGATCTCGATTTCGCCGGTCTGCTTGTTGTTAATGGCGTCCTCGACCTGCTTGGCGAGCGAGCTGCTGTCGATGGACCAACCAAAGTCGCCGCCTTCGACGGCGCACTGCTTGCCATCGGCGCGCGTCCACCAGCGAGTGGAGCCCACGGTATTAAAGCCGTTGGCGAGCTCGGCTGCCCAGCTGCTGATCTGCGACGTATCGAGCGTGGGATTGGCCGGATCGGCAAAGCTGATCCACTGCAACACGGAGCTGCCATCAACCTTGCCGGCATCCTCGCCGTTGAGCTTGAGGGTCACGTTGACGCCCAGGAAGTTGTTGGCGGCATCGCATGCGGCCTGAATCTGATCATCGGTCAGCGTTCCATTGAGCGGCTCATAGGAATCGTTGCCGAGCTTGGAAAGATCTACGGTCTCGGCCAGCGAGGCAAGCTCGAGCTCGGCATACTTAATGACATGCTCGCGGTTGAGTTTTTCGTTGGAGCGCGCCTTCTCGACGGTAAACTTGCCGGCCTGCTCGTCATAGGAGCTATTGGCCTCGAACGTGCCCGAACGCCCCTCGTTAAACTCGTCGATGGCGGCGCCCAGATCCTTCTCAAACTTCTTTTGGTCAAAGGTATCGGAGAGCATGGACAGGTCGACGTCTTGATC
This sequence comes from uncultured Collinsella sp., assembly GCA_958352845.1. Lineage (GTDB taxonomy): Bacteria > Actinomycetota > Coriobacteriia > Coriobacteriales > Coriobacteriaceae > Collinsella. The sequence continues at coordinate 15,925 of CATWQC010000013.1, forward strand.
AAGATCGACTTCGTTGGAGGTAGCGGTTGTTTTGGCCTTGCCGCTTAAGGATTCCACAAGGCGGACCGGCCATACAAAGGCTTCGTTGTGGCTGATAATCTCTTTTGCGGCAGCTTCGCCATCGACGATGGGCTCATCGGACTCGGGCTGATAGGTCCAGCTAAAGTCATCGCCTGTCACGGTGAGCTTATAGTGCTTCCATGCCGAATTGACCTTGGTAGCGGCAGACGAAGCGTTGGAGAACGAGACGTCGACGCCGGCAATGGTGGTGTTGGGGTAGGCTAGCTGCGAAAACGCTACGATTCCTACGATATAGACAATGACGATAAGACCCAAGACGACAAAGAGCGTCGTCTTTTTGCCCGACTTATTGTTGCCGGCGGACTTGCGCGCGGGGCCGCGATCGCCTCGGGCGTGCGTGGGGGGCTGCTTGGGCGCATTGCCGTTTGCCTGGCGCTGCTGACGTTGTTGACGCTGCTGTCGCTGTTGGTTCGGGCGTTGGGGCGCGTTTGCCGCACCACGCTGCTGACCGTGGCTCGGCGCGATAGGACGCGGTGACTGAACGCCGCCGGTGTGCCTGCTCGGCTGCTGCGGATCGGGAATCAGTTGAGTTCGATCGTTTTGCGACATCGTATGCATATCCTTCGATTTTCGCCTTGCGGTTCATCGTGTTTTTACTGGGCTTGCATTATAGCGATTGCCCTGCTGTTTGTGGTACGGAAACGGTGGCATTCGAAAGAGCTGGGACAAATGTCCCACCTTTGAGTCGTTCTTAGTCGCTATCCGCACACACCGCATTTTGCACAGGCCGAAAGTGCGGCCGGAGCCTGCGCGATGCCGCCCTTTGCCGTCTCGCGCAGCGTGGCTGGCAACGCGTGGCCCACCGAGAGCATTACATGTGCCATCTGGTCAAACGGCACCAAGCTCTTAATGCCTGCGAGGGCGAGTTGTGCCGAGCTAAAGGCCGCTGCTACGCCGATGGCGTTGCGGTTTTGGCAGGGCACCTCCACGAGGCCACCGACGGGGTCACAAACGAGGCCCAGCAGGTTACTCAGCGCGATGGAACTGGCGTCGAGCGCCTGCTCGGGCGTGCCGCCGAGCATCTGCACCAGCGCGGCGGCTGCCATGGCGGCGGCGCTTCCCACCTCGGCCTGGCATCCGCCCTCGGCGCCGGCGACGCAGGCGCTCGTGGTGAGGTTGAGGCCGATGGCGGCTGCGCAGTAGAGCGCGTCCATGACCTGCTCGTCGTCGAGCTGCAGGCGATCGGCGAGTGCAAGCACGCAGCCGGGCACAACACCCGCTGAGCCTGCCGTGGGGGCGGCGACGATCACGCCCATGGTGGCGGAGCGTTCGAGCACGGCCATCGCGCGGGCCACGGCATCGGTCTGAACGGGGCCCATCAGGCTTGCGCTCAAATCGTTGCGGCCGGTGGCTTCGACAAGCTTGGCCTCGCCGCCGATAAGCCCGCCGAGCGAACGCTGCGGATTGGCGATGGGGGCCGTGGTCTCCTCGCGCATGACGTCGAGCACGCGGCGCATGGCAGCGACGGCGTGGGCCTCGCCGGTCAGACGCGCCTCGCGAACGGCCATGACGGCGCCGATGCTGAGCCCCAGTTCCTCACACGCATCGAGCAACTGCTCGCCGTCGTCGAAGATTTCCTTGGCCGAGACGCCGGGGGAGAGCGACGAGGCAGAACCGGGGAGTTCGATAAACGTTGCGTAATCGACATTGTCGAGCTTGCGCAGCATGGGGACGACGGTGTCGTCGGGCGCGCCGTCGGTCTCAAAGACGGAGTAGGCCTGGCCGCCCACTTCGGTGCGGTAGGTGCGGCAGAAGGCGATGTTTACATGGGCGTAGGCGAGCAGGTTGGTGAGCGCGGCGAGTACACCGGGGACGTCCTTGTGCGCCACGAAGAGCGTGGAATACATGCCCGAGATGTCGACGCCGACGCCGTTAATGCGGCTGATGCGCATCTTGCCGCCGCCCAGGCTCTCGCCGCGGACCTGTGCCGTGGCGCCCGTGTCGTCGACCATGTCAATGTCGACGGTGTTGGGGTGGATGGACGCGTCGTCGCCCTTGATGTCAAAGTGATATTCGAGGCCCTGCTCGCGTGCGAGGTCGAAGGCCTGCTTGATGTTCTCGTCATCGGTGTCGAGGCCCAGTATGCCCGCGACGAGCGCACGGTCGGTGCCGTGGCCGCGGTAGGTGTGGGCGAAGGAGTTCCACAGGCCAAAGGTGACCTTGGTGATGCGACCTTCCAACAGGCTGGCGGCAACTTGGGCGCAGCGGAGGGCGCCGGCGGTGTGCGATGAGCTGGGGCCGACCATGACGGGGCCCAAGATCTCGAATGCCGAGGTCGTAGCTAGTGTTTGCGGCTTGCCTGCCATGGGTGCTCCTTTTCTATCCCGTCGTTCCGAGGGCTTTGGTATTTGGTCGCCTGCTCTACAGTCCTGGCTCGCACGGAGGCCACATTAAGTGGCCTCCGGCTCGTGCGGAACTCGCGACCGACCAAATACCAAAGCCCTCGGAACTAAGGATACATGGTAGAGGCGCGTGTGCTGCAAAATTCATTAGCTGGTGACGCAGCGTGGGCTCATATCGAAGCATCTTCACCACCGTTTAAATAAAAAGAAGTACCGGTTGGGAGCGGTACTTCTTTTTTAAGCGCTTATGTCGTTGAAACCTTGGCGGTTCTTAATTACAGGCCGCAGGCTGCTTTGAGTTCTTTGACTCGGTCGGTTTTCTCCCAGGTGAAGTCGGGGTCTTCGCGGCCGAAGTGACCGTAGGCTGCCGTCTTTTCGTAGATGGGGCGACGCAGGTCTAGGTCGCGGATGATGGCACCTGGGCGCAGGTCGAAGGTCTTCTCTACGGCCTCGACGATCTTGTCCTCGGCAACATGCGCGGTACCGAAGGTGTCGACCATGATTGAGAGGGGCTTGGAAACGCCGATGGCGTAGGCAAGCTCGACTTCGCAGCGGGCGGCCAGACCGGCGGCGACCACGTTCTTGGCGACCCAGCGCGCGGCATACGCGGCGGAGCGGTCAACCTTGGTGCAGTCCTTTCCGCTAAAGGCACCGCCGCCGTGACGACCGTAGCCGCCGTAGGTGTCGACGATGATCTTGCGGCCGGTGAGGCCCGTGTCGCCCATGGGGCCGCCCACGACAAAGCGACCGGTGGGGTTCACGTAGATGTCGGCGTTGTCCCACGGCATGTTCTCAGCGGCCATGACCGGGGTGATGACGTGCTCGATGAGGTCGGCCTTGATCTTGCCCATGTCCTCGATCTCGGCAGCGTGCTGCGTGGAGATGACGATGGTCGTGACCTCGACGGGCTTGCCTTCCTCGTAGCGCACGGTGACCTGGGTCTTGCCGTCGGGACGCAGATAGGGCAGGGTACCGTCGTGGCGCACGGCGGCCAGGCGCTCGGCCAGGCGGCTTGCCAGGTAGTGCGGCATGGGCATGAGGGTCTTGGTCTCGTTGGAGGCATATCCGAACATCATGCCCTGGTCGCCGGCACCGATCAGGTCGATCGGGTCGGTGGTAGCGCCGGTCTGGGTCTCGAAGGACTCGTCAACGCCTTGGGCGATATCGGGCGACTGCTCGTGGATGAGGCTCATGACGCCGCAGGTGTCGCAGTCAAAACCGAACTTGGCACGGTTGTAGCCAATGCGGCGGATAACGCCACGGGCGATTTCCTGAACGTCTACGTAGGCCTGGGTGCGAATCTCGCCGGCGACGATGACGGTGCCGGTGGTCACGAGGGTCTCGCAGGCGCAGCGGACGTTCTCCACGTTGGCAGGCACGCCGTTGGGGGCGATGTAGCCCTGCTCCTGGAGCTCTATTTCTTTGGCGAGGATTGCGTCGAGGACGGCGTCGCTGATCTGGTCAGCGATCTTATCGGGATGACCTTCGGTCACCGACTCCGACGTAAAAACAAAGGACCCGTGTTGAGGCGGGATGGAACGAAGTTCTTCTGACATGATTGTCCTTTCAAAAACGTGTCCCGGCGACCGTTACCATTCCGCCGGGCTCTCTATGCAAGGGCACATCATAGCGCGTAAATCAAACATTCACACCCTTTCCGCACCTACTCATTGGGGACAGACATAAATGACCAGCCTTGCCTAAGTGCCGACAGGTTGCCCAAAGAATGGTCATTTAAGTCTGTCCCCAATGAGTAGGTCGGTGCCCTTTGTGCGGAGGTTGCTTTGATGCTTTATACTGGTGCGGTTAGACATCCATCCTGCAATCGAGGAGATTTCCATGGCATCAGACGTTCGCGTCCGCTTTGCACCCTCACCGACGGGCAAGCTGCACATTGGCGGCGCCCGCACCGCTATCTATAACTGGGCTTTCGCCCGTGCTAACGGCGGCACGTTCATCCTGCGCATCGACGACACCGACCCCACCCGCTCCACCGACGAGAACACGCAGATCATCCTGCGCGCCATGCGTTGGCTGGGCCTGGACTGGGACGAGGGTCCCGAGGTGGGCGGCGATTTTGGCCCCTACGCCCAGACCGAGCGCCTGGACCTGTACAAGCAGGCCGCCCAGAAGCTTTGGGACGAGGGCAAGGCCTATCCCTGCTTCTGCACCAAGGAGCAGCTCGACGCCGACCGCAAGGCCGCGCAGGAGCGCAAGGACCCCTTCCAGGGCTATCAGCGCCGTTGCCGCAATCTTGATCCCGAGGAGGCCCGCCGTCGCATCGAGGCCGGCGAGTCCTACGTCCTTCGCATCAAGGTGCCCGAGGACCGCGGCGACGTCGTTATCCACGATGCCGTCCACGGCGAGGTGACCTTCGATGCCAAGGAGCTCGACGACTTTGTCATCTTCCGCTCCGATGGCACGCCCACGTACAACTTCGCGACTGTCGTCGACGACGCCATGATGAAGATCACCCATGTCATCCGCGGCGACGACCACCTGTCCAACACCCCGCGTCAGGTCATGGTCTACGAGGCCCTCGGCGCGCCCGTGCCCACGTTCGCCCACATCTCCATGATCTTGGGTGCCGACGGCAAAAAGCTCTCCAAGCGCCACGGCGCCACCTCGGTGGAGGAGTACCGCGACGCCGGTTACCTGTCCGACGCCTTCGTCAACTATCTGGCGCTGCTCGGCTGGTCGCTCGACGGCGAGACCACGATCATCCCGCGCGATGTCCTGGCCAGCAAGTTCTCGCTCGACCGCATCTCCAAGAACCCGGCGACCTTCGACCCCAAGAAGCTTGATTGGGTTAATGCCGAGTACATCAATGGCATGTCCGATGCTCAGTTTGCCGATGAGATCATGGTCCCCGAGCTGCACGAGGCGGGTCTTATCGAGGGTAATGTCGAGTACGGCGAGGATTGGATCGATGCGCTTGCTGCCATCGTTAAGCCGCGCACCAAGATGCCGGCCGACGCCGTGACCGTCGCCGCTCCCATCTTTGCTACGGCCGAGACGCTTGAGTATGACGAGAAGTCCGTCAACAAGGGCCTGGCCAAGGAAGGCATGGGTGCCATTCTGGATGCCGCCAAGGCCGCGCTCGAGGGCGTGGACGAGTGGACGGCTGTCAACATTGACGCCGCGCTTGAGCCGCTTCCCGAGCAGATGGACCTTAAGAAGCGCGTGGTGTTCCAGGCCGTGCGCGTCGCCGTTTGCGGCAACATGGTGAGCCCTCCGTTGGGCGAGACCATGGCACTCGTCGGCCGCGACGATTGCTTGGCGCGCATCGAGCGGGCCCGCACGATGGCGCTGTAATCGCTGCGCAAACGTATGTATCCGAGCCCCGTTCACCCGAGCGGGGCTCTTGTTTCTGTAGACGTATGGGATAGGAGGTGCTGGGGCCATGGTCGAGCAACTTTCGCTGTTTGGTTCGCCGGAACCGGAGGAAGCTCCGAAGTCCGCGGCTCCTGCCGCCGCCCCGGCGCAGCCCGAGCCCGCACCTGAGCCCATCGCCGCCTATGCGAGCGTGGTTCTCGACATCCCAACGCGTGCGCTGTCCGAGCCGTTTGCCTATGGCATTCCTCAACCTCTTGCTAGCGAAGCGCAGATCGGATCAACGGTCCTGGTCCACTTTGGTAACCGTGCCGCCGCGGGCTATATTGTCGACATTGCGCCTGAGCTGGGCGACCTACAAGGCAACATCGCCCTCGACCCCGCACGCATCAAGCCCATCGAGGCTATCCTCAGCAAACCGCTCTTTACTGTCGAGGCTGCCCGTATCGCACGCTGGATGAGCCGCGAGTATGTCGCGACGCTTTCCGAGTGCCTGCGTTTGTTCTTGCCCCCGGGCGGAAGTCCGCGCGTGGTCAAGGGCGATGACGGCGTGTGGACGGTTGAGCGCCCCGCCGTCAAGCCTATCCAAAACCGCTGGGTCATGCTCACGCCCGAGGGTTTCGACTACACGCCGCCCAAGACCGCCGTTCGCCAGCGCCAGCTCATCGAGGCGCTCCAATCCGGCCCGGTCACGACGCGCGACCTCAACCTGCTCTATAACAGCATGTCGGCGACCATCAAGGCGCTTGAAAAACGCGGTGTCGTGGTGGTGGAAGAGCGCCGTGCGTGGCGTGGCTGCAGCGAGCAGACCACGCTGTCCTCGGCGAGCGGTAAGGCGCCGGTGGCACTCACCAACGGCCAGCAGCAGGCGCTCGCGCAGATTGAGCGAGCTCGCCTGGATGCACACGGCGACGTGGTGCTCGTCGATGGCGTCACCGGTTCCGGCAAAACCGAGGTCTACCTCTCCGCCATCGAGCGCGTGCTGGCAGCCGGCCGTTCGGCCTGCGTGCTCGTGCCCGAGATCTCGCTGACGGCCCAGACCGTCGGCCGTTTTCGCTCGCGCTTTGGCGAGACGGTCGCCGTGTTCCATTCGCGTCTTTCGGCCGGCGAGCGTCTGGACCAGTGGGATATGGTCGCCAGCGGTGCGGCCCGCGTGGTCGTCGGCGCCCGCTCGGCGCTCTTTTGCCCGCTTGACGACTTGGGCCTTATCATCATTGACGAGGAACATGAGACCAGCTACAAGCAGGGCTCCAGCCCGCGCTACCACGCGCGCGAGGTAGCGGCCGAGATGGCGCGGCGCTATCGCTGCCCACTCGTGTTGGGCTCGGCCACGCCTTCTGCTGAGGCCCTCGACCGCTGCCGCCGCGGCACGTATAACGGTGCCACCTGGACGCGCGTCGAGATGCCCGAGCGCCCGGGACACGCCGTGCTGCCGACTGTCCGCATTGCCGACCTGCGCCGCGAGTTCGCGCACGGTAGCCGCTCCATGTTCTCTAAACCTCTGATGGAAGGCCTGGAGCGTGTGGTCGAGCGCCGCGAAAAGGCCGTGTTGCTGCACAACCGGCGTGGCTTTGCGCCCTTCCTGATGTGCCGCGAGTGCGGATGTGTCCCCACGTGCAACCACTGCTCCACCGCGCTCACGTACCACGAGCGCACGCACACGCTGCAGTGTCACACCTGCGGTTCGTCCTGGCGCGTGCAGCCGTATCCCGCGCCCACGAGCCGTTGCCCCAAATGTGGCAGTCGCTACCTGGCAAAAATGGGTATGGGCACTCAGCAGATCGAGGACGCACTGCACCAGATGCTTCCCGAGGACGTCGCCATTATTCGCATGGATGCCGATTCCACGCGCGGCAAGGATGCGCACAAAAAGCTGCTCGAGCAGTTCGATGCCGCCGATTGTGCGGTGCTGCTGGGCACCCAGATGATCGCCAAGGGCCTCGACTTTCCCGAGGTCACGCTCGTGGGCGTGGTCAATGCCGACTTTGCGTTAAAGCTGCCTGATTTCCGTGCAGGGGAGCGCGCCTACGATCTGCTGGAGCAAGTCGCCGGCCGTGCCGGTCGTGGTGATCGCCCCGGCGAGGTCATCATCCAGACCTACCTGCCCGATGACCCGGTAATTCGCGCCGTCGCTGAGCACGACCGTTCGATCTTTACCGACTACGACCTGGACCAGCGCCGCGACGCGCTGTACCCGCCGTTTGTTCGCTTGGTCAACATCTTGGTGTGGTCGGCGAACCGAGACGACGCGCAGGACTACATCGGGCGCATTGCAAAGCTTCTTAAGCGCCGCTGGCATGCCGCCGCGCCCGACTTTTTGCGGGCGGGGAGTGTCGTGCCGCAGGTGCTGGGCCCGGCTTCGTGTGTAATCGAGAGAGCCAAGGACCGTTACCGCTTCCATCTGCTTGCGAAGTCGCCCGTGGGGTACCATGTCTCTGATGATATCGACGCCTGCCTCAAAGAGGTGGGCTCTGTGCGCGGCGTGAGCGTGAGCGTTGACGTCGACGCCTATGATTTGATGTAATAACCCGAAAGGATGGCCATGGAAGCCAACGGAATTGTACTGTCGCCCGACCCTCGTCTGCGCCAGGAGTGCGCCGTCATCGAGGAGATCACCCCGGCGATCGAGGCGCTTGTCGAGAAGATGAAGAAGATGATGTTCGAGAACGGCGGTTGCGGCCTGGCTGCCCCGCAGATCGGCGAGCTCATTCAGCTCGTCACCATCGACTGCGACTACAGCGACAAGAACGACTACGACCCCTACGTGCTCATCAACCCTGTCATTGTTGAGCAGAGTGACCATCTTGTGCCCTTTAGCGAGGGCTGCCTTTCCATTCCTGGCATTAGCTGCGAGATTGAGCGTCCTGACCATGTCGTCGTCGAGGCGTACGACTTGGACGCCAACCTGATTCGCTATGAGGCTTCGGGCGACCTGTTCTGCGTGTGCCTGCAGCACGAGATCGATCACCTGCACGGTAACACCATGTTCGAGCGACTGAAGCCGATGCAGCGCATCAAGGCAGTCAAGGAGTACCAGGACGCCCTGGCCCGCGGCGCTCGACCGGGCGAGACGGAGTAAGTCGTCCGTCCCCTTCCGCCACAGGGCTTAGGTTTTGCTCCATGCTCAAACAGTCCTGCTCGCACGAAGAGCACATTAAGTGCTCTTCGGCTCGTGCGGAACTGCGCGTGGAGCAATAACCTAAGCCCTGTGGCGGAAGGGGACTGCGTTTTCGTGCTCCTTTTCGCCCGGGTGCCGTCGGGCCAGGGAAGGGCGTCTTCGCTGATAATTGCTTTGCTGAAAGAGCTGCTTTTATTGCGGCTCTTTCTTTGGTTTTGGGTATATTTGTTCTTGTTGAATTGTTATTGCGGATGGGCTAGTGACTTGGCTTTCCGCTGTTCTTTGTAGCCGTCTCGGCTTTGGTTGAGGGGAGACGTTCTTTATGCGTATTGTGTTTATGGGTACGCCTGATTTTGCTGTGCCTTCGCTGGTTTCGCTTGTTGAGGCTGGTAACGAGATTGCGCTTGTTGTTACTCGTCCTGATGCTGTTCGTGGGCGTGGTAAAAAGTTGGAGCCGTCTCCTGTTAAGGCTAAGGCGCTTGAGCTGGGGTTGCCGGTCGTTGAGGCCAATCGTATGACGCCGGAGGTAGTTGAGGCGCTCCAGGCTGCAGATGCCGATATTTTCTGTGTGGCTGCTTATGGCTGTATTTTGCCGGATGAGGTGCTGCATATGGCGCCGCTTGGTATTGTGAATGTTCATGCGTCCTTGCTGCCTCGTTGGCGTGGGGCTGCTCCTATTCAGCGTGCGATTCTCGCTGGTGATGAGGTTGCTGGCGTTTCCATTATGCGTATTGGGCATGGCGTGGATACCGGTGCTTATTGTGCTCAGGCTTCCACGTCGGTTGCCGGTAAGCATGCTGAGGCGCTGACCATGGAGCTTGGTGAGCTTGGCGGCAAACTGCTTGCCGATACGCTTCCTTCGCTTGCCGATGGCACCGCCGTGTGGACTGAACAGGATGAGGCGCTCGTTACCCATGCTGCCAAGATTTCCAAGCTGGAGATGCGTCTGGATCCGCAGATGGCGGCGCTCGATTGCGAGCGTCATGTGCTCGCTTCGTCCGATACCGCTCCCGCCCGTTGCGTGATTGCCGGCAAGACTGTGCGCGTGCTCGATGCTGCACCGGCTGATGTGTCGCTTGGCGAGGGTCAGGTTCTCGTTAAGGCCAAGCGTGTTTACCTGGGTCTTTCCGATGGCTCGGTTGAGTTGCTCGAGGTTAAGCCCGATGGCAAGCGTGCTATGTCTGCTTCTGCCTGGGCTGCTGGCCTGCAGGGTGCCGATCTTATCTGGGGTGTTTTATCATGAGTAAGCTGTCTCCCGCGCGCAAGCTTGCGCTCGATGTGCTGATGGAGGCCGACCGTCGCGGCATGTATGCGCGTGACGTGCTGTCCTCTCGCGCATCTGCCAAGGCCATTGACCAGCGCGATTCCGCTTTTGCCGCTCGCTTGGCGCTGGGTGTTGCCGCCACGCAGGGTATTTTGGACGAGCTGCTCGATCGGTTTCTTGATAAGCCTAAAAAGGTTGCGCCTCGTGTGCGCATGGCACTTCGCATCTCGGCCTTCGAGATGCTCTATCTGCATACGCCTGGCCGCGTTGCCGTAAGTCAGGGTGTTGAGCTGGTTCGCTGCGGTGCTAAGTCCGCCGCTGGCTTGGCCAATGCTGTACTGCATAAGGTTGCGGACAATGTTGAGGACTTTGCTACTGCATCCGATGTGGATGAGTCTGAGCGACGCTTGGTCCGTCTGTCGCGCCTGATGGGGCTGCCGCGATGGCTGTGCGCTCGTATTATGGCGTCGTTTGACACGCCTGAGGGTGCGCTTAACTTTGCCGGCAATCTGGCCCCCGCGCCGCTGGCCCTGCATGAGAACGCCTTTGCAACCAAACCTGATCCGTATATCTCGCAGCTCGTCGCGCCTGTCTTCCCGGGCTGCCATGCCCCGGTTGATGCCCAGGTTACCGTTGCTTCTGGTGTGTTTGAGCATGCTGCCGCGGTGGCGTCTGATCTCAATGCGCAGCTTATCGCCACAGCTGCCACGCGCCCTGGAAGCTGCCTTGAGATTGGTGCCGGTCGCGGTACCAAGACCTATGTGATGATGTGCCAGGCAAAGCGTGCGGAATATGAGCGTCAGCATACGGCGCTCGATCTGCATGATCGCAAGTGCGATCTGAATCTCGCTCGCCTGCATAAGGCCGGTATTCAGGGCGTTCGTACGGTTTCGGGTGATGCCTGCGAGCTCGATGAGGTACTCACATCGTTTGATGCCATGCGCGGTGAGCGGGTCAAGTTCGATACCGTGTTTATCGATGCGCCGTGCTCGGGCACCGGAACCATGCGTCGTCATCCCGAGATCCCGTGGCGTCTGACTGAAAAGGATGTGACGGTTGAGCTGCCCAAACTGCAGCTGACGATGCTCAAGGAAGCCGCTGCGCGCGTGGCTGCCGGCGGTGAGCTCATCTATGCGACGTGCTCGGTCTTCGACGAGGAGAACACGCAGGTGGTGGATGCGTTCCTTGCTTCTCCCGAGGGTGCCGGCTTTAGCGTGGCACCGCTTTCCGAGGCGCAGATTCTGCAACTCCCCGAGTTCGATCAGGCTAAGAAGCTCGTATCCGTACGCCAGAACGAACGAGGCCTCTTCCAAAGCGTGCCGGTAAACGCCGACTCCTACGACGGCCACTTCTGCGCCAGGCTGGTCCGCAAGTAACGACTAAGTTGCGGTGAAATAGGGATTGAATAGCGGCTTCTGCCCGCCAAACAGCCCTTATTTCACCGCAACTCATAAGGAAACCTGGGTAGATTATTAGCTACTCATAGCTCAAAGAAATAGCCCCGCGATCGGTGCCGGTCGCGGGGCTATTTGGTTTCTAGTGGTTATGCGGGCAATTGGCGCAGCAGCCGCTGGTGGCGTTGGTGCTGGAGCCGCCGCTTCGCTGGTCGGTGTTGTAGAAACCGCTACCCTCAAATTTAATGCCGCTGGCCGAGAACGTCTTGGCTGCCGGGGCACCGCAGCTAGGGCACACGACCTCGGGAGTCTCGGACATGGGATGCTCAACCTCAAACACGTTGCCGCAGCTCGAGCACTTGTAATCGTAGCGCGCCATAATACTTCCTTTTCAGCACAAAGCGGGCAGATTACTCTGCCCGCAAAAATTCAAACGTTTGTAACTGTACCCTATATCGGGGGTTTTATCACGCTTCGCCCCAGAATCTATGGTTGTTGCGCAGGAGCTGTGCGGTTTTGTTCTCGGCGGCTGCAATGTCCGCCTCGTCAGCCTGCCAGGTCCAGTTGCCCGTGGCCACGCCCGGAACGTTCATGCGGGCGCCGTCGCCAAGCCCCAGGATATCCTGCAGCGGCATCATCACCAGGGGAGCGTCGCTTGCCAGCGCGTCGCTCATCAGCTTGGCCGCAAACTCAACACCGCTCGGCTCGTCGCCGCCGGCAAAGGAACGCGTACACCAGCCGGCGAGCGTCGAGGTGTCGTGCGTCGACGTGTACAGAATCTTGCCGGGCGTGGGATGCACACCGCAGCGAACGTCGTAGTCGCTAAACTCCAGCACGTCCATGCCGGGGAAGCCGCAGGTCGAAGCCATGGCGCGAACACCGGGCGTCAAATAGCCCAGGTCCTCGGCGATAAAGTTGAGCGGACCCAGCTCGTCATAAGCGGTCTGGAACAGGTCCTTACCCGGGCCCGCCAGCCAACGGCCGTCGGCGCAAGCCTTGCCCGCAGGGATACTAAAGTAGCTGTGGAAGCCCAGGAAGTGATCCAGGCGCACGCGGTCGTAGAGCGAAAAGGCACGACGTAGGCGATCCATCCACCAGCTATAGCCGTTCTGCTTCATGTGGTCCCAGCGGAACGTCGGGTTGCCCCACACCTGGCCCTCGGGTGCAAAGTTGTCGGGCGGTGCACCGGAAATCTCAATCGCCTTGCCGGTATCGGACAGCCAGAAGTTCTCGGGTTCGCTCCACGCGTCTGCCGAATCGTCCGAAACATACATCGGGATATCGCCGATGACCTCGATGCCCTTCTTGTGCGCATAGTTCATGAGCTCGCACCAAGCCAGGTCAAAGCGGTACTGCATGTACGCCTGCAGCTCGGCCTCGTTATGGAAGCGCTTGTCGTCGATCAGATGCTCGTTGTAGCGCGCGACATCTGCCGGCCAATCGTGGCGCGACTCGCCTTCAAAGTACTTTTTGACGGCCATATAGACGCAGTATTTCTCGAGCCAATCGGCATTGCGATGTTTAAACGCTGTGTACAACGGATCGGCATCTTCGCCGCCGCGGGCCTTCCAAGTCTCAAAGTCGGCGGCCAGCTCCTCGTGACTCTCGGGTAGCAGGTCGATATTGCCTGCAAAGGCCGAAGGGCCGGCGTAAGGGGAGCGGAAGAAGTCCGTGGGGTTGACGGGGAGAACCTGCCAGTAGCGCATGCCCATGGCGGCCAGATGGTCGATAAAACGACGCGTGGGCGCGCCGATCGTACCGGGCTTGCCGTCGTCGGTCGGCACCGATGTGATATGGCACACAACACCCGCACCGTGATCGAGCGGCTCCTGCAGGCGCTGCTCGGCATGGTGATAGATGATCGACGAGCCCAGCGGATACAGATCGAGCGTGACCGTACCGCTGTGGATCTCGCACTCGTGACCGCTGATCACATCGCTCGCACATTCGCCGAGCGCTGGAATCGTCACGCGGTGTGAATTGCGCAGGCTACGGTTGATGATAACCGTCGCGGACTCGCCGTCTTTACCGGCGCGCGTATAGGCGAGTACTTCGTCATTGAGCGCGAAGGCCTTGATTTCACCGTCGATCATAAACGGCAGCGCGCGGCGCACAGCAGATGCGTTCTTGACGATCGCGAACGTATCGAAGTCGTGCAGGTCTTCCTTGGTCGGCATGGTGCGGCGATTACCCGGATCGGTGAGACCCTCCAAGCCGTACTCGTCACCGTAATAGATTGAGGGAACGCCCGGGAACGTCATCTGCATGAGCGTCGCGAGCCAAAAACGACTCTTGGCCAGGCCCATGGAGTTCTCGTCCAGGCGCCACTTGCTGCGCTCGCTCTCAGGTAGTTGCGACTCGTCGGGGCCGCCGCCGAGCACCGAGATGATACGTGGGCGGTCGTGGCTCGACAGCAGGTTGAGCGCGCAGGATAGGGCCTCGCGCGGATAATTCTCGCGTAGGGTCTCAATATCCTCGGCAGCTTGGTAGGCGTTTTTGTAGCCCATCAAAAAGCCGATGACCATGTCGCGGAAGGGGTAATCCATGGCCGAGTCGAGCTCGAAGCCTTGCAGATAGCGACGCAGATGGCCGTAGCTGATCTTGTTGGAGGCGTCTTCCCAGACTTCGCCGAGCAGCAGCGCGTCGGGCTTCTCGGCGAGCACGGCCTTTTTGATCTCGGCTAGGAAATCATCGGAAAGCTCGTCGGCCACATCCAGGCGCCAGCCGTGAGCGCCGGCGCGCAGCCATTTACGAATGACGCCGTCCTTGCCCAGGAGCCGCTCGCGTACCAGTTCGGAACTCTCATTGATGGCGGGCATATTGCCCACGCCCCACCAACAGTCGTACGAGCCGTCCTCGTGGAAATAAAACGCATCGCGCCACGGCGAATCCTCGCTCTGCCACGCGCCCACGCCGGGGTAGTTGCCGTAGCGGTTAAAATAGATCGAGTCGTCGCCCGTATGGTTGAAGACACCGTCCAGGATGATGGAAATGCCGAGCTTCTCGGCCGCCTCGCACAACTCGGTAAAGTCCTGCTCGGTGCCCAGAATCGGATCGATCTTGGTGTAATCGGCGGTGTCGTAGCGGTGGTTGCTCGCGGCTTCAAAAATGGGGTTGAGGTAGATGGCTGTAAAGCCCAGCTCGGCGATGCGAGGCAGGTCTTCCTGAATGCCCTTGAGCGATCCGCCGTAAAAGTCCCAAGTCTTTATGGAGCCGTCCTCGGCGCGCTCGTACACAGGCGGCTCGTTCCAGTCCTCGACCATGCGGCGCTGAATGCCCTTACGCGGTTTTTCGATCTCGGCCAGCGTGCGCTCGCGCCAGTGCTCGTCGCGGGCATAGCGATCGGGGAAGATCTGGTAGACCATACCGCGCTCGTACCACTCGGGACGAACCTCACGGTGTTTGTAGACAGTGACCTGGAATGACGGCACCTCGGCGTAGTCGTAGGTTACGCCCTCGCCGCCGGTGCGGCCCTGCGGTGCGCCTAAGCGGACCTCGGGCTGGCCCTCGATGTTGCAGATAAAGCTGTACCAGATAAGACAGGGCTCGGTGCACTCAAGCTCTGCAGTAAATATGCCGTCGCCCTCGTGCGTCATGGGATACAGAGTCTCACCGATTTCATCGACCCAGGTACGCAGGGTAAGCGTTGCCTGGTTGGGGTCGGCATCCTCCAAAATCACCGAGAGCGAAACGGAAGTTCCAGTGGTCACAGCGCCAAACGGAATGCGAAACTGCGGCAGACGGCTGTTGTGTATCAATCTCATAATACGGTCCAGTTCAATAGAATCACGGCCTGCGGGCCATGGGCTTTACGCACAGGAAGTAAGTATATCTGTTGTACACAGGCTGTATAAACAACATCCGTTTACCATCGGCGAACGGTTGTCCTAGAAAATCGTTTTACCACCCAAATTATCGCGATATTTAAAAACGTCTATACCGATACTATTTGTAGCCAACCAAAAGTACTTCGGTTTACTACGATGAATTGGATGATCTCAACCACGGTCATTTTGATGATATTAAAACCGCAGGTAGAGGCGTTGCCAATTTCGTAGATTACTTGCAGTGGTCAGCCGGAGCCATTTTGTCGTAGTAAACCGGGCTTCTTTTTACTAGAGAAGTTCAACCAAGAAGAGGGCGCCTGGTTGGGGCGCCCTCTTTTGCGTTGAGGATTAAGTTTGAATCGTCCGGATTAGTGGCGCTTGCGGGTGGCCGTTGCCTTACGGACGGAGGTCTTCTTGGTCGGAGCCTTTTCCTCAGTCTTAGCGGCGGGGGAGACCGTGCCCTCCTTGGCGGGCTCGGTCTTTGCCGTAGCCTTCGGAGCGGTCTTGACCTCAGCAGCCTTCGGTGCCGGCTCGGCCTTTACTGCGGGCTTGTCCTTGGCCTTAGCCTCTGCCTTGGGAGCAGCAGCCTTGGTCGTGGCCTTTTTGGCCGTCGTGGTAGTGCGCTTGCGCGTGGTAGTCTTGGCAGCCGGCTTTGCCTCGACAGCTGCCTCGGCCTTGGACTCGGAGGGCGTCTCCTCGACTTTGCCGGCCGGCTTTGCGACTGCCTTCGGGGTCGTCTTCGCGGCGGCCTTCGTCGTAGTAGCCTTCGTGGTCGTCGACTTCGTTGCCGTGGTCTTCTTGGCTGCCGTTGCCTTCTTGGTGGTCGCGGCCGTCTTCTTGGCAGCGGTCTTGGCCGGAGCCTTTGCCGCAGGCTTAGCCTCGGCGGTGGCGGTCTCGGCCTTTACCTCGGGAGCGACCTCGGCCTCGGCGACCTTCTTGGCAGCGGCGGTCGTGCGCTTGCGCGTGGTCGTTGCCTTGGCGGTAGTTGTCTTGGCAGCGGTGGTCTTGCTCGCAGCGGCCTTCGTGGCCGTAGCCTTCTTAACCGTTGCCTTGCGGGCCGTCGTCTTCTTGGCGGCAGGCTTCGCTACGGGCTTTACCTCGGCCTCGACAGCCGTCTTCTCCTCGGCCTTGGGCTCCTCAACAGCGGGCTCCTTAACGTGCGCCGCAGGCTCGGCCTCAGCAGCAACCGGCTCCTCGACAGCCGCAGCAGCCTCCACAGCCGCCGGGCGCTCAATCTCCGGGTGCATAAAGAAGTACAGGTCCAGATACTTGTCGGCCGAGCGCGTCCAGCTAAAGTCCTGGCTCATGGCCTGCGTGACCAGCTGGTTCCAGGCATCGCGGTTGTCCCAGAACAGGCGTGCCGCGCGGAACACCGCGTCGCCCATCTCGTCGCCGTTAAAGTTGGTAAACGAGAAGCCCGTGCCCTCGCCGGTAAACTCGTTGTACGGCTGCACGGTGTCCTTCAGGCCACCGGTCTCGCGTACGATAGGCAGAGTGCCATAGCGCATGGCGATGATCTGCGACAGGCCGCAGGGCTCAAACTTCGAAGGCATCAGGAACATATCGGCGGCGGCGTACATGCGCTGCGACAGCGCAGGATCGAACTCGATGCGCGCGGCCATGGTGCCGGGGTACTTGTCCTGGAAGTAGCGCAGGCCGTCCTCGTAGTCGCGGTCGCCGGTACCCAGCACGGCCACCTGAACGCCGCCAGCCAGGATTCGGTCGAGCGCGTACATGACCAAGTCCATGCCCTTCTGGCGCGTCAGGCGCGTGACCATCACCATAAGCGGGCGGTCGTCGCGAACCTCGAGGCCCAGCTCTTCCTGTAGCTTGGCCTTGCACACGGCCTTGCCGGAACGGTCCTCCACGGTGTAGTTGGCGGCTATGCGCTTGTCGGTTGCCGGGTCAAAGCCCTCAACGTCAATGCCGTTGAGGATGCCCTGCAGCGCGTAGGAGCGCTCGCGCAGCACGCCATCCAGGCCCTCGCCAAACTCGGGCGTCTGGATCTCGCCTGCATAGGTGGGGCTCACCGTGGTGATGGCATCGGCATAGTGCAGCGCGCCCAGCATGTAGTTGATGCTGCAGGCGTCGCAGCGCAGCTGCGTGGCGGCCGCGGGAATATGCGCCACACCCAGGATGTCCTCCATCACGGTGTCGCTAAACTGGCCCTGGAACGCCACATTGTGGATCGAGAACACGGTCTTGACGCGGTCGTACAGCGGCAGGCCCTGGTAGAACTCGCGCAAGAACACGGGCGCCAGTGCCGTCTGCCAATCGTTGCAGTGCAGGATGTCGCACTCAAAGCCCTCGGGCAGGTGCTGCAGGCTCTCGGTGATGGCCTTGGAGAAGAACGCAAAACGCTCGCCGTCGTCAAAGAAGCCGTACGGATAGTCGCGCGCAAAGTAGCGCTCGTTGTCGATGAACATATACGTGACACCGTCGTGCTCGAGCTTCTCGAGCCCGCAGTACTCGTTGCGCCAGCCCAGGCTCACGTAAAAGTCGGAGAAGTGCTCCATCTGAGCCTTGTACTCGTCCTTGATGGTGGCGTACTTGGGCACCATTACGATGACCTCGGCGCCGGCGCGCACGAGCGCCGCGGGCAGCGAGCCCGCCACGTCGCCCAGGCCACCGGTCTTAACAAACGGTGCGCACTCGGCCGAGGCAAACACGATTTGCATCTTTTTGCTGGAATCTGCCATATTGTCTCCCATGTTGCAATTCGAGAATAGCCGCCTGGCGCAAACCGGGCGGCTATTCTACATGTTACGAGCGATGTTGCGGTGCCTACGTTAATG
The DNA here is from genome assembly GCA_958352845.1 of uncultured Collinsella sp. Lineage (GTDB taxonomy): Bacteria > Actinomycetota > Coriobacteriia > Coriobacteriales > Coriobacteriaceae > Collinsella. Next base: position 34,079 of record CATWQC010000013.1, read on the forward strand.
CACGATGGTGGTATCGGGAGTTAACGGGGCCTTGCCCAGCACCAGGATGTTCTCGGGCGTGCCGCGAAGCTCGGTGTTGGTGGGAACCACGTTGTTCTTGTCCAGGATGGCGTTCTCAACGCGGGCGCCGCTCTTGATGATGCAGCTCTGGTTGATGATCGAGTTGGTCACCGAAGCGCCCTCCTCGACCACGACGCCGCGCGACAGGATCGAGTTGCGCACGGTGCCCTTGATGATGCAGCCGGCCGAGATGATCGAGTTGCACGCGTGGCTGCCGGTCGCATAGCGCGAAGGCGGCACGTCGTGAGCCTTGGTCAGGATCGGGCGCTCGGGATCGAAGAGCTGGTCGGCCACGGTCTGGTCGAGCAGGTCCATGCTGCGGCGATACAGCGACTTCTCGCTAAACACGCCCACGACCTCGCCCTTGTACTCGTAGCTGCACACGTCGATGTTGCCAAAGTCGCCCTGGAGTGCCTCGAGCAGGTCCAGATAGTCGGCGGCCTGGTAGTGGTCGATGATCTCGAGCAGCGTATCGCGGTTGACGATGCAGCAGTCCATAGAGGCGTTGTCGCCGTACACGACGCCAGCGCTCACGCCCGTCAGGCGACCGTTCTCGTTAATCTCGAGCTTGGTCTCGTCATCGACGTTGCGCGTGGCCTTGCAGTACACCACGGTCATCTGGGCACCGGAGTTCTCGTGCGCATCGATGATGGTGTTGAGGTCCATGTTAAAGATGATGTTGGTGCCCATCATCACAACATAGGGCTTGTCCGAGCGCTGGAACAGCGTCTTGTTGGAGATGATGTCACGCAGCAGGAAGCGCATGCCGCCCTTGGTGGTGCCATACGCGTTGCCGGGCACCATGAACAGGCCGCCCTTCTTACGGTCCAGGCCCCAGTCCTTGCCCGAACCAACGTGGTCGATCAGCGAGCGATAGTTGCCCGGCATGACGACACCGACGGTCTTAATGCCGGCATTCATCATGTTGGACAGCGGGAAGTCGATCAGGCGGTAGCGGCCCAAAAACGGGACGGACGCGATGGGGCGGTCCTTGAGCAGCACACTGCCGTAGGTCGAAGAGTAGTTAGCGGTGATATAACCGATGGCCTTGCGATTGATCATCGGATCATTCCCCCTTCCCGATAACGACGTCATTTCCAACGACGGCCGTATCCTTGGTGGTATCGACAGAGCCGAGCTTCACGCCCTCTTCGACCGTGGAGTTCTCGCCCAAAATAGCGCGGCAGATGTGCGCACCGCTCTTAACGTGCGCACCCGGCAGCAGCACGGAGTCCTCGACCACGGCGCGCTCCTCGATGATGACATCGGTCGAAAGGATCGAGTGGCGAGCGGTGCCGTAGATCTTGCAGCCGTTGGAGACCAGGCAGTCGTCCAGGCGTCCGTCCGGGCCAATGTAGTGCGGCGGACGCGTGGTGATGTTGGACATGATGGGGAAGTGCTTGTCGAACAGATCGAACTCGGGGTTGTTGCCCAGCAGGTCCATCGAGGTCTCGTGGAAGCTGGCGATGGTGCCAACGTCCTTCCAAAAGCCGTGGAACTCGTAGCTGTACAGGCGCTTGCCCTCGCCGAGCAGCTTGGGGATGATGTCCTTGCCAAAGTCGTGGCTCGAGCGCTGATCCAGGGCGTCCTCCTCGAGCGCCTCGATTAGCACGTCGGCCGAGAAGATGTAGATGCCCATGGAAGCAAGGTTTGAATCGGGCTTATCGGGCTTCTCGGTGAACTTGGTGATGCGGCCGTCCTCGGGGTCGGTCGTCAGGATGCCAAAGCGGCTGGCCTCCTCCCACGGCACGGGCATAACGCTCACCGTGAGGTCGGCGTTGTTCTCAATGTGCGTCTTGAGCATCTTGCGGTAGTCCATGCGATACAGGTGATCGCCCGAAAGAATCAGGACGTACTTGGGGTCGTTGGCTTTGATGTAGTCGAGGTTCTGCGTAATGGCGTCGGCCGTGCCCGCATACCATGCGCCGCCGGTCTGCGTCTCGTACGGCGGCAGAATCGAAACGCCGCCGTCGCGGCTGTCCAGATCCCAAGCCTCGCCGGAGCCCACGTAGGCATGCAGCAGGTAGGGGCGATACTGCGTCAGAACGCCCACCGTGTCGATGCCCGAGTTGGAGCAGTTGGAGAGCGAAAAGTCGATAATGCGGAACTTGCCACCAAAGCTAACCGCCGGCTTAGCGATCTTTTGGGTGAGTGCCCCCAATCGGCTGCCCTGTCCTCCTGCGAGGAGCATCGCGATGCATTCTTTCTTACTCATCGATTTCTCCTTCTGTCATCGATGTTCCTAACCCATTAGCGACGAGCGCGGCGCTACGTCACGCCCGTCGAGTAATGCCGTGCTGGCATAGGGGAGTTCACGCGCCTTTACGCGTGCCAGATCTCGTCGCGGTACTCGCGAATGGTGCGGTCGCTCGAGAACCAGCCGCTCGAGGCGGTGTTGAGCAGGGCCTTGCGGTTCCAGGTCTCCTGGTCGCCGTAGCTGCCGGTGAGCTTTTCCCATGCATCCACGTAGCTGCGGAAGTCTGCCATGACCAGATCGGGGTCGTTGTTGTTCATGAGCTCGTTGTAGATGCTCTCGAAGTTGCCCGAAAGGCCGGCAAACGTGTTGTCCTTAAGCTCGTCCATCACGCGGCCCAGACGCTCGCGATCGTTGTTGAGGGTATCCCACGCAAAGTAGCTGTTCGATGCCCAGAGCTGCTCGACCTCGGGAGCGGTCAGGCCAAAGATGGCCTCGTTCTCGCGGCCGGCCAGGTCGGCGATCTCGATGTTGGCGCCGTCGAGGGTGCCCAGCGTAATGGCGCCGTTCATCATGAGCTTCATGTTGGACGTGCCCGAGGCCTCCTTGCCCGCCGTGGAGATCTGCTCCGAGATCTCGGCGGCAGGGTAGATGAGCTGGGCGTTGCTCACGCGGAAGTTGGGGATAAAGCAGACTTTCATGACCTCGTTGACGCGCGGGTCGTTGTTGATGACGTCGGCCACGGAGTTAATGAGTCGAATGGTCTCCTTGGCAAAGGTGTAGCTCGAGGCGGCCTTGCCGCTAAAGATGAAGGTCGTCGGCGTCACGTGGAAGTTGGGATCGGCGATGCGACGGTTGTAGATGTCCATCACCTTCATGATGTTCATGAGCTGGCGCTTGTAGGCATGGAAGCGCTTAACCTGAACATCGAAGACGGTGTTGGGGTCGATGACCAGACCGGTCTCGGCCTTGACGTAGGCGGCCAGACGCTCCTTGTTGGCGCGCTTGGAGGCACCCACGGCCTTCAGGAACTCGGTGTCGTCCTTAAACTCCTTGAGCTTCTCCAGCTCAGAGGCGTCCATCAGCCAGCCGTCGCCAATCGCCTCGGTCACGAGCTTGGCATAGGTGGGGTTGGCCTCGGCAAAGAAGCGACGGTGCGAGATGCCGTTGGTCTTGTTGTTGAACTTCTCGGGCGTCAGGGCATAGAAGTCCTTGAGCACGATGTTCTTGATGATGTCGGAGTGGATCTTGGCCACGCCGTTGACGCTGTGGCTGCAGATCACGGACAGGTTGGCCATGCGAATCTCGCCGTCCCACAGGATGGCGGTCTGGCGCAGACGCTCCTGCCAGCCCTCCTGGGTGATGTCGAAGGACTCGTGCCAACGACGGCTGATCTCGTCGATGATCTGGTACACGCGGGGGAGGAGCTTGGAGAACGTGCCGATGGGCCACTTCTCCAGAGCCTCGGGCAGGATGGTGTGGTTGGTGTAGCTCACGACCTGCGTCACGATGTTCCAGGCGTCATCCCACTCGAGCTTCTTCTCGTCGATGAGGATGCGCATGAGCTCGGGGCCGCACATGGCGGGGTGCGTGTCGTTGGTGTGGATGGCCACAAACTGCGGTAGCAGGTCCCAGTTCTCGCCGTGCTCCTTCTCAAAGGTGTCGAGCAGGCTGTAGATGCCGGCCGAGACAAACAGGTACTCCTGCTTCAGGCGCAGCAGGCGGCCGTGCTCACCGGCGTCGTTGGGGTAGAGGATGGCGCTGATGGCCTCGGCCTCGGCGCGTTCGGCGTCTGCCAGGGCGTAGTCGCCGCGGTTGAAGGCCTCCAGGTCAAAGTGCTCCTCGACCGGCTCGGCGGCCCAGACGCGCAGCTTGTTGACGGTCTCGCCGGCATAGCCCACCACGGGGATGTCATAAGGTACGGCCAGGATGTCCTGCGTGTCCACCGTGCGGTAGAACGTGCGGCCGTTCTCCTCAAAGCCCTCAACATGGCCACCAAACTTAATGGTCACGGCCTTGTCCTGACGACGGACCTCCCAGGGATAGCCGTGGGTGAGCCACTCGTCGGTGGCCTCGACCTGGCTGCCGTTGACAATCTCCTGCTTAAACAGGCCGTAGCGGTAGCGCATGCCGTTGCCGTAGCCGGCAATGCCCTCGGCTGCCATGGAATCCAAGAAGCATGCGGCCAGACGGCCCAGGCCGCCGTTGCCCAGAGCTGGATCGGGCTCCTGGTTCTCGATGACGGACAGGTCAAAGCCCATGTCGTCGAGCGCCTCGGCGACCATGTCGCGCACGCCAAAGTTGAGCAGGTAGTTGTCAAGCAGGCGGCCGATCAAAAACTCGATCGAGAAGTAGTACACGCGCTTCTTGCCCTCGGCGGTGGCGCGGGCGTCGCTCTTGGTGGCAACGGTGCGCGCCTTCTCGGCCACGAGCTTGGCCAGGGCGTTAAAGCGGTCGAGGTCGCTGGCGGCCTCGACGCTCTTGCCGCTGATGCTCATGACGGCATCGCGATAGAGCTCGGTAAACTCCTGCTTGTTGTCGAAGATCTTATTCATACGTTCCTTCCCCCGGGGATGTTTCTCCCGGAACGGCTATGACTTGTATCCTACGCCCCCGCGGGGCGGGTAATTACAGCTGTAACGCTTTTGTTACGCTTTCTTGGCAGGAGTCTTAACGGTACCTGCCTTAGCCTTGGGAGCAGCCTTTTTAGTGGCCGCCTTCTTGGCCGTGGTCTTGGAAGCGGTCTTAGCGGCTGGCTTGGCAGCCTTCGCCTTGGCCGGAGCCTTCTTAGCAGCTGCGGTCTTGGGCTTCACCGAGGACGCACGCTTGCGCGTCGCCTTCTTGGGCTTCTCGACCACGGGCGGCTTATAGCTGCTGGGACCGCGGCGCTTGAGCACCACACCTGCCAGGCCGGGCACCTTCATCTCGATGGAGTCCATCTGCCCGTTCCAGGGATAGGGCTCGCTCGAGCAGGTGTAGGGCTCCTCGCCGGCATAGCCGCTGCCGCCAAACTCGGGACGGTCGGAATCAAAGATGACCTCCCAGTCGCCCTCGCGCGGCACTCCCACGCGGAAGCTCTCGTAGCTCGCCGGATCAAAGTTGATCAGGATAACCAGATCGTCATCGACGTCCTCGCCCTGACGCACAAAGCTCACGATGGACTGCTTGGAGTTGTCCGCGTCGATCCAGGTAAAGCCGTCGTCGGTGTAGCCGCGCTCGTACAGTGCGGGCTCGGCGGTGTACAGGTGGTTGAGCGCCTTGATATACGCCTGATGATGCTTGTGAGTCTCATACTCCTCGGTCAGGAACCACTGGATGGATTCGTAGTAGCGCCACTCAATAAACTGGCCGATCTCGTTGCCCATAAAGTTGAGCTTGGCACCGGGGTGCGTCATCTGGTAGAAGGCCAGCGTGCGCAGACCGGCAAACTGGCGCCACCAGTCGCCCGGCATACGGCCGATGAGCGAACACTTGCCGTGCACGACCTCGTCGTGGCTCAGCGGGCAAATGAAGTTCTCGGTAAAGGCGTACATGATGGAGAACGTGAGCAGCCCGTGGTTGCCGGGGCGCCACGGAAAATCGGTCTGCATGTAGTGCAGGGTGTCGTTCATCCAACCCATGTCCCACTTGTAGTGGAAGCCCAGGCCGCCGTCCTGCGGCGGATAGGTCACGAGCGGCCACGCGGTGGATTCCTCGGCCATCATCATAACGTCGGGGTAGTGCGTCTCTACGGCGCAGTTGACCTGGCGGATAAACGCGCTGGCGTCCAGGTCCTCCTCGGTACCGTACTTGTTGAACTTCTTTTGGCTGGGATCGTCAATGCCAAAGTTGAGGTACAGCATACTGGACACGCCGTCCATGCGAATGCCGTCCACGTGGAAGTTCTCAAGCCAGTACAGCACGTTGGAGACCAGGAAGGAGCGGACCTCGCCGCGGGCGAAGTCAAACTTGTGCGTGCCCCAGTTGGGGTGAATCTCGTGCTCAAACAGCATGTGGCCGTTAAAGGTGGCAAGGCCGTGGGAGTCGGCGCAAAAACCGCCGGGAACCCAGTCCATGATCACGCCGATGCCTGCCTCGTGGCACGCATCGATAAAGTGCATGAGCTGCTGCGGGTTGCCGTAGCGCGACGTGGCGGCGTAGTAGCCGGTCGTCTGGTAGCCCCAGGAGCCATCGAAGGGATGCTCCATGAGCGGCATGACCTCGATATGCGTATAGCCCATGTCGCGGACGTAGTCCACGAGCTCAACCGACAGGTCGTCGTAGGTGTAAAACTCACCGCGCTGCGCGGGGAAGGGATCCATGGGGCCGGGGTAGTTGCCGTACTCGTCCGGCTCGCCCTGCGGCGCATCGCCGTGCCGCTTCCACGAGCCAATATGTACCTCGTAGATGTTAAGGGGCTGCGTCATGTGATTATGGCCGGCGCGGCGCTTGAGCCATGCGGCGTCGTTCCACTGGTAGCCATCGAGGGTCCACAGCACGCTCGCCGTTCCCGGAGGGCACTCGGCCTTAAAAGCATATGGATCGGCCTTGTAGAGCTTTTCGCCCTCGTTGGTTTCGATGAGATATTTATAAAGCTGGCCCTGCTCGGCGCCAGGAATAAAGCCTTCCCAAATAGCGCTCGTATGCACGGGCACCAGCGGGTTGGCTTCCTCATCCCAGTCGTTAAATTCGCCAATGACATGGACACTCTTTACGTCGGGCGCCCAAACGCAAAAGCGCCAGCCGCGCGTACGGTTCTGCGTGTCGGGATGCGCGCCCATCTTTTCCCAGCTGCGCTCCCACATACCAATGCCAAACAGGTAGACATCGTCCTTGGAGAGCTCCGGTGCGTGCGGAGCCGGTTTGCGGGTTGCGGGCTTTTTAGCCGTTGGCTTTAGCTTTGAATCGCTCACGTTTGATCCCATCATGACGCGGCAGCGTGTTGCCTTGGTGACTAGATGCGAAAGGTCCAAGGCTGCACGAATCGAAGGGACGGCGAAGTTTCTGTGATTCGTTCCACCTCGCGTGCTCGGTGGAACTTTCGGCAGAAACTACGATAACACCTGTGCGTTAGTTTTATGGACGAAAGCGGATTTGCGGGGGCTTTTAATCGGTAAGCGACATGTTTATACCACTGGCAGAATTGCCGTGGTAAAACTCTTGACAGTTTTACCAATTTGGGTTTCAAAATTGTTTGGCTGACGTTTGGTAAAACGTTTTTAGCAGGATGTTTACCATTTGATATCGAAAGGTTCATTTATGCCCCATACCGCCACTCCCAAGGTTGCTTTTATTTTCGATTGCGATGGCACGCTGGTTAATAGCACCCCCGTTTGGGCTTATGCTCAGCCCGAGTTATTGCACCGCCACGGGATTGACGTGACGGTCGACGATTTTGCCCAGTTTGAGCATTTGTCGCTCGAGGATGAGTGCCAGGCCTACCACGACACGTGGGGCATTGGTGCGAATGGCGAGGAGCTGTATCGCGAGCTGAGCGAGATTTTGATCGATGGCTACTCCAAGGTGCCGCCGCGCGAGGGGCTCCTGGCATTTTTGGAGCAGGCGAAGGCGGCGGGCATTGCCATGTGCGTTGCCACGTCCACGCCGGCCGAGCTGGTTAAGTCTGCGCTTGCGGGAGCCGGGCTCGACGCTTACATGGAGTTTGTTACCACGACGGGCGAGACAGGACGCTCCAAGCAGCTCCCAGATGTGTACGAGCTGGCGCTGCGCCGTCTGGAGGAGCGCCATGGGCATAAGCTTGAGCGCGCGTGGGTGTTTGAGGACGCCGTCTTTGGACTTAAGAGCTCTGGGGTCGCCGGCTTTAAGCGTGTAGGCATTTATGACCCGCACGGCCGCATGAAGCGCGACGAGGTTCGCGATAACTGCGACATCTTTATCGACAGCTATGAGGACCTGGATCTGGCCCGCGTGCTTTCGTTTGAGGGATAGGCGAGGGCTGTGGCTTGCAAGGTATTAGTGGTCTGCGGCTCGCCCGTGGTGGCGAGCGCAGGGTTGCTGCGTCGCCTGGCGGGGGAGTGTGACCACGTTGTCGCTGTGGACCGCGGTCTCGACGCTCTGCTGGGCGCCGGCCTGGGCTGCGACGTCTACGTGGGCGACGCCGACACCGTAAGTGATGAGGGACGTGCTCTGGTCGATGTCGCCACCGACTTTGAAGTTGAGCGACACGACCCTTACAAGGACTGTACCGACCTGGCCCTGGCGCTCGATTCCGTCCGCCGCCGCTGGCCGGGTGCCGAAGTGGTTGCGACCTGCGCCACCGGCGGCCGTCCTGATATGGCACTTTCCGTTCTGGGGCTGCTCGCGGGCTACGAGGACGCCCCAGTCTGGATTGCTGAGGATGAGACCACGGCCCGCATCCTGCACGGAGGCGAATCGTGGACCATCGAAGGCGCCGAGGGCAAGACGTTTTCCATCATCGCCATAGCTCCCAACACCGAGGTAAGCGAGCACGGCCTAGAGTGGGAGCTAGATTACAGCCCCCTAGGCCTGTTGGCGGACACCGGCATCAGCAACGTCGTCAGGTCAACAGCCACGATCCAAGTCCACACCGGCACCGCCATCGCTTACCTATATCAATAGGTATTTAGAGTTTGACCCAAAAAAAGTCCTTGCATCCCCGAAGATCTTCCCCTATAGTACTACTTCGTCACGGGGGCGTAGCTCAGCTGGGAGAGCGCTTGACTGGCAGTCAAGAGGTCAGGGGTTCGATCCCCCTCGTCTCCACCATCGTGAATGCAAAGGCCTTCGGGAAACCGAGGGCTTTTTTCATGCCAAAACACCACGCGCTGCAAACCCCACCTACGCCAACAAAAAGTTGCACAATTAATTTCCCATGTCTGTACATAGTTTGTTAGACAAACGCGACTATCCGCGCAGCTCGCTGCTTCATTTAGGCTTCAGGAACGCACTTAAACACCGCAAGTACCTCAATAACCTGCATCAATGTGAACAACATCGCAAAACAGCCCCCTTGAACACGCTAAATGAACGAAATGTTGTCCAGTACTGCCCAAATCAGTTTCACTAACAGCTTGTGCTAGGATACATTACGTTACATGAGTTCACTGTGCTCACGGCTCCAGCAAGTCACAAAGCGCAGGGTCGATCAGCATCCGGCCGTAACGGCGGTGCCAGAAACACCACGAGCTCCAATATAGATGTCATGCGACGTTATTTATTTGCATTGATGTAATTTCAAGATGCATTAAATAGGTTGCGTGTCAAAGCGTAGCAGTCTTACAGCTGTTTGCGTGCGGTCCAGTTTTGTACCCGCTTGACTGGTTCGCACGCAGCCAGCTGGGGATGCGGTTATTTTGCGATACACGTCCGCGTCTCTAGCAACTGCATTTATACATACCGTTCACGGTGGGGCAGAGCCACGTGCTTGTCTAACTGGGCTCAGGGTTTGAATATGGAGCGCCTTCGCGCACAAGCGCCCTGGCGAAGCCATACACAAACCCCGTGAGCCACACGTAAGACAGCAAGGGGGTGATGCTCGTGTGGTATGTGATTCAGGTCATTAACGGTCGCGAAGATGTAATGCGTGAGCGAATCGAGCACATGGTGCCGGCTGGTGCCATGCAAGAGCTCTTTTATCCCCAATTTCAAACCGAGATCAAGGTTCACGGCGAATGGGTCAATACGACCAAGTCGCTCTTTCCTGGTTATCTTATCTGCGACACGGCAGATCCCCGTACCGTGCAGCAGTATCTGCTGCGCATGGACGACTTTGCCCGGGTGCTATCCCAGGACGGTCAGTTTGTGCCGCTGGCAAAAGAAGAGGCTCAACTCATAAGCAGCTTTACGCATAGGGGAGACCGCGTAGTGCCCATGAGTGAGGCCCTAAAAGACGGCGACCAGGTCGTAGTAACCGCTGGTCCGCTACTGGGCCACGAAGGCCTTATCAAAACCATTAACAGACGCAAAAGCACAGCTTTTTTGGAGCTCAACCTGTGCGGCCGACGCGTAACCACCCGCGTTGGCCTCGCCGTGCTTTCGGCCGAGCAGCGCGTCATGCGCAACCTTAAAAAGGCGATCGCCTAGCTGCGTGCGGTCGCTACGCAGAACAGGGAGTATCCCCGACCCGGGGACGAAGTGTTGGAAGAGAACGTGTTGGATAAACCTCAATATGCAAAGGATGCGCCCGCGGGGGCAGCGCTCATCGCTCAGGCCATGGACCGGCGTGAAGGCGTTGGTCGCTACAAGGCCATGCAATCCATCATGGACTGGGACCGCTCGCGCCTGGCCTACAGGGCCGTCAAGCGCACATTCGACATCGTATTCAGCGGTGCCGCGCTCGTCGCTATCGCGATCCCCAGTCTGGTGCTCGCGGCGCTCATCCGCCTGGAGAGCGAGGGCAGCCCCTTCTACAGCCAGATCCGCGTGGGCCAGACTCGACCCGACGGCAGCTTGACTACTTTCCGCATGTGGAAGTTCCGAAGCATGTACAAGGACGCCGACGAGCGCCTGGTGGAGCTCAAGGAACAGAACGAGATCGCCGGCGCCATGTTCAAGATGAAGGAGGACCCGCGCGTCACCAGGATCGGCCGGTTCATCCGCAAGCACTCCATCGACGAGTTCCCGCAGTTCCTCAACGTGTTCTTGGGCCAGATGTCTGTCGTGGGCCCGCGCCCGCCGCTGCCCAACGAGGTTGCGGAGTACACCGAGTACGACCTGCAGCGTCTGGCAGTAAAACCAGGCATTACCGGCTGGTGGCAGGTCACTGAGCGCAACTCGACGGGATTCGACGGAATGGTCCGTCGTGACCTTGAATATATCGCCAAACGAGGCGCTTTCTTCGATTTGAAAATAATCCTACTCACAGTGATTGAGGTTGTCAGCGCAAATGGCGCTTGCTAAAGAGACAAGAGTGAAACACGAAGACGCCAGTTCAAGGGCTGTTCTTCCCGGGCGAATTGAAATCTTGGGCGCACCCGTCGACCCATGGACGATGGAGCAGACCGTCGAGGCGACCGACGCCCTCATCAAGGAGGGGCGCTTCGCCCACCTAATCGGCGTGAACGCCGACAAGCTGCTGCAGATGCGCGACGATCCAGAGATGGACGCATGCGTGCGCCGATGCGAAATCGTGAATGCCGATGGCGCGTCCATGGTCATGGCCGCCAGGAAGCTGGGCGTGGACCTGCCCGGGCGCGTGGCCGGAATCGACCTCATGTGGGAGTTGTGCGGACTGGCTGAGCGCGAGGGGCACAGGGTCTACCTGCTGGGCGCCAAGGCCGAGGTGGTCGCAAAAACCGCAGGGGTACTGTCCGAGAGGTATCCCAACATTGTCCTCGCTGGCTACCGTGACGGCTACTTCGGCGACGACGAGTTCGACGCCGTGATAGCCGAGGTTGAGCAGACTAAACCCGACATCGTTTTCGTAGGCATTACCTCGCCCAAGAAGGAGCGCCTGATCGAGCGTTTCCGCGAGCTGGGCGCAATGGGCGCATTCGTGGGCGTGGGCGGCTCGTTCGACGTTGTCTCCGGCAACATCCCGCGAGCCCCGATGTGGATGCAGCGCGCGAACCTGGAGTGGCTCTTCCGCATGATGCAGGAGCCTAAGCGCCTGGTGAAGCGCTATCTAGTCGGTAACACCCGTTTCTACATGCTTCTCCGCAAGGAGTCAAAGAGGAGCAAGGCCAATGTCTAAGAAGAAAGTAATGCTCGTCTTCGGCACCCGCCCGGAGGCGATCAAGATGTGTCCGCTCGTCAACGAGCTGAAGGCACGCACGGATGAGTTCGAGACCGTCGTGACCGTGACGGGGCAGCACCGCGAGATGCTCGACCAGGTGCTGCGCGTCTTCGGCGTGACTCCCGACCACGACTTGGCGATCATGAAGCCGGGCCAGACACTGTTTGACGTTACGTGCGACGTTCTGCTCAAGCTCAAGGCGGTCCTCGAGGACGAGAAACCCGACGTGGTTCTGGTTCACGGCGACACCACGACCAGCTTTGCGGCGGCCCTCGCGTGCTTCTACCTTCAGATCCCCGTGGGCCACGTCGAGGCGGGGCTGCGCACGCACGACATCTACAGTCCCTGGCCGGAGGAGTTCAACCGCCAGGCGGTCGACATCGTGAGCGAGTACTACTTCGCCCCCACGGAGGCGAGCAAGCAGAACCTGCTCGACGAGGGCAAGCCTGAGTCCAGGATCTGGGTCACCGGCAACACCGGCATCGACGCCCTGCGTACCACCGTTCGCGATGGCTATACCCACCCCGAGCTCGAGTGGGCGGATGGCTCGCGCCTCATCCTCATCACGGCGCACCGCCGCGAGAACCTGGGAGAGCCAATGCACCGCATGTTCCGCGCCATCCGCCGCGTTATGGAGGAGCATCCCGACACCAAGGCGATCTACCCCATCCACATGAACCCGCTCGTCCGCAAGGCGGCGCACGAGGAGTTGGACGGCTTCGACCGTCTGCACATCATCGACCCGCTCGAGGTGCTCGACTTTCACAACTTCATGGCCGCGAGCCACCTCATCCTCACCGACTCTGGCGGCATCCAGGAGGAGGCGCCTAGCCTGGGCAAGCCGGTGCTCGTGATGCGCGACACAACTGAGCGCCCCGAGGGCGTGGCCGCCGGCACGCTGAAGCTCGTCGGCACCGAGGAGGACGTCATCTACCGTGAGTTCAGTTGCCTTCTCTCCGATCAGGCTGAGTACGAGGCTATGAGCCGCGCCTCGAACCCCTATGGTGACGGGCATGCGAGCGAGCGGATCGCGGACGTACTGGCGGACGGTGAATACCGTGGGTAAGATACGCGTGCTTCTCCTAGTGAACCGTTGGTACCCGGACGGTGGCGTTGAGAACTTTCTCGAGCAGCTGGTGTCTGAGACCTCGGGTTCAATCGACTACGCGATAATGTCTCTCACCACCCGCGTCGACTCCGATGCTGCCTGCATCAAGATCGGGCCGGTTCTGAGTTCCGAACGCGTGCAGGACATGTTCGCTCAAAGCTCCTCTATAGCTTCGGTCATGCGGGAGGGTCATTACGACGTCGTGCACATCCAAGCAAGCAACGGCAGTGCCTTCTTCCTTGCTGACATTGCAAAGAAAGCGGGGATCCCCCGTCGCATAATCCACTCGCACAACGCGGGGGCCGAGATTTCTGGTAACCCGTTGAAGAGGGCCGTGGGCGCAGCCTGTGCGTCGCTCTTTTCAGACGCGCCGACCGATTTGTGGGCCTGCTCGGCGAACGCTGGCGAATATCTATTTGGCAAACGACCGTTTAACGTCTACTTTAATGGTATTGATCTCGTTAGGTTCGCCTTCTCTGAGCAGAAGCGCGCAAACATACGCGGCGAGCTCGGCGTGGCTGACGGCGAGTTCCTGCTTGGTAGCATCGGCCGCATAGCCCTGCAGAAGAATCCGCTTTACCAGCTTCAGGTGTTCTCCGAGCTGCGCAAGCTCGTTCCCGGGGCTCGATTCTGCATGGTTGGCAGCGGCGACATGGAGGTCGAACGTGATGCTGAGGCCGAGCGACTCGGTCTGGGCAGCTCGCTCATAAAGGTATCGAGGACCTCGGAAAGCGACGCCTACTATTCGGCTTTCGACGCACTGCTATTGCCCTCCCTCTTTGAGGGCCTGCCCTTCGTTGGCATCGAAGGGCAGGCTGAAGGTCTTCCCATATACGGCTCCGACGTGCTTCCTCGCGAGTTGTCCATCACTGACAGAATCTTATTCGCGTCCACCGACGAGGCGCCTTCCACCTGGGCGCGGCGTATCGCCGAGGGTATCGATAGGTATCGTATTGAAGAGCGCCCTTCGTATGCGGAAAAGATGCGCGCCGCCGGCTTCGACAGGGAGGCGTGCTTCGCAACGATTGCCATGGCCTACCGGGGTGGTGGCCGATGATACAGAGGCGCACTAAGGTCCTCATGGTGGGGCCCGCACGCAACGAGCAAGGCGGTATCGCGACCGTCATCAACGACTACTATAAGGCTGGCATCGAGGACCGCTGCGACATTACCTTTCTGCCGTGCACAGGCAAGGGGAGCAAACTTAAGAAGCTCGCGCAGGGTGTCTATGCCCTGGCGTGGGTTAAGCGACACTTGAGGGGCTTCGACGTGCTGCACGTCCACATGGGCGGCGGCAACAGCTTCGCCCGGGAGCGTTTCTTCGCCATGGCAGGTGTCGATGCCGGTGTGCCGACAATTCTGCACGTGCACGACGGCCTCTTTCGCGATACCTACGCGAATGCGCCCGAGAAGACCAGGTCGGACTACCGCAGGGTTTTCTCGGCGGTAGATAGAGTGGTCGCTCTTTCCGACTCATGGAAGGAGTACTTCTCCTCCGAGATATCAGGTTCGGACAATGTCGTTACGATTCCCAACGGTATCCACGTCCCCGAGGATGTAAACGATCACAAGGAGCCGAACACGGTGCTGTTTCTGGGACACTTCGATGACAACAAGAACGCCACCGTACTCATACGCGCGATTTCTAGGGCGCGGGAGATCGTGCCTGGTATTCGAGCATATTTCGGTGCGGACGGCGACGTGGAGGGTGCGAAGGCGCTTGTTGCCGAGCTGGGCTGCGAGGACGCGTGCTCGATCTTGGGATGGGTCGGCTCGCGGGAGAAGCAGGCGCTGCTGGACATGTGCGCAATCTACTGTCTGCCGTCCAAGAACGAGGCCTTCCCCATGGGGCTCTTGGAGGCCATGGCGAACGGCTTGGCGGTCGTTGTGACCCCCGTGGGCGGCGTGCGTGACATCGTGGAGGACGGTAAGACCGGCGTTTTCGTTCCCGTCGATGATATAGATGCCCTAGTGGAGGCGATTGTGACACTATGCCGCGATAAGAACGAGCGCACCCGCGTTGCGAAGGCGGGTGCCGACATGGTGCGCGAGAATTACAACCTCGGCGCTGTCGTGTCTGAACTTGTAGGTGTTTATGAGGAGCTTGCTGGAGGTGGAACCGTTGACGCCTAAGGTGCTGCATTACTGCTGGTTCGGAGGAAAGCCCCTACCGCAAAAAGCTCAGGCAAACGTTGAGCGCTGGCAGGAGCTTATGCCGGATTATGAGATTGTCCGATGGGATGAATCGAACTTTGACGTTGATGAGTGCCCTTATGCCCGGGACGCTTACAAGGCAGGTAAATGGGCATTTGTGAGCGACTATGCGCGCTTCAAGGTCGTTTACGACAACGGCGGTACCTATATGGACATAGGTAGTGAGCTTCTGAAGTCAATCGACCCGCTTGTCAAAGAATCGGGGTTCACTGCATGTGACTATGAGTCGCATGCAGTGAACCCCGGCCTAGTGCTCTCGGCTGGGGCTCACTCTGACTTAATCGGCGAGGTCCTTGAATCTTACCGAAATCTTGATTTCGTGGATTCCATTGAGTTCCTGTATTCCCATACCGTTAATCACATTTTCGGTGAGGTTCTTGAACGCTATGGCTATCAGTGGGGCGTAGACGCTCTATGGGAGTATGACGGTTTTAGGGTCTATCCGAGTGAGTACTTCTGTCCAAAGCTCGACTTCGGTGGGTTTAAATGTACTAGTCGCACGTACTCCACCCATGTCAGTACCGCGAGTTGGTTGCCGGCCGGTGAGCGGTTTCGGATTGGCTTCATCAACAAGTGGGCCCCCTACGTGGGCAATTTCATTGCACGCAAGATCGCTCGTATTCTCTCGTTAACGTTATATAAGGGTGATACCCGATGATTACGGTATTCACTCCCACCTACAACAGGGCTTATTCGATAGCCCGTCTGTTCGACTCGCTTCAACGCCAGACTTGCAAGGATTTTGAGTGGGTTGTTGTGGATGATGGATCCACGGATGAGACGACTTCTTTGCTCGCAGAGCTTAAGGCAAATGCGACATTCCCCATGCATTTCGAAAGGCAGGAAAATGCCGGCAAGCATGTAGCGATTAATCGGGGAGTGAACCTTGCTCGTGGAGAATGGTTTTTTATCGTTGATTCCGATGATTGGCTACCGGATGATTCCATTGAGGTGAACTTGCGATATATCGCGCAAGTCGCTGATGACGATTCTTTTGCTGGCGTTTCCGGTGTGCGCGCGCGCGCTGACGGCTCACTGCTTCTTGGGGAGTCTGGCGTGTCTTTGAGCGACATGGATGAGAAGACGGTTGAACGGTTTACCGAGGAGTACATAGACTCTACGTCGTGTGATTTCAGGTTCAAATACAAGATGCCGGGCGACAGGGCAGAGATTGTGCGCACTGAACTAATCAAGCGTTTTCCTTTTCCGCGTTTCGAAGGCGAAAGATATCTTTCTGAATTCTATCTATGGCAGTCGATATCGGAATTGGATCTCAAGATTAGATGGTTCAATACGCCGACGTATTACGGCGACTATCTGGAAGATGGTCTTACGACCAATATGAAGGAGGTTATGCTGAAAAATCCGAGAGGGCGTTCTTTTATTGATGATTTCACGTTGGGGACTCACGTTCCGATCAAGGTGAAACTGAGATCTGCTGTTAATTATCTCCGGTACGGTAGTTATGCCGGCTGTGGTATAGGTTCGCTTGTATCCAGTTCTTGCCATCCTCTGATTGTTCTACTCGCCTTGCCTTTCGCCTGTTTGTTTCCTCTTAGAGGTGATGTTGAATGACGGGAAAAACGATTTCCCTAAGAAGTCAAGTTCTTGAGACGCGTCTTTTTACTGTCGTTAATCTCTCTGTTTTCTTACTTGTCGCTTCGGTATTTGCTGTTTCTTTTTATCTACGAATGGGATTGAGCTCGGAGTTTGCGTATATTAACCTATTATTTTATGTTCCTTTGATTCTTCTAGCTGCTAAATGCGGATGTCGAATCGGGATTGGGCCTTTGATGTTTTGGCTCTTTCTGCTTTCCCTTTTTTTGGTGACCGAGCGAACGGCTGGCTCTTCGTTTCGGGACGTAGCGAAATTCTCCTTTCTTTACTGTTTGCCCCTATTAGTCTGCCAGCTGAGATTTGGCTCGTCGCAGGATCAGCGTCGGGCTTTGGCCAAGGCAATAATTAGAACATCAAACGCGTTCGTATTTCTTGTCTTTGGCATTCTTGTGCTCGATTGCTTTACGGGTTCCGCTTGCATGGCTGCAATATCAAATGCGGCTATGAAAGAGATGTCTGGATGGGTTTCGCCGGAAATTTCATCGAGGCATGTCTCCATATGGGGCCATTATCTCAGCACAGCAGGGTTTTATCTCGTTTTTTACTATATGAATATTGCATACGAGCGAATCGTTGGTGAGTCGTTGGTCAACATCAAGCTCTTGTATGTAGTTGCGACATTAGGCATCCTCTCCACAGGCGGTAAAACCGCCATTGTGATTTACCTGTTATCTGTAATTTGGCTTAACACTACTAGTAAGGATGCGATAAAGAACGCGATTGCCCTGAGCGTTTTTCTTGGCGTGCTTTATTTTGTCGGCGCGTTCGATGTCGTGCTTGATCGTTTTGGTGCGTCAGATTTATCGAGTGGAAGGAACGGCTCAGTTGAGCTTGTCCTTTCTTACGAAACTCCACGTATTTTCTGCGGATACGGTGAGGGTTACACCGCGCATTTTACTTCATTTATCGACAGAGGCACGGTATCTATGTTTTCCGAGTATTCCCTCTTGACGCTCGCATTTAAATTTGGACTTGTATTTGCAGTTGGTGCAGCGTTTCTTATCTTGCTGCCATCAATTAAGACCTCTGTTGCAACGGGAAACTATTCTATTCTGTTCCTGGGAATTTTGATGCTTACTTACTTCTCGACCTTTAACGGCATGGCCAATATTCCGGATGTCTACCACGTTATGGCTTTATTTTGCTTAGTGCTTAATCTGCTGGGTGAACGCACCTCTAAAAATGACTCTGTCGACTCCGCAGTCAGTGACGTCATCGGCCCGAAGGGTTTATGAGATGGAGATGCCTTCAGTGAATTCAAACGCCCCATTAGTCAGTGTCGTGATCCCGACATATTCACGTTCTGACATGCTGACTCGGGCAATGGAAAGTGTTAATGCCCAGACTTACCCCAATATCGAGATTGTTGTCGTAGATGACAATGGTAAAGGCACGAATCAACAGCTTGAGACTCAAGCTCGTGTTCTTGCATTCGAGACTCGGCCGGGCGTTGAATTGCATTATGTCGTTCGCGAAAAAAACGGAGGCGGATCGCTTGCGCGTAACACTGGCATCGATGCCTCAAAGGCCGATTTTGTTGCCTTTCTTGACGATGATGATGAGTTTCTACCGCGCAAGCTAGAGCTGCAGATGGAACCAATGTCCGATTCTAATGTCTCGTTGACCTATGCGCACTGCAAGGGCGTCCAACCCGATGGCACAGAGATTTACTACCGCCGAGTCTGCAATGGGGTGCCTGTTTTTGAGCAGGCCTACTGCGGCTGTATTGCGGCGACGAGCCAATGGCTGGCGCGCAAGGATGCGTTACGGAGCGTCGGTTGCTTCAGCGATACGCCTGCGAAGCAGGACTCCATTCTCATGTTCAAGCTTTTGATAGCGGGCTTCCAGATCAGATGCGTCCCCGAGGTGCTCTCAGTCTACTACGATGACTTAGGGACGGTGAGGATAAGCACGAGCGGCAAGTCTTTGGCGGGGGAGCTGAACTATGATCGGCTCATACGGGAGTATTCTGGGATGTTTACGCTCAACCAAAGGCGTCGTGTAGAGCATGCGATGCACTATCGCGTCGGCATGATGCTCGTTGGAATGAACGCGAGTGCTGAGGGCGCAGTCCAGCTATTATCCTCGTTTGCGCTTGCTCCCTTTGCTTTTATACATAAAGCATATCGCGTTGTTGGTCACAATGCGAAGCAGGCTCTTAAGAAACTTAATGCTCATCGTGGTTAGGAATTGCATGTTATTAAGAAAAGCCGCTCGCTATGTTAGGCACCCTTCGCTTGTTGGGTTCGAGATTGAGAGACGTTCCAGGCTGCGTGAGGTCAGTAAATTTGATTTTCGCCCTTACACGAGCGCACCTATCAGCAATAATACATATATATCTCTTACAAGCTATGGGGCGCGTCTCAATGCGGTCCATATGGCCATCCGTTCCCTACTCATGCAATCAGTGAGACCCTCAAAGGTTCTGCTTTATCTTGATGAGTCTATCCAAAGGGACACGCTTTCCGATGATTTGCTTGACCTTGAACAATATGGTCTTGAAATCAGAATGGGTTACGAGGATTTGGGGCCGCACAAGAAATATCTCTTCGCATTTCAAGAGTTCCCGGACTCGCTCATTATCACAGCGGACGATGACCTCATCTACCCAGCAGATATGGTCGAATCGCTTCTCACGGCCCACGAGACTGTTCCCTATTGCGTTGTGGCAAGGCGCTGCCATCTCATAGGGTTTGATGCTGCGGGAGATTTACTTCCTTATGAAAAATGGGGCTGGGAGCATAAGGACGCTTTTTCAGTCCCCAGCCGCCGGTTGCTTGCAACCGGTGGCGCCGGGGCGTTGTATCCTGTCGCAGCCTTCGACCTCGCATCGCTGGATATAGAGGCCATACGTGGAGTAGCCTGGCCTGCAGATGACCTTTATCTCAAGTTCTTCGAGCTCGCCAACGGCATCGAGGTGGCATATGCTCCGAACAGACAGAATCATCCCTATCAATTGGAGGGTCCTCGTTCAGACGCTCTTTGCAACGCGAATGTGGCGGGAGGGCGTAACGATGCCATCATGGCCGAGCTCATGTGCCGATATGGATTGAGACCATCGTATTTCGAGGAGGGATATCGTGTGACTTCTTCCTAATGTTCAGAATAGGCTTTCGCAATCCAAGGCTAATGCATGGCTTGAGACTAACATGCAGGAACTGAGGGGGATCGGCTCTCTCGGTTGAGCGACGGCCGACGTAGCGATTCATTATCCTGAACATATATTCATCGGGAGGGGCGTATGTCAACGGAGGGATGCTGGCTGCCTCGGATGCGCGAAAGACGTCATTGGGCGCGACTGAATGTTGCCTATGGTTCTCTCATGCGTACGGACATGCATCCCCATGAAAGACTTGATAAACCGATGAATGCGCAAAGCAACGTTGGGTTGAGAAAGTGTTGGGCAATGACGCTTGGATCGTGTGCTGCGTACAAATAATGTCCGGCGTCACTGTTGGTTCGCACGCCATAGTGGGGAAGTAGTCGTGCGTAATTTCCCGGAGCGACCGGTTGTTGGCGGCGTGCCGGCGCGTGTAATCCACAAGAGGAATAGATATACCAGGCCATTGAGGCCGCTAAAGTTTGGAATATGGAAAGTGTCTAAATCAAATACGGGCATGCGCAGTGCTGCCCTTATGCAGTTTGGGTCTAAGTATATCAGCATGGGTGCTCAACTCGTGATAACGGCCGTGCTGGCAAGACTGATCTCGCCGGGTGATTTTGGGCTTATGGCTATTGTCACGGTGTTCACTGGGCTATTCAGCTTGCTTTCTGATATGGGTGTGGGCACTGCTATCGTGCAGTATCGCGACCTTACGGAACGTGAGTATGGCGGTCTATTTACATTTTCGGCACTTTTGGCTGCAGGGCTTTCTCTGGCCTTTTGTGCCGCATCGCCATTCATCGCCGCAGTCTACGGAGACACCCGGCTTGTGCCCTTGTGCCTTGCCTCGGCCCCCGCGCTGCTGTTCTCCACGCTCAATATGGTGCCAAATGGCCTTATGCTCAAGGAGTTGCGCTTCGCCGCAATTGGCGTACGTCTTGTGGCGGCTACAGTAGTCTCTGGAGGGGTCGCAATCGCGGCCTCCGCCTTGGGTGCGGGCTGCTATGCGCTCGTCCTTCAGACTGTGCTATCTGCGGCGGTGGTGTTCTTCTGGAACATTGTAGCGCGACCAATCAGGCAGATAAACGCTCATTTCATTTGCACGCTTAAGAAGATATTCTCCTATTCTGCTTACCAGTTTGGGTTCAGCTTGGTCAATTACTTCTCACGCAACCTCGATAACATGCTCGTCGGCGGTATACTGGGAACTGCGGCCTTGGGCTTTTACGATAAGGCTTATAAATTGACAACCTATCCCATGACAGCGTTCTCCAGCGTCATAGGCTCGGTCATCCAGCCGTTCATGGCAGAGCATCAAGACGATGTCGACCGCATCTACGAGTGCTGGATGCGTATCGAAAAGCTGCTCTCGCTAGTGGGTGTTGCTGTGGCGGTGGTATTCAGCTGCGCTTCGGCGGAAATCATTGCTGTCTTCTACGGGCCAGGATGGGAGCAAGCCGCGCCGGTGTTCGCCGTGCTTGCTGTGTCGGTCTACTTCCAGATGATGGGCAACCCTTCGGGTGCTTTTTTCCAGAGCATAGGACGCACCGATTACATGTTTAAGGTTGGTCTTGTGAACACCGCGATCACCATTTCCGGGCTGCTGGCGGGCCTGGCTGGCGGCTCCATCCTCACAGTGGCTTACGGCATCTTCGCAGCATACTGCCTTCATATGGTTCCTCTAGCGTATTTCCTAGTGAAACGTGGCTTCGGCAGACCTTACTATTGCCTGCTAAATTTCTTGCCTGAGATTGCTGTTGGCATCGTGGGCATTGCTGCTGTTGCGGGAGTTGGCGCCTTTATACCCATGGAAGATGTTTTCATCTCTCTCATCGTAAAGTTGTTTGTGAGCAGCATTGCGCTAATCACTGGATATGCGCTCACTGGCCAGCTGAAATACCTCACGGCTCTAATTAAGAGATAGCTCATTCTGATCGTTCCATCACGTATGGCACCTTGAAAACACCAGATAGAAAGAAGATACCCATGAAGATCGCTGTCGCCGGCACCGGCTACGTCGGCCTGTCCCTCGCCGTCCTGCTCTCGCAGCACAACGAGGTGCACGCGCTGGATATCGTGCCCGAGAAGGTCGAGAAGATCAACAACTACATATCGCCCATCCAGGACGACGAGATCGAGCGCTTCCTGGCGGAGGCCAAGACGGGGGAGCGCCAGCTCGACCTGTACGCCACCGTGGACGAGGCCGAGGCCTACACGGGCGCCGACTACGCCGTCATCGCCACGCCCACCAACTACGACTCGGACAGGAACTTCTTCGACACGAGCTCCGTGGAGGCCGCCATCGCAGCCGTTCGCTCGGTGAACCCGGACGCCTGGATCGTCATCAAGTCCACGATCCCCGTCGGCTACACCGCGGGCCTGCGCGAGAGGCTGGGCGACAGCAAGATCTTCTTCAGCCCGGAGTTCCTGCGTGAGAGCAAGGCTCTCTACGACAACCTGCATCCCAGCCGCATCGTGGTGGGCGCGCCCAAGGACGACCCCGAGGCCGTCGCGGCCGCCGAGAAGTTCGCCGGCCTGCTCGCTCAGGGCGCCGATCCAGTCGAGCTCGAGCGTGTCAACGCGGACGGCTCAAGGGGCATCCCCGAGCTCGTGCTGGGCACCACCGAGGCCGAGGCCGTGAAGCTGTTCGCCAACACCTACCTGGCGCTGCGCGTGGCCTACTTCAACGAGCTCGACACCTACTGCGAGGTCCGCGGCCTCAACACACGCGACGTCATCGAAGGCGTCTGCCTGGAGCCGCGCATCGGGTCGCATTACAACAACCCCAGCTTCGGCTACGGCGGCTACTGCCTGCCCAAGGACACCAAGCAGCTGCTTGCCAACTACAGGGACGTGCCGCAGAACCTGATCGAGGCCATCGTGGAGGCCAACCGCACCCGCAAGGACTTCGTCGCCGACGAGGTGCTGCAGATGGTCTGGGACCGCGTGTACGCCGGCAAGGAGAAGCCGGTCGTGGGCGTGTACCGCCTGACGATGAAATCCAACTCCGACAACTTCCGCGCGAGCTCCATCCAGGGCGTCATGAAGCGCGTGAAGGCCAAGGGCGTGCCCGTGGTGGTCTACGAGCCCACGCTGGACGCGCCGGAGTTCTTCGGCTCCGAGGTGACCCACGACTTGGAGGCCTTCAAGTCCGGCTGCGACGTGATCGTGGCTAATCGCTGGAGCGACGAGCTCGCGGACGTGGCGGACAAGGTGTACACGCGGGATTTGTTTAAGCGGGATTAGGGAAGAGGGCGGAACCAGGCTGATCCGCTTCAATCATTCGCTATTTTAACCGCGTCGAGGGCGGGGGTGTTCGGCATTAGCCGATACACCCCCGCCCTTCATTGTTCTTCGCAGGTAAAATTCGCCTAATTCGAGCGATCGCTCAACGTGATTCGTGCCTTGAAACCGGCTCCATATTCTCCCGCCCGTGCCTGGTCATCCAACTTGAAGCCGATGTTATACAGCTTCCCCGACTTCGTCTTCCGAACCAGGCCATGCTCCAACATGAATGCGACAACGCGGCGATGTGCTTCGACGTCGTCCAAGTTCAGGTAGAAGCAGGCGACGCCTCTGCCGTTCTCGATAACGGACTCGAATGAGCTGTGCTTGCATTCCGCGACGACCATTCCGAGGGCCGCCTTGCGGCAGACTTCCTCCGCGAACTCGATATCGTTGAAGTAGAACATCCATTTCCCGCACCTGCTCTCGTCTAGCGCAGGTGCCAGCTCGGTGTCGATGTAGAACGAACACCATGGGTTGTCCACCCTGACGATTCGGCCGTCTTCGCTCAGCATCGTCTTCTCTTCCATCCATGCCTCATATGGTTTGAGGGTGCTTTCGTAGTACGCGATTGTTCTCGGAGAGCACCCCTCGACTTCCTTGTCGGTAAGGAAGAGACCGAGTAGACACGAGTTGCTGGGTACGCTGCTTTCGGCATGGCTACACATAGTGCTTTCGAGCACTGCTTTTAAGATTGCTTTATCTGCAGATAGTCTAGAACCGGCTACATCTGTGTTAGAACCATATTGATCATCGCTTCCACCGGGGGCTCCTTTCCCCTTGGTTCGATGGAAACAATTCTGAAGTGCAGGCCTATGTTCCGGTAAATGATTATTTAGCTGAACTCGGAGAAGCCCTTTTTGCTCAAACAATTGAAGAGAACAAGCGAGAAAATCATTACCGTTCAGTCGAGTCATTCTGCGAAGTCAAGGGCGGTTAGAGGCTCCCTAAAGGTTCAGAGCTAATTGCAGAGGCAAACTCTCATCCATATATTCGAGTCCGCGACTTAAACAACGCTTCTGTTCTCTTACTCACTTCGGAAATGCTATATATCGACGATGAAACACGATCTAATATTTCGCGCTACGTTGTCAACACTGGCGATCTAATTGTTTCCGTTGTCGGAACGATTGGCCTTACGGCGTATATCGGAAAAACGCTCGATGAGGCAAACCTCACAGAGAATTGCAACAAACTTACTTCGTTTAAAGGCGACTTTGCGGCGTGGTCGTATTTCTTTCTTCGTAGCTCAATGGGCATGGAAGCTATTAGGCTTGGAACTGTTGGTGCCGTTCAGACCAAGCTTGCATTAAAAAACATTAAGTCGATGAACGTCCCGTTTGCTCCAGCTTGTGCAATAGAAAGAACGACTTCGACGCTCAATGGTATTCTTGAGCTCATATAGGCTAATATACTCAAGTCGTAGGCTCTTGGCGAACTGCGTGACGCATTGCTTCCCAAACTCATGTAGGGCGAAATCGACGTCTCTCAGTTTGGCGCTGTTCGGATGGATTAGGTATAGAGCGCTATGGCAGGGGGGCGAAGATGATGATTGTTGTAAATGAATCGGCTGCTGCTTCATATCTATACCTAATGGGATTAACCATAGACGAAGAGCTGCCGCTTACGCAACACCTCTCTCTATTGCCGGCCACGTGCAAGGCCTCGCCGGACGACATGATAAATTCTGTGATGAAATATGGCAGCGGAGATGAGACCGATTTAGGTGTCTTGATTGCCGTCCTTAGGAAAACTACAGCTCAGTTGCGCGTTGTTGGAGAAGGCAAAGAGCTTGCAGTTCGAGTTTGGAATGCCCAATCTGCAATAGTTCTATTGTCCGCGCTTTTGAATTGCGAATTGTATTGGCATGTTCAGAGCGATTCGCGGACAGAAGATTTTTCGCCATGCTCGGCAATCAATGTTGTTCTTTCTACAAGGTTGTTCATTCCAAGAAAATTGAAAGTGATCAACGATTCAGAGAAGCAGTGGATAAGACAGCATTATCGGGACGCATGGGAACTGTTTGATAAAAACACGCGATTTGAGACCGCGGTGAATTCCTTGTGGAGCTACAAGCAATCGCTTCGACCTTCAGTTCAAATGGCGATTATATGGGCTGGGATTGAGTCATTGTTTGGAGTCCGGAGCGAACTTGTTTTTCGTGTCAGTACTCTCGCAGCTTTGTTTCTTGGAGGAGGCAAGCAAAAACAGCAAGAAATAAAGAAACTATATAGAGCAAGGTCAGAAGCCGTTCATGAGGGAAAACAACCTTCTGAGTCTTGTGTTTCCGATTCTGCAAAATTATTGCAAGCGCTAATCTTGGAATGCGTCGAACGGGGCTGTTTACCAAATGAGGACGGTTTGCTTTTCGGATTCGAAGAAGGATCGGCTAAATAATCATTTATCGCCCTACGAGTATTTGCAGATGAGACACCGATGCGTTTCAGTTGCATTGCATAGACAAGATAACGAAAAAGCAGCAAATCAAGAATGGCGATTCGCAAACATGGTTTATCCGGAGTTTTCACCAACCGCATCTTTGCGCGCCGCCTCAAATGAAACCCATAATGGAGTTTGGGCCATTCCAGAGTCACTTGCGCAAAGGTATTGCGAGTTTTTGGATCCAGTGATTTTGAGACGTAGCGTCGCCACTCAGACCGCGAACGCTTCATCGATCTGCAACTTCGGCAAAGCAAAAGGCCGAACATATGACCATGTTTTGATTTATCCAGTTGCCGATATGGCCTCTTGGTTGCAAGATGCCTCGACGGATCTGAAGCCGCAGACACGCTCCAAGCTCTATGTTGCAATTACTAGGGCGAGGTTCAGCGCTGGCTTCGTGGTTGCTGACAATAAAATAAATGAGCTTCCAGACACGCTAAGCGTCTGGAAGCCATAAATCAATCACGTGTTTGTTTGTCAGCAAAAGCGGATCCCTACGTGAACCTAAAGACGGCCTTGATCAGCCATCCGTTGAACCTGGAGATGCACTTACCAGTCAACTTCATCCATATCACCCCAATCCTCTGAAACAACTCTCATGTCACCCTTCTCTGGCTGCGTCTCGGTTGCGCCCAGCGCCTATTTGGCTACTTCCGCTTGTATCCTGAGTAATAACCTCCGCTGCTGCAACCAAGGTGGCGAATTGCTGCCTTTGCCATATGGATCTGTATGTAAGTGCTTCGAGGTGATGATGCCGATCTCACTTCAATTCATGGACGCATCGAAATAATAGGGCGGAGTCGCTCTCTCGATCCCGCCTCGCAAACCCGAATAGTTCTGACTTTCCCGTTATCCGGAACATCTGGGGAAGTTCGCGTCCCAGTCCGGAAAACCCAATGCCTGAAACGACGATGCCAAGGGGTTACTCGGTCAGCTTCTTGCATCCGTGCCAGGTCAAGGGAAGGGGCAGCCTGTAGAACGAGGTTGGCTCCATAGGGATCTCCTCGAGCCTTCCGTTGCCCCGCCGAACCCATGAAGTTCCGCTTGCGTCGGTGAAAGCCGTTTCGGGTGCCGTGCGTACTCCCATTCCGTGCCCTTCCGTCGGGAGCCATATGCACCATGCTCCAGGAGGAAGCGTGCCGACGCAGACGCGGTTGGGATAAGCGGGGCGGTTATCCTCACCTTTGAAAGAGGGGCCGGCCCCGCTAATCCCGACGCAGGTGACGATTACGTCGTAGACGGGGGACTCGCTTTCGTTTCGAAGCACGACGAATTGCCAGACGAACCGATTGTCCTCGGGCTGATCAGTTCGGTTTCGATCCCCTTCGTACCATGCCGATATGCGGGATGGCTGATGCCGCTTGATGTCGTCCTCCCTGTTCTTTTTGCTCTGGTTACTTTGCCAGAGTGCGGCAATCAAGGCCCCCAAGGTAACGAGTCCGATGAATGCTTGGACAATCAGATTGGCGATGTCTATATCGATATCAAAAGGCACTGGATGGTCACCAGCTTAGCGTCGTGGGGCGATAAATCTAACTCCGAATAATACGGCTTGATCGATGGTCGACGTTACGTAAACGTCAAAATGGGTTTGTCTTAACAGCCTTATTTTCTTAAGACAAACTTGCCGCAACGCCAATTCAAAGAGTTTGCCGTGACGCAGACAGATGCAGTTGGTTGCTGAAAAGCGTGGTTATTTGGGCAGGATTCGCTTCAAAACGCCCGTCGATTATTACGATCTAATGCAGCCTGTAGGGTGGATGTACTTCGATAAGCAGTAGTCGACATGCTCTGGTTTTGAACGAAAACTCCCAGAGACAATCGATAACGATTCTTCTTTGATGATGCGAGCGGCGCTACCATTAGCAGCGCCGCTTGTTTTCCGCTCGCAGATAGATCCCGCCATGTTGACCACCGAATGCATCTTGACCGACGTGCTCGTACTCCTATTCGGGCACAGAAATTGGAGGCGCGGCCCCCAGCGTCTACTCAGCGAAATTCGTTAAGAAAGCTGACATCGAACACTGTGAACTCCGTCATCGAATCGAATCTCATTGACTGGGATGCGTTCATTAATGATGACTTTGATGCCTATTTCAAAGCTCGCGTCATGGCTTTGCTGGACGCTATTGAGTTCGCACTGGGCAAGTCCATCTCCGATAGGGGCACCGAGGAAACAGTAAAGAGATTTGGCCGCTCATTGGAATAAGATGCTTCTTAGCTCCGTTATTGGTTATAGAAAGAAGGCTTAATGTCTGATTTTGAAATTTTGCAGCAGTTGTGCGAAACAGCAGACGAACTTTCAAAGAAATACATCAGCTCTAGTTCGCCTGACTTTAAAGCATGGAAGACAAGGGCGGACAGGCTTTTAATTAGGCGATTTGGAAAAGACAGCTACGAATTTAAAAGCTTTAACAAAATCAGCTACTCGTTGTCTTTCTTCACCTCCGGTACGCCCGACTCGGCTTTCGTTGAAGCCTGTGCGGACGGCCTGCGCAGTGCAAAAGCTGTGCTGGAGACATACCTTGATGAGTTTTCAGACGAAGGGGAAACCGGATCGACTGCAAATGTTGGAGATTATTCGAAGGTATTTATCGTTCATGGTCACAACGGAGAGCTTAGAGAAAGGGTCGCGAGAATCATCGAAAGGCAGGGCCTGACGGCGGTTGTCCTAAACGAGCAGTCAAATCAGGGCAAGACAATCATCGAAAAGCTGGAAATTGAAGGCGATGCAGCAGGAGCGGTATGCCTTTTTACGGCGGACGACGAAGGAAGAGCCCAGGCAGAACAGTCGGAAAAGCCCAGGGCTAGACAAAATGTTGTATTTGAAGCCGGATACTTTATTGGTCGGCTTGGCAGGGAAAACGTTGCAATTCTTGTTGACAAAGGTATCGAGATTCCCTCCGATCTACAGGGCGTCGTTTATACCGGAACAGACAGTTGGGAGTTCGGCCTCTTGAAAGAACTCAAGTCCATGGGATATTCCATCGACTTTAATAAGATGGATATCTAATCCGTTGATCCCTCCTTTCACCGACTGGCAAAACGATTTACACCTAATTGTGGACATTGCCCACACGATTTCTCTTTGCTCCCGCATTGATCTCGCTAAACTATTAATTGCTGCTACCAGGGCATTTTCTGGTGCACATTCTATTGGCTCCTGCGAAGATCGG
>CATWQC010000014.1 GCA_958352845.1 uncultured Collinsella sp.
ACCAGGCCCGTCAAAAACTCGGGAAGGAACGAAGCACAGAACAGCTTGGTCTTGTTGTGCTTAAACGCCGCCCAGACCTTATCGAGCGAAAACGCGCTCTCGACGCGACCGGTCACCGCAAAGTGCATCACGGCGATGTCGGCGAACATCTTAAAGAAGACACCCAGAATCGCCGAGGCAATTAGCGCCAGGACAAGCAGGCCGAGCGAACCGAACAGCGCAGCCTCGAGCGCATAAGAGCCGTAATAAGAATACGAGCCCGCGGCGCCAATTACCACGCCCTCCACCAGCGAAAGCACTACACCGATAACGGGAATGGCAGCGATAACCTCGAGCACGACCGAGATAACGCTCGAAAAGACTCCGAGACCAAACGACGTGGAGCGCATGAGTGGACGGTCCATGCCGTCATCGACCTTGAGCGAAAGATCACGGCCCCACTCGATACCAAAGCCCGAACCGCACACGCTCGCAATGCAAGCTGCCAAAAAGCCGATGGCAGCCGCAATGCCGCCAATAACGGGAATAAACAACACGAGCACCGACACAACGCAAATCAGCGCCGGCAAAAACGCGATTTGGCATACACGCTGAAGCACGCCCGGAGTCTTGGTCATATCTTGGAACGCCTGAGCCACACAGCCCTTTGGCGCATTCGCCACGGGCGGTTGCGGAACAAACTGCTGGGGCTGAGGCTGTCCCTGGGGAGCGGGGCCAGCGGCACCGGCATTAGGAGCACCACACACGCCGCAGAACTTGTCGTTATCGCCCATGGGGGCGCCACACTGCGAGCAGAACATAGAATCATCCCTTCGTATCTTGAACGAATCACTTGGATCGCAAACGATGTCTTTAGCATCATTATTGCCCAATGTAGGGTCAAATACTCAAAGATGACCGATTTGCAAGGTACACGGCGCCAGCAGGCGGTTCGTTGAATACGTCTGTGCTAGTTCGTTCCGCGGAAGCCCTTGCCGACGATCTCGGAGCTGTCGACGATCGTGATAAAGGCACCTGGATCGACTTCGCGCGCATAGCGGCGCAGCTGCACGGCCTCGCGACGGCTCAGCACGCTCATGATCACCGTCACGCACTTGCCCGAGAAGGCACCGTAGCCGCGGCTGATGGTCGCCGTGCGGTTGAGATGCTTGACGATAAACTCCTCGACCTTAAGGGGCTCGGAACAAATGACCGTGCAGACTTTGCGCAGATGAATGCTCTCAATGGCTTTGTCGACCACAAGCGTCTTGGCAAACAGGCCGAGCACGCAATACAGACCGACACGCGGGCCATACAAAAAGGCCGCGATGGTCACGATGCCGATATCGACCAGCAGCAGGGCGCGACCAATCTCGAGCGTGGTGCGGCGCTTGAGAATCATGGCAAGAATGTCCGTGCCACCCGTCGAGGCGCCGATGTCAAAGACAATAGCGCTGCCGAGCGCCGGCAAGATGACGGCAAAGCACAGGTCGAGCCACATATCACCCGTCAGAGAGACATCGGTCGGAATGAAGAGCTCAAACAGCGAGACGTAGGCCGAAAGCGCAAACGAGGCGAAGACGCTCCAAAGAATCGCCTTGCGCTCCAAAAAGATAAAGCCCAAAACGACGAGAACCGCGTTGATAATCCACATAAAGACGCCGACGGGCAGGGTCGGGAACAGCGTGGACAGAATGACCGACACGCCCGAGGTGCCGCCAAAAGCAAAGTGATTAGGGGTTTTAAACGCAACGATGGCAAAGGCCGTAAGAATCAGGCCCAGATTGAGCTCAGCAAAAAAGCGCGGGAAACCCGGCTCCTGGCTGCGCTTTTGGCCGGCACGCTCGCCGCGCTCGATATCGGTGCGATCAACCACGCGCTCCATCGGCACTACGGGAGGACGATGCACCTCTTCGGCAGCACGCGATGCCGCCTCTGCCGCGGCGGCCTCAATCGCCCATGCCTTGCTTTCTGTTTCGTGCTCGTCAGCCATTACGGCAACCCCTCGTTAACAATTTGGAAACAATGCGCCCATTAGGGTAACGCGGAACGTGACGATTGCAACCCCTAGTTAGACGAGCGGTATGCCTACATCGGGGGGCATACAAATAACGGCCGGCCACGCTTTTGCTTGCGCGGTCGGCCGTTTAATGTTTTCGCAGATAAAACCTGCCAAAACAAACCTGTCCCTTTTTGGAAGGTTATTCGTGCTGGCTGGTGCGGTGCTCGTACTCCTCGGGGGTGATGACGTCCTCGATGCGCAGGTTGACGCCCGCCACCTCAAGGCCGGTCATCGCGGCAAGGCGCTCGGTGACACGTGCCTTGACATCGTCGAAGATCGCGGGCGCATAGGCGCCGTACTCGATAATGACGGAGATGTTGACGACCACGCGATTGTCATCGGTGACCTCGACCGTCACGCCCTTGGTCAGATTCTCGGCACCGAACTGCTCCTGCACAAAGTGCATGAGGTTACCCTTCATGCCCAGAACGTGCGGAACCTCGCGGGTGGCCATGGCAACGATCTTCTCGATCACACCGTTGGAATAGGTCAGCGAGTCCTCGGACTCGTCTGTTTCCTCATCATCCTCGTCCGCATCATCGGCGGACTCGGCCTCGACGAGCGCCTCATCCTCGAGCGTTACGTCCTCGGCCTCGGCGGCGACGGTCTCGTCTGCCTCGAGCTCGGTATCGGCCACATCGACCTTCGTGTTAAAAGCCATGGTTCCTCCTTATGCCTGCCGCGGATGCGACAGTCGAATACATATTAGCGGCCACTAAACAGACGGCCGAAGAAGTTGACGATCCCGTTCTCGCCGTCACGAATCTGGCCAATTACGGCGCCTATCAGCACAAAGAATGCAATGACGAGCGTGTCCCACAGGCCCAACGTGAGCACCAACACGGCGAGGATAAAGCCAGCGACGGCGCCGAGCGTGGTGTTGGGATGACGCACAGCATAGCTCCAGATTGCAGCGCCCGTACCCTTGATGAGACCCATAGCCTCGTCAAAATCCGCGGCTGCCGCGTCTTGTAACTCGGTTGCCTCTGCTTTGGAATCAACAGGTTCGCTCGCCGGTGTGGCGCTCTGGTCAATCGTCAGGCGCGGCGTACGAGCGGTCTTATCTTGATTGGTATCACTCACCGGAAACCTCCACGGTCTGGACGGTAGTCTTGGACGGCAAAAAACGGACGCGCGTGGTCGTACCCGGCGTGCCGAGCATGGTGTCGCAAGCTTCTTCGATGCGCTGCTGCATCGCGGTAGCCAGAGATGCCACGTCCTTATCGTCAAGCGCGATAGCCTCGACCTTAAATCGAACGTGCGAATCGTCGGGGCCTTGGACGCGAGACTCGACATGCTCGACCATCACGCGGTCGTCGCGCTCGGCAGCAGCCCTGGCGCACGAAGAAAGCGCCGCAAGGGTAACCTCGATATTGCGCTCCCCCGCCGGATGCACGCAGGACGGCTCGCGACGAGCAAACATCAGGCGGAAGAAGCTTACCAGCACGCCGATCGCCACAACTCCGCCGCATGCCGTCACGACAATGCGCGGCATGGGGTCGCGCATCAGCAGCATAAAGCGATACGTATACGGCCCCCAAAACTGGCAGACAAGCGTACCCAGCGCCACGATGGCGGCGGCAAGATACACAATCGCTAGGGCTCGTTTGAGTACGCGCACGTGGCGCTCCCTTCAAATCTCGGCTCTCGAAATGCAAAACGGTTCGCATCATTATAAAAGAGCCGGGTCCGGTGCTCTACGCACGCGGATCCGGCTCATCTATTCCACGAGGCTTGCATGCTCGCTTCATTATGCCCAGATATGCACGGCTTAACCCGTGCGGGCGCTACTCCTCCTCGAGGGCAGCGATGACCTCGTCGGTCATGTCCATGGTGCTGTAAACATCCTGGACGTCGTCGAGCTCCTCAAGACGGTCGATGAGGCGCTGGACCTTCTTGGCGTCGGCGCCGGAGACCTCGGTCGGGGTGGTCGGGACCATGGTGGTCTCGGAGCCCTTGACCTGGACGCCCTGCTCCTCGAGCGCCTTGGAGACAGCCATGACCTCGTTGGCAGTAGTCCAGACGATCCACTCCTCGCCGGCGTCCTCGTAGTCCTCGCCACCGGCCTCGGCGATGGCCATCATGAACTCATCCTCGTCACCGGCAGCACCGTTGGCGATCATGGTCTCCTTCTTGGCGTTCTCGTCCAGGATCTCCTTGGCGACGACGATCTGGCCCTTGCGCTCAAACTGGAAGGCGACGGAGCCGGAGGTGCCCAGGTTGCCACCAGCGTGGGAGAAGGCGGAACGGACATCAGCGGCGGTACGGTTGCGGTTGTCGGTCAGGCAGTCGACGTAGACGGCGACACCGGCGGGACCGTAGCCCTCGTACACGATGTTCTCGTAGACGGCGGCATCGGCACCCGAACCAAAAGCCTTGTCGATAGCGGACTTGATCTTGTCCTTAGGCATGGACTGAGCCTTGGCCTTGGCAACGGCAGCGGCGAGGCTGGCGTTGTTCTCGGGCAGCGGGTCACCGCCGAGACGGGCAGCAACGGTGATGTTGCGGCTGAGCTTGGAGAAGAGGGCGGAACGCTTGGCGTCCTGCGCGCCCTTACGATGCTTGGTTGTGGCCCACTTAGAGTGTCCGGACATACGTGTCTCCTATCGGTTTCGACCTAAAGCCCAGCGCAGATGCTCGGGCAATATAAACAAACGTCGTTATGATATACCTACTGGCCTGCGAGATAAACCCCAAAATGAAGGCGTCGTGATGATGTCCCCTTTGGTGCAAAGAAACCTGACCCTCAATGCACCAAGTTAGAACCAGAAGAAGTCGCTGCGGGTGACGGTGGCGCCGATGGCGAAGGGCATGCAGGCGATGACCGGATACAGGTAGCGCATGTAAGTCGAGCCGTTGCACGGGCCAATCAGGCACACAGCGAGCACGCCCAACAGCGGCACCCAGATCGCCAGCGCACGCCATGAATGACGACGCAGCAAGTAGACCACCACGGCGATCATGATCCACACATAGGTGGCCGAGCTCATGGTGAGCGAGATAAAGGGAACACGCTGCACCGCCACACGGTACAAATTGATCAGGTGGTCGCACCAGCGCACCACGTTGCTGTCAACCGGATGGAAGTCGAAGTACTTGAGGTTGTCGGGACGCGCCATGATCTCGGCACTACGCGCCGTGCTGTAGACCCAGGCATCGCGCGCGCTCGGATAAAAATAACCATAGTAGTTATTGATAAGCGCCGAAATATAGCACTCGGGATCCTTCTTAAACATCTGAGCCCATACCTCAAAATAGGCATCGATGTCCTCCTGCGAGGCGTACTCGTTAAAGCAGTTCTTGACGGCATCGGACTTGTCGGGGTTGTAGCGGCGGCCCAGGTTCTCGTACTTGAGTACGCGATCGATCACGGCACGCTCTTCGTCGGTCACCGAACCGTCGCAAGGAGCCTCCACGATGGTGCCGTCCTCCTTAACCGTAGGGTTGACGCCCGAGTTGAGGCCGTCGTGCTTTTGGACGAAACGAGCCGTCTGCTGGAACGGAATCGAGAGGATTTCGCGCTTGGAACCAGGCGTGATATCGTGCGCCGGCATAAAGACCTTGGTGAAGTACATATTAGAGGCAAGGCAGAGCGCGAGCACCGCGAGAACGCCAACCCAGCGGAAACGCGGGATGGCGCCCGAAGGCGCAGCACCAGTCTGCTTGGCTGCACGACGAGCCACATGCACGTCCCATACGCAAAACGCCGCCGCGATTACGCATGCCGCCAGGGGAAACACCAGGCCGCCGTTGCGCAGAAACGTGGAACCCATGGCGCCCAGAGCGAGCAGCAGCCAGTCGTGGCGCGCAAAGAGCACGGGCCTCTGTTCGCCCGCACGCTCGGCATTGGCATCACGACGGGGCAAGCCACATGCCACGAGCTTGACGGTCTGTACCAGCAGCACCAAGAACGCGTCGGCAAAGAGCACGTCTTTGGTGAGCAACGCCGCGTAGTTAGAGAACATCGGCATAAACGCAAAGAACAGCAGGATCGCACCGCGAACCGGCAGGCTCACGCCCAATTTGCGCAGCGACGAAATGGAATAGGCCATGCAGGCAGCCGTGATGACAAATTGAGCGCAGGTGTAGATGGCAAGACCCGCGTTAGCGCTGTTGAACAGCGAAAGCCCCAGCTGAACGCACGAGCCGATAATGGCCGTGTGCACTACGGGATGATGCCCGTTGAGCAGCACGTTGGGGTTGAGTAGGCGCAGGTAGTCGCTCGTGCCGTTGGGATAGTTGAACCACTGGCGAATCTGCGCGCCCGTATCTCCCATAAAAAGGCCGGGCAGCGAAGCGATGAGCGTGGGCGTCCAGGCGATCATAAGCACCAGGAAGGGCCCGGCAAAGGGATGGACCGAGAGCACGGCGTGAGCCACACGCCATACGCGGCCAAAGTGCGCCTCGGAAAACGGAATGCGCCGAGAGCTCAGCCAATCTAGACACTCAAAGGCAAGGTAGAAGGCAACGACCGCCAAGAGCATCCAGCCCGCGCCGCCAATCCAGGCGCAGATGATGCGGGCTTTGTCGCCAAGGACAATCTCGGCCGAGTCGGTGAGATCGTAGCTGCGGCCGAACACCATGCAGATGGCGAAGAACAGCGACGGCAGAATGATCGATGGACGCCAGGTGTCGCCACGGCCAAAGAACACGTAGCGAAACGGCAAGGTGAGCAGGCAGGCAAGCGCAAGCAGCATGACCGCGTCGGTATGGCCGGCAAACGAGAGAAGCACCTCGTAGCACACGTACAGCATGCCCGAGGCTTTGGGGTCAATCGCCAAGACTGCGTTGCTCGACACCGGGGCGGGATCGATGGAAAACGCCGTGGTCGCCAACAGCGCGAGCAAAAATGCGATGAGCGTCTGCTTGGCGGGGTAGCGCTTAAACCAGACAATGCGGGCAGCGTCGCGCGCAGCCGTTGTGGAGAGGTCGGAATCCTTCACAGTCCAAAGAGCCTTTCTAGAAACCTGCAAAAAAGGGACAGGTTTATTTTGGCAGGTTTTATCTGGGGAAACGTTACGGTTCTGTCATCGTTGCCCAGCAAACCACCACAAAGGTGCCTGTTCACTTTTTGGTGGTTAAGCGTCGAGGTAGATGCGCTGGGGCTGGTTGCGGCGACGAGCAAAGATGATGAGCGCCAGGCCCGCGATTACGAGCGGCAGGCTCAGCAGCTGACCCATGGTGATGACGCCGCCCAGCAGATAGCCCAGCTGGGCATCGGGCACGCGCACAAACTCAATGAGGAAGCGGACGATGCCGTAACCCATCACAAAGACGCCCATAAACGTGCCTTGGGGCAGTAGCGGCTTTTTGCGGCTGAGCACCTGCAGAATGCAAAAGAGCACAATACCCTCGAGGAATGCCTCGTAGAGCTGGGAGGGATGGCGCGGCATATCGCCCGCGGTGCCGCCAAAGATCACGCCCCAGGGCAGATCGGTCGGCTTGCCCCACAGCTCGCCGTTGACAAAGTTGGCACAACGGCCCAGGCACAAGGCCAGCGGCGCGCCTATGACGGCAAGGTCTGCCAAAGTCCATGCGTCGAGCTTATACATGCGGCATACGATGATGCCGCCGATAATGCCGCCCACCAAACCGCCGTGGAAGCTCATGCCGCCCTCGTTGGTGGCAAAGATCTCGAGCGGGTGCGCCCAGTAGTAGCCATCACCGTAAAAGACGACGTAGAACAGGCGCGCACCGATAATGAGGCCAAAAACCACGCCGACCACGACACTCGTCAGGTCATCAATCGTGATGTTAAAACCCCAGCGACGCTGCGTGCGGTACATGACAACCGCCGTGAGCAGGGCGCCGACCACATAGGCCAGACCATACCAGTAAATCGTGATAGGCCCCGCCGAAATCGCGACGGGATCAAGCATATGGTAGAAGTCGTTGAGCATGTCGACCCTCCTACTCCCTACATACAAATGCGGCCGCGGGCCTTGCGCTCGCAGCCGCATATTTGGGCGTAACGTCTATGCGGAGTATGCCGTCCGCAGCTTTCGCAGCTTAGAACGGCGCGTACTCGTCGTACAGGTCCTCGGCCTCGCCGGAGGCATTGACCTGCTCAACTCGGGTAACGCCGGGCACATGCTCCTTCAGGATGCGCTCAATACCCATGGACAGGGTCAGCGAGCTCATGGGGCAGCCGGCGCAAGCGCCCTGCAGCTCCAGTTTGACGACGCCCTCGTCGTCAACGCCCACATACTCCATATCGCCGCCATCGGCCTGCAGGTTGGGGCGAATCTCTTCAAGAACCTTCTTAAGCAGCTCTTCGTTAACAGCCACAGGGGCTCCTTTCTCACAATTACGCGGGCGCGCCCGCGGACAGAAGCTATGTTACTACAGCCGTGTACCCGCTCACGAGCCGTCCATGCGCGCAGACGCGACTTTCATGAGTAGTCAATTTGGGACGGGACTCTTTTAACTGCGTTCGTCGTCAGATATCGACAACGCATATTACTGCCGAGCCTGTCCCCCGGTACCAATCTGAACATCGACGATAACCTGGCGGTAGCTGATGCCACAGGAGTCGAGAATGCGGCGGCTGATACGGCCGTCATCGGTGTCGGCGTACTTGTTGTCCAGGTAGACGACCTCGCCCACGCCCACCTGAGCCAAAATCTTGGCGCAGTCGTGGCACGGGAACAGCGTGACGTAGACCGTGGAACCCTCGAGGTCCTTGAGCGAGCCACGGTAGTTGAGCACGGCATTGGCCTCGGCATGGACCACGTAGTTGTGCTTGTCCTGCAGTGGGTCGTCGCTCGTACCCCACGGAAAAAAGTCGTCGTTGAGCGCCGAGGGTGTACCGTTGTAGCCCACCGAAAGGATGCGGTGGTTGGTGTTGGCGATGCACGCACCCACCTGCGTGTTGGGGTCCTTGCTGCGGCGCTGCGCGGCGATGGCCACGCTCATAAAGAACTCGTCCCAGCTAATGACGTCCAGGCGCTTGCCTGACGAAGTTTGATGAAGATCGTCCGACATGGCAGACACCTCCGTAATCGCAATAGTTTGACCCATTGTAGCAGGTGAAAGGTGGGGGCGTTTGTCCCACCGGCGCCCTCACCTTTACACGCGGCGGGGCTTTTGGTTGATGTGGTAGAGCTCGGCGAGACCCCGCAACGTCAGCGCGTCGTCGACCGTCAGGCTATGGCCGACCAGCAACGCGAGCGCCTCGGCATCGTCGCCGGTAATGACGATGGGCACGTCGCCCTCCCCCGCGGCCTTGGTCGCGCGCATCTCGGCGAGCACCATATCGAGCATGCCGTCGATGCGGGCCACCTCGCCCAGAACCACGCCCGAGCGCATGGCCTCACGCGTGTTGCGGCCAATCACATGCGTGGGCGCCGAAGGCTCGACCTGAGGCAAACGCGCCGCAGCGGCCGAAAGCGACCGGGCACCGAGCGCCAGACCCGGCGCGATGACGCCGCCCACAAAGGTTCCGCACGCGTCGATGACCTCAATATTGGTCGTCGTACCCAGGTCGATCACGATGCAGGGAGAGCCGTAGACGGCGCGTGCCGCCACAGCGTCGGCGATGCGGTCGGGGCCGATCTCGGCCGGATCGTCGTAGTGTACGGGCATGCCGGTCTTGAGGCCCGGCCCCACGGTGAGCACGCGTCCTGTGCAGGTGCGGGAAAGCGCCGCCTTCCACGGGCGCTCGAGCGCCGGCACCACGCAACTCAGCACTGCAGCTGCGGGAACGAGCGCACCCGGCATGCCCGCATCGGCCGCCAGCGCGGCCATGACTTGAGCGAGACGCATACGCGCTTCGTCGGCCGTAATGCTCGATGGCGTCGTGATCTCGCACGTCGCAAGCGGGCATTCCTGCGCCGCGGCCGAATCCTCGGCAAACAGACCAAAGCGAATGAACGTGTTACCCACGTCGACCGTCAATATATATGCGCACCCATTAAGCATCGTCGGCGCTCCTTTCGTCTGCCCAGCAGTATATCGCCTACCTAAACCAGTCATCCCAAAATGACTAGCTTACGGCTATACTGGTGCGCGGTCGCGCGCGAGCTCACGCGGCGGCCCTTGGTAACCCGACTTCCCGCGCCGTATCCGTAGCGGCGCTCCCGGGGGAAGCGGATATACGCAAAGGAGTTTTATATGAGCAATCCCTCGAACCGCGCTTCGATGCGCGGGCAACTCACGCTGCGCGGCGTCGTCATCGGCGTCCTTGGCTGCGTGATTATCACGGCAAGCTCGGCCTACACCGCCCTCAAGATGGGCGCACTCCCCTGGCCGATCGTCTTCGCTGCCGTCATCTCGCTGTTCTTCCTTAAGCTCATGGGCAACGCCAGTCTCAACGAGGCCAACGTCACCCACACCATCATGTCCGCAGGCGCCATGGTCGCCGGCGGTCTGGCGTTTACCATCCCGGGCGCCTGGATGCTGGGCTATGCCGACCAGATCAGCTGGCTCGACATGTTTATCGTGGCACTCGCCGGCACCATCCTGGGCCTGCTGGCCACCGCGCTCATCCACCGTCACTTTATCGTGGACGCCGCGCTTGAGTTCCCCACCGGCAACGCCGCAGCTCAGACCCTGCGCGCCACCGAGGCCGGCGGCAAAACCGGCAAGCAGCTCTTTGGCTCCATGGCCATCGCCGGCATCTATAGCGTGCTGCGCGACGCCCTGGGCGTGGTGCCCAGCATGCTACGCACGCTCAACATCCCCGGCGTGACCTTTGGCATCTACAACTCGCCCATGCTGCTCTCCGTCGGCTTCCTCGTGGGCTTCGCCCCCGTCGCCTTCTGGTTTGCCGGCGCGCTGCTGGGCAACTTTGGCATCATCGTGGGCGGCACCGCTGCCGGTCTGTTCGACGTTGTGACTGCGCAGGGCATCGTCAAGTCCCTGGGCATGGGCCTCATGATGGGCTTTGGCGTCGCCGTCGTCCTCAAGGACATCCTGCCGCAGGTCGCCGGTATCGTCCGCGGTCTTGCCGCCGACAGCTCCACCGACACCGACGAGCAGTCGCTCATCTCGGGCTCCCTTAAGCTCGACGCCGGCATCATCGGCCTGGGCGCTGCCGCCATCGCCGTGATCGTCGCCATCGCGCTCGACCTTGGCCCCGTTCCGGCTGTCATCGTCACGCTGTTCACCTTTGTCACCACCATCATGAGCGCACAGAGCTGCGGCCAGACGGGTATCGACCCCATGGAGATCTTTGGCCTCATCGTTATGCTCATCGTGGCTGCCTTTGCACAGATCGCTCAGGTCAAGCTGTTCTTTATCGCCGGCATCGTAGCCGTGGCGTGCGGCCTTGCGGGCGACGTCATGAATGACTTTAAGGCCGGCGCCGTGCTGGGCACCAACCCGCGTGCGCAGTGGATCGGCCAAGCCATCGGCGGCATCGTGGGCGCCCTGGTCGCCGCAGCCGTCATGGTCGCGCTCGTCACCGCCTATGGCCCGGACGCCTTTGGTCCCGACAAGAGCTTTGTTGCCGCGCAGGCAAGCGTCGTCGCCACCATGGTCTCGGGCATCCCGAGCGTGCCGTGGTTCGTTGGCGGCTTTATCGCCGGCATCGTCATGTACTGGCTCGGCATTCCGGCCATGATGATCGGCCTGGGCGTGTACCTGCCGTTCTACATGTCACTCACGGCATTCCTGGGCTCCTGCGTCAAACTCGCCTACGACAAGTGGTCCGCCCACCGCGACGCCACCGCTGGTCTTTCGGACGAGGAGAAGGCCGTCAAGGATGCTGCCTTCCAGGAGCAGGGCTTGGTCGTCGCCAGCGGCCTGCTCGGTGGCGAGTCCATCGTCGGCGTTATCCTGGCGTTTGTCTCTGTTGGTCTGAGCCTGCTGGGCTAAACCCAATAACAACGCGCCCGTGCAGAGCGCGGGGTCGGAGACCATCCGGCCCCGCGCTTTTTTGTCTATTTGACTCTTATGATCCTCACGGCGTTTTTAGTCATGCCGATTGGCCTGACTTCCAGGTCAACAAACCCTGTCTGACACCTCGCTCAACGCGGTGTAGAGTAAAGACGACGGGCGGGATACGCGGCACGTGCCAGAACGAGGTGGACATGGAACTCGATAAACAACAGCTCAAGCGACTGCGCGAGCGCCATCATCGGCGCCACGGCATCCGCCCCGCCCACAGCGAGGCCATGGAGAACGCAAGCCGCTTTCTAAAGCAGGCATTCAACATTCGCGAGGGACGCGCGCCCTATCACGTGATTCGCAAGCGCTTTGTAAACGGGGCGCGCCTGACTGGCTCGCACTTATGCATCCTGATCATTGCCATGTTGATCGCAAGCATCGGCCTCGATATCGACTCGGACATCGCCATCGTGGGCGCCATGCTCATCTGCCCGCTTATGGGATCGGTCCTTGCCATGGCATATGGCATCGCCACGCTCGACCGCGAGATTACCGTCGAAGCCGTCGCCAGCCTTGCGCTGCAGATGGCCTTTTGCCTGGTCACGTCCACGCTGTACTTTAAGCTCTCGCCCCTTGGCACCACCACGGCCGCCATCATCGACAACTCGACACCCACCGTCTGGGACCTTACCGTCGCACTCGCAGGCGGCTTTGCAGGCGGGCTGGGCAACTCGCGCGACCAGGAACCCGCCACGCTCATCGCCGGCGTGGCCGTGGCGACTGCGCTCATGCCGCCCCTGTGCGCGGCGGGCTATGGCATCGCCATCGCAAGCGGGTCACTGTTTCTCTCGGCGCTTTACGAGTTTGGCATCAACGTGGTCTTTATCGCGCTCGCGGCCGAAGCCGTATTACTTATCTTGCGCGTGCCGCTCAAGCGCGACCTGAACGGAGACGGCATTGTAACTGCCGAAGAAAATGCCGAGGTCGACGAGCTATCACGCAAGGTGCGCCACCGCATCATCGTGGGCACGGTAATCTTTGCCGTCCCCTGCATCGTCATGACGGCGGGGTCTATTGGCTCGGCGCAGTCCGGCGTGCAGGACGGCTACGGCGTCACCGAAACCACGCGCGAGCTTGCGGCGGTGCTACCGGGCTTTAAGGACTACACCGTCGCCGTCGAGACCTCGGCTACCGAAGGCGAGGAAGAGGGCATCGTCGAGCGCGAGATTGTCGCCCATGTGACGACAAGCGAGGCGCTCGGGGCGCACGACCGCCGCGTTGCCCGCAAGCTCATCGACCTCAACGTGCCTGAACTCGATCGCGTGGAATTTGACGTGAAGTGATGCCGGCGCGGGATGAGCGCTCGCACGGACGCAAGTTATGACGAGGCGCAGGCGCGATACGGACACGAGCAAATAGCGGGGTGCAGTTCACACCCGCGCCCCGCTCGCTTTTTTATTGCCGTGAATCAACTGTCCGAATCGACCTCGCCAGACTCCACCGTAAACGCCGGATCGGTGCTCACAAGATAAAATCGGGTCACCTTAGTATTTCTAATTAGGTAAATCTGCCCTTGATTGCGTCGGCGCGATATATATGCAACGTGAACCGTGCCGAATTCTTCGCCGTTTTCCTTCTTTAATACCAGGATATTGGGATCGTCCGTACGCTTAAACTGCCCGTCTGTGCAGATTCCGTCTTGGTCGACCAGCTGCCATCGACAGTTGTCCTCCTCAAGAAAAGCCAAGGTTTCCCGACTCGTTTTGTCATCCCGATAGTAACCATCAATGGCAAACCCTTCGGAAGCGCATTCCTGCATATAGGACGTTTCTCGGCTTATAGCAAACAGCCCCGTAGCGCCCAGGAGCACAGCCAGGCAGACCACTGCAAGGGCTATCGAAATAGCACGGCGACCCATGTTAGCCCAACCGACAGTTATTTAACGGAGCACGAAACATACCTGGAACCTCCGATATCAGGGGGAACGTCGCCAGCAGGCTGGCGACAACTATATGTATCTAACATCAAACCATATGGCTGCCACTCGCGGAGGGAGCATCGGCGAACGGCGTGTTTTCATACTCCATTGGTCAAACCTAACCGCGGCCCTACAGCTCGTACTTGTACACGCGATAGATGTACTTCTCGGCCTCCATCTCGTAGGTGGTGATGGCCAGACCGTACCGATCGCACTCGGTAAGGGTCTTGGCCTGGCCCGATGCCACGAGTATGCTGTTCGAATTGCCGACGCGCTGCGCGCTGTTGACGTAACCTGAAAACGGTACTGCGATCTGGTCCACAAGCTCGTAGGTGCGCGCCGTCTCGTCCACTGTAAAGATGCGCCCAAACGAATGCGTGCCCTCGTTGTAGTCGGTCACCACCGCGGCGCCCAGCTGGCCCCAGTCGAACTTGGGATAGCTTTCGGCCGCACCAAAGTTGTTGTCGTACAGCAGCACCTGGTAGCGACCGGTCGTTTCCGTGTCAGAACTCGACAGATACGTCACGCTGTGCTGGCCCGCGTTGAGCGAAAAATCGCCCTGGGCTTGCAGCAGCTTGTCCTCAAAGCCCGAGCCGGCCCATTGCCACTCCTTTCTATTTCTGGGTCCATCTTCTCACTGTTGGCGGCCGAAAATGATCCGTTTTCCTCCGTCCCCGAGGGATCATTTTTTAGTACTTGAAGAAGCCCTCGCCCGAGCTTTCGCCCAGCTTGCCTTCGTCGAGCATTTTCTTGAGGACGGAGGCCATGGCCTTAAAGTTGTAGGGCATCATCATCTTCTTGAGCAGCGGGCTCACCAGGCCCGGGACCTTCTGATACTGCATAACGATGTTGTAGGCCGTCTGGATGCCCACCGTGTCGAAT
This sequence comes from uncultured Collinsella sp., assembly GCA_958352845.1. Classification (GTDB taxonomy): domain Bacteria; phylum Actinomycetota; class Coriobacteriia; order Coriobacteriales; family Coriobacteriaceae; genus Collinsella. The sequence continues at coordinate 14,730 of CATWQC010000014.1, forward strand.
ACGCGAAACGGACCCTTGGGAGCGCCGGTGCCACGCGTCCACGCGAGGTCGATGCTCTTGGGATCGCTCACGCCCGAGACGTACAGATCAAGGCCCGAAAGCAGCCACGGTACCAACATGGAGTTGAGCAGGTAGCCATTCTTTTCCTTGTTGACGGGAAGCGCCAGCATGCGAATGTCGTTGGCGAAGTCGACAAGCTCGTCGAAGTAGCGCTTGTCGGTTTGGCTCTGGGCCATGACCTCGGTCATGTTGTTCTTCCAGATAGAGTTGGCAAAGTGCAGCGACAGGTACTTCTCGGGGCGACCAGTGTACTTGGCAAAGGTGCTCGGCAGCAACGTGGAAGAGTTGGTGACGATGACGGTCTTTTGCGGGAGAACCGGGGCGAGCTTCTTGTAGAAGTCGATCTTTGCCTGGGTGTCCTCAGCCATAGACTCGATGACCAGGTCGGCGTCGGCCACTGCCTTTGCAAGATCGAGCTCCAGCTTGAGTGTGGAGTAGGCGCGCTCAACGGCGGCGAGTGCCACCTCTTTGTCGAAGGGCTTGCCGCTATCGGCGATACCGGAGCACCACTCGCCCGTGCCGTCCGCCATACCCTCGATTGCCGCGATGTACTCCTCGCGCACATGATCGATCTTGGGCTGGGTACGGCCGATGCTGCCCTCGCTGCGCAGCCAAATCGTTACATCAAAGCCGCAGTAGGCTGCCTGAAAGGCAATCTGGCTTCCCAGCACGCCGCCGCCGGCAACGCAAACGGTCTTGTAGCTCATAGGAACAGTCCTCTCTTACGTAATTCCATAGATGTGTATTTATTCAACCGTAAGGGGACAGCACGCTGGGGGTGGGTTCTATAAACGGACGGTAATTTGCGGCGAACGGCTACACCTGTTCATTAACTCTCGATTTTGAGGGCATTTTTTGGCGCTGCTGAACCGCTGTTTTCGGAAGTGCGGGGAAAAATCGGGTTTCGCCGACCAGACCGGCTTTTTTTACAACAAAACCGCAGGTCGCGAGAGTCTAAAAAGGCGGTGTGCTCGGGAGGTTCGCGTTTTTCCCCGCACTTCCGAAATTCGAGTGCACAGAAGGCTGCGACAAAACGATTTGCGTAACATATGTCCAGCAAAAACGGGTGGTAGCCGGTACGGCCACCACCCGTTTGTCTCATATCTAGCCCATAGCAGGCAAGCTACTTCTTAATGCCGCGTCCCAGACGCTTGGCGACCGATGCAACAGCCTCCTCGCTGGCCGGTCCGCAGCTCACACAGCCATCGTGAGCGCGCATCTGGCCGGTGACCTCGTCCATCGCGAGCGGCGCCACCTTCTCGAGCTTAAAGCCCTTGCCGGCGCGCATGTTCTCCTTCGCCACGCTAATCATGAGCTTAATGCGGTTGAGCTGGTTGACCTCGGACGCACCGGGATCGTAGTCCACCGCGACGATGTTGCTCTCGGGATGCTGGCGGCGCAGCTCCTTGATCACGGCCTTGCCCACCACGTGATTGGGCAGGCACGCGAAGGGCTGCGTGCAGATGATGTTGGGCGCACCGTGATCGATCAGGTCGAGCATCTCGGCCGTGAGCAACCAGCCTTCGCCCATGTTGTTGCACACCGAAAGCACCGTGCGGGCCTTGTCGGCCATAGTGCCGATGCGCTCGGGCGCCTCGAAGCGGCGGGACTTCTCGAGCATCTCCTCCACCGGCGTGCGCATCCAGTCCACCAGCTTGATGAGCGCCTGCATACCAGCGCGCGTAGTGGCAGAGCTTCCCAGCTCGTCCTTCTGCAGCTCGGCGTTGCTCATGGAGTACAGGAAGAAGTCGAGCAGGCCCGGCACCACGGCCTCGCAGCCCTCGCGCTCGATGACATCGACCACGTGGTTGTTGGCTGTGGGGTGGAACTTGACCAGGATCTCGCCGACCACGCCCACGCGCGGCTTAGTACCCTCGCCCACGAGCGGCATGGTGTCGAACGCGCGGATGGCCTCGCGGCACAGCTTGGTGTAGTTGTGGCGGTTAAACTTGGGCGCCAGCTTGCGAGCGCGCGCCATGTACTCCTCGTAGAGTGCGTTGGCGGCACCGGGCGTGGCCTCGTACGGGCGGCAGCGATAGAGCATCTGCATCATCACGTCGCCAAAGAGCACCGCGTACACGGCCTGCTTAAGCAGCGCCGGCGTAATCTTAAAGCCGGGGTTGTCCTCGCCGAGCGCCACAGCCGAAAGCGAGATTACCGGGATCTCGGGGTGGCCGCTCTCGCGCAGGGCCTTGCGGATGAGTGCGATGTAGTTGGTGGCGCGGCAGCCGCCGCCGGTCTGGCTGATAACCACGGCCGTCTTGGACAGGTCGTACCGGCCGCTCTCGATGGCCTCCATAATCTGGCCCGTTACCAGAATCGACGGGTAGCAAATGTCATTGTTCACATAGCGCAGGCCGGCCTCGACGGCATCGTGATCGGTCGAGGGCAGCAGCTCCAAGTTGTAGCCGGCACCGCGGAATACCTCTTTGACCAGGTCGAAGTGGATCGGCGCCATCTGTGGGCACAGGATGGTGTAGCCCTCGTCGCGCATCTGCTCGGTAAAGGGGACCTTAGGCCATGCGGTCGAGGCGCTCTCACGCTGCGCCTCGAACGTGTACTTGCGGCTCGCGAACGCGGGGGCATCCGTGGAAGGCGCCACCGGCGCGGCATCGCCCTGCTCGTAGGCCTCGCCCGCGGCCATGGCCTCGGCCAAGCGCTCGGCCTCCTGGTCCTTGAGCGCGGCCATGAGCGAGCGAATTCGGATGCGCGCGGCGCCCAGGTTGGACACCTCATCGATCTTGAGCACGGTGTAGATCTTGCCGCTGGCCTCCAGAATTTCCTGTACCTGGTCGGTGGTCAGAGCGTCCAGACCGCAGCCGAAAGAGTTGAGCTGGATCAGGTCCAGGTCGTTGCGCATCGTCACAAAACGGGCGACGGCGTACAGGCGGCTGTGGTACATCCACTGGTCGACGACGCGAATCGGACGCTCGGGCTTCACCAGGTGCGCGAGCGAATCCTCGGTAAAGACCGCAAAGCCAAAGCTCGAGATAAGCTCGGGCAGGGCATGGTTGATCTCGGGGTCGTTATGGTAGGGACGACCGGCGAGCACGATGCCGTGACCGCCGTGGTCCTCGACCCACTTAAGGGCCTCCTCGCCCATGGTCTGGATATCCTCGTGGAAACGCGCATCGGCCTCAAAAGCAGCGTTGACGGCAGCATCGACCTCGGAGCGCGTAATCTTGGGTCCACGCACGCGACCGCGACCGGCTTGCGCATCGGTCACACGGTCGACGGCGAGCACCTGGTACAGGCGGCGCTTGAGCTCGGTCTTGTCGTGATAGGGCACAAACGGGTACAGGAACTCGATGTTCTGCTCGCGGATCTCGTCGATGTTCAGCGCCAGCGCCGTGGGGTAGCTCATGACGATGGGGCAGTTATAGCAGTTGCCAGCCGTCGGATCCTCCTTGCGCTCCCAGCGCACGCACGGCATCCAGATAAAGTCGACATCGCGGTCGATGAGGTTCATCACGTGGCCGTGGCTCATCTTGGCCGGATAGCACACGCTCTCGGACGGCATGGACTCGATGCCCGCCTGGTAAGTCTTTTTGCTCGACTGGTCGGACAGCTGCACGCTAAAGCCCAGGCGCGTAAAGAACGCATGCCAGAAGGGGTAGTTCTCGTACATGTTGAGCGCGCGCGGGATGCCGACGGTGCCGCGCGGGGCCTCGTCGGGGCTCAGGATCTCGCGGTTAAAGAGCAGCTCGTTTTTCTTTTTGAAGAGGTTGGGGGCCTCAGTCTTCTGCTTTTTGTGGCCAGCGCCCTTCTCGCAGCGGTTGCCGGTAATGAAGCGCCTGCCGCCGCCAAAGTCGTTGACGGTAAGCTGGCAGTTGTTAGAGCAACGGCCGCAGCGGACATGCTTTTGCGTCACGGTGAGGTGCGCGATGTCCTCGGCAGAAAGAATGGTCGAAGTGCCGTCGGCACCGGCGCGATCGCGGGCGAGCAGGGCCGCACCGTAGGCGCCCATGCAGCCGGCAATGTCGGGACGCACGGCATGCACGCCGGTGAGCTGCTCAAATGCGCGCAGTGTGGCGTCGGACATAAAGGTGCCGCCCTGAACGATCACCTGGCTGCCGATCTCCTTGGGATCGCGCAGCTTAATAACCTTGAACAGGGCATTCTTGATGACGGAATAGGACAGGCCGGCCGCGATGTCGCCCACCGTGGCGCCTTCCTTTTGCGCCTGCTTGACGCGCGAGTTCATAAAGACCGTGCAGCGGCTGCCCAGGTCGACCGGGGCCTTGGCATGGATGGCAGCGTTGGCGAACGCGCGCACGTCCATGTTCATAGACACGGCGAAGCTCTCGATAAAGCTGCCGCAGCCCGACGAGCAGGCCTCGTTGAGCATGATGTGCTCGATGACGCCGTCCTTGACGCGCAGGCACTTCATGTCCTGGCCGCCGATGTCCAGAATGAACTCGACGCCGGGCAGGAACGCCTTGGCGCCGCGCAGGTGCGCAACGGTCTCGATCTCGCCAGAGTCGGCCTTGAGGGCCTCGATGAGCAGCGCCTCGCCGTAGCCCGTGGTGGTCACGTGGCCGATGGTGCAGCCCGCGGGGATGTGGTTGTAGAAATCGGCCATGATGACCTTGGCCGTGCCCAGGATGTCGCCGTTGTTGTTGCCGTACCAGGTGTGCAACAGCTGGCCGTCCTCGCCCACAAGCGCGGCCTTCATGGTGGTGGAGCCGGCGTCGATGCCGATGAACACACGGCCGGCGTAGCCGTCGAGTTTGCCCTTGGGGACGACCTCGGTGTCGTGGCGGGTTTTGAACTCGGCAAAGTCCTCGTCGGTGGCAAAGAGCGGATCCAGACGCTCGACCTCGGCACCCTGCGTGTCACCCAGGGCATCGATAGCCTCGATGAGCTGCGGGAACGTGCTGAGCTTATTGGACTCGTGTGCCATGGCGGCGCCGCTCGCCACAAACAGGTGAGCGTTTTGGGGCACGATACGGTGCTCTTCGTCCAGGTTGAGCGTGAGGTAGAAGCGGTGGCGCAGCTCGGAGAGGTACTGCAGCGGGCCACCCAGGAAGGCGACGTTGCCGCGAATGGGACGGCCGCACGCCAGACCCGAGATGGTCTGGGTCACGACAGCCTGGAAGATGGAGGCCGCCACGTCCTCGGGGCGGGCGCCCTCGTTGAGCAGCGGCTGGACATCGGTCTTGGCAAAGACGCCGCAGCGGCTGGCGATGGGATAGATGGTGGTGGCGTTGGCCGCGAGCTCGTTGAGGCCGCTCGCGTCGGTGTGCAGCAGGGTTGCCATCTGGTCGATGAACGCGCCCGTGCCGCCGGCGCAGGTGCCGTTCATGCGCTGCTCGATGCCGTTGTCGAAATAGATGATCTTGGCGTCCTCGCCGCCCAGCTCGATGGCGACATCGGTGGCCGGGATGAGGGTCTCGACGGCACGCTTGCTGGCGATGACCTCCTGGACAAACTCCAGGTCGAGCCACTGGGACAGCAGCAGGCCGCCCGAGCCGGTAATGGCGCAGGTCATCTGGGCCGTCGGCAGCACGGTCGCAGCGCCCTCGAACAGGTCGCGGGCGCAGGCGCGGACGTCGGTGTGGTGGCGCTGGTACTTGGCGTAGACGATCTGGTTGTCGTCGTTGAGCACGGCGAGCTTAACGGTGGTGGAGCCCACGTCGATGCCCAGATGCAGGCTGCCGCGAGCGTTCTCGGGGTTGAAAATCGCGCCTTCGGGGGCGTGGGCGGCGGCTACGGGATCGGCGGCGGTGGCGGGCTCGCTAGCGACGGACGTCTCCCCTGCCGTTTTCTTGGCATCGGCAACTGCCTCGGCAACTTTCTCGGCAGCTGCGGTCGCGGCCTTCTGCGCGGCATCCACCACGGCGGGTGCAGCCTCACGCGCGGCAGCGACCATACGGTCCTTAATGCCCTCGACGAGTTTGCTCATTGTCTCTCCTCTTAGTTGTTGGACTCGACGGCTGCGGCGGTGTCGGCCGCGTCCTCGAGCTGTAGGTTCAATAGCTTCATGCCGTATTCCGGCACGTTGATATCGATGGGTTGGCCATACAGGTCACCAGGGCGCACAAAAGCGAGCACCGTCATAATGCGCGCCATGGCCTCGGGCGATTCGGTGAGCCCACGCTCAAACCAGCGCTGAATCATGCCGACCTCGGCGCTCACGACGTAGGTAACGTAGTAGTCAAAGAACGTACCCAGCGCCAGGCCCAAAATGCCCGTCTGCGCACGCGGCACCACAGCCTCACGAGCGGTGTCGATGATCCTTTTAATGAAGGCCTGGTCGCCGCCCGGACCCAGCAGCGCACCGATTAAGTCGCGGTTGGCCGCAAGATAACGCAGTAGCTCAACCGAACCGGGCGCCGGCTCGAGCTCATCGATGTTGTGATAGAGATCGGGCAGCTGAGCTGCGGTGATGAGCTCAATGCGCTCACGGATCTCGGCCAGCAAGCCGTCCTCGATTTGATTGATAAAGTCGGGAATATCACGGTAGTGCGAATAGAACGTGCGGCGCGTAAGACCGGCACGCTCGGTGAGCGACGCGACGTTAATGCGCGAAAGGTCGCCGCTTTCGGCAAGCTCGCTGGCAAGCGCCTGGCGAAGGGCACGCTGCGAGCGAAGGGACCGGCGATCGCATTTCTCGAGCTGGGACAAGCGTCCTCCTTGTTACTCAGCCTGTGCGCTATTGCACAGTGCGAGTATTATTGCACACCGTGTGCATCAACACGTAAAGGCAATATTTTGGATGTGACAAAGGGGCAGTCCCTCTGTCACATTCAGCGACCGCCTAGGTTGTGCCAGTTGTGCCTGGCTTTTGAAGCGGCATTGCCAATTGTTCAAAATGTCATTCGTGGGTAGAATAGTGTCGACGGCAGCCCAAGTTCTGGAAAGCTGGGCAGCGCCGTTGTTTGCATTAGGGGGTCAACGCCTTAGCGGCGGCGACCCCTTCTGTTGCGCTTCGAACGCTGCTTGAGTGCCTCGGAAAGGCCGACAAGCGCCGTGAAGAACGAGACCAAAGCGGTCAGAAGTCTCACGAAATCAATCAAATCGGTCATGGGCATCACCTCCCATCGGATGGAGGGCGCTGCCCGGCACATGGAACTGCCGTCAACGATACCGATTCTATCAAAGCGCAGTTAGGTATGCGAATGTTTGTTCGTATTTCAAGAGACCAGCGTCAACTGTGACAGAGGGACCGTCCCTTTGCCACATTATTCGATGACGGTGCGAGAGTTTTGCTTATGCATGGTGGCAAGCATGTGTTTGGGGACGGCGTGGACCATGCAGCTGCCGATGGTCGCACTAGCGGCGGCCTTAGCTGCATCGCTTGCGTTTTTGGTCGCGTAGCTGTGGCGGAAACGCTTGAGCATGGCGATGTCGTTGCCGCCGTCGCCGTAAACCGCGACCTCGTCCTCGGCAATACCGTAGTAGCCCGCCAGCCAGGCCACGCTCTCACCCTTGTTGCACGCCACGTCCGTGATCTCGAACATCACCGGATCGAACGGCGCGTTGACCACGCGGTCCGATCGCTCGGCCAAATATGCCTTAAGGTCGCGCTCCAGCTCGGGCGAGGTCACGCGACAATTGATCTTGCACACATCGTGGCGCAGGATGTCACCGATCGACTGGTCGAAATACTGCTCCTCGTGATAGCCGCCACGCGCGCGCATGCCGCGCATCACGATGCGCTTGATAGGGCTGTCCTTCTTAAAACCCGCCTGGTGCATCTCGAACGAACCGCTCGAGAACATGCCGTCGGGCGTGGAGCAGTCGAAGCAAATGTCCGGAAACTCCTTGAGCAGCTCCTCGGTGATCTGCGGATCGATGGTCCAGGTCTTGAGCACCTCGCCATGACTGTCGCGCACGATGGACCCATTGGAGCAGCAGGCATCGAGCGCCAGCCCCGTGAAGCCATGCTCGCCGATTGGCAACGTCGAGCGCCCGGTCGCGGGAACCACATGCAAGCCAACCTCGGTCAGCTCACGAATGGCACGGCGGATGGTCCCATCTGCCTCGTGCAGGGCGTTCAGCAGCGTTCCGTCTAAGTCACTCGCAAACATCTTGATCATGGGCGTGCCTCTCCTTCGTCTGCACGATATTGTAGACGAGAACGGGCGCGCCCCAAGAGAGGCACGCCCGTCAGGCGAAAGATTGTCCTACACCGCAGCGGGGCCGTGTTCGCCGGTGCGGATGCGGATAACTTCCTCGACCGGCTCGACCCAGATCTTGCCATCGCCGACGGCTCCGGTGCGTGCGGCGTTGCAGATAATTTCGACAATGCCGTCGACATACTCGTCGGCGCAAATAAGGGTGAACTGTACCTTAGGGATCATGTTGACAAGCAGCTCGTTGCCGCGTACGTATTCCTTCCAGCCATGCTGTGCGCCGCAGCCCTGCACTTGGTTAATAGTCATGCCACGAACATCGGCAGCAAACAGCGCGTCTTTAAGAACCTCAAGCTTTTCCTGGCGCACGATAGCCGTAATCTTTTTCATAATGAATTCCTCTCTTTAATAAAGAAATGAATTGCCATTCAATGACGCGGGTTTTCGAGGTGCCCGAGATTGCCCCGAAAGAGGAGCGCCGCGTACTTCGGTACGCAAGCGACGGTTTGAGGGGCAATCTCGGGTGCCTGGGAAAGCCGCGCGACGATTGAACGGCGAGGTGCGGAGCCTGGGGAAGCTGCTAATCGAGTCCCGAGAAGGAGGGATACGCGCTCTCGCCGTGCTGACTCGCATCCAGGCCCAGCGCCTCGTCGGCCTCGTCCACGCGCAGGCTGCCGTGGAACAGCGCCTTGACCACCGCGGCGATCACCAAGTCGAGCACCAGTACAATAGCGACCGTCACCACAATGCCCAAAATCTGCGAGACGAGCAGCGACACGTCGCCCGTGTAGAACAGGCCACCCTTACCGGTCCACGAGAGCTCCGGCACACAGAACAGGCCCGTGAGCACGCCGCCCAAGATGCCGCCGATGCCGTGGCAACCGAACGCGTCGAGCGCATCGTCGTAGCCAAACTTGGTCTTAAGATGGCTGATGGCCAGGTAGCAGACAGGCGAGACGATCAGGCCCATGACCAGCGCCGCCCACGGCTCGACAAAGCCCGCACCCGGCGTGACCACCACAAGGCCCGCAACCAGACCGGTGCTGGCGCCCACCAGCGTGGGGCGACCGGTGTGCACGCGCTCGACGGCAAGCCACGAGACCATGCCCGCCGCGCTGGCCGTCACAGTGTTGAGGATGGCGAGTGCCGCCACGGCATCGGCCTTAAACTCGCTGCCGCCGTTAAAGCCAAACCAGCCAAACCAAAGCAGACCGGCGCCCAGCGCCACAAACGGCACGTTATGCGGACGATAGCTCACCATGCCAAAGCCACGACGACGGCCGAGCATTAAGCAGAGAATCAGGCCCGTGAGACCGGACGAAATGTGTACTACGTCGCCGCCGGCAAAGTCGAGCGCGCCGATGATGTCGCCGATAAAGGAGCCCTCGCCGCCCCAGACCATGTGGGCGAGCGGCACATAGACCGCGAGCAGCCAAATGCCCAGGAAGGCCGTCATGGCACCAAACTTGACGCGGCCGGCCAGGCTGCCCGTGACGATAGCAGCCGTGATCATGGCAAATGCCATCTGGAAGGCGATGTTGATGATCTGGGGGTAGGCGGCGCCGTCCGCGGCGTTGCCCTCGGCCGCCTGCAGCACCTGGTTGAGCACCGGCAGGCACAGCAGCTGGTCAAGGCCTCCAATAAACGGACTCGAACCGTCGCCGCCATAGGCCAGAGACCAGCCGGCAACAATCCACAGCACACCAACCAGACCAATGGCGCCAAAGCACATGAGCATGGTGTTGATGACATTTTTGCGCCTGGACAGGCCGCCATAGAAAAACGCCAGACCCGGTGTCATTAAAAAAACGAGCATGGTGCAGATGAGCACAAACGTTGTCGAACCCGTATCGTACATTCGCTCTCCCTTGGTCGTATGAACGTTGTCGGCGCCCATAATGCGGCCGAGGGACAACTGGTGTAGACCAGATGCGGCGTTGTTAAACGCTGCGTTGTCGAATGGAAACGGTGCCGCAATCTTGGAAACGGCGCGGCAACGGACGCGAAACGAACGGGAAATACGCGAGCAAGGAAGCCGTGAGCGCGCCCGTCCCGGCTAGTGGCGGAACAGCTCGCGGGCTCGGTCGCGGAGGTCGGTAGCTCGAATGACACCTTCGTAGCGATTGATGCGCAGACGCGGGAAGGCATTGAAAAAGCGCAGGTCACGACGACTGAGTGACACGCTCGGTACCGGACGGCTCATGCGCTTACCGGCAAGGCGACGGCTGAGCGGCGGACGCGGCATGCTCGGCGCGGCATCGGCCACGCGGCGGGCAGCGAGCGCCAGGCCGCGAGCACCATCCGAGATAAACGTCGGCATCGAAGCCTTCTCGCGCAGGGCATCGAGCGTCGCGTCGCCCAGCTCCGCCAGCCACGCGTTAACGGCACGGCTGCGGATATGCGTCTGCGCCACCGAGTCGATCGCCGAATCGGGAATACGTTCGAGCATGGAGTCAGACGCATCGGCAAGCGACTCGTTGATGCGGTCGGCAAGGTCGGCCCGGACGCGCTCCAACTGATCGGACAGACGCCGCCAGCTCGCCAACGAGCACACCGCGTCGACCATCATCGCGACCGCGACGATAAAGGCGGACAGCCGCACAATCAGCACCGGCAGATGGCCAAGCAGCCCCAGCAATGCAGGCTCCACCACGCGACAAATGCACAACGCACCCAGACCAAACGCGCAGGCCCAGTACAGGCAGATGCGCCCATGCAGGTTAAACGGCAGGTGCGAATAGTCCCAAAAGCGAGCCCCCGTTGTTTTTTCCAGCAGCACGCCTACGCTGTACTCAATCACGCTGCATACGAGCGCTGAAGCGACAAACTGGCTCGACGCGTCAGGAATTCCGCGCAACAGCAGCCAGCAGGCAATGCCGCCCGCGCCATAGATAGGGCAGCACGGCCCCAGCAAAAAGCCGCTGTTGGCAAAGCGTCCGTGGTTGAGCATGGCGCAGACTGTCGATTCCCATGCCCAACCGCAAAAACCGTAGAAGGCAAACGAGAGTACCAGCGCCGAGAGCGGACAGGCGGCAAGCGTCGCACCGTCAAATGCCATGTCGATCGCGGTCCCCACCGTCTATCCTCTCCTCTTTTCGCTCGATTCGCCACTCATGCCATCGTCCGCCTCGTCCTTGCGCGGCAGACGACCGGCGACCGTCTCGCACAGCGCGCACCACTTATCCGCCAGGCATACAATCCAAGCCTCACGACACGTCGGCGGCACCGGCACCAGCGGAAACATATGGCGCGCGATGATATTCCGCTCGCGCGGCGTCAGCTCAAAATCCTCTTCGGCTCGCGCCAGGGCAAAAAACGGATGACGAAATCCGTGCAGGCGATGGCTCGGATCGGGATCGTGCCAATCGTAGAGAAAGTAATCGTGTAACAAGGCTCCGCGCAGCAACGAGGCGCGGTCGACCGAGACACCGACGCGGCCCAGGCGCTCGGCAAAGGACAGACTTGCCCGCGCCACTGAGGTCACATGCGTATACACCGTCACATCGCCATGCTGGATAAACTCGCGCGTCAGGTCCAGACGACCCGCCTGTGCCAGTTGACGGGCAGCATGGTCCACTTCGCACGCGATTTTCTCGGCACGAACGACATCGGACATGCTGCCTCCTTCCAGCGGCTCACGGCGGCAAGCCACGGCCTGTACGCATGGAATAAAATCATCATCGAATCTACCAGTATGGCATCGGACAAAACGTTTTGCCCCGCCAGTTGGCGAATTACCGCGCCGCCGTCACATATCAAACGCCAAAATGTGCGAGACTGTTTTGTGCAATTGTGCCGGACGAGGGAGCGCCGGCGCTCGATTCGCATGGAGTAACCCACAACGATGCTGCTTACGCAAACGACAACGCCCGAGGACGTCAAGGCTCTCGACCGCGCCGAGCTTCCGCTGCTCTGCGGCGAGATCCGTCAGGCAATCCTCGAAAGCTCCGCCGCCGTCGGCGGGCACGTTGCCCCCAACTTGGGCGTCGTTGAGCTTACGGTCGCGCTCCATCGCGTGTTTAACTCCCCCATCGACAAGATTGTCTTTGACGTTTCGCACCAGACCTACGCCCACAAGGCGCTGACCGGGCGCGCGTACACTTATATCGATCCGGAGCGTTATGGTGAGGCTTCTGGCTTTGCCAATCCCGACGAGTCCGAGCACGATCTGTTCGCCATGGGCCATACCTCCACGTCGGTGAGCCTGGGCTGCGGCCTGGCGCACGCTCGTGACCTGGCGGGCGATGCGTACAACGTCATCGCCATCATTGGCGACGGCTCGCTTTCGGGCGGCTTGGCGTTTGAGGGCTTTAACAACGCCGCCGAGATCGACAGCAACCTGATCATCATCGTCAACGATAACGACCAGTCCATCGCCGAGAACCATGGCGGCCTGTATCGCAATCTGGCCGAGCTGCGCGCCAGCAACGGCGCCTGTGAGCGCAACGTTTTCCGCGCGATGGGGCTCGACTACCGCTACCTGGACGCCGGCAACGACGTGTTGGCCCTGGTCGACACGCTGCAGGAGCTGTGCGGCATCGACCACCCCATCGTGCTGCACGTCTCCACTGCCAAGGGCAAGGGTTTTGAGCCAGCCCAGAGCGACCCCGAGCGCTGGCACCACGTGGGTCCGTTTGACATGGCGACCGGGCGCAAGCTCTGCCCGGGCCATCCGAGCGAGCCTGCGCCGCGCACCTACGCCGACATTACGGGCGAGGCGCTCAGCGCTGCCATCGAGCGCGATCCGCAGGTCGTGGGCATCACGGCCGCCACGCCCTACATCATGGGCTTTACACCCGAGCTTCGCGCTGCCGCCGGCAAACAGTTCGTCGATGTCGGCATTGCCGAGGAGCACGCCGTGACTTTTGCCACCGCGCTTGCGCGCTCGGGTGCCAAGCCAGTCTTTGGTGTGTACGGCACGTTTTTGCAGCGCGCCTACGACGAGCTGTGGCACGATCTGTGCCTCAACGATGCCCCCGCAACCATCTTGGTGTTTGGCGCGTCGATCTTTGGCACCACATCCGAGACGCACCTTTCGTTCTTTGATATTTCCATGCTGGGCGCTCTTCCCAACATGCGCTACCTAGCGCCGGCCTGCATGGAGGAATACCTGTCCATGCTGAGCTGGTCGCTCGACCACTGCGAGCATCCCGTTGCGATTCGTGTACCTGGCATTGGCCTGGTGAGCCGTCCCGATCTGGCGCCCGCCGAAGACACCGACTACAGCGCCGTTCGCTACAACGTGGTGCGCCAGGGTCGTAATGTGGCCGTGCTCGCGCTCGGCGATTTCTTTGAGCTGGGCGAGCGCGTGGCAAACCGCTTGGCTGCCGAGTACGGCATCGAGGCCACGCTCGTCAACCCTCGCTTTGCAACTGAGCTTGACCGCGAGTTCCTCGACAGTCTTGCCGCCGAGCATCGCGTTGTCGTCACCCTCGAGGACGGCATCTTGGACGGCGGCTGGGGCGAGCGCGTGGCGTGCTATCTGGCATGCACGCCGTTGCGCACGCGCACCTTTGGCATCGCCAAGGGCTTCCCCGACCGCTACGACCCCAACGAGCTGCTCGCCCAGAACGGCATGACGGTCGAGAACATGGCCGCCGAAGCTGTAAGGCTACTCAACGAGTAAGAAAACCTCCGCAAGGGAAGCGCCCCTGCGGAGGTTTTTATTTTCGCGACGCGATTATCTCAATCTGTAACATCTAGGGCCCGAATTCCCGTCTAACTGTTACAGATCTAGATAAGACGTCTTAGTCCCAGACCTTTGTCTCAATCTGTAACAGATAGAGACCTTTTGGCCGTCCAGATGTTACAGATTGAGACAAAGCAGCGAGGCAGGCCGTCACATCTGCAAGAACCACCATAAAGGTGCCTGTCCCCTTTGTAGTGGTTTTAAGTCATGGTCGGTGCGAAAAACGAATAACCGTTCATACGCGATCTCCTTACTTATATATGTGTCGCGTTGCCGCCATTATAGCGACTGCTGTGATCGATCATGCCGTCTGCAAAACGCTATTTCAGCTGCAATATTCGACGTTTGCCCAGATAAAACCTGCCATAATAAACCTGTCCCTTTTTGGTAGGTAGAATTACCCATAAGGCAAGTATGTTTCTGAGTTATTTCGTGTTGACCCATTTGAGCGCGATGGGGTATAACTCTACTCAACCGCTAGGGATTTTATTGAGAAAGGTGTTCTACCATGAGCAAGAACCTCTCCCAGCAGGTCGTTCTCGACCGCCGCGGCTTCGTTGCCGCCACCTTCGCAACCGTCACCGGCCTTGGTCTTGCCGGCTGCTCCGACACCAGCGCCGAGGCCGACAAGGGTTCCGCCGCCGGCTCCTCCAAGGGCTCCGAGGATACCGAGACTTCCACCACGCTCGACGCTAAGGCATTCGACAAGCTCGTCGACAACGGCCCCAAGGCCGATGACGACGCCATCGCCGCCAGCACCTGGGCCACGGCCGTCAAGGACGCCGGCGTCTTTAAGATCGGTGGCGTTCAGACCTCCACGCTCTTCTCCCTCCTCAACGAGAAAGACGGTCAGACCCGCGGCTTTGACGCTGGTATCGCGCAGCTTCTGTCCAACTACATCCTGGGCGAGAACAAGGTCGAGATCACCCAGGTGACCTCGGACACGCGCGAGTCTGTCCTGCAGAACGGCCAGGTCGACGCCGTCTTTGCCACCTACACCATTACCGATGAGCGCAAGAAGCTCGTCTCCTTCGCCGGCCCCTACTACTACACCCAGCAGGCTATCCTGGTACTCGCCGACAACGACGACATCAAGAGCGTCGATGACCTGGCCGACAAGAACGTCGCTGTCCAGTCCGGCTCCAACGGCCCTGCCATCCTGGAGGAGTTCGCCCCCAAGGCCAGCCAGCAGGAGTTCAAGACCGACGAGGAGGCCCGCCAGGCGCTCCAGCAGGGCCGCGTCGACGCCTACGTCATCGATAACAACATGCAGCAGAGCGCCCTGGTCCGCGAGCCCGGTAAGTACAAGATCGCCGGCAAGCCCTTCGGCAGCAAGGAGCCCTATGGCATCGGCCTGCCGCTCGATTCCGACGGCGTTGCCTTTGTCAACGACTTCCTTAAGAAGATCGAGGACGACGGCACCTGGACTGAGCTGTGGCAGATCTGCATCGGCGACCGCACGGGCGACACCAATGTTCCCGAGCTGCCCGAGATCGGCGCCTAGGCAGCGAGCCTGGTAACGGCCGCAACGAAACCATACGGAAACGCATGATGCGCTTTATTGCGGTAAACTGTTTCCTCACTGAGTTGTCGGGGCTTCCGTACACACGGGAGCCCCTTTCCTTATCGGCGGGAGGTCCGCATGAGTCTCTCCGAGCTCTGGTCGCTCTATGGCCAGAACTATATCGACGCGCTGCTAGCAACCTGGGGCATGACGCTTGAGTCGTTTGCCATCGCCATGGTGCTGGCCGTCGCCGTCACCGTGATGCGTGTGTCGCCGCTCAAGCCGCTGCGCGTCTTTGGCGACCTGTATGTCCAGGTCTTCCGTAACATCCCCGGCATCGCACTGCTCATCATCGTCGTCTATGCGCTGCCGCCGCTCAAGGTCGTCCTACCCTACCGCACCTGCGTTATCGTCGCCACGGTTCTTTTGGGCTCGGCCTTTGGCTCCGAGAACTTTATGAGCGGCATCAACACCGTCGGCGTCGGCCAGGTCGAAGCCGCACGTTCGCTCGGCATGAGCTTCAGCCGTATCCTCGCCAAGATCGTGATTCCGCAGGCGCTGCGCTCGAGCGTGCTGCCCATGACGAACCTCTTTATCGCCGTCATGCTCACCACCGCGCTCGGCAGTCAGGTGCCGCTTAAACCGCAAGAGCTCACCGGCGTGGTGAGCTACATCAATACCCGCTCGCTCGGCGGCGTCGCCGCGTTCTTTATCTCGGCGCTCGGCTACCTGGGCACGGCCTTTGTGGTGAGCCACATTGGCAACTACATCGACAAGAAGGTGAGGATCCTCCGATGAGCAAGCACTCCTCCCCTGCGCTCACCATGCGCGATGCGCTCTACGAGGCTCCCGGCCCCAAGATGCGCGCCAAGATTCGCATCGGCACCGCCATCTCGCTTGTTGCCGTCGCCACACTCGTCGTCCTGGTACTGCAGCGCTTTTATGTGACCGGCCAGCTTTCGGTCCACTATTGGTATTTCTTTACGCACCTCACCACCTGGAAGTTCCTGCTTGCCGGCTTTGAGGGCACCGTTAAAGTCGCACTCACCGCCGGTGTCATTGCGCTGGTACTGGGCTTAGCCCTTATGCTCGGCCGCACCAGCGACATTAAGCCACTGCAACTGGTCTGCCGTGTGCTCACCGATTTCTTCCGCGGCGTGCCGAGCCTGCTGTTCATCTACTTCTTCTTTTTGGTGCTGCCCCAGTACAAGATCGCGCTGCCGTCGTTTTGGATGCTCACGCTCCCCGTCGCACTCGCTGCAGCCGGCGTACTCGCCGAGATCTTCCGCGCCGGCGTCAACGCCGTGCCGCGCGGGCAGGTCGAGGCGGCCCAGGCGCTCGGTCTCTCCAAGGCCAAAATCACCTTTAAAATCGTGTTGCCGCAGGCTATTCGGTTTATCATTCCGTCCTTGATTTCACAGCTTGTGGTCGTAGTCAAAGACACCACCGTCGCCTATGTGGTGAGCTATCCCGACCTGATGCAAAATGCCCGCGTGCTCATTACCAACTACGACGCCCTCGTGTCGGTCTACCTGGTTATCGCGGTCATCTACATCCTCATCAACGTCGCGATCAACAAGGCCGCTGTCTACGTTTCGCACAAGACCGGCGCGACCATCATCCGCTAACGCTTTACCATTTCGAGTCATAAGGAGCCGAGCACCATGGCACAGAGCACCTCTTCCACCGGCAATCAGCCGCTGATCGAGCTCAGACACGTCGATAAGCACTATGGCGATCTGCACGTCCTCAACGACATCAATCTCTCGGTCGACCGCGGCGAGGTCGTCGTTGTGATCGGTCCCTCGGGCTCGGGCAAGTCGACCATGTGCCGCACCATCAACCGCCTGGAAACTATCGACTCGGGCGAGATCCTCATCGAGGGCGAGCCCCTGCCGCAGGAAGGCAAGGATCTTGCCCGCATGCGTGCCGAGCTGGGCATGGTGTTTCAGCAGTTCAACCTGTTCGCACATATGACCGTCCTGCAGAACGTCATGCTGGGACCGGTCGACGTACTGGGTGTCTCCAAGGACGAGGCCCGCGAGCGCGCCATGGACCTGCTGGGCCGCGTGGGCGTTGCCGAGCAGGCCGATAAGGTGCCCGCACAGCTTTCGGGCGGCCAACAGCAGCGCGTAGCCATCGCCCGCTCGCTTGCCATGCAACCCAAGGCCATGCTTTTTGACGAGCCCACGAGCGCCCTTGACCCCGAGATGATCAACGAGGTGCTCGAGGTCATGGTCCGTCTAGCCCAGCAGGGCATGACGATGATCGTCATCACGCACGAGATGAACTTCGCACGCCGCGTGGCCGACCGCGTCGTGTTTATGGCCGACGGCCAGATCGTGGAAACCGGCACACCCGACGAGTTCTTCGACCACCCCCAGACCAAGCGCGCCCAGGACTTCCTCAACTCCATTAAGGGCCACTAGCCCAATTGCCACGCGGGCAAATTCATCAGTAACGTTTGTCCCGCGCCACCCCTGTGCCATGTCCACCCGGATTCGAAAGCCGCACCCATGATCGGAACCCGCACCTCATCGTCCTACACTCCGCACGTCGACGTCGATCCCGCTGACCGCCCGCTTATCCTGGTAGCACCACGCTGGGAAGAAGCGAAGCCCTATTTGAGCGAGACGCTCTCCCCCAACGAGGAGATTGCGAGCGTATTTGTCGACGCCATTCTTGCCGCCGGCGGTCTGCCGCTGCAGATGTCCATCACCGAGGACATTGAGGTCATCCGTCATTACGTCGATATCGCCGACGGCATCGCCATTCCCGGCGGCCCCGATGTCAATCCCAAACGTTGGGGCGATGATCGACCCTACGACCCCACCCTCTGCTGCGAGATCCGCGATAGTTTTGAGTTTAAGCTGGTCAGCGAGGTGCTCCGTGCCAAAAAGCCGCTCTTTACCACCTGCCGCGGCACGCAACTGCTCAACGTCGCCACCGGCGGCACCCTGTGCATGGACGTGCCGAGCCTGGGCGCGCGCGAGGGCCGCACGCAGTGGCGCCATACCCACGTGCTCAACGACCCTGTGCATCCTGTCGAGGTCGTGCCGGGCTCGCTGCTGGAGCGCGCGGTTGGCGGGCACAGGCTGATCCAGACCAACTCCGCACATCACTGCTGCGTCGATCGTCTGGGTAAGAGCACGCGCTTGGTCGCCAAGGCAACCGACGGCGTTCCCGAGTGCATCGAAGTCGAAGGCCAGCCGTTCTGTCTGGGTGTGCAATGGCATCCCGAGTACACCTGGCAGACGCTCGAGACCGACTTTAACCTGTGGAAGTCGTTTGTCGAGGCGGCGGCCAAGGTAAAGCAGGCCCGCTAGCCCGCAAACCACTCAGGTTAAAGCCTCCTATGCCAGGCGGGCGAACACCAGCCAGGGTGCCCGCCCGCCTGCATTTGGTTTGCTCGGTATGATTATCCCTCACAAACAATCAAATAAATCTCGACCGCAATCGGTCGATAGTGAAGCAAATGGTAAAAACGCTTGCTACGTTTATTAGGCAGTCAATTAAAATCGAAACGCATTGGCCGTCCCCCAACGGGGTCACACCGCAAATCCACATGAGCATCGAGGACGGAAGCGGAATCATGGAATTGGCCCCGAGCTGTATGTAGATCGCTACAACATTGACAAGCAGCAGCATGCCAATCGGACCGAAGCCGGACCCAAAATAGGAAACAGCAATCACGCAAGAGACCACATATGCAAGGCAGACGACACTCGCCAGAAGAAGTCGATAGCAAAAAATATTCAGGTTGAAATACTGCTGAGCATCCAAAACGATTACGCAGTTAAGACAGTACAAAACGACACTTGACAGGATAAATGCGCCCAAAAGGGCAAAAGAAGACAGCACCACTCGCGCAACGATAGCGCACACACGCTTCCCTCCCCGAGCCTCCGACAACCCCCACGGTTCCTCAATAAAGCCCGAGCTGACAAAGCGCGGCACAATGCAAGCCGCGATGAACGGAAAGAACAATGCATGAGCCAACGGGGCCACGTTGAACAGCAGACCGCGGAAAACCTCTGCATTACCAAATAGAAGGACATCCTCTGCCGATAGCCGAAGTGTCGGGTCTGGGAAAAAGCCCAAGAAACTGTTCTCACGGAGGCTACAGAACCACATCGGGAAAGAATTAAGCTGCAATACCACCATGCACGCATAAATTACCAGGATTAAGGCGTACGTCCATTTGCTCACATGCCTCAATTCTGAATGAAGAAATCTTCTAGTCTGGCGAGCCATTGAGCACACCCCCAGCACGAAAGCTCACGAGAGCGTAAATCAATACCGATAGACAGCTGGCTGCCACGCCGTATCCCAGAAGTGTCAGCTGACCCATATCGCTATACCCAAGGGCACATCCGACTCCAAGATACGGCCCCGGAAGAAGGAAAATCCATCGCAAGGACGGTATGGGCGCCTGAAGGAAGGTTCCGTAGAGCGTCAAGCTCATGACAAATCCAATAATTATCGCAGCCCCGCTCAATACAGCGCTGTCTGTAATCCGATAGATGGTCACCGTCTCCAGCGCAACCGATATCACCAATACAGCGTTGACTATCATTGCAGGCAAAAATGCAGTTAGCATATCGTGCGAAAGGTTATGCCCTCCACGTATTATGGCTATTGCAAAAAGAAGAAGGCAAAGCGCACTATATGCTACGCCAATTATTAAAGCAAACGAAAGCACATGTGCTAGGACCCCATTAAAGCGGGTAAGACCTCTTGCTGAAGAAATTCGGTGCCCCTCATCATAGCCGCGCTCCTGTAAAATCGCCAGGCAAACGATGAGCGGAACGAACAGAGACGTGCCGGCAAAAGCACTGCGCACAAGGGACTCATCGGGTGCAGAAGGATCGATTACATTCCAGCAGAAACCAATATCCTCCCCAAAAACGCTATTGCCAAAGGCGAGCAACGTTGTTCCGTTTTTTAGAAAGACACCGAAGAGAAGGCCGAACGCCAGAATAAGCGCAAGACCAAACTTCGCCGGAAACATCCTGTGCAAACGCATCATATCTGCCTTTATGGGATGGATCGCCCGCTTCATAGCGAGACCGCCTTCATCAAGCGCCTGTAATACTCTTTTAGGGACGACGCCTCATCCCTTATGACGTCCATCGATTCCTTTTTCAGCAGTTCGCCGTCATGAATAAACACGCAACTTGTTGCAACTGATGCCAACTCATCCAAATCATGGCTAGAGACGAGCATGGTCTTACCCTGTTCTCGATTCAATCGACCGATAAGGGCCCATATACTCTCGATGCCCAGCGGGTCCAATCCATTTGCCGGCTCATCGAAAATTAGTACGTCGGTGTCGCCCAACAAAGCCGTAGCCATATCCAGCCGCCGTTTCATTCCCAGAGAAAAACTGTTCACGCTCTTTTTCTCTTCGACGTCCAGCCCGACTAGGCTCAAAACGCGAGGAATCTCACGATTCGCATCAAGCCCCCATTCCGCACATCGGATCCGAAGATTCTCAGCCGCACTGAGGGATTGGTATGCTCCGCAGGAATCTGGCACATAGCCGACACGCGTCCGCATCAGGCTCAGCTCTTTTTTCGACTTGCCCCCAAAGAGCTCCACGCTCCCCGACGACGGCTCGCAGAGGCCCAAGACGATTTTAATAAGCGTGCTTTTGCCCGCACCGTTTGAACCAACAAGGGCAAGGAGCTCAGACTGATGCACCTCGAAGGAAACGTCATGCAAAACGCGCCGTTTCCCGTAGCGCTTTGACACCTTTGATAACTTTATCGCTGATGCGTTCATCGGCCTCCCGTTCTGCTTGATAGCAAAACCGCTCATATCGTTCCTTCTTTCCTTTATCGTTTTTCATAGTTGTTATTGTTTTTCGATAACTCATATTTGTCAAGGTAATCTAAAAGAAAGAACCCGTGTTAGACACGGGCCCCTTTACGCTGATATTTCGTTATAGTTGTTCGCTTTATGCTACTCGTCGCTCAAATCTACAGCAAAGACTGATGTCGGAAGCAACGCCTCATTGCCTCCGCCGTCCCGCATCTGCCTCACGACATTTTTTGCACGCTCAACAATAAGCTCCTCAAGCTCTTTCTCGCTCACGCGCTGAATAATATCTCCCGGTTGACAGTCAAGTTCATCGCAAATATCGAGAAGCGTCTTAAGGCGAATAGCTTTAATTTTTCCGTTTCTTAGCTTAGAAATATTAGCCGGAGTATGCCCCGTGGCACGAATCAGATCAGCACTGGTCTTTCCGGTCTTAAGTAGCTGCGTCTCAAGCTCGATGATGAGATAGCTCATGCTTCCTCCTACACAAGCTCGTCAGACTGCTCTTGGAGCAGCGAGGCATAACTCCAGATCACCGAGATACACAGACAGACAGCCGCGCCGATAAGCGACCCCGCATCAAAGGCAACGCCTTGGCAAATCTCAATAACGAAGGAATGAGGCACGACGTAAAGCTCCAGCCCACCAATGGTAAGATTGACCGATCCGTAGGCACCAATAAGCGAAACCGCGGCGTTAACAGCAAAGGCAAGCGCAAGAATACGGATAAGCCGCACATGCGTCTTGGTAAAGGGCGAGACGCCTCGCGAGATGTTACGGCTGATCCCACACAGAACGACAAGCGAAATACCCACGACGAGTGCCAGGCACAGTCCGCTTGGGATAACGATGCACCCGCCATCGAGAAGCGTCACGACGCCGAAAGAATCGACAGAGGCAACGTTTGCAACCGCATACCAGATCACGTAAACAACCAACGCGGCAAAAGCGACGAGCATCCCTGCAAAAACGGCTGCCATGCAAAAGCCAAGCTTCCTGATATTTTCGCCCGCTTTGGCCATACGCTGAACGCTGTTAGACATACACTCACCCTCATCGACTCTATCGTTATTCGAACAGTTTATCGAACAACGATATTGATTGCATGCGGAAAGCCCCGCCAGTGCGCATAGGCCATTTACTAACCCGGAGGGGTGAGCGTGGATTTTTGGACACATATCGAACGAGAGTGGATAATCTCCCACTTTGAGGCCGCCACCGGGCCTAAAACGGGAGATTATCCACTCTCATAGTCATCAAGGCCCGCAAGCTCTTATTCGGCCGTCTCACGCAGGGCCGACATCGTAGCCGCATATTGCTGCTGCAGCGCATGCATCCCCTCGCGAGCGCCGTCAACGGCATCGGCGCCGCGCAGCGCCTCGGTCACCACGACCGCCGGCTCGTACAGATTATCGAATCCCAGGTTCTGGCTCACGCCCTTGAGCGTGTGCGCTGCCATAAACGCACCTTCGGCGTCTCCCGCCGCCATGGCGGCCTCCAGCTTGTCCATGCTCTCGTCATCCAAAAACTTGAGGGCAAAGCGGGCGAGCATTTCCTCGCCCATCAGCCGAGCGCACGCGTCATCATAATTGGCGCCGATCTTCTCATACGCCTCACGCATGGAAATCATAGATTAAAAACTCCTTTGGTCAAACTAAATCGTGGGAAACGCGACAACGTCGGCGGGGCGTGCCAACGTCTCGGCAATTTGGTCTTGCACCTCAAGCAGACAATCGAGCAGCAGCGGGTTAAAGGTGCCGCACTTACCGTCCAGGATCATCTGAATTGCCTCCTTGTGCGGGATAGCGTCCTTGTACACGCGCACGCTCGTCAGAGCATCGTACACGTCGGCCACCGAAACCACCTGTGCGGCAATGGGAATTTCGTCGCCCTTAAGGCCATCGGGATAACCCTTGCCGTCCCAGCGCTCGTGATGCCAACGCGCAATCTGGTACGCATATTCCATAAGCGCATTGCCGGCGTGATGGCTACCCAGCTCAAGCAGCATGTCGGCGCCGATCGTGGTATGCGTCTTCATAATCTCGAACTCCTCGGACGTAAGGCGCCCGGGTTTGTTGAGAATCGCATCGTCAATCGACATCTTGCCGATATCGTGCAGCGCCGAAGCCAGGGCAATCGTGGAGCGCTCCTCATTGTCAAGGGAAATGGTGTCGCTACGCTGGACCAGACAGCCAAGCAGCAGCTCGGTCAGCTTTTCGATGTTCGTAACGTGCCTGCCGCTCTCGCCGTTGCGAAGCTCCATGACGCCCGCCATGATGTCGATGAGCATGCGACTGTTCTTGACACGCTCGTTGTACTGCTGGGACAGCAGGCTCGTCAGGCGGCGCTGTTTGGCGTATAGGCGGATGGTGTTGCTTACACGGCGGCGCACGACACGGGAGTCAAACGGGCGGTTGATATAGTCCGAGGCGCCCAGCTCGTACGCGCGCAGAACCATATCATCGGAATCTTCGCTCGAAATCATGATGACAGGCAGATTGTCACTAACCGATCGGCGCGACAGACCGGCCAGCACCTCAAAGCCGCTTATGCCCGGCATGACAATATCCAGCAGCACGAGCGACAACTCATCGCCATAGCGATCGACCATGTCGAGCGCCGTACGACCGTTGTCGGCCTCGAGGATGCAATACTCGTCCTTGAGCATCTCGCTGAGAATGACTCGGTTCATCTCGGAGTCATCGACAATAAGTACCAAAGGCTTTTCGCTTTGGAAGGCCTCGATGGAATCGGCATCGGTCACGACCGTACCGGCTTTTGCCTTAGCGCGGCTCAATAACTGGACAGCGCGGCCAACGCCCTCATCGACCGTCTCGTCATGAATGCGAACGCCACCAACACATGCCGTCAAGCTCACGTACTCATGGCCCGGAATAATCGTGGAACGAACGGCATCGGACACCTGATGCAGGCGACGGGTGAAGTCATCGGAGGGAATATTGGGCATGACAACCACAAACTTGTCGCAGCCATAGCGCACAAGCTCGTCAGTCGAACGGATTCCGCTGCGCATGGCTGTCGCCACGGCACCGAGCGCAAGGTCGCCGGCATGACGGCCACACATATCGTTGAAGACCCTAAAATCATCAAGGTCGATCATCGCAACGCCGGCATTCATGCGGGCGCTACGGAGCTTTTCCTCGTAATATCGGCGATTATGCACGCTCGTCAGCACGTCGGTGTAGACAAGGTCCTCTTTTGCAGCCTCTTGCCCATCGATCGGACGCACCATCAGCAGGACATGAGGCTCGCCCTCGACCTTCAGAGGGCGCAGATGGGCGCGGTACTCAACGCCATCGTTGAGGAGTTGCTCCGACACCTCATCGGAATCTGTCAAGGCCTCAAGACTTGCCTGGCGCAAACAAGGGCAGCGATCGCCGGCGAGCAGGCAGTTAGGCTCGCTCTTAATCTGATCGGCCGACAGCAAACGTACCACGGGGTAGGTCTTCGCGACACGGGCGACCTCGGCGGCAGCCTCCTCGTCGGTTAGATTGACCTCGTGATTATTGAGCATATGGGGCCCTTTCGATAGCTTCGCATGGTAGCGGTGGGTTCCAAATGTTACAAGGGTAACACCTTGCCGATGCAGGTAAGCACGTAAATGCTGTTACATTTTTATGAGTTGGCAGCCGGCGCGATTGAAGCCGCAGACGTGAGGTTTTGAACACATTTGTTAACAAGGCCGAAACGTTTGCGGATGAAGCCTGCTTTGGCTATTGCGGGTGTTAGAGCCCCAGGATGCCACGGACAGTCTGGGCAGCCGCTCCCGGGCGATCGCGCAGGCCGTTGTGCGCGCCGGGAACCATTACGAGTGGACAGTCCAAAAGCTCAGCCGCCACCCTTGTGCCCGCCTCGCGAGGCGTGCCAATCGAGAGCTCGCCCAGGAGCACGGCGGCCACCGTTTTCGACGCACGAACGCTATCCCAATCGGGAACGCAGGTCATAGTAATCCCGTATTCGTTTGCCATGAAGCTGCGGCCGTTGCGCAGGGCATGCTTGGCTTCTGCCTCGGTTAACTTGGGGGCCTCAGGGTCCGAATCGCCGATGGCGCCCAGGAAGGCCCGTAATGCCCTGGAGACCTTTCCCGCGGCGATCATCTCGAGCAAAACCGGGGCCGCGCCCAGACCGGCACCCTCATCCGTCACGGCGGGTTCATGCAGAATCGCACGCGAGATTATGGTGGGGTTTGCACGGAGAAGCTCCAGCGTCACCAGCGTACCGGCACTGTGCGCGAGCACGTTTGCCGGAGCGCCAATACGCTCGATAACGGCCTGCAGGTCCGCGGCCTGGACGGCGAGGTCGTAGCGTCCGTCTGCAGCGTCGCCGCTCTCGCCGCAACCGCGCCGGTCGTAGGTAATGACGCGATAGTCACAGGCGAGCTCGCGGGCGATGGCGTCAAAAAAGACGCCGTCGACGCAGGCACCGTGCACGCAAACCAAGGCGGGTGCATCGGACGATACAACCGGGCCGGCATACTCGCGGCAGGCGATCGTAGTGCCCGCATTCTCGACCGTAAAATCCATACTGTGTTCCCATCGTCAACACCACCAGGCCGTGCCGGGGTGCGGCTTGGTCAGATGGCGTCATTTTGTGTGTACATGAATGCGTTTACTGTACCCAGCTCGTACCCTTTCATGACAGGGTTTCGAAAACTCGCCCGATTGCAAGGTTTCTGCCTAAACAACAGCGCCCAAACCCGCAACCCACATGAAGGCCGATGCTATGCTTAAGCTCAACTGTCCCAAGGAGCATATGCCTATGTCTACGTTTTTAAATGCCAGCCCCATCTTTGGGCCCGTCCGCAGCCGTCGCCTGGGCCTTTCGCTCGGTGTCAACATGATGCCGGCGAGCGGCAAAATCTGCACGTTCGACTGCATCTACTGCGAGAACGGTCTCAACGCCGAGCACCCCTGCCACGAGCCGTATAACACGGCTGCCGTGGTGCTCGATGCACTCGAGGCCAAGCTGCACGAGATGGCAATCGAGGGTGAGCTGCCCGATGTAATCACGTTTGCCGGCAACGGCGAACCAACCGCCGCACCTGAGTTTCCGCAGGCCATCGCCGGTGCCATCGCGCTGCGCGACCAGCTGGCCCCAAACACCAAGATTGCCGTGCTTTCCAACGGCACGCGCGCCGACCGTCCCCAGGTACACGATGCGCTCATGATGGTCGACGGCAACATCCTCAAGCTCGATACGGTCGACCCGGCTTTTATCCAGCTGCTCGACCAGCCCGTTGGCCCCTACGATGTAGAGCACCAGATCGAAACGTTCGCGAGCTTTAACGGCCACGTCATTATCCAGACGATGTTTTTGAGCGGCGAGTACCGAGGCAAGTCTCTCGATAACACCGGCGAGGAGTACGTCGGCCCTTGGCTCGCGGCGCTCGAACGCATTCGCCCGCAGGAGGCGACTATCTACACGGTGGCGCGCGAGACACCGGTCGCCGGCCTTGCTAAAGCGGCACCCGAGGTGCTCGACGCCATTGCCGCGCGCGTCCAAGCCCTCGGCATCCCCTGCCAGGTGAGCTACTAGCAAAACCACGCAGCAGCTAGTGCCCGCCATCCCGCCCCATCAGTTGCGGTGATATAGTTCCTATTTGTGCTGTTAAACCGCTTAAATCGGAACTATATCACCGCAACTTTTATAGACGCGTGGGTGGGCTATACTAGCTGCGGATGAAAGGAAGTTAGCCATGTTTGACAAAGGACCCGTGCCCGGCCGCAACGACGCTTGCTGGTGCGGCAGCGGCAAAAAATATAAGAAATGCCATAGCACCTTTGATGAGCGCCTCGAGCGCTTGTGGGAAGAGGGCTGGGAGGTTCTGCCCCGCACGCTCTACAAGACGCCCGCCGATATCGAGGGCATCAAGCGCTCGGCCGCCATCAACGTGGGCGTGCTCGATTACGTAGGCGAGCACATCGCCGCGGGCATGACCACCAACCAGATCGACCAGATGATCTATGACTACACCGTCGAGCACGGTGGCACGCCGGCCGACCTCAACTACGAGGGCTACCCCAAGAGCGTATGCACCTCGATCAACGATGTGGTCTGTCACGGTATCCCCTGCGATACGGACGTGCTGCACGAGGGCGACATCATCAACGTGGACTGCTCCACGATTCTTGACGGCTACTTTAGTGATTCGAGCCGCATGTTCTGCATTGGCGAGGTCTCTGCCGAGCGTCAGCGCCTGGTCGACGTCACCCGCGCCAGCGTGGAGGCGGGTCTGGCGGCCGTCAAGCCGTGGCTGCCGCTGTCCGTTATGGCCGAAGCCGTGCAAAAGACGGTCGAGGACGCCGGCTTTAGCGTGGTGCGCGAGTACGGCGGACACGGCATAGGCAAGGAGTTCCACGAGGACCCGTTTGTGGGCTTTACCACCGAGGCACCCGATGTGGACACCATCATGGCTCCGGGCATGGTCTTTACCATCGAGCCCATGGTCAACGCCGGAGCGCCCGACATCAAGATTAGCAAGGGTGACGGTTGGTGCGTGCGCACCAAGGACGGCAGCGATTCGGCCCAGTGCGAGGTGCAGCTCGTGGTGACCGAGGACGGCTACGAGCTGCTGAGCTGGTAGCCGTGGATGCGCCGGATGCTGACGGGCACGCTCGTCTTGCATCCGGCGTTTTTATTTGAACGTTTTGCCTGATAAAACCTGCCAAAATTAACCTGTCCCTTTTTGGCAGGTCGAGCGGAGAGGACTGCTTGTGAATATCCTGGTTTTGCTGCCCGTCAACGACCGCCATCGCGCAATTCTTGAGTCGAGCGCTCCGGGCGAGGACTTTATCTACACGAGCTCCGACGCCGCCACGCGCGAGCAGGTCGCCGATGCCGACGTGATCTTGGGCAACATCGGCCCCGACATGCTCACGGCATGCGAGCATCTCCAGCTGTTGCAATTGCAGACCGCCGGCTATGACGACTACCTTGCCGCCGGCACCGTGCCAGCCGACGCCAAACTGTCTTGCTCGGTGGGCGCCTACGGCCAGGCCGTAAGCGAGCACATGTTTGCCATGGTCCTTTCCATGATGAAGCGTCTGCCCGGCTATCACGATCTGCAGCGTGGGCATCGCTGGGAGGATTTGGGGCCGGTTACCTCGCTCAAAAATGCCAACGTGCTGGTGCTGGGCGCGGGCGACATTGGCGGCCACTTTGCCACGCTCTGCCGCAGCATGGGCGCGCACGTCCGCGGCATCAAGCGTCATCCGCTCGTCTACCCCATTGTGTTTGAGGACATGGACGACATGGACGCCCTGTCCGAGCGCCTGGTGGAGGCAGACGTCGTCGCATCCTTTATGCCCAGCACACCAGAGACCCGCGGCCTGGCGAACGCCGAGTTCTTCGCCGCGATGAAGCCGGGCGCCTTCTTTGCCAACGGCGGCCGCGGCGACCTTGTGGTCGCCGACGACTTGGTTGCCGCCTTGGAGTCGGGACATCTCGCCGGCGCCGCGGTCGACGTCACCGACCCCGAGCCGCTGCCCGCCACAAGCCCGCTGTGGGATGCGCCCAACATGCTCATCACGCCGCACGTCTCTGGCTGGTTCCATCTAGCCGCCACCCTCAACAACGTCGTCGACATTGCCGCGGAGAATCTGCGTCACCTGCAGGCCGGCGAGACGCTTCGCTGCTGGATCGAGCACTAATCTTGTTCCGCCGTTCTAACGAACGGCGGACCGGTCGACGCTGCGCGCCGCCCAGAGCGACAATTTGTCATTCAAAAGGCAAGGCATGACCAGAAGGTCTATGCCTTGCCTTTTTCATGCCACTTGTTCGCTCTGGACATCGCTCGCTGACGTTT
Organism: uncultured Collinsella sp.; assembly: GCA_958352845.1. Lineage (GTDB taxonomy): Bacteria > Actinomycetota > Coriobacteriia > Coriobacteriales > Coriobacteriaceae > Collinsella. Next base: position 43,706 of record CATWQC010000014.1, read on the forward strand.
GCCCAACCTGCAGTGTCATAACAATTCTGTCCAGCTGTTGGCATTGCGGCATTTGCCCAAATAAAACCTGCCAAAATGAACCTGTCCCTTTTTGGTAGGTTTGGTGCAATGGGGTCAGGTTGGCTTGCGCCATACCGGTAGTTCTGTCTGCGACACTCTCGCCAAAGTGATATCAAACATACATCTAGCGTTTTCGACACTTCGCTTATTAGAGCCAGTCCGCCTCCTCGTCATAGCGGTCCGAATAGGCGTTACGCTTGAGTTCTTCAGCACTCGTTGGTCGCGCCTTGGACACGTCGACCCCTGACTCATGGCAAGCGTCGACGAACAACTGTAAACCCCGATCAATAAGCTGAGCCCCACGCTCGGCCTTCATTTCTTCGGCTCGCATTTAGAGTTCCACACTTTCGGCGCCGTTGATGGTTAGGTTGCGCTCGTAGAAAGCGGTGAGGGCGCGGATGGCGTACATCACGTCGCGCACGCCGCCGGTCTCGTAGCTCGAGTGCATGGCAAGCTGCGGCAGGCCCACGTCTACGGCATGCATGCTCGCCTGCATATTGGACAGATTGCCCAGGGTAGAACCGCCGGCCATATCGCTCTTGTTGGCAAAGGCCTGCGTGGGCACGTCGGCGTCATCGCAAATGGCTTGGAACACCGCGCGGCTAAAGGCATCGGTGCAGTAGTGCTGGTTGGCGGCTTCCTTGATGACGATGCCGCCGTTAAGCACCACCTGGTTGCGGGCATCGCACTTCTCGGCGTGGTTGGGATGCACGGCATGTGCATTGTCACAGCTCACGAGCATCGAGGCGGCAAGCGCGCGATGGTACGACTCGTCGTCAAAGCCCAGCGAGCCGTTAATGCGGCGCAGCGCGTCGGCCAAGAACGTCGACACGGCGCCCTGCTTGGTCTCGGAGCCAACCTCCTCGTTATCAAAGCAGCAGAAGACCGAGACGTCATGCGCGTTCTCGGCACCCAAAAATGCCTGCAGCGAGGTGTAGGCGCAGGCCAGGTCGTCGAGCTTGGGCGTCGAGATGAACTCGTCGGCCCAGCCCCAAATGCGCGCATCCTGGCGATTGACCAGGAACAGATCGCGGCCCAGGATCTGCTCGGGCTCAACATCCAGCTCTTCGGCGACCAGGGCGTCAAAATCTCCCTGTTTAAGGTCACCGGCGCTGATGAGCGGGCACAGGTCGACGGCTCGGTTGGGAGCAAAGCCCTCGTTAACGCCGCGGTTCATGTGGATGGCAAGGCTCGGGATAATAGCGACCTCGCGCTCGGTGGCAAGCAGGCGGCTCTCAATACGGTCGCCCTCGCGCACCAGCACACGGCCCGCGAGCGCCAGCGGACGATCGAACCAGGTGTAGTCGATCATGCCGCCGTAAGCCTCGGTGTTCAGGCGCAGCGTCTCACCCGCGCCGTCGAGCTCGGGCACGGCCTTAACCTTAAACGTCGGCGAGTCGCTGTGCGACGCCGTCAGCTGAAAATGGTAGTCGCCGGCAACGCCGTCCTCGCCCCACGTAGCAGCCAGGTCCTCGCCCACCTTAAAGGCGATAACGCTCGAGGTGTTGCGCTGCGTGTAATAACGCCCGCCCGGCTCGATGTCCCACGCCGCGTTCTCGGACAGGTAGGTAAAGCCCGCCTCGTCGAGCTCGGCCATAATGGTCGCCGCCGTATGGAACATGCTGGGGCATGCCTCGATAAAGTCGATAAGGTCGTTGGCGGCCTCGATATCATCGGCCGTTACGTGCACGCGCTCGGGCGTTTCCTGATCCGTCATGCTCTCCCCTTTCGCTGGGTTGATGGTCCCTTCCAGCATACCCCGCCGCGCCAGCGCTGCACTCTTCATTCCGTGTTTAATCCCGCACCGCTCACCAAGTTGAGCCATCATGCCCGTGCACCTTTTGCGACAATTACGCTAACAGGACGAGAGGAGCCGTCATGAAGCCACGTAACATTGCCATCGCCTGCGGTGTCGCGGGAGTCGCCGTCGGCCTTGCCGCTGCCACCGGTATCGTTTATCACAAGCAAATCAAGTCCGCCGCGTCGCTCAAACGCTTGACCGGCTACGCGGATGGCTATGACCTGTACGCAATCGACATCGCCTACGACTACGATCTTGATCGCATCATCGCCGCTGGCGTGCGCGACGACCAGGCCTACATCGATGCCGTGGTGGCGCAGGTGCTGCCCGGTGTGCCGGTACATGTCCAGGCGCCCCAGTTTGCCTGCAGCGCTTTTGTCGCCGTAGATGCCGAAGGCCGCGTGCGCACCGGTCGCAATTACGACTTTAAGGACGACACCTCAGCGCTGCTGGTGCGCAATCACCCACGCGGCGGCTATGCCTCCATCGGGTTTGCCGCCCTTAACAACCTGGGCGATAACACTCCGCTTGACTCCGTCGCCGGACGCGCCGCCGCACTCATGGGCCCGTTTGCCCAGCTCGACGGTGTTAACGAATGCAGCGTGTCCATTGCCGTACTCACCCTGGACTCCAAGCCCTGTGACCAGGACACGCAGCGCCACGTCATCAACACTTCGCTCGCCATCCGCCTGGTGCTCGACCGTGCCGCCACCACGCAAGAAGCTGTCGACCTGCTTTCCGCCTACGACATGCACGCCATGGCAGGACGCGATTACCACTTCTTTATCAACGACGCCGCCGGTGACGCGCGCGTAGTAGAGTGGGACCCGCGCGATCCGGACCGCGCTTTCAAAGCGACCCCTGTTCGCCAGGTCACGAACTTCTACGCCTGCTATGGCGACGAAGTGCTGCCCAACCAAAGGAATGGCGAGCTGGGCCATGGTAAAGAGCGCGCCGTCGCAATCGCCGATGTCCTTGACGCCCATGTCGGCGCCCAAGACGAGGCAGTCGCTTGGAAGGCCCTACGCGCTGCGGCGCAAAAGCCCAATCCGGAAGACATCACCAGCAACACGCAGTGGTCGGTCGTCTTTGACAATACCGAGCCTGCTGCCGCCATCACGCTGCACCGCCACTGGGGCGACGTCGACGCCTTCGCACTGTAAGGAGCCAGGCCCGTCGACCTTACGTTCCCTGACGTTGCTTACATTTCCATACGCTTGAGCTAACACGTTTTACCCCCGTATCAACAGTGTGCGGGGGTAAACTTATGCGCATGTTATAACTTGCCCGGAAGGATTCATCATGCTTAGGATCGGTCTTCTTACCAGTGGCGGCGACTGCCAGGCGCTCAACGCCACCATGCGCGGCATCGTCAAAACGCTTATGACCAATAGCGAAGAACCTATCGAGATCTATGGTTTTGAGGACGGCTACCAGGGCCTTATCTACAGCAGATTCCGTGTCATGACGCCCGCCGATTTTAGCGGCATCCTCACCCGCGGCGGCACCATCCTGGGCACGAGCCGCACACCGTTCAAGCGTCTGGACATTCCCGAGGCTGACGGCGTCGAGAAGGTGCCGGCGATGGTCCACACCTATCATAAGCTGCAGCTCGACTGCCTGTTTATGCTGGGCGGTAACGGCTCCACCAAGACCGCCAACCGCCTGCGCGAAGAGGGCCTAAACGTTATCGCCCTGCCCAAGACCATCGATAACGACACATGGGGCACCGAGCTGACGTTTGGCTTTACGAGCGCCATCGACGTCGCCACCAAGTGCATCGACGACATCCACACCACTGCCTCGAGTCACGGCCGCGTGTTCGTTATCGAGATCATGGGCCACAAGGTCGGCTGGATTCCGCTGTACGCCGGCGTCGCGGGCGGCGCGGACGTCATCCTGATTCCCGAGATCCCCTACGACATGGACAACGTCATCAAGACCATCGAACATCGCATGGAGACCGGCAGCCGTTTTACCATCGTGGCCGTCGCCGAGGGTGCCATCTCTAAGGAGGACGCGGCGCTGTCCAAGAAGGAGTACAAGAAAAAGCTTGCCGAGCGCACGAGTCCGTCGATTGTCTACGACATCGCCAAGGAGATTGAGACCAAGACCGGTCGCGAGACCCGCGTCGCCATCCCCGGCCACACGCAGCGCGGCGGTCAGCCCGATGCCCAGGACCGCATCTTTGCGACCCAGTGCGGCGTCGAGGCGGCGCTCGGCTGCCTGCGCGGCGAGTTTGGCTACATGATTGCCCTGCGTGACGGCAAGATGTGTCACATGCCGCTCGAGGAGGTCGCCGGCAAGCTCAAGTATGTCGACCCCCAGAGCGATCTGGTGCGCGAGGCCAAGGCGTTGGGCATCAGCTTCGGCGACGAATAGCCTCGGCTGGAACTGCTCTCATCGGAGGCCCCAGGGCTTACCTCCCAAATCGTCCTCGGACATGTCAGGACCCCGCTGCGCGCTTCGCGCGGCGGGGTCCTTCCGTCCTGCGGAAAGATTTGGGAGGTAAGCCCTGGGGCCTCCTGCGGTAACTAGGGAGGCCGAGGCTATTCGTCTTCTTGCTACGGGTGCCTGGGGTAGGATGCGGCGTGCATTTTTGGGAGTATTCAGCAGCCGAGGGTGCCTGCATACTGGATTTTGGGCGAAAGGCAGGCACCATGGGCCGCATCCTGTAAAAAAAACGAGCGGCTCTAGAGGCGTTGGGACTCAGAATCGGGGCTTTCAGCGCGGTTTTGTGCACCCGCCCCCGCGCCCGCGGACCCCGGGATGCTGAATACTCCGGAATTTGCACGGCGCCCCCTGGGGTACCTGTGGGCAAAAAGCAACTGCCCCGTCAAAGTATGCATTTGGCGGAGCGGTTTATGCAGCACAGCGGCTGTGGATGCGCATGTCGCTCAGCGTTCTTGCCAGCCGATGCAACGTCGTGCGTAGCCCTTAATGTCTTCGGTGAAACCGTCAAGGTCGTCGAGCGTGATCACGTTATCGGAAAGCAAGTTGGCTATCTCATAACGCATGGTGCTACGGCGAATACCGTTTACGAGCACTCCTGAGGACAGCTTGTCCCTATTGACGCGCTCTTCTAGCGCCCAAAATCTACTGGACGCTTCGCTGTCACCGTTCAGTATCTCGATGTACTGGCCAATGAGCATTTCCATATAGCTTTCTTGCCATTTTGGGAGCAGCCCCTTGAACAGCTTCCAGTCGCTTTCAGTTACCTCGCCCATATTGCCTCCGTTCGCCAAACAAACTTAGCCATTCGATTTTTATTCTATTTGGAATTTTCGCTCGCAGCCGTGGATGAGGGGACCATCGGTCTTCAAGTTCGAGCTTGAATGAGTCGTTTGCTACAAAATGCGCCTAATTACTACGATGATTTGAATGCCTTCGACCATGCCGAAAAGGGTGGACATTAAACCGCAGGTAGAAAGCTTGCCGATTTTTGAAAAAGATGGGTGTGGTCGGCCTCATCGAGTTCATCGTAGTAAATCGGCCTTTTTCTTGGCATGCAGTGAGTTAAATACCAGTTCCCGTGCTGGAATTGCCCGCCCCATTCGTGAGTTGCGGTGAAATAGGGACTGTTAGACGCTCCAAGGTCCTCAACGGGGGTGCGGACAGAAAGTTGGACCGCGGGGCGGTCCGGACTGGAGGTTCGCATGTACAGCAGGGAGAAGGTCGAGCTCTTCCTCCTGGCGACG
>CATWQC010000015.1 GCA_958352845.1 uncultured Collinsella sp.
GGGATCGACCAGGTAATCGATACCAAACAGCACGTTGCCGCGCGACTCGCCGGGAATGCCCAGTTTGCGGGCACGCCAGGTACCGGTACCAACAAAGACCGCATCGTAGCCGTCGCGCAGCAGGTCGTCGATATGCAGCGCGCCACCAATGGTGGTCGAGGGGCGCACGCGCACGCCAAGCGAGCACATCACGTGACGGTACTTTTGTACGAGCGCACGGGGCAGGCGGAACTCGGGGATACCGTATTCCAGCACACCGCCGATCTCGGGGCGCTGTTCAAATACCGTGACGGCACAGCCCAGCTGGGCCATCTTAATGGCCACGGTAATACCGGCGGGACCGGAACCAACCACAGCAACCTGTTTGCCACACGACGGCGCGGGCGTCCACTCCTTACGATCTAAATACGCTGTGGAGATGTAGTGCTCGATGCTCGAAAAATGCACGGGTGTGCCCTTACGGCCCTGAATGCAAGCGCCCTCGCACTGGCCCGAATGATTGCACACCATGGAGCAGACCGCGCTCATGGGATTGTTCTGGAACAGTAGCTCGCCCGCCTCTTCTAGACGACGCTGTTTGAACAGGTCGATGACCTGCGGAATAGGCGTCTGAACTGGGCAGCCCTTAAGCTGACAGAACGCCCTTTTACAACCCAGGCAACGATTCGCCTCTTCGACAATGTGGATAGCCACGCAACTCCCCTTTTTAATGCAATCCAATGGGGCGACGATAAAGACCCTTCACCGCCGCCCCCATACAGGTAATCTCAATCTGCCGACACGGCAAAAGCCAATGCTATAACTCGCGATGCGAAGCCCCGCAGCGAGCGGACATGTGCTCGAGTGTCGCCAGGCAGTCAGCCGCCGTCGCCGGCACGCTGTTCTCGACCACGCAGGGAATCCCAGGGCAGGCGGCAGCCGCCCAGGCCACCACGGGCTCAAAGTCATATCGTCCCGTCTCGCCCACGCCATGACACACCAGGCGCGAACCCGTACCGTCGCACCAACCGGCTTCATCCTCGTTATCAACGACCTCAAAATCCTTGGCGTGCAGCGCGCGGATCTTACTGCCGCATAAGTAGAGCATGCGCGCGGTGATTTCCTGCGCTTCGTCAACAACACTGGGGTGCAGCAGTGATACCGGGTCATAGATCACGCCGAGCGACGGACTCGAGACGCGCTCTAGCACCTCACGGCAGCGATCCGGCGTGTTGACCGTTTCGTTCCAACCAGGCTCGATCAAAATTTGCCCACCCACGGCCTCGGCCCGATCGCAGACGTGTGCAAGCCCGTCTGCAAACGCATCGAGTGCCTCATCGGTCATGCGGTCGTCAGCAACGCGGTTCTGTGCATTGGGGCGACCGGTCTCGGTGCCAACCGGGCATCCGCCGAGCATCTGGGCAAAGTTCAAGCATGCCTCGTACTCGGCAAAGTTATCCATGAGCTGTTGGCGATCGGGCGTCGCCAGATTCTTATAACAGCCGAGCACGGTGACCGAAACGCCCGCCTCGTCGAGCACCGCACGCAAATGGTCGGCAAGCTCGTGGGTCAGGCCGCCTCGATCGATCCCCATCGATGCGTAGAGCACCTTGCTCGGCAGTTGAATGCACGAAAAGCCCAGCTCTCCCGCCATGCGAATGCGTTCCTCGACGGTCCCCTGCGGAAGGTCGTGCAAACGTACGCCCGGAGTAATAGCCCCCACGTTATTCACATCCCTTATGAGCGTTGATGCCCGGGGTGTATCCGCCAAACGGGTCCTCGATGGAGCACACGCCCGAGGGGGCGAGCGGATCGCGCTTACCGGCCAGCTTGTCGTGATGCATGGTCTCGATATAGGCAAGCACCAGCGGCGCCACACCCTTTGCATCATTTTTGACCACGGGCTCGCTCATGTAGTAATCAAACGTGCCCTCGCGGTGCGCGGTGTTTCCCAAGCCCGCAACCAGGCAGATGTTGTCGAGCGCCAGCTGCCCGTCATACTCGGACAGGCAGGTCTCGCAGATGCCGTCGAAGGCGCGACGGCCGTACTGGTAGTAACGCTCGCCCAGCACGCCCAGACGCACGCCCTTCATGATGGCGTTGGCAAAGATGGCGCTGCCCGACTCCTCCAGGTAGTTGGGGGCGATATTGGGCAGGTTGATAACCTGGTGCCACATGCCGGTCTTCTCGTCCTGATACGGCAGCATGGCGTCGATCAGATCGTGGAACATCTTGCGGATCTCGTCCTTCTCGGCCGACATCGAAGGCGGCATAAGCTCCCAGGTGTCGATGAGCGCCATGGCAAACCAGCCCTCGGCGCGCAGCCAGAAGTTAGCCGAAAGGCCGGTGACCGGGTCGCACCAGAACTGTTTGCGGCTCGCGTCGTAAGCGTGATAGTACAGACCGTTGAGGGGGTTGCGCATCAGGTCATGCACGACCTGGAACATATGGAAGCTGTCCGAGCAGGCACGACGGTTGTGGAAGCTCAGCTCGTACTGCATGTAGAACGGCTGCGCCATGTACATGCCATCGAGCCAAATCTGGTTGGGATAGACGGCCTTGTGCCAGAACACGCCCTCTTTGGTGCGCGGCTGGGTCTCGAGCTGGCGGTAGATGGTGTCCATGGCGGCACGGTACTTGGGCTTGCCCACCAGGTCATAGAGCTTGTAGAGGGTCTTGCCCGCATTGACGTTATCGAGGTTGTACTCCTCGGGGTTGTAATGCTTTATGGTACCGTCGTCCTGGACAAAGAAATCGATGTAGTCATCGGCAAAGGTCAGGTAGCGCTGCTCGCCCGTGATCTCGTACAGCTCGATGAGCGCCTTGATCATGCAGCCGTCGATATAGTTCCAGGTGTTCTCCTTGCCGGCGCGAATCTTTTCGATATTCCAAGCCGGCGCCTGCGGCGTAGAGGTTTCGATCAACTGCTCGATATAACGGTCCAGGATTTGATTGCAACCCATTGCTGTCCCCTCTGACATAAACGATAGGTGAACGTTACCCCTAGTGTAACGCGAACGAGGAATATAGGGTGAACGTTAACCCTATATTCCTCGCGAACGGCAGACTTTTAGCGGCAAACGGCGGTGAGACCCGCGGCGATGCGATGCGCCAGGCGCTCATAGCCGGCAGGACTGTAATGCAGACCGTCCGGCATATAGAGCTCGCGGTGCTCCGGCAAAAACGGGCTGATACCGCTTTGCGCATACAGGTCAATCACCGGCACGGAGTAGCGGTCGCAGACCTCGAGCATCGCTCGCACGTAGGCGACCTGCGTCAACCCCAGGTGGTTGAGCTCGTCGCTTGCCGGGATATCCTTCTCGTGCTTGCCGCTCGTCTTGCACGGCGTCATAAACACGAGCTTTGCCCGAGGCGAGCGCGCCGTGATGGTACGGATCAGGTAATCGAGTGCACCATAGAACTCATGCACGTCCGTGCTGCCGAGCTCTCCAAGCGGCACGTTGCGGCTAAAGTCGTTGACGCCGCCAAAGACGATGTAGATATCGGCCGCATCGTCGATACCGTCAAGGCGCTCGACAAACGAATCGGTACGGTCGGCCTTGATGGCGATACGCGAACCCTTGATGCCAAAGTTCTCGACGACCGCGCCTCCCAGCAACGCGCCCAAATGCGAGGTCCACGAGATGTCGTTGCCTCCCCCACCGCAGCCGTTGTCGCCCCAGGTCGTTGAGTCGCCAAAGCAGCAAATGGTCGATTCACTCAAACTCTTCGTTTCCATAATCTTCTCCTCATCCGCCCATCGGCGGTCATACAGGAACGTACCGTTTATTCGCAGCATGCCGAGGGGCTATGCACGGGCGCATTCCGCAACGTGCGAATCGAGCCATTCGATATCCTCGGCAAGATGTGTCACGCCCAGATGGTGTTCACCCGGACACACCTCGTGCCGCAGGCCATCTCTGCGACCCAGTAACTTGTAGGCATCGCGCACGATCTCGAGCTGCTCGTCAACATTTTTCAGCCCGCGCGAACCGTTCAGATGATCCTCTTCGCAGCTCTGCACCAACAGCGGGCGTGGCGCAATAAGCGAGGCAATATCGCCCATGTCGAGCAAGCGCCAAAGTCCGGGTGTGTAGTTGCAGCTGCAATTGCCGTTGAGGTGCAGCAGCGAATCATCGACACCGTACAGGTAGCCCGAGACAAACGTCTTGCATACGCGTGGGTCGAGCGCCGCCAGATACAGCGTCATGTATCCGCCGCCCGAAAAGCCAAAACAGCCCAGGTCGTCCATGGCAATGTCGCCGCGCGCCTCTAGGTAATCGATCAGACGCATGTTATCCCAGGCGTTGAGACCCGCAACGGTAAGTCCCAGCGGCTCGGCCATGCGCGCCTGGTTTAGGCACGTGCCGCGCAGAAAGCTGTTCTCGTCATCGCCCTGGCCCTTCCAGTCACGACGGTATCCCCAACCGCGTGCGTCGGGGCAGACGGTCACGTAACCCATGCGTGCCAAACGCAGACCGTAGTCGTAATTGAACTTACGCACGGCATCATCGACCGCCGGCACGCCCGCAACACCGGCTACGCTTGCAGCACCCGCTCCCTGATGGCCATGCGGGCAGATATAGCAACACTTGCGGCCGCACGCATCGAGCTTAGGCGACTGCGGCTCGAGCAGGTAGAACGGCATCCAAACGTCGCGCTCCACCTGCAGCATCGCATGGGTGCGCACGATGCCGCCGGCAACCCGCACGCGGCTGAGCTCACGAATCTCAATCGGGACGCGGTCCATAAGCGAAAGGCCCAAAACATCGTACAGACGAGTCCTGGTCGCAATCTTCCACGCCTCAAAATCTGCAGGAGTCTTGCCCGTAAAAGCAGCCGAACGTCCCTCGCGCTTCAGCCGGGCACGCAGCGCAGGCTCGTCTTCGCAGTACGTCTCGATGTGCACGGTGCGGCCATTGGCAGATAGCCCAGCCGTCTCAACCGCATCACCGTCGCCGCCCTCGGGATCCCAGCCATCCCCACCGGCAAGCACCTGCTCGCGAGCGTACCCGGCGGCAGCCATCACATCGAGTTTATTTGCCCACGGCACCCAGTCGGTAGTATCACCCGCCGGCCCATGCAGGATTGCGCCAGCATACTGCGCGCAGCTGTGCGCCGCCGGCTTATTCCAATCCCACCAGCCTTCGCGCTTGATATGTCGCCCCAGCCAGCAATCGATCAGCACAGTTTGCGCCCATTCGCGCCAAGGACGACCCAGGTAGACCGAATCCGGCGCCACGCCATCCGGAGCTGTAAACGAACAGCCGTGGAACACAAATCCGTACGGCTCGCCTTTAGGCGTGGAGGCTGCCGTTACATACCCGTTGACATCCATATCGCGATTGAGCGAGCGAATCTCGCACCCCTCAAAGTAGGCACGCGCGCCGCCAAAGATAAAGTCGACATCGCCCTCGATCCGGCAACGTCGAAAATACTGGCGCCCCACCCGGCGCGGCGCATACTGTTTGGGTCCTATAAACCCGCCCGGTTTGGCCTCATGCGGCGGCAGCGGACCCAAAAACAGTGTGTCCTGGTGCCCCTTAATGCAGCAGGCATCGACAACCAGACGGTCGCCATCGGCATACAGGGCAATCGCCTGACCGACCTCGCGCCCATCGCCCGCATCGTTTTCGATCGTGAGGTTCTCGAGCCGTACGTCGTCGGCATCGACCAAAACGGTATAGGTCCTAAACGTGCCGAGCGTGCCGTCCACGCCCGAGCCGTCCTCCGAAGGCATCTTGGCACCCAGGCTGCCCACGATACGCACGCTGTCGGCCGTCTCTCCCTCAATCGTCACATGCGAGCGATGAATCTCGACCCGCTCGCGATACTCGCCCGGATCGACGCGAATCATCACCGGTTGCTCGGCATCCGGATAGAGCTGATCGGCTGCCGCCAAGGCATCGGAAATCGTTGGATACGCTCCTGCCGCAGCCCTCGAAACGCGCAGCGTATAGATACTTTCGCTCATCGTCCATCACGCTCCCAGGAAGCGAACTGTTCAGGCCAGCCCTGAACTTGTGGCTGAATATGCTCGGCGCAGCCCTTAAATGCCGTTAGGGCCGTGGCGAGCGATGCCCCATGCTTTCCATGCGGAAAGACATGTAGGCTAAAGCCAATCCCGTGGTCGGCAAGAGCCTGCGCAAGAAGGAGGCTATTTTGAACTGGTACCGATGCATCCTCGGCGGTATGCCACAAGAACGTACGGGGGAAGCCCTCGCCCACCATATTCTCGATCGACAACTTTTGAGCCAAAGCGCCATCGGCACCCGTTAGGTGTTCAAATGAACCACGATGAGCATAGGCCCCCGAGCTTACGACCGGATAGCCCAAGCAAAGTGCGTCAGGCCGAATCGACTCAGGAGATGCCGCAATCGACTCTGCAAGCCAGGGTTGGTCCCAAAGCGCCCCGAGCAAGCCAACTAGATGCCCACCGGCCGAAAAACCCATGACCGTAATCCGATCAGGATCGACACAGTACTCTGCCGCATGGCCTCGGACGGTATCGACCGCCCGCGCGAGTTCTTGCAATGCCAGCGGATAGACAGCCGGAGCAACCGAGTAGTTCAGCACAAACGCTTGGTAGCCCATCGCCAACAAACGGAGCGCTACCGGCTCGCCTTCGCGCGGCGAAACGTGATCGTAGCCGCCTCCTGGCACGACCACAACTGCAGGCAGCGGTTTTAAAGCATAAGCATCTTCGGTCGGGGCAAAAACATAAGACGTAATCGTGGCAGACGAGCCATCGACCCCGACAGGAATCGTTTTATTGAGCATGTATTCCCTTTCACCATGATGCGTAGCGCAGCGCACACGGCCGTATCGCACAAGGGCTGCATTGCCGATTTATCCGACAATGCAGCCCTGGTCATCAACCCGAGTTAGGAACGGACAACCTTGTCGACGTTCTGGAGCTGCAGCTCCTCGCCGTCCTGGCCCTCGATCACCACATTTTGCAGGTCGAGCACCTTGACGTTTTGCGCAATGATGCCCTGACGCACCATGGGCTCAACGCCGCAGGCCATGGCCGGGACAAAGGGCTCGGCATCGTCGGCAAAGGTCACGTGAACGTCTTGGAACGTCAGACGCGTCACCTTGCTCTCGGGCAGACCCGTGATATAGGCCGCGGCAGCATGGCAGTTGGTGGCCTCGATATCGCAAAACGTCGTGGCACCAAAGCCGGGCGTGCGGTCGTCGACAGGCAGCGTCTCGCGAGACTGCACGTAATCGGTCTTGCCGTCCTTGTCGCAGAAGTAGAAGGAGTTGACCACGAAGGGCGTGAGCACCTCATCCATGCGAATGTGCTCAAAGGTAATGCCCTCGTTGACGGCATCCTTGCCGCGCCCGCGGCGGGTCTTGACGCGCAGGCCGCGGTCGGTGCGCTCAAAGAGGCACTTGCTCACGGTAAGGTCCTTGATGCCGCCGGCAGCCTCTGAACCCAGGACCACGGCGCCGTGACCATCGTGCATGTAGCAGTGAGAGATCAGCACGTCGTGCGTGGCGGGACGAAGCTCGGGCTCAATACCCAGCTTGCCGCTCTTGATGGCGATGCAGTCGTCGCCCACCGAGAACTGGCAGCCCAAGATGCGGACAAAGCCGCAGCTCTCAGGATCGAAGCCGTCGGTGTTGTGGGAGTTCTTGGGACCCTCGATGGACAGGCAGAGCGCATCGACGTGCTCGCACAGGATGGGGTGGATGTTCCACGCCGGGCTATTGCGCACGGTGAAGCCGGCCAAGCTCACGTTCTCACACTCGGATAGGAAGATCATGCGCGGGCGGGCGACCTCACGGCCCTCCTCCGGGCGAAAGATGTTCTTAAAGTCCTTGTTCCACCAGTTGTCCTCGGCAAAATCAGTCTGACCGTCGATCGCGCCGCGACCATAGATGCACACGTCGTGCACGCTCAGACCCGTAAAGGTAGAGCAGTAGGTCGAGAAGCTCTCGCCCTCCCAGCGGCCCAGGGGCAGCATATCGGTGCCGGCATACCCGGCACCCTCGTTGCCCGTGACCGTGCCCGGAATGTAGGCAAGCGAGGCACGATCGTGGCGGGCCAGCAGCACCGCTCCCTCGGCGAGCTCGATGTTGATATTGCTCTTAAGAAAGAGAGACTTGATGCGATAACTACCGGCGGGGATCAGCACGCGGCCACCCTTGGGGCAGGCCATGATGGCAGCCTGGATGTTGGTGGTGTCATCATGCTCGGCATCGCCCTTGGCGCCACAGTCGCGAACGTTGATGGTAAAGGGCTCAGCCGGCGTGGTGACACCTACGCTCAGCTCACGCTCGCCACAAACAAAACGAACCAGGTTGCGCTTGCCGGGGGTCAGGCCGTCGACATAGGTCTCGACCGTATTCGTGGTACCGGCGGGCTCGTCGTTGACAAAGATCTCCCACGTATCGGCGCAGGTAAAGTAACCGCCGTCGTCAAGCTCGATAACCGCCGCGCGCGCGTTGCGCCAGATAACGTTCGTCTCCATGGGTTTCTCCCTCAAAAAGATGCTCTAAAGGCAAATTGTACGCTGTTGAAAAAGGGCCGTGCCTGCCGGCGGAATTCCGGTGGCACGGCCCTGTGATTTGGACGATATGTCGGCCTTACTCGGCGGGAGTTACGCTACCGTCCTGGAAGCCAACGTTGTTGTGGGCAAAGCAGTCCTCGTACTTAAAGCCGGAGAGCTCCTCGCAAAGCGCCTTGACCTCGGGCTTGACGTCGGCCATCTTGCCACCCTCCTTGACTCGGTGAATCTCGTCGCAAAGGACGTCGCACTGCTCCTTGTCGATCTTGATGCCGCGGGCAAGGACGGCCGCAAGCAGGAAGAAGCCGGCGCAGCCGATGATCATGTAGCCGCAGATATACAGAGGCACGGTAGCGGGCTGGGTCACGGCGTCGCTATTGCCGGCGGTCTGAATGAAGCCGGAGGCAGCAAGGACGATAGCCCACACGTTGACGGCGATAGCCTGGGCGATCTGCTGGCAGAGCTGCTGAGCGGAGCTGTAGATGCCCTCGCGACGACGCAGGGTGATGAGCTCATCGACATCGGGGATGTAGTTGAGCAGAACATCGGGCAGGTACTGGAAGCCGACGTAGAAGAACTTCCAGATGGCGAAGATGATGGGGTAGGCGATCATGGCGATGGCGACCGTGGAGGTGCCATTGATCTGACCAAAGGCGAAGTAGTTGTAGGCGATGATGCACGCAGCGCAACCGACATTTGCGAGGTACCAAGACTTGTGGAAGCCCTTCTTGGCCATGAGAGCGACCCAGATGGCGGTGCAGACGATAGCGACGACCTTGCCAGGCATCTCCATCACGGACTCGTAGGACTTAGGAATCTGCAGGCAGTAGACGATGAAGAAGGACAGGCAGGCAGACCAGCAGGCAGCAGCGAGCTTCGTGGAGACCTGTGCGTACAGGACCTTGCGGAAGGACTTGTTGCGGAAGGTGGAGATTACGTCGATGAAGAACTTCTTGATACCCTCGCCGACGCTCTCGATCTTCTCCTGAGCGACCTCCTCGGGGGTGTGCTCCCACGTGGACAGGTACACACAAAGCAGCGAGATTGCCATGACCGAAGCGTTGATCGTAGCGATGATGAAGTAGCTGAACGGGTTGGTCTCGCCGAAGGTGCCAAAGCCGAAGCCCACAAGTGCAGCCATCAGGAAGCCGGCGGCGTTACCAAAGAGATGCTTGTAGCCGGTGAGGTACGTACGCTCCTTGAAGTCGTCGGTCATCTCGATGGTAAGCGGCGACAGGTTGGCGGTGCAGAACGTATACGCGACGTTGTAGATCAGGTACAGCACAAAGTAGTACGGGAAGCCAAACGGCGTAGCCACGAAGATGAGCGGCTCGGCGATCATCATCGGGATGGCCAGCAAGATCCAGAAACGACGACGACCAAAGATGCGGCCAATCTTGGTGGCATAGAAGTTATCGGCCACAAAGCCCATCAGCGGGCAAAGAATAGCGTTGACATAGATGGCAAACGAGCTGATCAGTGCAGCCTCGCCTGCGGACAGGCCACACTCCGTGGACAGGAACAGCACCATGTAGCTGTGCGTAAAGGTCAGGGCACCGGAATTGAGCATACCGCCCATACCAAAGCCCAAGCGCGTCCAGAATGTGATCTTACGCTTTTTTCCGATCTTATTAGTCATCGAGCTCCCTCTCTTTTCTCGATTGTCTTGCAGCAAGACATTGGAGTCCACACTGACATCTGTCTGCCCAGCGTTCAGGGTGAACGTTTAGTTAGATTATGCGCGATTGCTTATGACAGGTGAACGTTCACTTGCATATTATCCCCGAACGGTCGATTTTTACCGCCGAACGGACACAATTGAGATCCTCACACCTATTTTCTGCTGGTAAGGGTGCCATGCTGGACAGCCATGAGATAGGTGAACGTTTATCAGCTTTTCCAACATATTCACTTAACCACGAAGCGAAAAAGCCCCGCCGGGATCACTCCCAACGGGGCAGACGACATAGCGCTATGTTTGGGCGCACTTGCTGCTACAAGCAGACGCCGTCCTTCCAGATACTGATCTCGTGACAGCCACGGCGCTCGGCACTCGTGAGCTTACCGCTCGCCGTCTGTAGCACCAGCTGGTACAAATCGCGGGCGGCCTCGTCGAGCGTGCGCTCACCCGTGGCAATCACGCCGGCGTTAAAGTCCATCCAGTTGGCCTTGTGGTCGCACAGACGCTGATTGGTGAACACCTTGAGCGTAGGCGCCGGCGCGCCAAACGGCGTGCCGCGTCCAGTCGAGAACAGAATCACGTGGCAGCCAGCAGCCGTCAACGCCGTGGTGGATACCATGTCGTTGCCCGGGCCGCACAGCATGTTCAGGCCATGCTTGGTGACCTGACCGGCATACGGCAGCACGTCGACGATGGGGGCAGAGCCACCCTTCTGCACGCAGCCGCAACTCTTGTCCTCGAGCGTGGTAATACCGCCGTCCTTGTTACCGGGACTCGGGTTCTCGTAGACCACCTCGCCATGGCTAATAAAGTAGTCCTTAAAGCCATTGAGCATGTCGGAGGCAGCGTTAAAGACCTGCTCGTTCTCGCAACGGTCAAGCAGGATGCTCTCCGCGCCAAACATCTCGGGCACCTCGGTAAGCACCGACGTGCCGCCGCGGGCGACGACCATATCGCTCACGCGACCGATCGTGGGGTTGGCGGTAATGCCCGAAAGGCCGTCAGAGCCGCCACACTTAAGACCAATGACCAGCTCGGAGGCCGGAATGGGCTCACGCTTTGCTTGCTTGGCCAGGTCAGCCAGCTCGGACAGAATCTTGTGCCCCTCGATCTGCTCGTCGGCTACATCCTGGCAGGTGAGGAAGCGGACGCGCTCGTGGTCGAAGTCACCGAGCTCGTCGAGCACCTGCTGATGCGTGCAGTTCTCGCAACCGAGCGACAGGAATAGCACGCCGGCCGCATTAGGATGACGCGAGAGCGCCACCAGCAGACGACGCGTCTGGGCATGGTCGGCGCCGGTCTGCGAGCAGCCAAAGGGATGCGGGAAGTAGTAAACACCCTCCAGCGAGCCATCGACCAGATCCTGGGCCTGCTCACACATGGCACGGGCGACTTCGTTGACACAGCCGACCGTGGGAATGATCCATAGCTCATTACGCGTCGCGGCACGACCGTCGGCGCGGCGGAACCCCATAAAGGTCTCGGGCTCAACGGGATCCACGACCGGATGTGTGGGGTTGTAGGTATACTCGACCTCGCCCGAAAGGTTGGTCTTCACATTGTGCGTGTGGAGCCACTGACCGGGCTGGACATCGCCCGTCACGTGTCCGATGGGCAAGCCGTACTTGATGACGTCCTCGCCGGCGGCAATCGAGCGCACGGCCATCTTATGACCCTGCGGAATATCCTCCGCGGCCACGACCTCGCCCACCCCGGGAACCGCGACGGCGGTGCCCTTGGCAAGCGGCGACAGCGCGACAATCACGTTATCGGCCGGATTAATCTGGATAGTGTTCATTGCAAATGGTCCTAACCCTACAGGTTGAGCAGAAGTCGAGGCGCGGGCACGCCGTCCCGCACCCGCGTCCGCGCCGGAAATTTACGCCTGAGCGTTGGCGAAGGCCTGCTTGGCGCCCTCGGCACGCACGACGGCGAGCGCGCTGACGACAAACTCCTCAAGACCTGCGATCTGCGTAAGGTCCTCGCCCCACATTTGCTCGTTGGTGAGCACATCGTGCACCAGCTGGGCATCGTCGGTGCCGGCATGGGCGGCGTAGAAGTCGAGCACGAAGGCGTCGTCCTGAGCGGTGTACTCGGTGCCGTCGGAGCGACGCAGGTGCAGGCCGTCGCCCTCGCGGGACACGAGCTCCTGCGTGTAGAAGGAGATGAGCGTAGCGAGGCTCGTCGCCAGACACTTGGGCAGGTTGCCGGTCTCGGCAACGTAGTCCTTGAGCGTGGGCAGGTCACGAGCGCGCCACTTAGCCGTGGAGTTGAGGCAGATGGAGAGCAGCGCATGATCAATAAACGGGTTGTCGAAGCGGTTTTCGACGGCGGCGGCAAAGGCCTTGCAGTCCTCGACATCCAAGTCGGCGGCAAGCGTCGGAATGACCTCGTCGTAGAGCATGGTGTTCATGAAGCCGCGAACGGTCTCGTCATGCATGCAGTCGCGCACGATATCAAAGCCGGCAACCCAAGAGCCCGGAACAAAGGCGGTATGGGCACCGTTGAGGATGCGGACCTTGCGCTTTTTGTACGGGGTGACGTCGGGAGTCACAAAGACACCCGGAAGACCAGCCTTCACAAAGGGAAGCTTCTCGGCAAGCGACTCGTCGCCCTGGATGCCCCACATCTGGAAGGGCTCGCGCACGGCCAGGAAGGGATCCTCGTAGCCCAGACGCTCAGCCACCGCGGCGGCCTCGGATGCGTCGCGGATACGGCCCGGCACGATGGTGTCGACGAGCGTGGTGCAGACGGTGCAGTCGTTGGCCATCCACTGCGCAAACTCGTCCTCCCAGCCCCAGTCGCTCACATACTGGTTCATGATGCGCAGCAACTCCTCGCCGTTGCGATCGATGAGCTCGCAGGCGAGGACGATGACGCCCGGCTTACCGGCAGCCCAGCGGGTGTGGAGCACCTGGGCAAGCTTGGCGGGGAAGCTCGCAGGTGGCATGTCGTCGGCCTTGCAGGACGGGTCATAGGCGATACCGGCCTCGGTGGTGTTGGAGACGATGATCTCTAGGTCGTCGGAGACGGCGACCTCCATCATGGCGCGGTAGTCGTCCTCACGATACGGGTTAAGGCAGCGGCTGCAGGCGCTGATCACGCGGGACTCGTCAACCGTGTTGCCGTTCTCCTTGCCGCGCACCAGCACGGTGTACAGGTCGTCCTGGGCATTGATACCGTCGGCAAAGCCAAAGGCACCGTTGATGGGCTGCACCATGACGACCTTGCCGTTCCAGCCGGTGGCCTCGTTGCCCATGTCAAAGAAACGGTCGACGAAGGCGCGCAGGAAATTGCCCTCGCCAAACTGCAGAACCTTCTCGGGAGCATCCTTGGGCAGCAAATAGCCCTTGTAGCCGATCTTCTCGAGCGCATCGTAGCTGATGTTCTCCATCTATGTGTCTCCTTAGATGTTTGTTAGCGTGCAAGCAAAACGGGGCTCCGCGTTTGGCAACGGCGCCCAGGGTTCGATGTGATTCGATGCGGGCTTAGGCCTCGTCGGTGTCCAGGTCAAAGCCAAAGTAGCGGACCGCATTGTTGTAGCTGATGTCGCGCACGATACTGCCCAGCAGCTCCATGTCGGCCGGGTACTTGCCCTGCTCGACCCACTCGCCGATCACGCTGCACAGCACGCGACGGAAGTACTCGTGGCGCGGATAGGACAGGAAAGAGCGGGAGTCGGTAAGCATGCCCACAAAGTTGCCCAGGACGCCCTCGTTAGCCAGAGCCGTGAGTTGCTCGCGCATGCCGACCTCGTTGTCGTTGAACCACCAGGCGGAGCCGTTCTGGATCTTACCGGCGGTCGGAGCCTCCTGGAAGCAGCCCATGACGGTATCGATCATGGTGTTATCGATGGGGTTCAGGCTGTACAGAATGGTCTTGGGCAGGCCGCAGGTCTCCTGGATGGAGTTGAGGAAATCGGCGAGCTGGTCGGACGGCGTGTAGTTGGAGATGCAGTCGTAGCCGGTGTCGGGACCGAGTTTGGCGAACATGGCGCGGTTGTTGTCGCGCTTGCAGCCAAAGTGCAGCTGCATGGCCCAGCCCAGACGGACATACTCGCCGGCAACGAACTGCATAAAGGCAGTCTTGTACTTGAGGACCTCTTCCTCGGTAAGCGGCTCGGCAGCCAGACCCTTGGCAAAGATAGCCTCGATCTCGTCGGCGGTAGCCGGGACGTACATAACGTAGTCGAGTGCGTGGTCGGAGGCGCGGCAGCCCAGCTCGTGAGCAACGTCGTAGCGCTTGGAAATGGCAGCCTTCATGCCCTCAAAGTCGCTGACCTCAACGCCGGCAACCTCGGAAAGGTGCTTGCAGTAGTCGGCAAACTCCTGGCCGCGCTCGATGCGCAAAGCGGCATCGGGGCGCATGGCGGGAACGACCTGAACGTCAAAGCTGTCGTCGGCGGCAATCTTCTTGTGCCACTCAAAGCTGTCGGCGGGGTCGTCGGTAGTGCAGATCATGCGGACGTTGGACTGCTTGATCAGGTTGCGGCAGGTAAAGCTAGCCTCAGCGAGCTTGGCGTTGGCAAGGTCCCAGACCTCCTGGGCAGTCTTGCCATTGAGGACGCCCTCGTAGCCAAAGTAGCGCTTAAGCTCCAGGTGGCTCCACTCAAAGACGGGGTTGCCGACGCAGCGACCCAGGGTCTCGGCCCATTTTTGGAACTTCTCGCGAGCAGGGGCGTCGCCAGTGATAAAACGCTCGTCGACGCCGTTGGCACGCATCAGGCGCCACTTGTAGTGGTCGCCGCCCAGCCAAACCTCGGTGATGTTCTCGAAACGCTTGTCCTCCCAAATCTCCTTAGGAGAAATGTGGCAGTGATAGTCGACGATGGGCATGCCCTCGGCAAAGTTGTGGAACAGCTCCTCGCCGGTCTTGGTGCTCAGCAGGAAATCCTGATCGTCCATAAAGTTTTTCATCAAACAGCCCCTTTGCTGGCAAGGCGGGCGCACGGCGCGCTCGTTATCCTTTAGGTGAACGTTCACTATACTAATCCATTGCACCTCAAAAGGTGAACGTTCACCTAACTACCACGGGGTGAACGGTAGATTTTGCCCGTTCAACGGTTGCTGGAGATGTGACTTGCATGTATTGCGGACTGTTTGGCGTCCCCGAACACCGAACTTGAGCGCTTTTGCTCAGGTGGGTCATGTCCCGACGTACATTTTTGGGAGTATTCAGCATTGGAGCGCGCCGTGCGCCATCCTCAGCGTCCTATTTGGAACGCAGATAGCGCCCGATCGGCATAAAAAGTGCCCCCGATGGCAAATTACGCCATCGGGGGCACTTAAAACAGTCGTTCTGCACCTCATTCAGGGCATGCCAATGCTGAATACTCCCAAAAATGCACGTCGCAAGAGGGGGTACCTGCTCAATCGGCTAAATACCCGCAAGCTCGCAGTAGCGATCGACATTGCTGGCAAATACCATCTCGACGGCACCCTTCTGGACGGGCACCGTCGGGGTCCTTCCCCACAGCAGATAATCGCCCAGCGTCTTAGCGCCGCGATACGCCAGGCTCGTCGGGTCCTTATAGACAATATTGGTAAAGATACCGCGGCGCAAGGCCAGAGCACTTTCGGGAAACAGGTCGTTGCCGATCACCATGACCTGACCGGCCTTGCCGGTCGAGACGAGCGCGTCGGCAACCACTTCGGAACCAACGGCAAAAACGCTACAGATAAGTTCAGGGGCGTCCGGCGCACTCAAGCGCTTTTCGAGCTCATGCTCGAGTTGTTTGACTTGCGCATGGGCACCTGCAAGATCCTCAACCTGCCATGGAATATCACGTTCGCGCAGGTAATTGTGGAAGGCGCGAGCGGTTAGATAGTGCGAATCGGTATATGGGTCGCCTGTCAAAAGGAGCACGCGGGCGTCGGCCCCAGAAGCATGGACCAGGTTTGCCGCCTGCTCGGCCATAAGGCTGCCTGCCGTCGAATAATCGGCCAAGCTCGCACCCAAACGATTCAAATGCGGACGGTCGCCGTCGACAAGCTCAATCGTCACGCCCGCCTCGGCGATCTGCCCCAAAAGCTCAGTCGCACGATCGTCGCCCGGCGCATAGGCGAGCAAGCCATCAATCTTCTCGCCCACCTGCAGACGCTCGTCGATTTGCTCGAGTGCATCAGCGTAGCCGCCCACGCCAAATTCAACGCGCTCAACCGTAATGCCCCGGTCGATGACCTCCTGTTCAAAGCGATTGCAGCCTTCCCACAGGTAACGGAAAAAGTACGCTCCCTCGCGCGATGCGCGGGGCAGGCAAAACACCAGATTGATATCCTTGCGGCGCAGGCTTGAGGCACTTGTGTTGCGGTGATAGCCCATGGCCTCGGCCTTAGCGTTCACCTTGGCGCGCACGGATTCGCTCACGCCGGCCTTTCCCGTCAGGGCTTTGTGCACGGTATTGATGGAAACGCCAAGCTCGGCGGCTATGTCCTTCATGGTTACGCGAGCGCTCATGCGGTTACTCCGTTATAGATAAGTTGCCAATTAATAGTCCAGTTAACGATACCCCAAAAATACTCTTCGACTCGCCGTGCTCTCCCTCAAATGCACAAAGCGCCCCGCGAACGGATGCCCGCGGAGCGCTTGGATGTCCGGACCTTATTTGATACCGCGACCCAAGTCTTCGGCGATTTTGTCTACGCCCTTAAGTGCGGCGCACGTCTTTTTGTTGGAGCAATGCCCCATGCAAACGCCACCCTGAGCGCAGTCGGCGCAGGTGCCCTTGCGGTAGATGCGCACGCATACCGCGACAAACGCAATACCGATAACAGCCAGTACAACAATATCGATAGGTGCCATAGCAAGCCTCCTCTAGTTAACCATCACTTACTTTACCCCATTCTCCACCTACCAAATAGGGACAGGTTTATTTTGGTCGGTTTTATCTGCGGAAACGCCACATCTTACTTCTGGAGCAAAGCAATCTGTCCCCCCATTGCGTCAAAAAGCCCGAGTGTCACTAAGACACCCGGGCTCGTGGAAAGGGGTTGATCCCTATTCGGACTTAGGCGGAAACTGCAGCGGAAGCAGTGTTGGTCTCGTCCTCGTCGGTCCAAGCGTGCTTGGGCATAGGACGGAAAATCTGGAAGAGCATCGCGACCAGCAGCACGATAGCCACAACCGTCCAGAAGCCAAACTGCCCAAGGACAAGCAGGTTATAGAACTGGTTGATGAACAGGCCGATCACCCAAGCGAAGGCGCACTCGTAGCCGAGGGCAATCGCGGTCCACTTGCCGGAATCCATCTGGTTGCGGATGGTACCCATAGCGGCAAAGCACGGAGCGCACAGCAGGTTGAACGCGCCGAAGGCAACGCAGGCGCCCATGGTGGGGAACATGCCGGCAAACGCGGTCCACAGGCTCGGGTCGGTCTCGCCCGCGTCGGCGACGGACAGCAGCGAGCCGGCGGTGGCGACAACGTTCTCCTTGGCGACGAGGCCAGAGACAGTCAGCGCGGTTGCCTGCCAGGTGCTAAAGCCGAGCGGGGCGAAGATCCAAGCGACCAGGTTGCCCAGCATGGCGAGCACGGAGTAGTCCATGAACTCCTCGGGGATGCCGTCCATCGCAGGCAGGAAGCCAAAGGAGCCGTTGTAGCTACCAAAGTTGGAGAGGAACCACACCACGACGGTAGAGGCGAAGATGACCGTGCCAGCCTTCTTGATAAAGGCCCAGCAGCGCTCCCACACGTGCAGCGCCCAAGAGCGGATCGCCGGGAAGTGATAAGCCGGGAGCTCCATGACAAACGGGGTCGGACGGCCGGCGAAGAGCTTGGTCTTCTTGAGCATGAGGCCCGAGGCGATGACGGCAAAGACGCCCAGGAAGTAGAAGAGCGGGCTGATCCACGCGGCGGTGGTGGAAGAATCGCCGATGATGGAACCCATGAGCAGGGCGATGATCGGCAGCTTGGCGCCACAGGGAATAAACGTGGTGGTCATGACCGTCATGCGGCGGTCCTTCTCGTTCTCGATGGTCTTGGTGGCCATGACGCCGGGGACGCCGCAGCCCGAGGACACGAGCATGGGGATGAAAGACTTACCGGACAGGCCAAAGCGGCGGAACACGCGGTCCATGATAAAGGCGACGCGGGCCATATAGCCGCAGTCCTCCAGGAAGGACAGCATGACGAACAGCAGGAACATCTGCGGGACGAAGCCGAAGATGGCGCCCAGGCCGCCGACGATGCCGTCGCAGACCAGCGAATCGACCAGGCCACCGTCCTCGGTGCCGCCCGCCACAAGGGCGTCGTGCACCACGGTGGTGATACCCGGGACATAGGGGCCGTACTGTGCCGGGTCGACCGAGTCGGCATTGTCACCCGCAGCCTCGACGGCCGCGTCGTAGGCGTCGCGACCCTGGCCGAGCACATACCAACCGTCGGTACCGAAGAGCTGGTCGTTGGTGAAGTCGGTCACCGTGCCGCCCAAGGTAGAAACGGCGATGTAGTACACGCAGAACATGATGACCACAAAGATCGGCAGGCCCAGGATACGGTTGGTAACCACGCGGTCGATCTTCTCGGAGGTGCTCATCTTTGCCGGAGCCTTGGTGAGGCACTCGTCAATGATGTGGGCAATCACGCCGTAACGCTCGCCGGTGATGATGGACTCGGCGTCGTCGTCGCAGTCCTGCTCGCACTGGGCGACCAGCTGCTCCACGCGAGCGGCCTTCTCCTTGGTGAGGTTGATGAGCTTGCAGGCGTCCGCGTCGCGCTCGAACAGCTTGACGGCGTAGTAGCGACGCTTTTTGGCGGGAACGCTTGCCGGCAGATTGTTCTCGATGTGGTCCAGAACGTCCTCGATGGAGGAATCGAACTTGTGCTCCGGCACCTGGCCCTTAGAAGCAGCGGACTTCTTGACCTGCTCGAAGAGCTCCTTGATGCCCTTGTTCTTAAGAGCCGAGATCATCATGACCGGGCAGCCGAGCTTCTTGGAGAGCTTGTCCGTGTCGATCTTATCGCCGTTCTTCTCGACCAGGTCGGCCATGTTGAGGGCAACGACCACGGGCAGGCCGGTCTCGATAACCTGAAGCGCCAGGTACAGGTTGCGCTCGAGGTTGGTGGCGTCGACAACCTGGACGACCACATCGGGCTCGCCGCTCATGAGGTAATCGCGCGAGCATTGCTCCTCGGGGCTGTAGGGGGAAAGCGAGTAGATGCCAGGGAGGTCCGTGATGGTAACGTTCTTGTCGCTTAGGAGCTTGGCTTCCTTTTTCTCAACCGTGACGCCGGGCCAGTTGCCAACGTAGCCGTTGGCGCCGGTGATCAGGTTGAAAAGCGTGGTCTTGCCGCAGTTGGGGTTACCCGCCAGCGCGACATGGATCTGAGAATCCGCCATTCAATCCTTCTTCCTTGTGTGCCTGTGCTGCTTTCTCCGCGCAGGCTGGATAATGTGCTTAAAATTGCAGCATTAAGTTAGAAATACCTAACTTTATCTGCAGAAATATGCGCCGCGAGTCCTTACTGGACCTCGACGACGGCGGCCTCCTCCTTGCGGATGGAAAGCTCGTAGCCGCGCACGTTGATCTCGACCGGATCACCGAGCGGTGCAACCTTTACGACCTTGAACGAAGTGCCCTTGATGAGCCCCAGGTCCATAAGGTGGCGGCGAAGCGCACCCTCACCGTGAAGCTTGACGATGGTAGAGCTCTCGCCCACCTTAACGTCACCCAACGTCTTCATCCTCTTGTCCCCCTTTCGGTTTTTATGAAATGCTGCAGACTAACCGACGGTCATGATGTGCATGGCAACCTTGGAATCGATACCAAAGCGTGCGCCCAGCACAGTGACGATGATATTGGCGCCACTCGAGCTCACCACGTGGATTTCGTTGCCCTCGACAAAGCCGAGGTCCTTGAGGTGGTGCTTCATATCCTCATTGCCCTTTACACGAGACACGCGCACGGTTTCGCCCGCTTTCACCATCGAAAGCGGCATGGCCGGCATCTGCGGTCCGCAAGACATGAGTGGCTCCTAACGTCAGTTCGTCCTCAACATCGACGCGTTAAAAGTTAACCACGTCTATGTTCGCTATAGTAAACTAGCACGTGGTTAACTTTTTGGAAAGGGTCCCCATTCAGATTTCGAAAAAGTTTCCCATACGAAACAAAAGGGCGCGGCAAAGGACCATCCTTTACCACGCCCTGTCATGCTTAAAGCGAGAGGTTTCTGATCGACGTAACGCAGGAAGCCTCGTCTACGCCCGAAACGCGGAAGATGATGTCCTCGCCGCACTCGCCGTAGAGAGCCATGAGTCCCATGACATCGCGGCCATCCGTGTGGCGATCGCCGATGCTGACTGACACGTCGCTACGATGCTTGGCAATGATGTCATAGAGCAGCGCAACCGGGCGGGCATGTAATCCCAACGGATCTTTAATCGTCTTTGTAAACTCGACCATGTCCCCTCCCACGACATCGCACATTCGGCCGGCAAACCCAGCCACGTGGTAGTTATTGTAGCGTTAGATGCTTGTCGAGGACCCCTCCGGATACCCCGTGGTCAAAAAGTGGCAAATATGAGTACTGTCACCAATTTAGTAGCAGCAAAATCGAGAGCAAATTGCCTACTTTGAGCGATTCGAAGAGGTTGAAAGCCGTCAAACGCCCTTTAAGGGGGGTTAGATAGATTGATTTTGAGCCCATTTTCGCTCAGAACAGGCCAAAAAATATGACACCTCTTTTGCAACAGTACTCATATTTGGCATTTTTGCCCACAGGGTCCAAAATCCATGTCCCAAAACACAAAAGGAGGGGCCTCGTAAGGCCCCTCCTTAGGAAAGGGAATCGATTTATTCCACAGCCGTAGATTAATCCTAGCCGCTACTCCATCATGTCGAGGACGGAGGGGCGAAGCTCGTTCTCAGCAGCCTCGGGATCGGTTTCGCGCAGGCGGTTGATGTAGCGGTTGTACCACATCACGGCAAGGCCCAGGAAGACAACCACGCCGCCGACGTTGTAGACCAGCGTCAGCCACAGAGGCTGATCGAGCGGAATGGTGCCGCAGATAAGCACGAAGCAGAAGACCACAAGCAGGAATGCAGCAATGACCAGGCCAAAGGTGCGCGAACCCATGCGGAAGCCACGGGGAGCAGCGTCGAAGTTCTTGCGCAACATAAAGTAGGCAAGCAAGATCAGCAGCGGCGGGAGCAGAGCGGTGGCAGCCGTCATGTTGGTGACGATCATGAGCAGGTCGTCGAGGTTACCGGAGCCCAGGGCCGGGATGATCAGGATGGGGACGACGATGGCGAACTGCAGCCAGGCAGCGCGGGCAGGAATGCCGTGCTCGTTGAGCTCGACGATCTTGCTACCAAAGACGCCCTTGGGGATCTCGGTGAAGAACACCTTGATGGGAGCGGAGGTCCACATCATGAGGGAGCCCAGCGTGGCGGCGAGAAGGATCAAGCCGATGGCGCGCGTAGACACTTCCATGGGAATGCCAAAGTGGGCAAAGACAGCGCCGAATACGTCGAAGATACCGGTGGAGATGGCAACGCCGCCCTCGGGGATGAACAGGTTAACCAGCAGCGAAGCGCCTGCATACAGAAGGCCGATGGTCAGGCCGGCGATAACGACGGTGCGCACGAAGGCCTTGACGCCACCCTTAAGGTCGTTAAGGAACACGCCGACAGACTCAGCGCCGCCAACGCCCTGGATGATCCAGGCAAGCGTACCGAAGAAGCCCCACGCAGTTGCGAAGTTGCTCATGTCGGGAGCCATGTTAGCGGGAGTAGGAGCCGTAGCGAACTCAACGCCGCCAAAGGCAGCAGCCAGGGACAGCAGGATGAACACGGCGGTCAGGCCGAGAGCCGCGGTCGAACCGAAGGAGGAAATGGAGCCGATCCACTTAGCGCCCTTGGTCGAAACCCACGTGGCGATAGCAAAGACGACGATCTCGATAATGGTGATCCACAGCTGCGAAAGCTCGGCGTTGGCACCAAAGAACACGTAGCTCGCGTAGATGATGACGTTGGGCAGGACGGACGCAAAGAAGAACAGGTTAACAAACCAGTAGCTAAATGCCGTCAGGAACGCCCAGCGACCACCCATCGAGGTCTTAACCCATGCGTACACGCCAGACTCGGAGTCCTTGTTGAGGCCGACGAACTCGGCGGTAACCAGGGTATAGGGGACAAAGTACAAAAGCGTGGCGAAGAAGAACGACGGCGCAGCTGCCAAGCCGATGGCCGCGTTGTTGTTGATGATGTTCTTGATACCGAACACGGCGGCGACCGTCATGCCCAGCAGAGCGAACGAACCAATCGTTCCTCGTTTTTCAGAGCTCATAAGCCCTCCCAATCATCTGTTAAATGTCATCTAAAACCGTCCGAGCTGCAAGTGCAAACACGGACGGCGCACCTGCTAAGGGGAATGGGGAAAAGGGAGTCAACAAAGCCATCCCCCTTAACGGCGCGAAGCAAACGTCCAGGCGGACGAATACTACTTGTTGGGGAAGGAATAACCTTCGACTGTCACGTGCAGTACCACGACGCGGGGATCCGCGGCATCGGCCACGACACGGTAGGCCTCGTCAATTTCGACGACGGCAACGCCGCCGGCGGGAATCGTCACGGTCTCCCCCGTACCCTCAAAGCGCTCGCGATCATCGATATCGCTGTAGGCGCGCGTACAGGTAAGATCGGCCTTGGAAGCCACCTCAACGGTCAGATTGCCGTCGAGCGGGGCGAGCACGGCATGGTAGCGACGGTGACCGACCAGATCGGCAGTAGCCGCCTCGTGGGCGTTCACCCACCAATACACCAGCGAGTCGCCGATAGAGTACGCCACATCGTGCTGCAGTTCAGAAACGCCGTCGAGTGCCTGACCGGTACGCATCCACTTCTTGACGGACTTCATCTGGGCGTCGAAATCGGCACGCGAGTTAAAGATATGCATGACTTATGCCTCCTTAATGGGTGCCAGCGCCTGAGCCAGATCGGCAGACGTCAGCGGTCGCAGGGACACCTCAAAGCTGAAGCTCTCAAAACGGGTGCGATAGGAATCGAGCACCTCGGAACCCCAAGAGTTCGAGCCAAGGCCGAGCAGCTGGTCGTTGATGTTGACCGTAACCGTTTCGCCCGGGACAAGATCGTAGACATGCTTGGCGTTATCGATAGCCTCGCAGCTATAGGGCCATGCGGAGAACGAGAACGGATTGGAAGCGGCGTCGCTCGGACGCGTCACGACCAGACCGTCACCGTGGCTGGAGCGCAGGGCGACCCAGCGGGTACCCTCGCGGTTGGCGCAGTCCTGGGGCATAACGTAGGGCGTGAACATGTCGTCGACCGTAGTGCGGTAATGACCGACCGGGTTGGCGCGCAGCGAGTCCGGATAGTTCTCGCCCGGGCCGTGGCCATACCACTCGACGGCACGATCACAACCGGGAACCTCGAAGGAGATGCCGATGCGCGGGATAATGTCCGAATAGTCGCCGTAGGGCTCGCCGGAAACCTTGAGGTCGACGCGGCCACTCGGAAGCACGGTATAGACGAGCTCGACGCGCATGCCGAACGCGCGGACGGGAGGAGCGATACGCTGGCTCACGGTAACGACGACCGCATTGCCGTCCTGCTTCCAAGAAACCTTGCGGGTGGACGTCTGCATTACATCGATGAAGTTATCCTTCCACAGGGAGTCGTACTCCTGAGCGTGGTTATCGACGAGCGGATGCCAAAAACCAACCTGGGGACCAGAGGCCATGACGTCACGGCCGGATGCCTTCCACTTGCTCACGGTGCCGTTTACCTTGCTGAAGGTCAGCTCGCCGTTGAGGGAGTGAATGCGAATCTCCTGCTCGGTCTCCTCGACCGTAAGCTCAGGACGAGCTGGGGCGGCGATGGCCGGCGCCGGATGGTTTGCGATGGCAAACTGGCTTGCACCCAGCTGGAACATCGGCTCGCACCAGACGTGAGCGGCCATGGTGTAGGCGCGCACGGTCAGCAGGGTCTCGCCTACCGCGGCCTCGCGAATCACCAGCGGAAGCTGGACGGACTCGCCGGGGGCAACCGCACCGGGCATGAGCGTCTTGCGGCAGACCACGTCGCCGTCCACCAGGGTCTCCGCCGACAGGCAAACATCCTCGAGGGTGGTAAACCAGCGCTTGTTGGTGACAGTCAGCTCGCCCGCCTCGGCGTCATAAGCCATGCGAACCGGGCAGATGACCTGGCCGTACTCGGTAAGGCCCGGGCTCGGCTGCTGCCAGGGGAACACCATGCCATCGATGCAGAAGTTGCTGTTGTTGGGGTAATCGCCGTTGTCGCCGCCATACATATCGTAGGCAATGCCGTCCTCGGTCACAGCAGCCAGACCGTGGTCGCACCATTCCCAGATAAACTGGCCTTGGATGCAATCCCAGCGATCGAAGACCTCCTGATACTCGGACAGGCCTCCGGGGCCGTTGCCCATGGAGTGACCGTACTCGCAGTTGATGCGCGGCTTGGGGAATGGATGCTCACCAAAGTCGTTCATCTGCGACACGCGGGAGTACATGGTGGAGATAACGTCGACGGTATCGGCGTTGCGATCCTCCTCGTAATGGACCGGACGACCATCGAGCTCGTGAGCCTTGGCGTACATCGCGCGGATGTTGCAGCCATAGCCGCTCTCGTTGCCCATCGACCACATAATGATGCAGGCGTGATTGCGCTCCTGCATCACCAGGCGCTCAATGCGGTCGACGTAAGCCGGCTCCCATGCCGGGTCGTCGGTGACCAGGGCGATATTGCCGATATTCTCGAAGCCGTGGCTCTCCATATCGGTCTCGGCGACCAGCATGATGCCATACTCGTCGCACAGCTCGTAAAAGCGCGGGTCGTTGGCGTAGTGGGACGTGCGCACCGCGTTGATGTTGTGCTGCTTCATGAGCTCCAGGTCGCGGCGCATGCGATCGAGGCCCACGGCGCGGCCCTTGTGATCGTCGTGATCGTGGCGGTTGACGCCATGCATCTTAAAGTAAGTGCCGTTGAGGTAGATATGATTGCCCTCGACCGTCACCTCGGCAAGACCCTGGCGATGCGGGACGTACTCGCTGACCTGGTCACCGTCGTAGACCTCAAACGTAAGGTCGTAGAGGAAGGGGTCCTCGGGATTCCAGAAGTGGGCATCGGTCACGCCGCACTCGGCATGGCCGTCGACGCACTCGCCCGCAGCCACCACGTTCTCGCCATCGCTGAGCGTAAACACAACGCGGGAAGAGCCCTCGGCAACCGTATCGAGCGTAATCAGAGCGGTATCGCCCTCGCGGTGCGTGCGAAACCTAAAGTCGACCAGGTGCGCGGCGGGACGCTGCACAAGGTACACATCGCGGAAAATGCCCGAGGCCCACCACATATCCTGGTCCTCGATATAGCTGCCATCGCTGTACTGCAGGACCTTGACCGCAAACAGGTTGTCGCCCTCGACGAGCGCGTCGGTCACGTCGAACTCGGCAGACAGGCGCGAGCCCTTGGTCATGCCGATAAACTGGCCGTTGACGTACAGCTCGCCATAGCTCTCGATGCCGTCGAAGCGAATGATCTCGCGAGCGCCGGCGGGAACAGCGGGAAGATTGACGATGCGCTGGTAGACGCCCGTGGGGTCGTCGGAGGGAACGAACGGCTGGTCCACCGGGAACGGGAAACCCTCGTCGGTATAGGCAAGATTGCCATAGCCGTCCACCTGCCACAGGTGCGGAACCTCCACGTGATCCCACTCGGGCTTGTACGTGGAGAGTTCCTCGTTGGAGACGGCAGCGGGGCCCTCAAAGAGGCGGAACTGCCACGAGCCGGACAGCTGGACAAACCCGCGCGACAGCTCGCGGCTGTACGTTGCAGCGAGATCGGCGGTCTCGTAACCCATAAAGTACGCATGGGGTGCCAGGCGGTTCCTGTGGGTGAGCGCTTGGTTTTCCCAATCGTTAATGGCGTCCATGGTGATGCTCCTTCGTCATCGTAGTGATTCTTGTGCAACCGGTTGTCCTTATCTTACGGGCGATGTAAAAAACTGTGCAACCGGTTGTCCGCTGAACGGTCGATTTGGCCGGGTTAACGGTGCAACCGGTTGTACAATCGCAACACTTATGTCACCCTGAGTATCGAAACTCAGCGCAAGACATCGTTCTTAAGCTCGTAGGCAACCTCCACGCCCGCTGATATCTCACCCACACGAGACGTATTCGATTCCGGCTTGGTTGCAAAACGACACCGGTCACCGGATATCATGAACGCTGTTCAGGCGCACTATATATAGTAAGCTGTATTCGCACTAGCCCGTATCAGTGACAACATCGACCGCATTTTCCAGGAGACGCCATGACCCAACCAGTTCGCACCGCACCTACGCTTGCCGAGGTTGCCGCAGCTGCCGGCGTGTCGCGCTCCACGGCATCGCGCGCCCTCAACGATTCGCCCCGCATTAGCGAGGAAACCAAAAAGCGCGTCCGCGCGGCGGCCAAGGAAGTCAATTTTGTCCCCAACGCTCGTGGCCGAGCGCTCGCTGTCGGGCGCACGGAAATCATCGCCGTGCTCGTGACCGAGCCTCTGAGTGAACTCTTCAGCGACCCCACCTATAGCGAGTTTTTGAGCGGCATTACCGAGGAACTGTCGGAGTCGTCCTATCTGCCCGTTATCTTGCAGGCGTCTTCTACGCATGAGCGCAACCGCGCACGCGAGCACTTTGAGCGCCGCTCGTTCGACGCCGTGATCGACGTCTCTCCCTACAAAGGCAGCGAGCTGCTCGAGGTGCTGCGCGAGCTGGGCGTACCCACCGTGTTGTGCGGCCAGCTCGAGGGCCACCCCTATCGCGATGTGTTCTCGACGGTCTACTCTGACGACGAAGAGGGCGGACATTTTGCGGCACTCGCCATGAAGGATCGCGGGCGCAAAGATATCGTCGCCGTGTTGGGACCGCAAGACAACCCCGCTGTTGCCGACCGCCTGCGCGGCTACCGCGCCGTCTTGGGCGAAGACCTCCCAGACGCAAACGTTATCTATACCGGCTGGAACAGCGGAGACGGCTATCAGGCCATGCACCAGATCCTCGCGCGCGAGATTGCTTTCGATGGCGTGCTCTGCGGATCGGACCGTATCGCGGCTGGCGTCATCACCGCACTCAACGAGGCAGGCCTATCCGTTCCTGCGGACGTTTCTGTCGTCGGCTTCGACGATCACGAGATTGCGGCGCGCTGCGTCCCCGCGCTCACGACCGTCCGCCAGCCCCTGCGCGAAGAAGGACACATGGCCGCCAACATTGCGCTCGACATGATCAAGGGTGCCGAGCCCACCACCTCCGTGATGCACATGCAGCTGATCCAGAGAGACTCGCTATAAGAAACTGGGGGCAGGCTTTCCGCCAGACAGTTGTTGCGGAAAGCCTGCCCCATTTGAGCGCTCATTCTGGGGCACAGTTTCCGTTAGACAGCTCAACCGGAAACTGTGCCCCATTATTTTGCCGAATACTGGGTCGCGCTTTCCCAGAGGACCCCCTTTGGGAAAGCGCGACCCCTTCTGGACGCAGATTCCGGGTTGTAGTTTCCCGGCGCACGATCGCGCGAATTTTTGTGGTGTAAGAGGGGGGGCCGCGTCAGCGCCCCCTGCGCCTAAGGCTATTCCGCAACGCCGTGGCGGTCAAGGACCTCCCTTATGACCTCGTGCGCGGCCAGCCTGACCGCCTCGAGCCTCTCGCCCTCGAGCGGTTCCGGGGCCGGGGCCGGGGCGGACGCGCGGGCGGCCGACTCGGGCGCGGCGACCCGGTGGGCGGCCCACCTGCCCTCCTCTCCGGCGAGCACCGCGCACACGAGCCGCATCATGGACGCCTCGGAGGGGAACGACTGCACCGAGCGGTACCTCCTCTTGATCTCGCGGTTCGCGCGCTCCTGCACGTTGTTCGTCCTGATCTTCTGCCAGTGCTCGCGGGGGAAGGACATGAAGGCGAGCGCGTCCTCCCTCGCGCCCTCGAAGACGTCGCCGGCCGCGCGGGAGAGGGCGCGCACCCTGGGCGCCGCCAGGTCCCACGCCGCGCGGGCGACGTCGGCGTCGGCCTGCCCCGCGCACGCCCGGACCAGGTCGGCGGCGAGCGCCTGGCCGGCGAGGCTGTGGACGTGGCCCCTGATGTCGCGCTGGAGGTGCGTCAGGCACCGCTGCCAGGAGCAGCCCGGCAGGACCCTGGAGACGGCGGCGACGAGCCCCGCGTGGGCGTCGGACACCGCGAGCCTCACGCCGCGCAGGCCCCTGTCCCTGAGGGAGCCGAGGAACTCGGACCAGGCGGCCTCGCTCTCGCTGTCGAAGCAGGCGCAGCCGAGGAACTCCTTGTGCCCGGAGGACGACATGCCGATCGCCGTGACGAGCGCGACGCTCGCGTAGCGCCCGCCGGTCCTGCACTTCATGTAGGTCGCGTCGAGCCACACGTAGGGGTGCTCGCCCTCGATCGGCCGGGTCCTGAACGCCTCGGCCTCCTCGTCCAGCCCGGCGCACAGCGCCGACACCTCGGAGCTGGACAGCGACGAGACGCCGAGCTCCTCGGCGACGAGCCCGACCTTGCGGGTGCTCACGCCAGCGACGTACATCTCGCGCACGAGCGCGACCATGGACGCCTCGACGCGCGTGTAGCGCTCGAGTATGCCCTCGGGGAAGTAGGTCCCCTCGCGCAGCTTGGGGACCCGCAGCTCGAGGTCGCCGAGGGAGGTCGACAGGGACCTCTCGCGGTAGCCGTTCCTGCTGTTGACGCGCTCGGGCGACCTGGAGCCGCGGGGCGCGCCGCAGGCCTCCTGCGCCTGGGAGTCCATCAGGGCGTTGACCACGGACTGGATCACCTCCCTGCCGAACTCCCTCAGGTCGTCGCACCGCGAGAACAGCGCGAGCAGGGCCTCGGTCTGGGGCCGGTCGAGGCCGAGCCCCCGGTCCGGCTGGGATAGAATGTCGCTGTGGGCCATCGTCTTTCCTTTCGTCGAATATCTAGGCACTGACGATTCTAGGCGATGGCCCTCCCTTGCTTCTTACACCACGACTGTGCGCGCTACCCGGCGCACGACGGCAAGCCTCCAAACCATGACGTCACGACATAAAAAACGAGGGAAGACACACGTCCTTCCCTCGTTGCAAGCAAGATGTAGCCGCTCGCCTACATCAGGCGCAGGCTGACGTCCTTGAGCTGGGCGCCACTAACGGTACTCGGGGCACCCGACATGAGGTCGGAGCCGCTGGCCGTCTTGGGGAACGCCATGACGTCGCGGATGGAGTCGGAGCCGGTAAGCAGCATGCACACGCGGTCCAGGCCCAAAGCGAAACCGCCCATCGGGGGCGCACCAAACTTGAGGGCCTCCATGAGGAAGCCAAACTGCGACTCGGCGCGCTCCTCGGTAAAGCCCAGGAGCTTGAGCATGGACATCTGCATCTCGGCGTTGTGGATACGCATACCGCCGCCGCCGGCCTCAAAGCCGTCCATGACAAAGTCGTAGGTGCAAGAACCGGCTGCCAACGGGTCGGCCTCGATCTTGGCGATGTCGGTCTCGGTCGGCAGGGTAAAGGGCTGGTGCTCGGCAGCGTAAGCCTTGCGGTCCTCATCCCAATGGAACAGCGGGAAGTTGACGACCCACAGGAAGTCGTGACCCTCGCGCTTGATCTCGAGCGCATTGGCCATGTGGGAACGCATGCCGCCCAGGATCTCGTCAGAGAGCAGGCGCGGGCCGGCGGCGAACATCACAAGGTCGCCGGGCTCGACGTCCATGCGCTCGCGCAGAGCCGCCATCTCCTCGTCCGAGAAGAACTTGACGATGGGGCTGTTGATAGAGCCGTCCTCGCGGAAGGCGATCCAAGCCAGACCCTTGGCGCCAAACGTGGAGGCCACGCCGGCGAGCTTATCGATCTTGGCACGTGCCCAGGCACCGGCGCCCTTGGCGTTGATGGCCTTGACGACAGAGCCCTCCTCGTTTGCGGCAGTCGCAAAGACCTTGAACTTGGAGTGGGCGAAGATGTCGGTCAGGTCGACCAGGTGCATGCCATAGCGGGTATCGGGCTTGTCGGAGCCATAGGTGTCCATGGCCTCCCAGTAGTCCATGCGACGCAGCGGCGTGGGCATCTCGACACCCATGCGGCCGAAGGCATCGGCCAGGACCTCCTCGAGCGCGCTCATGACATCGTTCTGGTCCACGAAGGACATCTCGATATCGACCTGAGTGAACTCGGGCTGGCGGTCGGCACGCAGGTCCTCGTCGCGGAAGCACTTGGCAACCTGGTAGTAGCGCTCGACACCACCGACCATGAGCAGCTGCTTCAGGAGCTGCGGGGACTGCGGCAGGGCGTAGAAGTTACCCGGCTGGATGCGGCTGGGGACGATGAAGTCGCGGGCGCCCTCGGGCGTGGACTTGAACAGGGAGGGCGTCTCGACCTCCATGAACTCACGGTTGTGCAGTGCCTCGCGAATGGCAAAGGTGAAGTCGGAGCGCAGCTTGAGGTTGGCCATCATTTCGGGACGACGGAGGTCCAGATAGCGATAGCGCAGGCGGGTGTCCTCGCTGGTCTCGATGCCGTCCTCGATCTGGAACGGCGGGGTGACGGACGTATTGAGTACCTCGGCGTGGTCGGTCAGGACCTCGATCTCGCCGGTCGCGAGCTTGGTGTTGGTGGTCTCCTCGCCACGAGCGCGCACGACGCCGTGGATCTTGATGGGCCACTCGGGACGCATGGTCTCGGCGATCTTAAAGGCATCGCCGTCGGAGTGCTCGGGGTCGAAGGTGAGCTGCGTGATGCCCTCGCGGTCGCGAAGGTCGCAGAAGATAAGGCCGCCGTGATCGCGGCGACGGCTCACCCAACCGGTGAGGGTGACCTCTTCGCCCACGTTCTCGAAGCGAAGCTCGCCGCAGGTACGGGTGTGCATGGAATGCTCATCGATGGGACGGGTCTGGCTCATACCAGTGATCCTCCTTTATGGATCTGTGCCGCCCCGTGTCGTTCCGGGCGGCGTCGTACAGATTTGCCCAGCCTGCGTAAACCGCGCAGCCAGACATGGCGTTCTATCTTATCGCACCCGCGTCGATGTGCCGCGAAAAAGTAGCTCTTGCCCAAAGACTTGACGGAGACGAAACAATTGACGCACCGTGGCCGTCGCCAAGGCGCGCCGCGTGCGACAATGTACCCCAATACAACTGCACTCGGAAAGGCCCGTCATGACCGCACGCCTCATCGTTATGGATATCGACTCCACGCTCATCAACCAAGAGGTCATCGACCTGTTGGGCGAAGAGGCCGGCGTGGGCGAGCAGGTGGCACAGATCACCGAGCGCGCCATGCGCGGCGAGCTAGACTTTAAGCAAGCGCTCGAGGAACGCGTGGGGCTGCTCGCCGGCCTGGACGAGAGCGTATTCGAGCGCACCTTTGCGCGCGTGACGTTTACCCCCGGCGCGCTGGAGCTTGTGCGCTCGGCACACAGCAAGGGCTGGAAGGTTGGCGTGGTAAGCGGCGGCTTCCACGAGGTCGCCGACAAGATCGTGGCCGCCGCGGGCATCGACTTTTGCCTCGCTAACCGCCTGGAGGTCGTGGACGGCAAGCTCACCGGCAAGCTGGCGGCAGACATTGTGACCAAGGAATCCAAGCTCATCCAGCTGCTGGATTGGGCAGTTGAGTGCGGTGTCGACATGGCCCACACCGTCGCGATCGGCGACGGCGCCAACGACATCCCCATGATTCAGGCCGCGGGTACGGGCATCGCGTTTTGCGCCAAGCCCAAGACGCGCGAAGCCGCCCCGTTTGCCATCGACGAGCGCAACCTGATGCTCGCCATGGACATCATCCTGCGCGACTAGCCGATCCGTCTAACAATTGAATCAGTCTGTCCTATAGTTTCCGAACAATTTTGTCTTAGTGTTCGGAAAAAATACCTTTTGAGTGCTAGACTTTGCGCCGTCGAAGGGAACATATATGGATAAGCGAGATCTTGAGCAGCTGCTGAGCGATGTTGCCGGCGGATCAGTCGCCCCTGCCGACGCGCTTACGCGCATCCAGACGGCGCCAACCGCCGATCTGGGTTTTGCGCAGCTCGATCTTTCGCGCGGGGTGCGCCAGGGAGTCGGCGAGGTTGTCTACGGCGCCGGTAAAACCGCCGAGCAGATTGCCGCCATTATCGAAGCGCTGCACGATGCCGGCCAGGAGCGCATCCT
The DNA here is from genome assembly GCA_958352845.1 of uncultured Collinsella sp. Taxonomy (GTDB): domain Bacteria; phylum Actinomycetota; class Coriobacteriia; order Coriobacteriales; family Coriobacteriaceae; genus Collinsella. Next base: position 32,300 of record CATWQC010000015.1, read on the forward strand.
GGTCACGCGCCTGGACGCCGAAAAGGCAGACCGCACCTCGGAGCTCCTCGACAACGGCATCGACCTGGGATATGTCCCGGACGCACAGCTCGCCCTCGTGGGAGGCAAGCCCTCCCCCACTGGCAACGGACGCATCGTCGTCGCCTGCGCCGGTACGAGCGACCTGCCCGTCGCCGAGGAAGCCGCATTGACGGCCGAGTTCTACGGCAACGAGGTCGATCGCCTCTACGACGTAGGCGTCGCCGGCCTGCACCGCCTGCTCGCACATGCCGAGGAACTTGCCCAGGCACAGGTGGTCATCGCCATCGCCGGCATGGAAGGCGCACTGGCGAGCGTTATCGGCGGTCTGGTGAGCTGTCCGGTCATCGCCGTTCCCACCAGCGTGGGCTACGGCGCAAGTTTTGGTGGCGTAGCCGCGCTGCTCGCCATGCTCAACTCCTGCGCCAGCGGCGTTTCGGTCGTCAATATCGACAACGGCTTTGGCGCCGCCTACCAGGCAAGTCTTATCAATCATCTGAGCGCCGGCACACCTCGCGCCCGTTAAGGAGCATTTCATGTCCAACCATCAGCACACGCTTATCATCGACGGCACCTCGGGCATCAGCGGCGACATGACCGTCGCGGCCCTGCTCGACCTGGGCGCCAGCGAGGAGCACCTGCGCGAACAGCTCGCCGCGCTGCCGGTCGACGGCTTTGAGATTGCCGTCACGCGTGCAAACAAGCATGGCATCGACGCCTGCGATTTCGACGTCCAGCTTGCAGAGGAGCTCGAGAACCACGATCACGATATGGTCTGGCTCTACGGCAACGAAGCAGCTGCCGAGCACACGCACGAGCATGAGCACCACCATCATGACCATGGCGAGCACGAACACGAGCACTGCCACGAGCATGACCATGAGGCCCACGGTCATGGCCACGAGGGTCACCATCACGCCCACCACCATCACCACCGTTCTTTGGCGGATGTCACTGCCATCATCGATGGCTCACGGCTAAGCGATGGTGCCAAGCGTCGTGCCCTCGCCATTTTTTCCGTACTCGCTGATGCCGAGGCAAAGGCTCACGGCAAAACGCCCGACACCGTCCTGTTTCACGAGGTGGGCGCCGTCGACTCCATCGTCGACGTCTGCTCTGTCGCCATCTGCCTCGACGATCTGGGTATTGAGGATATCGTGGTCGAGTCGCTCTCCGAGGGCCACGGAACCATCCGTTGCGCCCACGGCCCCATGCCCATTCCCGTCCCCGCTGTCGTCAACCTGTGTCAGGCGGGCAATATCGCCCTCTCGCCTGCACCGGTCGCCGGCGAGCTCGTGACGCCGACGGGCGCCGCCATCGTCACCGCGCTGCGTACGTCCGACCAGCTGCCCTCACGCTACCGCATCGAAGCCGTCGGCTACGGCGCCGGCAAGCGTCCCTACGAGGGTTGCTCCGGTACGCTCCGCTGCCTGCTCGTTCACGCGGACGCATAGCCATGGATGCCCGCAAAACCAAAAGCCGCGCCGCCATCGTCGCAGCATTTTCCGAGCTCCTTCGCGAGGAGGACTACGGCAAGATCACCGTCGGCGACATCATCGCGCGTGCTCATGTAGGCCGCGCGACATTCTACGGCCTCTTCAAGAGCAAAGATGACCTACTGTCCGAACTCGTGAGCGACATCTGCACCCACGCCCTCGACGACGATGGCACACCGCTCGATGATCCGCTCGTACAAGTCGAGCATATCCTCAACAACCTCTGGGAACGTCGCCAAGGCGTCCGAGCGCTGGTAGCTGGCGCCGGCTCACGCGTCTTCGCCGACTGCTTACGCAAGACCATCATGTCGCGAGCAGCCGAAACCGTGCCCGTCGACCCCTCAGGCCCCGCCGGCACCATGGACCGCAGTTTCCTACTACACCACATAGCCTCAAGCTTCGTAGCAACCGTCCAATGGTGGGCCTGGCACAACTTCCAAGCAGCCAAAGCCGACGTAGCCAAAGACTACCTATCAGCCATAAAACCCCTCTTCAGCTAAGTAAGAACCTCATCCCAAAGCATCGCCCCAACCCAGGGCGCCACGCATCCCAAAGTGTCACTCGCGCTTCACCGCCCCCAACAGCAACAAGCCCCTCCCATCCAAATCCAAATTCAGATTTATATGTTGGGCTGCTTGTTCCAACGCGGCCAAGATCCCGCAGCTGTCCGCATGGGGTAACTTCCCAGCGCATTCCGCAGGACGAAAGAACCCCCGCCGCACGAAGTGCGCAGCGGGGGTTCTTTCATGTCCGAGGACGCGCTGGGAAGTTACCCCATGCGGCCAGCGGACAACTATGTAGCCTCAGACTAGAACATGCCCAAGAAACCATGCACAAACAGCGCGGCCAGAGCGGCACCGACAAACGGAGCGATGCCAGGAACAAGCAGGCCATACTTCCAGTTGTTGTCGGCCTTATTCTTGATCGGCAGCACCTGATAGGCCATACGAGGACCAAGGTCACGAGCCTGGTTCATGGCGAAGCCGGTGATGCCGCCCATGCCCATGCCAACAGCCCAAACGATCAGGCCAACGCAGATGGCGAGCATCAGGACGTTCTCGCCAGCGCGGCTAGCAGCAGCAAGGATGGCGCTGATGAACACAAAGGTGCAGATAGCCTCGCAGAAGAAGTTACGGGCATAGTTCGTACCCTCGGTGGTGGGGTTGGTCGAGAAAATGTTGCGCTGGGCAATGGGGTCGACGACGCCCTCGGAAGCCTTGAACTCATCGGCATACATAAGCCAAGCGATTACAGCGCCCACAAAGCCGCCGAGCATATCGGCAATCATGAAGGGGATGCAGCTGCTCCACGGCACCAGGCCGACGATGCACTGGGCAAGCACCATGGCGGGGTTCATGCACACGGCACCGCCAAAGACAAACAGGCAGACCGAGATGCCAAAGGACCAGGTGGTGATGGCAAACATGTGGCCGGAGCCCTGATACTTGGTGCCCTTGAGCACGGTATCGCAGTGCACGCCCACGCCAAAGATGATCATGAGGGCCGTTGCGCCGAATTCGCAGAGGAGTTTGGTAAGCATAAAACCTTATCTTTCTTGTCGGTTATAAACGATTCGTTTGGGCCACGCACTAGTGCTGCGCAACAACAACGCCCAGGCCATCGGGAATGACGGCCACCTTGGCATCGGCACCCTTCATCTCAAAGGCGAGCTTGAGCGCCTCCTCGAGGGTGTTGACCGGCGTCATGTGCATATCCTTGATCATCTGGTGATCGCACAGGTCGGTAACCATGATCACAGGATGATGCGCCAGGATGCGGGCAAAGATCTGGCTCGTCCACTGATCGGGCAGGGTCTCATCCTTGGGACGATCGATGCAGGCGCGCTCAAACTCCGCCGGGTCGTTGTCGGCGATGTTGTGATAGAAGCCCTCGCCGCCGTGACCGTCGGCACAACCGGCGACATCGATGATCACACCGGCCTCGGGAAGCGTGGCCTCGGCAGAGCACATGCCCTTCACGGCCTGGTAGATGTTCTGGTCGAGCGGGTAGCCGCCGTTGGTGGTGATGGCAATCTCGCACTCGACGGGCTCAACGCCGGCAAGGCTCTTCACGAACTCGCAGCCAGCCTCGTGTGCCTTATGGATGTCGCCAGCGAAGGAGCCAATGACCTCGTGCTTGCCGTTGAGCACCACGTTCAGCACAAAGGCAAGGTGAGCCATCTCGGCAGCGGCAAACATGTCCTCGCTCACGTGATTGTGGCAAAGGTTGCCTGCGCGCGAATGGGAATCGTTCACAAACTGACCGTTGTGGTTGTACATGATGGTCTTGTAGCTGGCGATACCGGGCAGCACGGACTTACGGCTGCCAGAGAAACCGGCAAAGAAGTGCGGCTCAATAAAGCCCTCGGCAAGCAGCAGATCGCAATCGGCCGCAATCTTGTTGATGATGCACTCGCCACCAGAAGGCAGGGTGCCGATCTTTTTCATCATGCTGTCGTCAGTCGCGACGTGCATAACGATTTCCTCGTTGGCAACGATCTCCTCGCCATACTTGTTGACGAGCTCCTCATGCGTCGACGGACGGTGCATACCCGTAGCAACCAAAATACGAACTCGAGCCTCGGGCGCAGCGGAATGGATGTGATGCAGCAGAATAGGCATCGTCACACGCGAGGGAACGGGACGCGTATGATCGGAGCTAATAATGACAATATCCTTCTTGCCAGCACAAAGCTCCTCGAGCGAAGGCGAGCCATAAGGGTTGGCAAGCGACTCCTCTACCAGCTCTTCCTGCGATTTCGTAGTCTTAAACTCGTTTTGATGACCTTCCATCACACCCGCGAAGTTCTTATCCTCGAGCTCCAGATGCAACGTCTTGTGGTCAAACGGCAGTTCACATTCAAACAATGACGAGCGCCCTCTTCCTTTCAACTGACACACTAGATAAACCGTTGGAAGGATACGCCGCTCACCGAAAAACACCACCGTCCACCGACTCGTTAACACAACGTTCATATTTGACCCACAACAAAACGGCCGCGACCCCAAACCGAACCGCAGCCGCTACAGTCGTAAGGCGAGAAGCGCCAAATGCGCCACCGGGATAGACCCCATCCAAAACGCGCGAAGCGCGCCAGCTTTTCCCAGCCAGTAATCCGCCGAAGACCGAACATCGCAGGGCCCGCCATTAGTTTACTTTTAGGCACATTCCGCAGGACGCAAGAAGCCCTCGCCGCACGAAGTGCGCAGCGAGGGCTTCTTGCATGTCCGAGGACGTGCCTAAAAGTAAACTAATGGCGGGCCCGGACGACTACAGGGCTATCGATTACCCCGTGTTCTGCAGTCCTGCCGAGACGCCGGTCACAGTCGAAAGAATCAGGCTCATGTACTCGGCCTTCTTCTCCTCGGCCATCTCGTCCTGATTCATGCGCACCTCGCGAAGGGCGCGGACCTGGGCGATGGACAGAGCGTCGACGTAGGGGTTACGCACGCGAACGGCGCAGCCGAGCACGCGACGACGCTGCAGCGGCCACTCATCACCGACGATGGCAAGGACCCACTTACGGGTGAGCTGCATCTCGGTAAAGACCTTCTTGGACAGATCATCGCGGTCGCCCAGATGCAGATACATCTTGGCGATGCGCTGGTCGGTCTTAGCGATCGACATCTCGATGTTGTCGATAAAGGTGCGGAAGAACGGCCACTCCTGGTAGGCAGCCTTAAGCTGGTCCAGATCGCCAAACTGCTCGCAGGCGGTACCCAGGCCGTACCAAGCGGCCAGATTGATGCGCGCCTGGCTCCAGCTGAAGATCCACGGAATGGTACGCAGGTCGTCGAGCGACTTGGCACCCAAGCCGCGCTTGGCGGGACGCGAGCCGATCGGCAGCAGACCGACCTCGGTCAACGGCGTCACGGTCGAGAACCACGGTGTAAAGTCCTCGGTGTTCAGCAGGTCCAGATAGCGCTCGTGGCTTGCGGCGTTGAGCTTCTCGGCCATATCCCAGAACTTCTGCGTGGTCTCGGTGTTGGTCTTCTCGACACTCGGGGCCGACTGCAAAAGCGTTGCGGCGGCAACGGACTCAACATGGCGCTGAGCCAGCGTGCGGTTGCCGTAACGGGCAAAGATGACTTCGCCCTGCTCGGTAAGCTTAAAGAAGCAGTTGACCGAACCCTTGGGCTGCGCCAGCACGGCCTTGTTGGCCGGGCCGCCGCCACGGCCCACGGCACCGCCGCGACCGTGCATGAGCACCAGGTCGATATCGTTCTTCTCTGCCCACTTGGCGATGCGCTCCTGCGCGGAGTGCAGCGCGAGCATGGCCGTGGTAGGACCGGCATCCTTAGAAGAGTCGGAATAGCCCAGCATGACCTCCATGCGGCGGTTGGTCTGGGCAAGGCGCTTTTGCACCACGGGCAGCGTAAGCATCTGATCGAGCACGTCGACGCAGCCCTCGAGGTCCTCGAGCTGCTCGAACAACGGGATCACGTCGAGCTCGGGGACATCCTCCTCGTGTGCAAAGGACAGGTGCGCCAGCTCAAAGACGTCGGCCACATGCTGAGCGCTCTTGGTAAACGAGATGATGTAGCGGTGCGCCATCTTCTTGCCGTAGCGCTTTTGGATGGAGCCGATAGCGCGGAAGGTATCGATGACCTCGCGCGTCATGGGCTGCAGGTCGCCATGGATACCGTTCTCGTGGATATCCTTAAGGGCGCGGGCATGCACCACGGAGTGCTGACGGAACTCCATCTCGACCATATGGAAGCCGAAGGACTCGACCTGCCAGATGATGGTTTGGACCGGGCCGTAGGCAGCACGGACGGCACCGCAGGCGGCCAGCGAACGCTGGACGACGCGCAGGTCATCCAGGAACTCGTCGGCGCTGTGGTACATGGTGTCGGTGATACGACGGACGGTGGCGTTCAGGCGGTCGGCCATGACGAGCATGACGGCGCGATGCGGCTCGTGCTCGGAGATCAGCTCGGCGCGGGCCGTGTAACGAGGGCTCATCTCGACCTGATGGTTCCACAGGTTAATGAGCTCGGCCGACGGCTTGCTGTAGGTAGCCTCGAGCGTGAGGTTGCGGCCGATGTGGCGGCACTTGTCCTCGAGCTTGAGCACCATGTGCGTAAAGTACTTGGCGGCGACCTCACGGCTCACCTTGGCGGTGACGTTGGGGTTACCGTCGCGGTCGGAACCGATCCAGCTGCCGGGATGGAAGAACGCCGGGCACAGCGGCGGCACAGTACCGGCCTTGTCGCCCAGCACCCAATCGTCAAAACGACGATAGATAACGGGGATAACGTCGAACAGCGTGTTATCGAAGATGTCGATGATGGTATCGGCTTCCTCGACCGGCGTGGGCTTCTTGAGCGCGATGGGACTCGTACGCACCAGGGCGTCGATCTCCTGCAGCATATGGCGCTCGTTCTCCACCAGGTCGGAGCCGCCCAGACGCGGACGCTCCTCCAGCAGGTTGGAGATACGGCGGATCTTGCCCTCGACGGCCTTACGACGGGCCTCGGTGGGATGTGCGGTAAAGACAGGGTGGAACTCGAGCTTGTCGAGCAGCTCGTTGGCACCCTCGACACCCAGCTCATTCACCAGCTGGTGATAGGCAACGGTAAGCTCGTTGGCAGGATCGACCTCGGTATCGGTCGACGCACCGGCCTCGCGCTCGCGCAGCTGCGCCACACGGTAGTTCTCCTCCGACAGGTTTGCCAGATGGAAAAAGCTCGTAAAGGCGCGAACGATGACCTGCTGCTTATCGAGCGGCAGGCTGTCGATCAAATCGACGACCTCACGAAATGCCACGGCAGTGGGCTCGTCGGCGGTGGGCACGCCCTGCTCGTCGACGGCTTCGTCGGCAGCGCAGGTACCGGGGTTGCCGGCATTGACCACAATCTCGGCTGTCAAAATCTTGTCGAACAGGTCCGCGATCTCGGGATCATACTCGCTAAGCACACGGCGCTCCAGGCGCAAGAACAGCGCCAGATTGTCGCGCAGCTCCTCGGGGATCTCGATCTCGGCGAGACGCTCCCTGGACTCGGCATTCGAGCCGATTCGGTTAACGAGGCGGTTGACCACGGCAGCGACGCGCGCCGCGGCTTCGGGTACAGACTGGTTGCTTAGGTTCTCAGCCACGTTTCCTCCCATTCCTCCTTCTATGCACGTAACATGCGGTATTCATTATAGGCGCTTGAGAAATACTTTCGACACTGATTGCGCTTTACCACACAAAAGTATTTTCTGCATTGCAAAGGTTTTTGCCCTAAATGGTCGTATTTCTCGGTGGGCGGCATACGTAAACGGGGGCATTTCGCATAAAAGCGAAACACCCCCGTAACAATCGCTCTCCATGAGCAGGGCACGTTAGCAGGCCCGAAGCTCAAAAAGATGCGCTACAGGCGCTCGCGAACCGCCTCGACGACGTTGTCCAGATCGGCGAGCACCTCGTCATGGCTCTGCATGTCGCGCACTTTGACCTTGCCGGCGGCAAGCTCGTCGCCACCCAGGACCAAGATGAGCTTGGCGCCTACCTTATCGGCTTGCTTAAACTGGGCCTTGAGCGAACGACCCTGATAGTCGGCCTCGGTCACGATACCTGCGGCGCGAAGCTCCTGCGTAATGGCAAAGACGTTCTGACGCAGCTCCTTGCCGGCGTTGGCGACATAGACGCACGGGGCCTCATCGGCACCCAAATCGCTGCCAAAGGCCTGCAGGGCCAGCAGGGCGCGCTCAAAACCGACAGCAAAGCCGACGCCCGCCGTGGGCTTGCCACCCTCGAGCTCGACCAGGCCATCGTAGCGGCCGCCGCCGCCGATGGAGCCGACGCCGGCGCCAGGGGCCTCGACCTCAAAGACAGTACGGGTGTAGTAGTCCAGGCCGCGCACCAAGGTGGGATCCTCGACATACTCGATACCGGCGGCATCCAGATAGCGCTTGACCTGCTCGTAGTGCTCGCGGCACTCATCGCACAGGTTGTCACCCATCAGCGGAGCCTCGGCCATGATCTCGCGGCAGTGGTCGTTCTTGCAGTCGAAGGCACGCAGCGGGTTGAGCTCGGCGCGCTCGCGGCACTCATCGCACATCTCGTCGGCGTGATCGAGGATGAACTGCTTGACCTGCTCGCGATAGGCCGGACGGCACTGGGCGTCACCCATCGAGTTGATGAGCAGACGAAGCTTGGAAAGATCAAAACCAAGGCGCTTGTAGAACTCCATGAGCATGATGATGCACTCGGCGTCTGCCGCCGGATCGGGAGCGCCGAGCCACTCGATGCCCACCTGGTGGAACTGGCGCAGGCGTCCCTTCTGGGGGCGCTCGCCACGGAACATGGCCTCGGCGTAATAGGCCTTAAACGGCGTAGAGCCCTGGGGCACCAGGTTGTTCTCCACGACGGCGCGCACCACACCGGCCGTGCCCTCGGGACGAAGGGCCAGGCGCTGCTTGGGCTTAAGCTTGGTGTCGGTGCCCTCGGTAAAGACGCGCTCCAGGTTGGCGCCGCTAAACACGCGGAACATCTCCTTGCGCACGACGTCGGTCGACTGGCCGATACCGTGGACAAACACGTCAACCTGCTCGATCGCGGGCGTCTCGATGGGCTTAAAGCCAAACGGCTCGAACACGCCGGCAGCAATCTGCTGCATCTTTTGCCAGGCGCGCATCTCGGCGCCGATAAGGTCGCGGGTTCCCTCCGCCTTCTGTGCCTGCATGGGCAAACACCTTTCTTTTGTATCGCGTCATAGGTAGTGGACATTATACGGCACAAACACAAACAGCGGCGGTGCGTCTGACCGAACGAGGGTATGGGGACTCGTTCGGCCTGACGCACCGCCGCTGTTTGCGATCCGCTTTCCTCCGTCCCCTTCGGATCACGTGATCTGTTGGGGACGGAGGAAAACGGATCATTTCGTAGGCCCGTGGCCGCCTTGGAAACCGAATGATGGTACGAGCATCCATTCGGCTTCCAGGGCAGCCACAGACAGAACGGAGCGAACAGAAAAGAGCACGTAGACCTGCCATAGCTTACCGACAAAGCTCATGCCGGCAAGAACGGCAGAGGTGGCGATTACAGTGAGGGGAACCCAAAACGCGGCCGCTTACTTTATCGGCAACATGGCCAATGACAAGTGAGCCGATAACGCTCACCACGGTGGAGATGGCATTGGAGATGTTGTACTGCGTAAGCGTGATCCCGAGGTCGCTGACGATGAGCGGCTGAAACAGGCTCATGCAGTTAACGAAAATCGTGTAACACGTGGCCATGATCACAAAGCCGGAGGCCACCACGAGCCAACCGGGGAAGAACTTACGTTGCTGGGACATACTGTTCCTTTTTTTAAACAAACGAGTAGCAAGATTGGGTGCTACCGGTGGTCGGCGATATAGCCCAAAGCGACCGCCGTGTAAGCCGCAGCGCCAAGTGGCAGCTCGGCATCGCTAAAGCGTGCCTTGGGATGGTGCTGGGCAAAGTGTTCGTCCGTATCGGTCACAGCAGCGCCGATCGTAAAGTACGCGCTCGGGATCTCGCTCGAGATAAGCGCAAAGTCCTCGCTCGCCATGGCGTGGAACAGCGGCAGGAAGGCGGCCTTGGGCAGCGTCGCGCCCACATAGCCAAGCGAAGCCTGGGTCATGTCGTCATCGAGGACGAGCGGGGGAACATCCGAGAGCGTCTCAATGGTCGCCGGCGTGCGATACGTCGTGGCAACACCTTTGACGACCTCCGCGATGCGGGTCTTGAGGTGCTCCATGAGCTCGACGTCGAAGCCGCGCAGCGTGCCTTCCAGCACGCAGGTATCTGGAATGACGTTGGCCGCTTGGCCGCCGGCAAACTTACCCACGGTAAGTGCGACCTCCTTGGCGGCCGGCACTTCGCGAGCGATGAGCTCCTGAAGCGCCAGGTGCACATGGACGCCGGCCGTTATGGGGTCGATGCAGATCTCGGGGCTGGAACCGTGGCCACCCTTGCCCTGCAGCGTGATGCGGAAACCGTACACGCCCGAGAGCGCCGGGCTGCCGTAAAGCACCAGGCCAAGCGGCGACTGGCTATTAACGTGCATGGCAAAGGCAGCCTGGGGACGCGGATTCTGCAGCAGACCGTCGGCGATGGCAGCGCGCGCTCCCTCAAAGGTCTCCTCACCCGGCTGAAACAACAGTTTGACGGTGGCATTGGCGTCGACGAGCTCGCCCTCGCGGGCCTTGAGCAGGCGCGCCGCACCAAGCAGCGCTGTCGCGTGCATATCGTGACCGCAAGCATGCATGCAGCCATTGGTGGATGCAAAGGGCTCGCCGGATTCCTCGACAACGGGCAGGGCGTCCATGTCGCCACGCAACATAACGACCGTTCCGGCCTGTTCGTCCGTGCAGACGCCATTGCCTTGGGCCGCGGTGGCACCGGCACCGACAAGGCCCACAACACAGGAGCCGTCGACGAGCGTGGCAAATGGAATGTCCATCTCGGTCAGGCGCGCTTGGATATACGCAGAGGTCTGCGGGAGGCTATTACCCAGCTCGGGCATCTGGTGTAAATCGTGTCGCCACGCAGCGAGCTCGCCTGCAAAAGCCTGAGCCTCTGCAACAAGACCGTCACCGATAGCGGCCTGCGCCGCCGCGGTGGCCTTGGGCGCTGATTGCGGTTGAAGATCGGACAGTGCTGGTGCCATAGATGCCCTCCAGTAACGTTTTTGCAGCAAGCACTTTGATAGCGTAAAGTGCAAGGTACTACTTTAAGGGCGACGCATAAAAAATGCCGCCCCGGGAGGCGGCGCAACAAATTGTTTACAATTGCGGACGCGGCTTTCGACGCAAAAAATCGAAATGCGTCTCGCTCAAGATAATCGAAAGAAAGATGAGCGCGAAGCCGGCGAGCAGGCGCGAGGTGAGCGCCTCCCCCATCAGCAGCACCGAGAACAGCACGCCCGAAGGCGACTCCATCGAAAGGAGCAGCGAGCCCGTCGAGGCCGGGACATGCGCCAGGCCGACGTTTTGGATGAGCAGGGCCACACATGTGCAGCCCACCGAGAGAAACGCCATCACACTGATAAAGCTCGGCGTCCAAACGGACAGAGGCGCTTGGGTCTCGAATAGCAGCGACGAGATCAGGCTCAGCACGCCGTTGCCCACAAACATCCAAAACGTGATGACGTTGATGTCCATCTTGCGACCGTACTTGGCGGTCACCGCCATCTGGACGGCGAAGAAGACCGCGCCCGCCAGCGTAATGACGTCACCGATGTTGAATTCAACGCTATCGAGGGCCACCAAGCCAATGCCCGCCAAGCACAGCAGTGCCGCGCCCAGGTTATAGCGGGTGAGTTTTTCGCCGCTCAGAAAATAGCTCGCGAATGGCACGAGGATGCAATACGTGCCCGTCAAAAAAGCATTCTTGCCCGCCGTGGTGTGCGCCAGGCCGACTGTCTGCAGGACGTAGGCGGCCCACATTAGTGTGCCCATCCCAAGTCCGACGATAAGGTTGCGGGTATTGAGGTGCGCGATGATGCGCTTGTGGAAGATGACAAACATGACCAACGCCGCAGGCAGAAAGCGCACGTAGAGCAGTTCAAACACCGGAATGGTGTCGAGCGCGTCCTTCATGGTCGTAAAGGAGTAGCCCCAGACGACTGCCACCGAAAGTAGCAGAACCTTCCAGAACAGCGGAGAGCGTGCGCCGGCGCCCCGGGGAATACCGCCCGCGCCCAAATCCTCACGGGCCACAGGGCTATCGGGCAAGTTTTCGATTTCGCTGGCAGCGTATTGGGCCATGGAACATCCTCACACTCAATCTGGGCGTGGTGTCCACACGCGTATGGCTGCGTGCCGCCTCATGGTCAAATAAAAACGGGGCGCACCGGACCCCCGGCACGCCCCGCTACTGTAGCAACAACCAAGCAACCCACGCAATTCACCGCACTAAAGTACCGACTTGAATAACCTCGATGTTTCGTCAACGTCAACGAAAACGACCCTAAGCGAGCAAGGTGACGTGAAATGAAAGGGCGCTGACCTTCTGGTCGCGCCCTTGAAATTGAACGTCAGATTGCCGCTTAGGGTCGTTTGCAGCGTCGAGCCGTTACGCGGTTTGGTAAAACCGCGTAACTAGATTAGTTTTGTACTCTCAAGCTTTTCGATAATCCAGTCGTTGGCTTTGATGACTGGGCGGCGGAAGACGACGCCCAGGGCCAGCGACGGAATCAGATAGCTCGCCAGAATGCCCAGCTCAACCCAGTACTCCATATGGTAGGCACCGGCCATGGCGGCGTGCATGGCGTTGATGCCGTGAGTAAACGGCAGGAACGGATAAATCGCCTGGAACACGGGGCCGGTCATCTCGATGGGGAACGTGCCGCCCGAACCGCCGACCTGCATGACCAACAGCACGACTGCGAGCGCCTTGCCGATATCACCAAACGACACCGTAAGCGTGTAGACGATATTGGAGAACACGAGACTCGCGACCCAGCCCGCCAGCACAAACTGCAGCGGGTTGTCGCACTGAATGCCAAAGAACAGAATGTCGCCCGCGCACACGAGCGTTGCCTGCAGCAGAGCCAAACCGCCAAAGAACAGGTAACGACCCAGATAGATCTCGTGCAGGCGCACGGGGATGAGCTCGTTGATAAGCTCATCGTCAACCGAAACCTTCATCATGGCCGCCAGTACGATCGAGCCGACCCATAGCGACAGAATCGTGTAGAACGGCGCCATGGCCGAACCGTAGTTGCGGATTGGATAGACCGGCTTACGGTCGAGTGCGACAGGGCCGGAAAGCGACACGGCGAGGCCCTCGGGGTCGCTGCCAATCATTGTCTTAATCATGGCCAGGTCACCCGAGATCAAAGCGCTATCAAGCTCGTCCTTAAAGGCACTGATCTTGTCCGACGCCTCGCCCAGCTGATCGGAAGCCTTGTTGACCAGCTTTGCAGCCTTGGAGAGACCCTTCGCGAGCGAACCAGAGGCGTCGGTCAGACCGCTCACGGCGCTATCCAAGTCACCCGAGATACCGTTCAGGGAATCCAGAACGCCCGAAATGGTCTTCTTGAGCTCCTTGGCCTTAACCGAGAACGTAGAATCGTAATCGGACTTGGCACCCGAGATACCCGCTTTGGCATCGGCGATGGCCTGGTCGACCTCGGCGCGCGAGTTGTTAACCTCTGTCATACTCTTCGTGAGCGACGTCGCGATATTCGTCAGCTCATTGGCATTGTTGCGGTACTCCGTCGCGGTTTTGTCAAGCTCAGCAGCCGCGTCCTCAAGCCCTGCCTTGAGCTTATCGTTACTCACCTGGCTAGCAAGACTGCGGAGCTTATCGGCCGTGGCATCAATCTCGTCGGCACGCGTATTGAGTGACGCTGCGCCATCGTTGAGCTGAGACACCGTAAGATCGACATGCTGGTTTGCAGCGTCGAATGCCTTTGCGAGCTCGGTAGAAACGTTATCGAACGAACCCGCGCTCCCATCAATAGCGGCATCAATCGCATCGCTGGCAGACTTGAGCGCCTGCTCGGAATCGGCAATACCGCTCTCGGCATGCTGCATGAGCTGCTTCACCGACTCCTCGGTCGATCCGGACTGCTTGAGCATACCGCCCGCCGACGTCAGCGAATCGGACGTGGAGCTCAAAATGCCCGCAAGCGACGTTGCGCTGGCCTGAACGTCTCGCAGGTCCTCAATCGAATCGCCAAGCGTCGAGGACAGATTGGCGATAAAGTTGCTGACCTGGTCGGTGCTCATGTAATCGAGCAGGCTGGACACCGTCTTAAGACCGATGCTCGTAATGGTCTCGGTAAAAGTTTCGTTAACCTGGCTCTGAACGGCGCTCGAACCCTTCTCGGTCACGATCTGCGCAATGGCGTTGGCCTTCTGGTTCTCGTAAAACTCGATATCGGCGTGTTTCACGTCGGTCGAGAAAAGCGTCATCATGTCAGCGCTAAACGTTTTGGGGATAACGACGGCAGCATAGTACGCGCCCGACTTAACGCCCTCGATAGCCTTTTCGCGATTGTTGAGCACAACCCAATCGAAGCTCTCGTTGCCGCGTAGGGTGGCGGTCACGTTTTCGCCCACGTTAACCTCGACGGGGATCAAATCGCTCTCGTAACCCTCATCGGTGTTGACCACAGCGATCTTAAGATTGCCGGTGTTGCCGTACGGATCCCAGCTGCCGGCGATGTTAAACCACGCGTACAGACACGGTACGATAATGAGGCCCATCACGACAACCAAGCCGATCACGGAGCGAGACACGTTTTGGACATCGCGCTTAAACAGATGCAGGATGTTCTTCATTTATGCCTCACCTCCTTTGGAGTGCTTGCCGAGCGGAGCATTCTTTTCATTCATCACAAACGTGTCATCCCCGTTCTCGGGCACATGGACCGCATTGCGATGACCACATTGGCTGACAGCCTGAGTCTTGGGTTCAGACCCCCGCTCGCTGGCGTTGAGGCCAAACATGTGGCGGGCGGCAGGAATGGCGGCCGTGTGTTCGCGCATCTCGCGACGCAAGTCCTCATCCGAAAGCGCCGAGATGCGCATCTGAGTATTGAGGCTCGCGCGGATATATTCGATATTGATAAGCCAGCCGCAGATGGCAATAACCGAGATGATCCAAATGACAAGCAGGATGATCTTGCCGTTATTGTCGATATCGAGAACCGTCGACAGGACAAAGAGCAGGACCTGAACGCCCACCACGGCGGCAAAACCGCCCTTGATGTAGTACGGGTAGCGATGTTCAAAGGCGACCGCATGATCGAGCAGTTCGCGACGGTACGAATCGGAATCGAGCATGACACGCATGGCCGTGCGCAGCGAGTAGCGCTGGCGCGGCAGGTCGTTGGACTCGCAAATCATCATGCCGGTCGTGGAAAGCTGTTTATCAAAGAGCAGGTTAAGGTTGAGCAGCAGCGGACGCAGCTGCAGGCCGATAAAGAGCGCCACGATCAAGAACACGCCCAGAATGCACAGGTTAAACAGGTAGTTGAACGAATACATGCCGCCGACCGTCTCGCGCAGCAGATTGATGCCGTAGGTAAAGGGCAGCAGCGGGTGCAGCCACTGGAAGAAGCCGGGCATCATCTCGATGGGGTACATGCCCGACGAACCCGGGATCTGCACGATGACGAGGATGACGCCGATAGCCTTGCCGATATGCTTAAACGTGGTGGACAGCGCATAGATGATATTGACGTAGGTGAACGA
>CATWQC010000016.1 GCA_958352845.1 uncultured Collinsella sp.
GTCAGCCCGTGGGAGGCCAGGGCGCCGCTGACCGGTGGACGGCACCGAGCCGTCAGCGAAACTGAAGAAGGGGGAGGCCTCGCGGCCTCCCCCTTTTTGCGTTTGATAGAGAGCTGTAATACAAGAACTCGCCTTCGTTTAGCTTGTCTTACTGTTTGGCTGTATTTTGAGTCCTTCTTTTGTATTTGCGCGATAATAACTCCCATTGGCGTTAGGGAGGACTTGATGTTTACCGTTTTTGTCTTGGGCAATATTGCTTCGGGTAAGTCGACCGCCTGTCGCTATCTTGAGTCTCGCGGCGCCATGCTCATTGATTTGGATGATCTCGCAAAATCGTTATATGTTCCGGGTTCTGATCTCGTTGGCGCACTCGCTGAGGAATTTGGCTGGGATATTCTTGACGAGGAGGGCGGCGTTCGTCGCAGTGTTTTAGCCTCTCGAGCTTTTGTTTCTCTTGATTCCGTCGCTCGACTCAACGGTATTGTCCATCCGGTCCTTATCGATCAGTTGTCGCTGAGGATTCTTGATCCGGTTTGTTGTACGGTTTCATCTCCCCGTTATCCCTTTGCGGTGGTCGAGGTTTCTGCTCCGACTGGTTTTGAGGATGCATTTGGCTTGGCTGATGAAATTCTAGTCATCAGCGCCCCTTTGTCAGTTCGTCGCGAGCGCGCTATTCAACGTGGCATGGAGCCATCTGATTTCGATGCCCGTTCTGCTTGTCAGCCCGATGAGTCTGCGCTGTGCAATCTCGCTACAACGGTGATTGATAATGCGGCAGGCGATAATTCGCTCTTTGAACAACTGGACGCATGGCTTGCGCGCCATGGCTTCGGGGATGTAGCGGATAAGGAGGAGGCCGATGCCTAAGACACGTTTCTTTACGTGGTATCGCGTGGCGCCAATTGCCGTTGTGTTCGTCTTCGGCCTTATTTCGCTCGTCTACTCGTATGCTCCTGCCGCCTTCTTTAAGCCTTTGTATCCGATTGACTACGAGGCGTATGTAAAGCAATCGAGCATTTCGCACAATCTTGATCCGTATCTGGTGTGTGCTGTCATAAAGTCTGAATCGAATTGGGATCCCGAGGCTGAGTCGAATCAAGGCGCTCGGGGATTGATGCAGCTGATGCCTGAGACTGCCCAGGATATGATTGCCTTGGGTCTTGTCGATGGTTGTGAGTATTCAGCCGACAACCTTAACGATCCCGCTACGAACATCGAGTTTGGCTGTGCGTATCTTTCGTATCTTCTAACGTATTTTAACGGGTCGACGGACAGCGCCATTGCCGCTTATAACGCCGGCATGGGCAATGTCGACGGATGGGCGCAGCAGAGCACGTCGCTTCATAATGCAATCACCTTTCCCGAGACGCAGGCGTATCTGATTCGTGTCAATAATGCCTGGGTTCGCTACAAGACCCTCTATCCCGATCGGTTCGTATAGGACTATGCCTGCCGCCTGCGTATACTGCAGATATATGAGTTAGGAGTATCCATGGCGGAATTTGAAGTTGAGCGTGTTGGAGGAGAGCTCAAACGTTTTGGCGTTGAGGGCTCTGAGGTGCCGTTTAAGCTCGTGTCTCCATACGAGCCCGCTGGTTCCCAGCCTAAGGCCATTGAGTCGCTTGTGCAGGGCGTGAGGGACGGAGATCGCTATCAAGTTTTGCTGGGCGTGACTGGTTCGGGCAAGACCTTCACGATGGCAAAGACTATTGAGGCCCTGGGAAAGCCGACGCTGGTCATGGCTCCGAATAAAACGCTCGCCGCTCAGCTCGCGAGCGAGCTCAAGGAATTCTTCCCTGACAACGCCGTGGTCTATTTTGTGTCGTACTACGATTACTATCAACCCGAAGCGTATGTGCCGCAAAGCGATACATATATCGAGAAAGACTCCTCGATTAACGAAGAGGTCGAGATGCTGCGCCATCAGGCGACCGCGTCACTGCTCTCTCGACGCGATGTGATCGTTGTCGCATCGGTCTCGTGTATCTATGGCATTGGCTCTCCTGAGGACTATGCGGGTCTGGCTCCAAACGTCGACAAGAAGGTGCCGCTCGAGCGCGATGACTTTATCCATGCACTTATCGACATTCAATATGACCGCAATGACTATGACCTGGCACGCGGCACGTTCCGCGTGCGCGGCGATGTTGTCGACGTGTATCCGCCTTATGCCGAGCATCCGTTGCGGTTTGAGTTCTTTGGCGACGAGGTCGAGCTGATTGCCGAGATCGATGAGGTCACCGGTGAGATGCTTCGTGAGTACGAGGCCATCCCCGTATGGCCGGCATCGCACTACGTGACCGAGAAGCCGAAGGTCAAGGCGGCTCTGAAATCGATCAGCGAAGAGTGCGAGAAGCGTGTGGCCGAGCTCAAGGCGACCGACAAGTTGCTCGAGGCGCAGCGTTTGCAGCAGCGCACCGATTATGATCTTGAGATGCTCGAGACGATGGGCTTTTGCAACGGCATCGAGAACTACTCGCGTCATCTGGACGGTCGCAAGCCGGGTGAGCCGCCGTTTACCCTAATCGATTACTTTCCCAAGGATATGCTCTGCATTATCGACGAGAGCCATGTAACGGTGCCGCAGATCCGCGGCATGCACGAAGGCGACCGCTCGCGTAAGGTGACGCTGGTGGAGCATGGTTTTCGTCTGCCTTCGGCACTCGATAACCGCCCGCTTCGTTTTGATGAGTTTGAGGCGAGGATACCCCAGTTTATCTATGTTTCGGCCACGCCGGGCGACTATGAGCTGCGGGTTAGCCAGAACGACGTTGAGCAGATTATTCGTCCGACCGGTCTGCTCGACCCCAAGATCGATGTGCGTCCGGTTCGTGGGCAGATTGACGATCTTGAGGACGAGATTCGCGAGCGCGTGGCCCGCAAGGAACGCGTGTTGGTGACCACGCTGACCAAACGCATGGCAGAGGACCTTACCGATCACCTGCTCGACGCTGGCATTAAGGTCAACTATATGCACTCCGATACGGCGACGATGGACCGTGTCGAGATCCTGCGAACGCTGCGCGAGGGAAAGATCGATGTTCTCGTTGGCATCAATCTTCTGCGCGAGGGCCTGGACCTCCCCGAGGTCTCGCTGGTGGCGATTCTCGATGCTGACAAGGAAGGTTTTTTGCGCAACCGCCGTTCGCTGATTCAGACGATTGGTCGTGCGGCCCGTAATGCCGACGGCGAAGTCATCATGTATGCAGACGTCGTGACCGATTCGATGAGAGAGGCCATCGACGAGACGCAGCGCCGACGCGAGATTCAGATGGCCTATAACGAAGAGCACGGCATTGTGCCCAAGACGGTGCGCAAGGCCATCAACGACATTTCGAGCTTTATTGCCGAGGCCGAAAAGACTGTGGGCTCGAAGGGACGCTCGAGAGGCGATTCGCTGGGTCACGGTGCGTTCTATACGCCTGACGAAAACGGCGAGGGCGCCGCGCCGGAGACGGTGGCGCCCGAGCAGACGCTTGCCGAGCAGCTGGAAGGGCTGCCGCATGACGAGCTCGTGCGGATCGTCGAGACCATGGAGGAAGACATGCGCAACGCTTCCGCCGCCATGGACTTTGAGGAGGCGGCGCGTCTGCGCGATGCCGTCGTTCAGATTCGGGCGATGCTCGAGGGTGCGTCTGAGGACGAGACGATCGAGCGCTTGCGTTCGCAGGCCCGCAAGGGTTCCACGTTCGCATCGGGCAGAAAACGCCAGAGCGCACGGTTTAAGAAATAGCGAACAGGCCCCGAGTTCCCTGTGGAGCTCGGGGCCTGTGTCTTTTGCGTGCTGGAATTCGTGCGCTAGAGGTCTGCGATCAGGGCTTCGGCGCAACGGATGCCATCGGTAGCGGCGCTCATGATTCCTCCGGCATATCCGGCTCCCTCGCCGCAAGGGTAGAGCCCCGGGGTCGATACAGCGTGGCATTGCCGGTCTCGAGTAACGGTGACCGGAGAGCTCGAGCGTGTCTCAACACCGGTGAGGACGGCATCGGGATGGTCGTAGCCACGCAGTTTTTTGCCGAGCAAGGGAATTCCCAGACGAAGCGACTCGATGATATGTTGCGGCAATGACTCATCGATTGCTGTCCAAGTCACGCCGAGCGGATAGGTGGGCTTTACCTTGCCGCATGTCGTGCTGGCGCGTTCTGCAAGGAAGTCGCCGACGAGCTGTGCCGGTGCGTTCCAGTTGGAGCCGCCAAGGCGATAGGCAGCCCGCTCGCAAATGCGCTGGAGTTCTACGCCTGCAAGAGGATCGTCGCTGGGGAGATCATCGGGCGTGACGTTAACGAGGAGAGCGGCGTTTGCGTTGCGGCCGGCGCGGGCGTTGAGACTGGCGCCGTTGACGCACAGATGGCCGGGCTCTGAAGAGGCGGCGACAACCTGTCCGCCGGGACACATGCAGAATGAGAACACGCTGCGGCCGTTGGGAAGATGGGCAACGAGCTTATAGGGGGCTGCTCCGAGCGCGGGATGACCCGCTGCGGGGCCATATTGCGCCCGATCGATATCACGCTGCGGGTGTTCGATGCGAACGCCCATGGCAAACGTCTTTTGAGCGAGGGCGACATCATGGGTTTTGAGAACCTCGAATACGTCGCGGGCAGAATGACCGCAAGCAAGGATGAGATGCTTTGTGTTGATTGACTCGCTTGTCGCGTCGTGGGACGACTGGATGTCGATACCGACAATGGTGCCAGATGTGTCAGTGTGAATGTCAACGAGTTTCGTTCGATAGCGAACGGTTCCTCCGAGCTGTTCAATGCGCTGGGAGATGCTGGTAACGACGGCGGGGAGGATGTCGGAGCCAATATGCGGTTTTGCATCCCATAGAATATCGCGGGGAGCGCCCGCTTCGACGAAGGTCTCGAGGATAAGGCGATGGGCGGGATTTTTTGTTCCCGTATTGAGCTTGCCGTCCGAGAAGGTCCCCGCGCCGCCCAGACCAAACTGGATATTACTCTCGGGGTCGAGGATGCGCTCCTTTAGAAAGAGGTCGATCGCATGCGAGCGGCGAAATGCCGGGTCGCCGCGCTCGATGAGCAAGGGCTTAAGACCTGCTTCGGCGAGCGTAAGCGCAGCGAAAAGGCCGGCGCATCCGGCGCCGACAACGACAGGGCGTTCTTGAGGTGCGTCGGAGACGGGGGTGGGGAATGAAGACCCATCGTCTTCTATCGCGCGTACGCGCGAGCGGTCACGCTCGGCAACGCTGTCGACCGCTTCTCGCTCGAGGTGGGGACTAGTCAGCTCAACACGAAAGCTTAGGATAAAATGGACGTCTCGTTTTTTGCGGGCGTCGATTGACTTGCGGTGGAGCTCGATGGACTTGATCTCGGAGTCCTTGCAACGTAGGACGCGCTTGGCGACTCGCTTGCCAACAATGAGGCAGGCATTTTCATCGCCGGCTTCATCGAGCGACGCGTTGACTTGGGTGATTTCGATCATCGAGGTCTCCTTAGAGGCAAGAAAGAGGCCGTCCGGTATCCCAGACGGCCCGAATGCGTTTTTGATTATAGACTGCGCGGCTACAGGCTGCTTGCAGCGCGAATGCCCGAGAGCCAGGCCCACGCAAGGTTAAAGCCTCCGCAATCGGCGTCGATGTCGAGCGCTTCTCCGCAGACGTAAAGCGGGGCGCCTGTGGTGCTGTTCACGTAAAGATTGGGTGTCGAGACGCACTCGATAGATATGCCGCCACGCGTGACCTGTGCTGAGCGCTCCTCTGCCGTCCCTTCGACGGACAGTTTAAAGTGCTTGAGGATTGAGACCAGGTGGATGACATCGCGCGAGCCGGGATGGCACCGCTCGAATGCCGTACAGACGACGTGTGAGAGCTGCGGGGCGAGCATGCCGTCAAGCCAGTGGGAGTTTCGGGGCGAAAAATCGCCGAGCACGTTGACACGCTGCTCGAGCGTATCGAGCAGCTCATCTTTGGAGAAATCTGGAAAGAAGTCGATCAGAACAGTGTCGCCCTGGTTGATACGGCGAGAGAGATTGAAGGCGGCGACGCCTGAGATGCCGAAGGCACGGAACAGCACTTCGCCATCTTCTCGCCAGAGCTCTTCGTGGCTGCGCGAGAGCGTTAAGCGGGCTCGGACGCGCAGACCATCCAGAGTTCCGAGTGCCGTCCGGTCGCCGACGACTGATGCCGATACGGGGCACAGGACGGGGCGCAGGGGCGTCAAGGGAAGGCTAAACACCTCGGCGATGCCGGTGGGGTTGCCGCCCGTAGCGATAACCACGGCCCTTGCCTGCAGGGCATCGCTCGTGCGAGGAGTATCGGCTAACGCCTTTCGAAGCGAACGGAGCTCCGTCTTTCGGTCGCCGTGCTTTTTGGGTTTGAGTACATGAGCGGGACGGTCGATCTGAAGCGTCCAGCCTTCGGAAGCCTTATGAGCCGCAATGACGTTAGTCCCGCAGCGTAGGGTGATGCCCAAACGCTCGCATGCATTGAGGAGTGCATCGCGAACCGACTCGGCGCGAAGGGAGCGCGGGTATAGGCGGCCTTCCTCACGGATCGTCATGATGCCCAGCGAGGAGAAAAAACTCTCGAGATCTTGCTCGGGTTGGGGGCCCATGATGGATTCGACAAAGGCGGGGTGGTTATATCGCCGAATGTCGATGGATTCGTTTGAGAGGTTGCAGCGGCCGTTTCCGGTTGCAAGCAGCTTGAGACCGCAGGCGACGTCGCGCTCGACGACGCAGACGCTTTTGTCGACACGCGCCGCCGTAATGGCGGCGGCGAGGCCCGAGGCCCCGCCGCCGATCACCAAGACGTCATAGAAGGCGCTTGCGTTCACTTAGGCCTCGTCTGTCTTGTGCGGGGCGATGGCCTCAACGGCGGAGACGGCTTGGGGCAGCATGCCGGCGGGCAGCGCGGTTTCGACTTCTCCCTTGTCGCAGGCTTCGGCGAGCGCGGGATCGATGGGCAGCTGACCAAGGATGTCGAGATGATAGGTCTCGGCGACCTCGGGAAGATTGCTCTTGCCGAAGACCTCGATCTTCTTACCGCAGTCGGGGCATTCGATATAGCTCATGTTCTCGACAATGCCCAGAATCGGAACGTTCATCTTCTCGGCCATGTTGACCGCCTTGGCGACAATCATCGAGACTAAGTCTTGCGGGCTCGTGACGATGACGATGCCATCGACGGGCAGTGACTGGAAGACGGTGAGTGCGACATCCCCCGTTCCCGGAGGCATATCGACCAGCAGATAGTCGATGGGGCCCCAAGAGGTTTCGCTCCAGAATTGCCTGATGGCGCCGGCGATGACCGGACCACGCCAGAGGACGGGATCGGTCTCGTTTTGAAGCAGCAGGTTGGAGCTCATGACCTTGACGCCGTGCTCGGAGATCTCGGGCAGCATGAGGTTGCCGAGGGCATGGACATGGCGTCCGCTCATGCCGAACATTTTGGGGATGGAGGGGCCGGTGATGTCGGCGTCGAGAATGCCAACCTTGTTGCCACGGCGGGCGAGCTCGGTTGCGATGGCGCCCGTCACAAACGACTTGCCGACGCCTCCCTTGCCGGAAAGCACAGCGATAACGCGCTTGACCTCCGACAGCGTATTCTCTTCAAATTGCGACGGCGTTGATTGTCCGCCGGCTGCTTGTGCGTGCTCGCAACCCATGTATGACTCCTTTGTATATGTTGGGGCCGGGGCCCCGCGATGTGACACGAGCGTCATTGTACCCTCGTTTGCGAGCGGGAGTCATTTGCGATGCATTTGGGCCGAGCGTGCTTGCAATACGATGGGTCCAAGCGAATGGGCGGGCTTATTGAACTTTGCTGGCGAACTCGAGGTATTGCATGCGCTGCAGCTTGTCGATCGTCGAGGCGTATGGGCTGTCTTCAGATTCCAAGTCGTAGCGCAGCCCGTCGGCACCAAGATAGCCGGCGACATTGATGGTGGGCACATCTGACCTTGTTGCAAGCAGGGCCTTTTGATAGTCAGTGAGCGGGGCGCCGATCTTATTAAGGGTAATAGCTGCAATCTCGTTTGCCCCGACGGTGTCGTAGACGTTGAGCTCGGTATTGCCGGCGATTTCATAGTTAGCCCAGACGAAATAGGTCGACTGATAGATACGGAAAGCGTGGCTTGCCGTATCTTCCTGAGGGTACAGCTCGTCGTTGAGAGTCGTTGCGGCGCTCGGCTGATGGTCGCCAAAAAAGACAAGAACAACCGGTCTGCCGATATTGCGGAGCTCGTTGATAAAGTACTCGAGGTCCCGGTCGGATGCATTGATGCAGGTGAGATAGGTATTGAGCGCGCTATTGGCGCCCTCGCTGGCTCCCTCGACCCAATAGTTTGTCAGCTCTTCGACGGGAACGGTGCCATAGTCGTAGCCGCCGTGATTTTGCATCGTGACGTCAAAGATGAACTGCGGGGCTTCGTCGGTTCTGAGCAGGTCGAGTATCTTGTCGTAGGTGGCGTAGTCGCATACGCCGGCATGGTAATAGGGCGCACCTTCGAAATCGCCGATTGATAGAAAGTCTCCAAAACCCAGCTGCTGATAGATTTTATCTCGATGGTAGTTGACGGGGTTTTGCGGGTGCATAGCGGTAGTGGTATACCCGAGCTCTTTAAGGTCCTTTGCCAGGCTGTTGACGCCATTCATCTGATACAGCTGATAGGGGATTTTGCCTAATCCGACAAAGGCCGTTGTCGCTCCGGTCAAAAATTCGAATTCGGAGTTCGCCGTTCCGCCACCGGTGACCGAAGCGAGCATGGTGCCGCGAACAAGTGTGTCGGGAAGCGAGTTGTAGAATGCGGGACCGGTGTACCCGGCCGCCTGGAGCTGCTCAAAGCACGAAAGGTCGCTAAAACTCTCGTTCATGACGGCAACAATCGTCGGCTTGATTTCATTGAACTGGGCAACGGCCGCCGCGCGCTGCTCGCTCGAGCCATACGTGCTGTCGTAGGCGGCGGCGAGCTCCTGCTCGATGCTCTGCGCCTCATCGGGCGTATAGTCTTCGGGCTTTTCAATGGGCAACTCGTTGACCATTTCGGTGAACGAAGTGATAAAACCCTGAGACGCATACGTGGTGATGGGCTGCCAACGGTCAAATCCAAAATCCAGCGACTGCTCCAAGTCGATGTTGGAAAAGCCCAAGAGCCCCACAACGGTCACTAGCAGAAAAGCGCAGAGGTTAGCGGCGATTGCGGGGAAGACATGGGCGGGCGTACGGAGCTTTCGCGGTCGGATAAGCGAAAGAAGCCCCAGGGAAATCTCCAGCAGGGCGAGTGAGGTTACGATTCCTGCAGTGAAGGTGAACTCATATCCCTCACTTACTTCCATTGCGGTGCCCAATGCCAAAATGTCGCTCGGCAGGATGGCCTCGCCTTTAAACGTTATGACGAAGTGCTCGGCAATGCCAAGGGTACAACAGACGACGGGCACGAGGGCCATGACTCCTCCATGACGCTGTCCCAGCAAATAAAGGGAGAGCAGAACCGTCGCGAGCAGCCCAACGGAAAACCCGAATGAGTTGGCGGGAATGCGATAGAACGTTTCGTTGCAGGCAATTTCGAGTGAAACGAACGAGAGCGCTGAAACAGCGGCGACGACAAGGATGTCGCGGCAAATACAGGCAACCGTTCCCGTCGCAAGATCGGTTTGGTCGATAAGTCCCGAAACCAAGGGCTCGACAAGAAGTATGACGGCGGCAGCACCAAGCGCCGAATAAGAAAGGACCCATAGGGAACAGTCCTCATTTACGAGCAATTGATTCGTAATCCATGCAGCTACCATGCCGAGCGGGATGAGGAGCATCGCGCACCAAAAGACGCGGGCAATGGGCGGTTTTTCGTTGTGTTTGATTGAAAAATACACGCGCACGACGACGGCGGCCACGATAAGGACGGCGATGAATATGGGCAGATTGGCCATGCCACTCGAAGTGATTTCAAGGGGGATATCTTCGGTCATGGACGTTCCTCTGTTACAGCAAATTAAGTTCAGTTTTAGATTACTCTAACCTTTCCACGGCATTTCGAGAAACAAAGCACCCGACACGCAAAGCAAAAGGTCTGCGAATCTTGTATTACGAACATCTGTGCGCGTTGAGTGCGTTAAACTCATCGACAGTGTGATTTGAGGTTATAGGAGGCAAGGAGCTTCCATGTCTGATTCTTCTATCGTTATCCGTGGTGCGCGCGAACACAACCTGCGCAATATCGATGTTTCCATCCCGCGCGACGAGCTCGTGGTCATTACCGGTCTTTCGGGCTCGGGCAAGAGCTCGCTGGCGTTTGACACGATCTATGCCGAGGGTCAGCGTCGCTACGTGGAGAGCCTGTCGAGTTATGCGCGCCAGTTTTTAGGCCAGATGGACAAGCCCGATCTAGACTCGATCGACGGCCTTTCGCCGGCCGTCTCGATCGATCAGAAGACGACGTCCAAGAATCCGCGCTCGACGGTGGGTACTGTAACTGAGATTTATGACTACCTTCGCTTGCTTTTTGCACGCGTGGGCACGCCGCACTGTCCCGAGTGCGGTCGCGTTATCGAGCGCCAGACCACCGACCAGGTCGCCGATAAGGTCCTGGCAGCGGGAGAGGGTCGTCGTGCGTTTGTGCTGGCACCGGTGGTGCGCGGGCGCAAAGGCGAGTACGCAAAATTGTTCGAGGATCTTCGGGCTGAGGGCTTTAGCCGCGTGCGTGTCGACGGCGAAGTACGCTCGCTCGACGACCCCATCGATCTGGACAAAAAGTTCAAGCACGATATCGAGGTCGTAGTCGACCGCATCGTGATTCGGGAAAACTCTCTGGGCCGTATCGCCGAGTCGGTTGAACAGGCGACTGCCTTGGCACACGGCAATGTGAACGTGTACATGCTGCCCGATCGCGATGCTCCCGAGGGAACCGAGGGCGAGCTGCTGGAGTATTCGTTGGCTCTGGCGTGCCCGGAGCACGGGCACTCCATCGACGACCTACAACCCCGCGACTTTTCGTTCAACGCGCCCTATGGTGCGTGTCCCGAGTGCGATGGTCTGGGCTTTAAGAAAACGGTCGATGCCGAGGCGCTGATTGAGGACCCGTCGAAGTCGATTGCCGATGGGGTCTTTGGAAGCCTGTTCGGCAATTCGAACTACTACCCCCAGATCTTCGCCGCGGTCTGTAAGCACTTTAAGGTGAGCGCGGATACACCGTGGGAAGACCTACCTCCGCGAGTGCGCCGTGCATTTTTGGATGGCATGGGCGACAAGAAGATTTCGGTGGACTATCAAAAGCTCGACGGTCGTCGCAGCCAGTGGGACACCAAGTTTTCGGGCGTGCGCAATATCCTGTACGAGCGCTATACCGAGACGACCAACGAGAACACTAAGGCGCGCCTGGAGAAGTACATTCGCGAGGAGCCGTGTTCGAGCTGCCATGGTGCTCGCCTGCGCCCCGAGATGCTCGCCGTCACCGTGGGCGGCAAGTCCATTTATGAGGTTTGTTGCCTGTCGTGCCGCGAGTCGCTCGAGTTTTTTGAGGACCTTGAGCTCACCGAGCGTCAACAATTCATCGGCGGTCGTATTGTCAAGGAAATCCTGGAACGCTTGCGTTTTCTGGTTGATGTCGGCCTTGATTATCTGACGCTCGATCGTGCTTCGGCGACGCTTTCCGGCGGTGAGGCGCAGCGCATTCGCCTGGCTACGCAGATCGGTGCGGGCCTCATGGGCGTTCTCTATATTCTGGACGAGCCTTCGATTGGTCTTCACCAGCGCGACAACGAGCGGCTGATTAAGACACTCGAGCGCCTGCGCGATATCGGCAACACCGTTATCGTCGTTGAACACGATGAGGACACGATTCGCGCTGCCGACTATGTGATCGATATGGGGCCAGGCGCGGGCGTCAACGGCGGGCACGTGGTCGCCGCGGGAACGCCTGCCGATATCATGGCGTGCCCCGATTCCATGACGGGTGCTTATTTGACCGGCAAGCGGATGATCCGCGTGCCAGACGAGCGCCGCAAGCCCGGCCGCGGCTGCCTTAAGATCACGGGCGCCCGCGCCAACAACCTCAAAAACGTTACCGCCAAGATTGAGTTCGGTACGCTCACAGTCGTTACCGGTGTTTCGGGATCGGGCAAGAGCTCCCTGGTCACCGATACGATTGCGCCCGCGCTTACGAATGCCATCCACCGTTCGACGCGTCCCGTGGGTCCGTACAAGAAGATTGAGGGCATCGAGTGCATCGATAAGGTGATCGACATTGACCAGTCGCCGATCGGTCGCACGCCGCGTTCGAACCCTGCGACCTATATTGGCCTGTGGGATGATCTGCGCGCGCTGTTTGCGAGCACGCCGGAGTCGAAGGCGCGTGGCTACTCGCCGGGACGCTTCTCCTTTAATGTGAGCGGCGGACGCTGCGAGGCGTGCAAGGGCGACGGCCAGATCAAGATTGAGATGCACTTTCTTCCCGATATTTATGTTCCCTGCGAGGCTTGTGGCGGCAAGCGCTATAACCGCGAGACGCTCGAGGTTACCTATCGTGGCAAGACTATCTCGGACGTACTTGACATGAGCGTGGCCGAGGCACTGGCTTTCTTTGGGAATATTCCGCAGATCAAGCGAAAGCTTCAAACCCTGTATGACGTCGGCCTAGGTTATGTGAGCTTGGGCCAGCCCGCCACGACGCTCTCGGGTGGTGAGGCGCAGCGCGTAAAGCTCGCCAAGGAGCTTCATCGCCGTCAGACGGGTAAGACGTTCTATATTTTGGACGAGCCTACGACCGGTCTTCATTTTGAGGACGTTCGCCAGTTACTTGATGTGTTGCAGCGTCTAGTCGATGCGGGCAATACGGTGTTGGTGATCGAGCACAACCTCGATGTCATCAAGGTCGCCGACCGTCTGATCGATATGGGTCCCGAGGGTGGCAACGGTGGCGGAACTGTCGTGGTCTCGGGTACGCCAGAGCAGGTTGCGGCATGCCCGCAGAGCTATACCGGCAAGTTCTTGGCGCCGTTGCTCAAACGCGATAAGGAGCGTCAAGCGCAACTCGATGCCTAATACATAGGTGTTTTTGAAACATGAGCGCCGCCGATTCCTTGCGATTCGGTGGCGCTCTCTTTGTCGAGATAGCGTATGCCGCGCAAATGGACATATACTTAAAAATTACGTTCTTATATGAGGGAAAGGATATGCCATGCCGAAGGCCGTGAAGACGCCAAAGACCAACGCCATGCGTGAGCTGGAAAGCGCCGGCATCCCCTATGTTCTCCATACGTACGAAGACGATGACGACGAATCGTCGGGGCTGGGCGTCGCGATTTCCGAGCAGCTTGGCGAGGAGCCCGGTCAGGGATTTAAGACCCTGGTCTGCACGACGCCGTCCAACGACCATGTCGTATGCTGCATTCCCGTTGCCGACGAGCTCGACCTCAAGGCCGCCGCGCGCACCGCAGGCGAAAAGTCGCTGACCATGATGCATGTCAAAGATTTGCTTGCCGCGACGGGGTATGTCCGCGGCGGTTGCAGTCCGGTCGGTATGAAAAAACGCTTCCGGACGCTGATCGATGAGACATGCGTCCTTTGGGATACCATTTTTATCTCGGGTGGCAAGCGCGGCTATCAGCTTGAGCTTGCTCCCGATGACTTAGTTGCATTTTGCGGGGCGACGGTTGCCCCGATCACGAGAGAGGACTGAGCGATGCCGCAGGAAGAATCAAAGCGCGGAGCTCACTTTGCAAAAGGGTCGGCTCCTCAGACGCCCGCGCCCGAGGCCGCTTCGTTCGATAACGAGATTCGAAACGCCTGGTCCGCTGCCGCTGACCCGGGCGAGACGGCCGTGTACTTGCGTGCCGCCGGTGCCGGCACGGCACTTCCCCGTACGGTTCTTTCTTCGGCTCGTCCCGATGAGACGGCTGTCTTTTTGGTCGCCGCTCAATCGAGCGCCAGCGTGATGCCGATCGCCTCCGAGGCTCCTCGTGCGCCGCGTCCCGATGAGACGGCGGTGTTTTTGATGGCAGCCCAGGGAAAGAGCACACCGCAGAGCGCTCCTGCCGCTCGTTCCGCCAAGCCCACGGCTCATGATGATGGCGAACCGCTTTTTTCGGATGACGAATGGTCGCCGCTTGGTTCGACCGATCCCGTCGAGGGCGTGGCCATCGACGGTGATGACGACTGGGACCCTCTGTCGTTTTCTGCCCGAACCGTCGCCGCCAATGAAGTTGACACGGTGTTTGGCGACCATGCCATATTCGATGATGATGCCGTATCCGGTAACAACATGCCGAACAGCGATGACGCCGCACCTGCTGATGACGCCGTTTTGGTTGACGATCCCTTTGCGATAACCGGCTCCTTTGCCGTCGTGGACGATTTGCCGCCACAAGATGAGGTTTATGAGGACTCTCAGGACGACGTAGACGATATGGGTTCGTCGGACTACTCCACGGTTGGTCGTTCTGCTGGCCTTATGACCGTGCTGACCATCGTGTCGCGTGTCACCGGGTTTATCCGCACGTGGGCCATGGCGGCCGCCATCGGTATGTCGCTGCTCTCGTCCTCCTATCAGGTTGCCAACAACCTGCCCAACATGCTCTACGAGCTCGTGATGGGCGGCATGCTCGTTACGGCGTTTTTGCCAGTGTATATGGGTGTGAGGCGCGAGCAGGGTCGCGAGGCATCGAACGAGTATGTCGGCAACCTGCTCGGTATTCTGCTTCTGCTGCTGGGCGGTATCTCGCTGCTGGGCACCGTGTTTGCTCCCGGCTTTATTTGGACGCAGTCGTTCCTTTCGGGCGATGGCGGCAGCATGGATACCGCTGCGTTCATGTTCCGCTTCTTTGCTATTCAAATTCTGTTTTATGGCTTGGGCTCGGTGTTCTCGGGCGTTCTCAACGCACACCGCGACTATTTCTGGTCGACGTTTGCCCCGGTTCTCAACAATGTCATCGTCATCGCCAGCTTTATGGGCTTTGCTCCCGTGTCTGCACAATTTGGCGAGCAGGCCGGTATTATCTTGATCGCAGCTGGTACGACCCTCGGCGTCTTTGTCCAGATGGCCTGCCAGATTCCCGCGCTTGGCAAGCATGGCGTGCATCCTCATATCCATATCGACTTTAAGGATCCCGCGCTGCGACAGACGATCGCGCTTGGTATCCCGACGCTGCTCGCCACGGTGTGCATGTTTGTCTCGACCTCCATTACCAATGCCGCCGCGCTGGTGGTGCAGCCCGAGACCGGCCCTTCCGTCATCGCATATGCGCGCCTGTGGTACACATTGCCCTATGCGCTGATCGCCGCCTCGCTTTCGACGGCACTCTATACCGAACTCTCTCACGATGCGCAGGAGAAGGATTACGACAGCGTCCGCACGGGCATTTCGCGCGGTGTCGCCCAGATGCTCTTCTTCCTGATTCCGTTTGCGATGTATCTGATCGTCTTCGCCCGTCCGCTCAACATGATCTACTGCGCCGGCAAGTTCGATGAATCCGGTGTGGCGCTGGTGTCGGAGTTCCTTATCTATCTGGCACTTTCCCTGCCGCTCTACGGCGTGGTCGTGCTGATGCAGAAGAGCTTCTCGGCCCTGCTCGACATGAAGCCCTACGGTCGTTATTGCCTTTACTCTGCCATTGGACAGGCCGGTTCGGTGCTGCTGTTTGGCGTGGTGCTGGGCTACGGTATGCCGGCAATTGCGCTTTCGTACGTCGTTGACTACGTAGTCTTGGTCGGATGCTCACTGTGGTGGCTGCGCCGTCGTCTGCATGGCCTTCAGGTCAAGTCTATCCTGCATGGCGGTTTCTTCGGCCTACTGTTCGGTGGCTTGGGCGCTGCCGCGGGTGCCGGCGTCATGTGGGCACTTGAGCACTTTGTCGGAGCGCTTGGCAGTTCGATCCTAATTACCCTGGGCTACGTTTGTGTTGCAGGCGTCGTCTCGCTCGCTGTAACTTTTGGTCTCGCCTTCGTCTTTAAGATGCCCGAGGTCTCGGCGCTGCTTCGTCGCAAGTAGGTGCGCGTGGCAGGTCACGACAACATTCCAACACTTGCCGAGCAGGTTTCGCGCGTTCCCACGCAACCCGGCTGCTACCTTTGGAAAGATGCCAAGGGTGATGTCATCTATGTGGGCAAGGCAAAAAACCTGCGTGCCCGTATGCGTCAATACGTGACACTGCAGGACGAGCGTCAAAAGATCCCGCTCATGATGCAGCTGGTGGCGAGTTTCGACTATATCGTGGTGGAGACCGAGCACGAGGCATTGGTGCTCGAGCGCAATCTGATTGGCCAGTACCATCCGTACTTTAACGTCGATCTCAAAGACGATAAAAGCTATCCCTTTATCGCCATTACCAAGAGCGACTTGTTTCCGGCTATTAAATACACGCGAGAGCGTCATAAACCGGGAACGCGCTATTTTGGCCCCTATACCGATAGCCGTGCGGCGCGTGAGACCATCGATACGCTACGCAAGGTTATTCCTATTTGCTCGGCATCCTGTGCGGAATGGCGCAGCTGCCGCCGCATCGTCGAATCTCATAAGGGCGAAGAAGACATCGTCAATATGATTTGCGCGCAAAACGGGCGTCCCTGCTTTGACTACCATGTCGGGCGCGGGCCGGGCGCATGCGTCGGCGCGATTTCCCCTGCCGACTATGCCAAGAACGTCAAACGTGTCGAACGTTTCTTGTCGGGCCATCGCAAGGATGTCGTTGACGAGCTTACGTCCGAGATGACGGAGGCAGCCGAGACGCTCGATTTTGAGCGTGCGGCGCGCGTCAAGCGTCGCCTGGAAGTCATTAGGGGCCTGGACGATCGCCAACAGGTCGTTTTTCCATCGAGCGTCGATATCGACGTCATCGGCTTCTATCGCGAAGAGACTATCTCTGCCGCCTGTGTCTTTGTCGTTCGCGAGGGCCGAACGGTTCGAACTTGTGAGTTCATCCTCGATAAAGGCCTGGATGTCGACGAGGAAGAGCTTCAATCGGGCTTTCTTAAGCGCTATTACGACGAGACGGCTGATATTCCAGCCGAGATCAATCTCTCTGTCGAGCTTGAGGATGCCGAGGCGTTGGGGGAGTGGCTTGCGGGCAAGCGCGAACGCTCTTGCCATCTCCATAGGCCGCAGCGCGGCGAAAAGCACCGCCTGCTCGATATGGCTTCCAAAAATGCGCGCCATGCCCTCATGCGCTACATGATGCGCACGGGGTATGCTGACGATCGCACCAATCAAGCGCTCCTGGAGCTCGAAAGCGCGCTGGCGCTGCCTGCGCCGCCGTTACGCATCGAGTGCTTCGATATCTCGACGTTGCACGGCACCTTTACCGTCGCTTCGATGGTGGTATTTACCAATGGCCGTGCCGACAAGGGCCAGTATCGTCGCTTTAAAATTCAGGCCGAATTGGACGAGGCGAACGACTTCGTATCGATGTCCGAGGTTCTGGGGCGTCGCTATGCTCCCGAGCGCATGGCGGACGAGCGCTTTGGCTCGCGCCCCGATTTGCTCGTTGTCGATGGCGGCAAACCGCAATTGACCGCTGCAATTAAGCAACTTGAGGCGCTTGGCCTCGATATACCAGTTTGTGGCTTGGCAAAGGCCGATGAGGAAGTTTTCGTGCCGTGGGACGAGACCCCCGTCGTGCTGCCGACCGGCTCCGCTTCGCTTTATCTGATCAAGCAGGTTCGCGATGAATCCCACCGATTTGCGATTACGTTCCATCGCGAGTTGCGCGATAAGGCTATGACGGTTTCGGTGCTTGACGACGTTCCGGGCGTGGGACCCACCAGAAAACGTGCCATTATGCGCCATTTTGGCTCGATGAAGCGTTTGCGCGCGGCAAGCGAGCAGGAGATTGCGGAAGTTCGAGGCGTTCCGGCCGATGTCGCCAAAGCGGTCCACGAGGCACTTGTTGCATGGAATGCCGAGCGCGCCCAGGCATCGGCCAGCCGTTCCGAAAACTAAACGCGCTTCTAAACAACTGATATACATGATTGGCTGATTTTCAATCATTTATTTCGCGGCGATTACCTGCTGATTTCGGGTTTTATTAACGCTAAAACGTTTGACTAGCCATGGTGAATAACCCTGCTATCCTGCGGGTTGACGAAGACTGATATCTCACCTCGTCGATACATACTGTCTGTCGAATCGTTTGTCAATGAATTCGGTGAACGGTAGTAAATACCGTTCAAGCGTATGTATGTATCGGTCGCCGAGCGCGGCACCCAAGTTGGGTTTGTCGGTAGGTAAGGTATATATCGTCCGCAAGTTGCGCGGGGGCAAGTCTAGGTGCTCCCGGGTAAGATTCTCTATTGATAGGAGAAGACATGGCCATCATCAACAAGGGTATGTCCAGGCGTTCGTTCCTCGGCCTCACCGGCAGCGTCGCTGCTGTCGCAGGGCTTGGTCTCACCGGCTGCGGTGGCAGCTCTAGCGACGAGGGTTCCGCTTCCGGTTCCACCGATTCCGCCAACCGTGGCGGCGGCGTGATCACCGCTGGTTCCGCTTACGCTCCGTCCAGCTTCGACCCCGCCAGCACCGGCTCCGCTGTGGGCCTGGGTGCTAACTGGCACGTCGTCGAGGGCCTCTACGGCATCGATTACCACGACTACAGCACCTTCAACGAGCTCGCCACCGACGACCCCAAGTCTGTGGACGACACCACTTTCGAGGTTACCATCCGCAAGGGCGCCAAGTTCTCCGATGGCACCGAGGTCACCGCTGACGATGTCGTTGCCTCCTACACCGCTTGCGCCGCTTCCGCTACCTATGCTCCGTTCTTCCAGCCCTTCGAGTCCATCGAGGCCAAGGACGCCAGCACCGTGACGGTCAAGACCAAGGTCCCCAACTTCTCCCTGCTCAAGGATCGTCTGGCCATCGTCCGCGTTACCCCGGCCACCCAGACCGAGGAGGATCGCGCCAAGCAGCCGATCGGCTCCGGCCCCTGGATGTACGACTCTATCTCCGATACCGAGATCACCCTGGTTCCCAATCCCGAGTACAACGGTGAGTATGCTGCCGAGGATAAGAAGATCCAGTACAGCATCCTGACCGACCCCACCGCTCGCGTTACCGCTCAGCAGGAGGGCTCCACGCTCGTTATGGAGCTCGTTACCGCTGACGCTGTCGACCAGCTCGAGAGCGCCGGCTGCAAGATCGATAACGTTCAGGGTTTCGGCACCCGCTTCATCATGTTCAACGTCGCCAAGGAGCCTTGGAACAACGTCAAGGTCCGTCAGGCTGTCATGTATGCGCTCGACACCGAGAAGATGGTCAGCAACACCTTCGCCGGCCTTGCCACCGCTGCCAGCTGCTACCTGCCCAAGAGCTTCACCAACTATCATGAGGCTTCCACGGTGTACAAGACCGACGCCAAGAAGGCTAAGAAGCTCATCGAGGAGTCCGGCATCACCCCGGGTGCCATCACCCTGCGCACCACCGACAACGAGCAGATTAAGGGCATGGCCGCCCAGGTCAAGAACGACCTCGACGCTCTCGGCTTCGAGGTGACCATCCAGACCGATACCTCGCCGGCCACCTACGCTGCCATCGACGGCGGCGAGGCCTACGATATCCTCCTTGCCCCTGGCGATCCGTCCTGCTTCGGCGCTGACCCCGACCTGCTGCTCAACTGGTGGTACGGCGACAACGTCTGGATGCAGACCCGTTGCCCGTGGAAGGAGTCCGCTGAGTGGGAGAAGCTCCACGGTCTCATGGACGAGGCTCTTGCCGCCGAGGGCGACGAGCAGCAGAAGAAGTGGAACGAGTGCTTCGACATCATCGCCGACAACGCTGTTCTGTACCCCGTTGTCCACGTCAAGACCGTCTCCGCTTCCTGGGACGATCCGTCCACCGCGCCCAACGGCGAGGCCCTCGATGGCTTCAAGGGCATCGGCACGACGAGCATGTCCTTCAGAGGCGTCGCGACCGTCAAGGCCTAAGACTCGCTTGAGTCATATGTGGGGCGTCGGTCGTAAGGCAACGTCCTCATAGTTGAAACAAAGACCCGGGCGGCCTCGATGTCGCTCGGGTCTTGTAATGAGTATCCATACTCATATACCAGTTGGTCCTACCGACAAAAGAAAGGGGAGAGAACGTGAACAACTTTCTACGTTTGATTGGAAGGCGTCTCGTGGCGCTGCCGATCATGGCATTGGGCGTCACCGTCCTGGTGTTCTTCCTTATGTCGTTCTCCAAGACCGACCCCGCCTATACGGCGTTGGGTGACGGTGCCTCGCCCGAGGCGGTTGCCGAGTACCATGAGAAGTATGGTCTGGACGACCCCTGGCCCGTGCGCTACGTGCGCTACATGGGCGATCTGATCCATGGTGACATGGGCACCTATGGTGCTGCTCGCAACTCCGTTGCCAAGCGCATCTCCACGGCCCTGCCCGTCACGATGCAGCTGACCTTCATCGGTCTTGCCATCGGCGCGGTCGTCTCGTTTTTGCTCGGCGTCATCGCGGCACTGTATCGCGATAAATGGCCGGACCAAGTGATCCGCGTCTTTTCCATCGCCGGCCTGGCAACCCCGTCGTTCTGGCTTGCCGTTCTGTTGATTCTGCTGTTCTCTTCCTACCTTAAGGTGCTCCCGGCGTCCGGTGCTCTGCCTCACTTCACCACCAACCCGGCTGGCTATCTGGGACGTATGATCATGCCCGCTATCGCCCTGGCATTTCCGCTGACGGGTCAGATGACTCGTATCGTGCGTACCGCCATGGTCGAGGAACTCGACAAGGACTACGTCCGCATGGCCCGTGGCGCCGGCGTTCCCGAGAAGGTCGTCGTCGGCATCAACGTTTTGCGCAACGCGCTGATCACCCCGGTCACCACCCTCGGTCTTAAGATCGGTTACCTTATGGGCGGTGCTGTCGTCATCGAGGTCATCTTCAACCTCCCCGGCATGGGTACTGCGATTCTGCAGGGCGTTCAGGGCAACGAGGCGAACCTGGTTCAGGGCGTCGTCATCGTCGTTGCTCTTGCCTTCATCATCATCAACATCGTGGTTGACATGCTCTACCTGCTCATCAACCCGCGCATCAGGACGGTGTAGATTATGGTAAAGATTCGAGAGAAGCAAACCGAGCAGCTCGAGAAGGCTGCCTCCAAGGGGCTCAAGCTCGGTGGCTGGAAGAAGATGACGCTGTCTTCTAAGATTGCCGCCGTCGTGCTGGCACTGGTCGCCCTGACCGCGATTCTGGCGCCCCTCCTTGCCCCCTATAGCCCGGTCGAGATCTTTACGGCTCGCCAGGCTCCCGGCAACGGATTTATCTTCGGTACCGACGATAAGGGTCGCGACATTCTGTCGCGCATGCTCTACGGTGGTCGTTACTCGCTGATCATCGGCTTTGGCGCCACTGCCATGGCTCTGGTTTGCGGCTCGGTCGTGGGCGCCCTCGCGGCGGTTTCGCGCAAGTCCGTTTCCGAGGCGATCATGCGCATCCTGGACATCATCATGTCCATCCCTGGCATCGCCCTCGCTGCCGTCTTCGTCTCCATCCTGGGCAATTCAGTGCCGTCGATCATCTTCGCCATCGGCTTTATGTACACTCCGCAGATTGCCCGTATCGTGCGCGCCAACATCGTGTCCGAGTACGGCGAGGACTATGTCCGCGCGGTCATCGTTTCCGGCGCCAAGGCTCCGTGGATTTTGATCAAGCATGTTCTGCGTAACTGCATCGCCCCGATCATGGTCTTCACCGTTACCCTGGTCGCCGACGCCATCATCTTCGAGGCCTCGCTGACCTTTATCGGCGCTGGTATCCAGGAGCCCACCGCTACCTGGGGCAACATCCTCGCCGACGCCCGCGGCGGCGTGCTCGCTGGCCGTTGGTGGCAGGCGCTGTTCCCGGGTCTGGCTATCATGATCACCTGCCTGGCGCTCAACATCCTCTCCGAGGGCATTACCGACGCCATGGCCGCTGCTCCCTCCGCCGCCCTGGATCCGACCGATTCCTCCAAGCGCCGCGAGGCCGACCTGCTGGTCTCCGACCCCGTTCGCGCTTACAAGGAGCAGGCTCAGTCCCTGTCCGCCCGTCTTGGCGCCCTGCGCGATGTCGAGCTCAAGCGTAACGACCGCCATGTGCCCGATGAGTCCGTTGAGCCGATCCTTTCGGTCCGTGATTTCTGCATCCAGTTTGAGCACCACGGTGATATCAACGTCGTCGACCACGTCAACTTTGATGTCCGTCCCGGCCAGACCATGGGCCTGGTAGGCGAGTCCGGCTGCGGTAAGTCCATCACCACGCTGGCCATCATGGGCCTGACCGACGATGACGAGCACCTTTCCGGTGAGGTTCTCTGGGAGGGCCGCGATCTGCTCAAGATGAGCAAGAAGGAGTGGTTCGGCCTGCGCGGTACCGATATCGCCATGGTCTATCAGGACGCCCTGTCCTCGCTCAACCCCTCCATGCTCATTTCCGCCCAAATGAAGCAGCTCACCAAGCGCGGTGGCACCCGTAGCGCCGAGGAGCTCCTGGAGCTCGTGGGCCTCGACCCCAAGCGTACGCTCGAGAGCTATCCGCATGAGCTTTCCGGTGGTCAGCGTCAGCGCGTTCTGATCGCTATGGCCCTTACCCGCGACCCCAAGCTGGTCATCTGCGACGAGCCCACGACCGCTCTGGACGTTACTGTCCAGAAGCAGGTCATCAAGCTGCTTAACGACCTTCAGGCCAAGCTTGGCTTTGCCATGATCTTCGTTTCGCACGACCTGGCACTGGTCGCCGAGGTCGCTCATAACATCACGGTTATGTACGCCGGCCAGGTTATCGAGCAGGCGCCCACCAAGGAGCTGCTCACCAACCCGATCCACGAGTACACCCGCGGCCTTCTGGGTTCCGTCCTGTCCATCGAGAGCGGTTCGGGCCGCCTGCACCAGGTGCCCGGCGCCGTTCCGAGCCCGCGCGATTTCCCCAAGGGCGATCGCTTCGCACCCCGCTCGAGCCATCCGCGCATTGGCCTGGACACCCGTCCGGTCTTCAAGCGCGTGCCCGGCACCGAGCACTTCTATTCCGAGCTCCCCGATGAGGTGCTCAAGGCAAATGGTTTGACCCCTCACGCGGAGGTGATGTAGATGAGCGAGACCGCAGTCAACGGCGTCGAGCCGATCATCTTCCTTGATGACGTCCACGTCACCTTTAGGACCCGTACCGGCTCGATTCTGCACCCCAACCTGGTTCACGCCGTCCAGGGTGTAACGATTAAGCTCATGCCCGGACAGACCATCGGCATCGTCGGCGAGTCCGGTTGCGGAAAGTCCACCACCGCCAACGTCATGTGCGGCCTGCAGGCCCCCACGAGCGGCAAGGTCTACTTTAAGGGCAAGGACGTTACCAAACGTACCGCCGAGGACCGTCGCCACATGGGTCGCGTCATCTCGGTCGTGTTCCAGAACCCGGCCACGGCGCTCAATCCCCGCATGGTCGTTCGCGAGCAACTGCTCGACCCCATGCGCGTCCACAACCTGGGTACCGAGGCCGAGCAGGAGAAGCGCGTCAAGGAGCTCTTGGAGCTCACCGGTCTGCCCAGCTCCGCCGCCGAGGTTCTTCCCGGCCAGCTTTCGGGCGGCCAGCGCCAGCGCGTCGCAATTGCCCGTGCCCTGTCGCTGAACCCCGATGCCATCATCGCCGACGAGCCCACCTCGGCTCTGGACGTTTCGGTCCGCGCGCAGATTCTGAACCTGCTGACCGACCTTAAGAAGGAGCTCGGCCTGGCCATGGTGTTCATCAGCCATGACATCCAGACGGTCCGCTATATCTCTGACGACATCATCGTTATGAATGGCGGCAAGATCGTCGAGCAGGGCGAGGCCAAGCAGGTTTTCCAGCACCCTCAGGACCCCTACACCAAGATGCTGCTCGGCGCTGCGCCGTCGCTGCTGCATCCCAAGCTCGGCGAGTAGCCTCGCTTTCCCTCCCGTGCGCCCGGTTCCCTTACCGGGCGCACCTCCGTTGCGATTTCGAAAGGTTGGGTTCACGAGCCATGCCAAGTGCTCAGGAGCTACAACAGCAATTTGGTGAATATCGAGGCGCTATGCCCCGTCCATCGGATTTCGATTTCTTTTGGAAGGACCGCATGGCCGAGGCCGACGCCGTCGAGCTCGATTATGCGATTGAGGCGGCTTCGGTTGCGGATTCCGCGACCTGTCGGTTTTTCGACCTCTGGTATACCGGCATGTGTGGTGCACGCCTGCATGCCAAGTACCTTAAACCTGTCTCGGACGAGCACGTGCCATTGGTACTTCAGTTCCATGGATATCCGGGTGCGAGCCGCAGCTGGTTTGAGCAAGCGTCGTTTGCGGGCATGGGCATGGCGCTCATTGCTCTCGATTGTCCTGGCCAAGGAGGCCCCTCCGAGGACATTGGTGGATTTGAGGGCACGACGGTCGCGGGCCATATCGTCGCCGGTATCGACGGCGACCCAGCCAACCTCTACTATGTCCGCCTACATCAGGGTATCCGCATTCTGTGCCGTATCGTTCGCGAGCTCGAGGGCATCGATCTTGCCCGTGTGTTTGTGAACGGCGCGTCGCAGGGCGGCGGTTTGGGCATTGCGACCTGCGCGCTTAACAGCGAGCTCATCAATCGCGCCGCCATCCTCTATCCCTTCTTATCGGATTTCCGCCTGGTCTGGGATTTGGATGCCGACGACATTGCCTACGAGGGTCTGCGCTACTGGTCTCGCTGGTTTGACGAGGACTCGACTCGTATCGAGGAAGCCTATGCCAAGCTGGCGTACTTCGATTCCAAGAACTTTGCCCCCATGGTCAAATGCCCCGTGCTGTTTGGCACGGGCACAGCCGATATCGTCTGCCCGCCGGCGACGCAGTTTGCGGTCTACAACAACCTGACCTGTGAAAAGCGTCATGAGTTCTTTGAAGGTTTTGGCCACGAGGAGATTCAGGACTTTGATGATCTGATCATTCCGTTTTTCTGCGAGGGAGGGGAGGCTCATGTCTAAGTGCGAGAGCAATATCGATGAGTTGATTGTCCCCGAGCTTGCGGGGATTCCTGGGACGGTTTCGTCAAGGCTCTCTGATTTCCGGGATTGGCGCGGCGATGCTTCTGTGGATGTTTCCGAGTTGGAGACAGCCGCTTCGGATCTTGAGGTTTGCGGGCTGACCGTTACGGCGATTGATTTCGCAAATCCGTGCGCGCGCTACTCCGAGGTTTCCTTTGAGCTCGGCGGGTATGTCGTGCACGGCCGTTTGATTGAGCCCTCTGGTTGCGCCCGAAGATCCGAGCTTGTTCCGCTGTGTCTGATGTTCCATGACATCGACCGACCCGTGCGGGGATGGCATCACATGACGCGGTTTGCCGCCATGGGATATGCCGTGCTTGCGCTGGACGATGAGACTATTGGATCCAGCGATCTGCAGCAGGGGATTACCTCGCCTGCTTTTGTCGAGCGTGTCCGTTGGGGCTGCGCGTTGGCGAAGGTTGCGCGCAACCTTGATGGCATGGATCCCGACCGCATCTTTGCATGGGGCGAGGGCCTTGGCGGCGGTGTCGCGCTGGCGGTTTCTGCTCTGGACGAGCGGGGCCTTGCCTGCACGGCGCTTGCCAATCCGCTTCCCAGCGGTCTCGAGACGCTGTCGCCTCGGGTTCGTGGCTCGGTGCTCATGGGCACATCGCTCATGGATACCGTGAGTGATCCCAAGGGCCAGTTTGCCGTATTCAACGGTCTTGAGTGTGACCGGAGGCATATCATCTATGCCAAATACGCTCACGAGCGCATCAATGCGTTCGAAAACGAAGTCGTCGACTTCTTTAACCAAACGTTCTATTCGTGTTCTTTGGCCTAGACGGCCTGGACACCGCCAACAAGAGTGGGCGGCATAGGGCTGCCCGCCAGACAACTAAGGAGATTCTTGTGGCAACTCAGAAATTCACCGGCGTTATCCCTCCCGTCGT
Organism: uncultured Collinsella sp.; assembly: GCA_958352845.1. Taxonomy (GTDB): domain Bacteria; phylum Actinomycetota; class Coriobacteriia; order Coriobacteriales; family Coriobacteriaceae; genus Collinsella. The sequence goes on from CATWQC010000016.1 coordinate 25,832, forward strand.
TGTTCCCGATACCGAAGACCACCAGCTCGACGTTGCCTCCTTTGAGCGCAGCATCAACCGCATGATTGATGCCGGCGTCGATGGCCTGTTCTTCCTGGGCTCCTCGGGCGAGGTCGTCTTCTCCACCGACGAGCGCCGTCGCCAGATTGTCGCAGAGGCCGTCCGTATCGTCGACCACCGCGTTCCCGTTCTGGTCGGCATCATCGACACCGAGACCGAGCGCATGATCGAGCACGGCAAGGTCGCTCAGGAGCTGGGCGCCGATGCGCTCGTCGCCACCTGCCCGTTCTATGCCCTGCAGGGCATGACCGAGGTCGAGGAGCACTTCCGCATCCTTCACGAGGAACTCGACCTGCCCATCTTCGCCTACGACATCCCCGTGTGCGTCCACACCAAGCTCCCCTGGAAGCTCCTTGCTAAGCTCGGCGCCGAGGGCGTCCTGGCTGGCGTCAAGGATTCCTCGGGCGATGACATCTCGTTCCGCTACCTCATTCAGGAGAACGAGAAGAACGGCCATCCGATGAGCATCCTTACCGGCCATGAGGTCGTCGTCGACGGTGCCTATCTCGGTGGCGCCGACGGTTCCGTTCCGGGCCTCGCCAACGTTGAGCCCGAGGGCTACGTTCGTCAGTGGAAGGCCGCTCAGGCTGGTGACTGGGCTACCGTCAAGGCCGAGCAGGATCGCCTCAATGAGATTTCGCACATCTGGGATGTCACCTCGGGCGTCCAGGGCTATGCCGGTGGCGTCGGCGCCTTCAAGACCGCTATGAACCTCATGGGCATCTTCGACAGCCCGACCATGCCGCGCCCGGTGAAGGCCATGACCGGTGAGAACGTCGAGGCGATTCGCAAGGTCCTCCAGGACAACGGTCTCCTTTAAAGCTTTCCCAGGCACCCGACCTCGCCGTTCAACCGTGCGGCCATGACCCATTAGGTCAATGGCCGCACGGTTTCTCGGCGATCTCGGGCACCTGGAAAACCTTTACCGCGCTGTGACGGCTAGCCTGACGGCGCATTTCCTGTAGTTGTTTTTGTCTCCGAAGGAGAACGACATGGAGAACAAGTACGTCTGCTCTGTCGATATCGGCGGAACTAAGATCGCGACTGCCATCATGGAGTACCCGGCTGACGGCGGCGTGCCCCATCCCGTTTTTGAGGCTGAGGTTCCCACCGAGGCCCAGGAGGGTGGCGAAGCGGTCTTCCAGCGCATCGAGGCGTCTATCAAGGCAGCTCTTGAGGCAAATCCCGATGTCGAGATCCTCGGAGTTGGCATCGGCGCTGCCGGTGTCGTCGACCCCAAGACGGGCGCCATCGCGTATGCCAATGAGATTATGCCCGGCTGGTCCGGCGTTCAGTTGGGGCCGCGTCTGCGCGAGGACCTCGGCCTTCCCGTTGCCGTTGTAGGCGACGTGCAGGCTCATGCTCTGGGCGAGGCCCACTGGGGCGTCGGCAAGGGCAAGTTCTCCGTCTTGTGTTTGGGCATCGGTACGGGCATCGGCGGCGCATATGTCGAGAACGGCCGCGTGATGCAGGGCTTCCATGGTGCTGCCGGCCATATGGGCCACATCGAGTGCTCGGCTGCCGCCGGCATTCCCTGCGCCTGCGGGCGTTCCGGCCATCTGGAGTCGGTTGCTTCCGGAACATCAATCGGGCGCATGTACGATGAGCGTTTTGGCCGCGTCGACCCCAGCCGTCCTTCGGTCGGCCGTGACGTGAACGACCTGTGCCGCGCAGGCGACGCAAAGGCGACCGAGGTCATTCATGACGCCGGCTTTGCGCTGGGCGCCAGCCTGGGCTCGCTTGCTAACATCCTGGACCCTGAGGTCATCGTGCTTTCGGGCGGCGTGATTCACCAAGGTCCCGATTGGCGTTCACAGACGTGGAAGGACTCGGTGCACGAGGGCTATGCCAGCCAGGCGCTCGACCCGCTTCAGGACACGCCGATTCTCATCGGCTCTCTGGAGGGCGACGCGCCGCTCATCGGTGCCGCCGAACACCTTCTTGCATCGTTGAAGTAAACATAACTACCAAGTGCGCCTTCTGAGGTGCCGCAGATTGACGTGAAAGAGGAGCGAAGCGTACTTCGGTACGCGAGCGACGGTTTGAACGTCAAGGTGCGGTGTCTCAGAAGGCTGTTTTGAGAAAGGTTGAGTCGAACATGACCGTTGATCCTTTGATCCAGTCCCTGAAGGGCAAGCTCGTCGTGAGCGTTCAGGCGTATATGGGCGAGCCGCTTCGTACGCCCGAGACCATGGCTCAAATGTCTCGCGCTTGCGAGCTTGGCGGCGCCGCCGCCATTCGCTGCCAGGGCCTTGCCGACATTGCCGCCATTAAGGGTCGCTGTGAGGTTCCCGTCATCGGTCTGTGGAAGGACGGGCACGAGGGCGTTTACATCACGCCGACGCTGCGTCACGCTCGTGCCTGCGTTGCTGCGGGTGCCGATATCGTGGCGATCGACGCCACCGATCGTCCGCGTCCCGATGGCAAGTCGGTCGAGGATACCTTCCGCCCGCTGCACGAGGAGGGTGTGCTCCTGATGGCGGATTGTGCCACCATCGAGGACATTCGCCGTGCGGTTGATATGGGCTTCGACCTGGTATCCACCACACTCTCTCACGGTGTCGCCGCCATCGACTGCACCATGGCCGATGGCCCCGACCTGCCGCTCCTGCGTCAGGCGACCGAGGAATTTCCCGGCCTTCCCATCATTTGCGAGGGTCGCGTGCATACGCCCGAGGAGGCTCGCGCTGCAATCGACGCCGGCGCGTGGGGCGTTGTCGTCGGCACCGCTATCACGCACCCCACGAGTATTACAAGTTGGTTCAAGGCTGCGCTTGAGGCGTAAGACGGGCCTTGTATCCGCTTGGGGCGGTATACTCAATAAAGGCAATTGATCGCGCGGGATCCGCTGGCCGGGTCCCGCGCTTATTTTAGGAGGCACACATGCAAAAGGGAGATGCCATGGATGCGGCGGAGCGCTCGGAGCGTATCCCCGATATCGTTATCATCACCGGAATGTCCGGCTCGGGCCGAACGCAAGCCATGCATGTGTTTGAGGACATGGGCTATTTTTGTATCGACAACCTGCCCCCACGCCTGATTGCCCAGCTTGCTGAGCTCGTTGGCATCAATACGGGCGTGGGCAGGCACCTTGCCGTTACCTGCGACCTGCGTAGCCAGGGCTTGTTCGATGAACTGCTCGATGCTGTTGCCGCACTGGAAGAGCGCGAGATGAGCTGCGACATTGTGTTTCTCGAGGCGTCTGACGAGGTGCTGATTCGCCGGTATAGCGAAAACCGTCGTCGCCATCCCATTGCAAAGCCGGGGGAGACCACGGCCGACGCTATTCAGCGTGAACGTCTGCAGCTGCAGGGCGTTCGCGATCGAGCCGATATGATTATCGACACGAGCCGCTTGCGCACTTCTGCTCTGCGCAATAAATTGCGCATGGCGTTCTCCGAGCTGTCCGACCAGCAGCTCATGGACGTTCACGTGTTCTCGTTTGGCTTTAAGCACGGCATGCCCGTCGAGGCGGACATTATGATCGACGTCCGCTTCCTGCCCAATCCGTTCTACGATCCCGAGATGCGCACCATGACCGGTCTCGATAAAAAGGTCTCCGATTTTGTTTTGGACCATCCCAAGACCCAGGAGTTCTGGAAGGCCTGGACGCAGCTGCTCGATACGGTGATGCCGGGCTATATCGCGGAGGGCAAGCCGCAGCTTTCTATCGCCATCGGCTGTACGGGCGGTCAACACCGCAGCGTTGCCATCGCCGAGGCCACGGCACGTTATTTGGAAGGCGCCCAATATCACGTGAGCATTTCCCATCGCGACCTGTCGCGCGCCAACACGAAAGCATAGGCCTGCATGTCGTTTACCGCCGAGGTGCGTGACGAGCTCGCGCGCTGCGAACCCGAATGTGAATACTGCGATTTGTCGACGCTTGCCGCCCTGACGCGTGTGAGCGGTACACTTTCGCTGGCCGGCTCCGGGCGGTATCGTTTGACGGTCGCGACCGAGACGGGTGCCGTCGCGCGCACGATGATCACACTGACGCATCGCATCCTTAAGCTCAAAACGGAATTCACCGTTCGTAAATCGGTCTTGCATAAGGTCCGTAACTATCTCATTACCCTGCCCGATCAGCCCGACCTGGACAAGGCTCTGGTGCTGCTGGGCATTCTCGACCGCAGGGGAGGGCTCGTCGCTGGTGTTCCCCGGCACATCGTTGCCCGTCCCTGCTGCAGGCTTGCCTACATCCGCGGCGCGCTCATCGCCGGCGGTTTCGTGGCCGATCCCCGCGGCGACTTTCATTTGGAGATCGCGGTGCAGGGCGAGCAGTATGCTCGGGGACTTTGCGATCTATTGGAGCAGATTGGGGTCCATGCGCGCGTTAACGCGCGGCGCGGATCCTTTGCTGTCTACATTAAGAGCGCCGAGGAGATCGAGCAGCTCCTAAAGCTGATTGGTGCCAAGCGCAGCGTTGCCGAGATTGAGGAGGCGCGCGCGGTTAAGCTGGTGAAGAACGACGTGAATCGTCGCGTGAACGCAGAGCTTGCCAACCAGACCAGAAGTGCCGGTGCCGCCCAACATCAGCTTGCGCTCATCGATGAGCTTGATCGGCGCGGTTTGCGCGAAACGCTGCCGGACGCTCTGGCAGTTTTTTGTGACTTACGCGAGCGTTACCCCGATCTCTCACTGCGAGATTTGGGGGAAATGGCCGACCCTCCTTTGTCGAAGTCGGCCTTGTATCACCGTGTTTTGCGCCTTGAAAAGCTCATTGAAGCAAGCGGGTAGTTTAACGCAATAGCTTTTATGGTGGTTTAACTGCTGTTTTATACGTTAAAGCGTTTTAACGCAAATTTGATTTTCAATTTCGAGCATTCTCGTGAAATTCAAGTCAAAAAAAAGGTATATTAGGCGAGTGGTTAGTTTGTGGGCCTCAACGGCGGGCGCTGTAGCTCGCGGGGGCCTTACGAAAGGAGACACAATGGCAGTAAAGGTTGCTATTAACGGCTTCGGTCGCATCGGTCGTCTGGCTTTCCGTCAGATGTTCGGTCATGAGGGCTCCGAGATCGTCGCTATCAACGACCTCACCTCTCCCGATATGCTCGCTTACCTGCTGAAGTACGACTCCACGCAGGGCAACTACGCTCGCGATCACGAGGTCGTTGCTGGCGAGGATTCCATCACCGTTGACGGCAAGGAGATCAAGATCTACAAGGAGGCCGACGCCAACAACCTGCCTTGGGGCGACCTCGACGTCGACGTCGTTCTCGAGTGCACCGGCTTCTACACCAGCAAGGCTAAGGCTCAGGCCCACATCAACGCTGGCGCCAAGAAGGTCGTCATCTCCGCTCCGGCCGGCAGCGATCTGCCCACCATCGTGTACAACGTCAACCATGAGACGCTGACCGCTGAGGACAACATCATCTCCGCTGCTTCCTGCACCACCAACTGCCTCGCCCCGATGGCCAAGGGTCTGAACGACTTCGCTCCCATCGTGTCCGGCATCATGACCACCATCCACGCCTTCACCGGCGACCAGATGCCGCTCGACGGCCCGCAGCGCAAGGGCAACTTCCGTCGCTCCCGCGCCTGCTCCGAGAACATCGTCCCGAACACCACGGGCGCTGCCAAGGCCATCGGCCTGGTTCTCCCCGAGCTCAACGGCAAGCTCATCGGTGCCGCCCAGCGCGTCCCGACGCCGACCGGCTCGCTGACCAACCTCTACGCCGTCGTTGACAAGAAGGTCACCGTCGACGAGGTCAACGCTGCCATGAAGGCCTACGCCGAGACCATCCCCGAGACCTTCGCCTACAACGAGGACCAGATCGTCTCCCGCGACATCGTCGGCGAGACCCACGGCTCCATCTTCGACGCCACTCAGACCATGTGCTCTGACCTCGGCAACGGCCAGACCCTCGTTCAGGTCACCTCTTGGTACGACAACGAGAACTCCTACACCTCTCAGATGGTCCGCACCATCAAGTACTTCGAGAAGTTCGTTGCTTAATTTAGCTTTTAGCGAATAGCTCGTTGAGCGTCTAAAGAAGGGCGCGGCCTTATAGGGCTTACACCCTAGGGTCGCGTCCTTTTTATAAGAAATCGTCTGCCGTAATGGAAGGCAGACACGTACGAAAGGTAGAAGCAAACATGGCCTTTACCAAGAAGACCGTCCGCGACATCGATGTCGACGGCAAGCGCGTTCTCGTCCGCGTTGACTTCAACGTGCCTATCAAGGATGGCGTCGTTGGCGACACCACCCGTATCAAGGCTGCCCTGCCCACCATCAACTATCTCGTTGAGCACAACGCTCGCGTCATCCTCATGAGCCACCTCGGCCGTCCCGATGGCACCGGCTTCCAGCCCGAGCTGTCCCTCGAGCCCGTCGCCAAGAAGCTCGCCGAGCTCTCTGGTCTCGACGTTGCCTTTGTCGCCGACACTTACGGCGAGAAGGCTGCCGAGGCTGTCGCTGCCGTCGAGCCGGGCAAGGTTCTCGTTCTCGAGAACGTCCGCTTCGATAAGCGTGAGAAGAAGAACGATCCCGAGATCGCCAAGAAGCTCGCTTCCTATGGTGACGTCTTCGTTCTCGATGCCTTCGGCACCGCTCACCGCGCCCAGGGTTCCGTCGTGGGCCCCGCCGCTTACCTGCCTGCCGTCGCTGGCTTCCTGCTTGAGAAGGAGGTCGACACGCTGACCGGCATCTTCGCCGAGCCCGAGCGCCCCTTCGTCGCTATCGTCGGCGGTTCCAAGGTTTCCTCCAAGATCGGCGTTCTCGATCACCTCATCGACTCCGCTGACACCCTGATTATCGGTGGCGGCATGGCCTACACCTTCTTCCTGGCTCAGGGCCTGTCCGTCGGTCAGTCCCTCAAGGAAGAGGACTGGGTCGAGCGCGCCGGCGAGATGCTCAAGAAGGCCGAGGAGAAGGGCGTCAAGATCCTGCTCCCCATCGACAACCGCGTTGCCGATCACTTTGGCGAGGATGCTGTCCCCGAGGTTGTCGCTTCCGACGCTATCCCCGACGATCGTGAGGGCATGGACATCGGCCCCAAGACCGAGGAGCTCTACGCCGAGGCCGTCAAGGGCGCCAAGACCGTGTTCTGGAATGGCCCCATGGGCGTCTTCGAGTTCGACAACTTCGCTCATGGCACCCAGGCTATCGCCGAGGCTGTCGCCGAGGCCGACTGCACCTCGATCATCGGTGGTGGCGACTCTGTCGCAGCTGTCAACAAGTTCAACCTGGCCGACAAGATGAGCTGGATCTCCACCGGCGGTGGCGCTTCCATGGAGCTCGTCGAGGGTAAGGCCCTGCCCGGAGTGGAGGCGCTTCTCGATGCCTAACCGCACCCTTCTTATCGCTGGTAACTGGAAGATGAACAACGACGTCGCCGAGGCTGCCAAGCTCGCCGACGAGCTGGCCCAGGCTCTGCCCGAGGTTCCGGCTGGCGTCGAGGTGCTCGTCTGCCCTCCGACCATCGACATCACTACGGTCCATGACCGCATTCAGGCTGCCCCCATCGCCCTCGGTGCACAGAACGTGTACTGGGAGGCCAAGGGTGCCTTCACCGGTGAGTCCTCTTGCGACATGCTCAAGTCCGCTGGCTGCACCTACTGCATCATCGGTCACTCCGAGCGTCGCGACTACTTCCACGAGACCGACGAGGACCAGAACAAGAAGGCCAAGGCCCTCGTTGCCGCCGGTCTTGTTCCCGTCTTCTGCTGCGGCGAGTCCCTTGAGGTCCGCGAGGCCGGCACCTATGTCGAGCACGTCGTGAACCAGGTCAAGGCTGGCCTTGCTGGTCTTGAGATCACCTGCCCCAAGCAGGTCGTCGTCGCCTACGAGCCCATCTGGGCCATCGGCACCGGCAAGACCGCTACCGCCGAGGACGCTCAGGAGGTCTGCGGCGCTATCCGTGAGACCCTCAAGGAGATGTTTGGCGAGGAGCTCGCCAACGGCATCCGTGTCCTGTACGGTGGTTCCGCTAAGCCCGGCAACATTGCCGAGCTCGTCGCCAAGCCCGACGTTGACGGCGCCCTCGTGGGCGGCGCTTCGCTCAAGGCTGCCGACTTCGCCTCTATGGTCGTCAAGGCAGGCGAGTAGGACATATGGCACAGCGTCATCTTCCTGCACTCCTGATCATCATGGACGGCTGCGGCCTTGCTCCGGCCGATGGCGAGAACGCCGTCGCCGCTGCCAAGACGCCCTTCCTCGATGGCCTGTACGAGAAGTACCCCCACACCACGCTCGGTGCTTCGGGCGAGGACGTTGGCCTTCCCGATGGCCAGATGGGCAACTCCGAGGTAGGCCACCTCAACATCGGTGCCGGCCGCATCGTGTTCCAGGAGCTTTCGCGCATCAACAATGCCATCAAGGACGGCTCCATCGCCAAGAACGAGGTTTTCGTCAAGGCTATGGACGATGTCAAGGCTGAGGGAAAGACCCTTCACCTCATGGGCCTTATGAGCCCTGGCGGCGTTCACTCCCACATGAACCACGTCGAGGCCCTGGTCAAGATGGCTGCCCAGCATGGCGTCAAGACCGTTCGCGTCCACGCCTTCATGGATGGCCGCGATGTTGACCCGCAGTCCGGTGCCGGCTACATGAGCGAGTTCTGCGCCTTCCTGGCTAAGATTTCCGAGGAGACCGGTTGCGACGCTCGCGTCGCCACCGTCTCGGGCCGCTATTGGGCCATGGACCGCGACAACCGTTGGGAGCGCATCCAGCGTGCCTACGACGTCATGGTCAATGCGTCCGATGCCGATGTCGACCCCGTTGCCGGCATCAAGGCCTACTACGAGAAGGACCCGCGCGGCGACGAGTTCGTCGAGCCCTTCGCTGCCCACAACGAGGGCATCCACGAGGGCGACGCGGCCATCTTCTTCAACTTCCGTCCCGACCGCGCCCGTCAGATGACCCGCGTGTTCACGGACAAGGAGTTCGACGGCTTTGAGCGCAAGCAGATCAAGCTTTCGCACTTTGTGACGATGACCGAGTACGATTCGACGTTTGATGTCGAGGTCGCCTTCCCCAAGACGTTCCCCGAGAACGTCCTGGCCGACGTTATCGCCGCCAACGGCCTGAAGCAGCTGCACACCGCCGAGACCGAGAAGTACGCCCACGTGACGTTCTTCCTCAACGGCGGCATCGAGGAGCCCAAGGAGGGCGAGGAGCGCGTGCTCGTCGCTTCCCCCAAGGTCGCTACCTACGATCTGCAGCCTGAGATGAGCGCTCCCGAGGTTACCGAGAAGCTCGTCGCCGCTATTAACGAGGATCGCGCTGATTTCTACATCGTGAACTTCGCGAACTGCGACATGGTTGGTCACACCGGTGTCTTCGACGCCGCCGTTAAGGCCGTCGAGGCTGTTGACGATGCCTTGTCCAAGGTTGTCCCGGCGATTCTCGCCAAGGGTGGCTTTGCGCTGATCACCGCCGACCACGGCAACGCCGACCACATGTTTGACGTTGCTTCCGACGGTTCCAAGCATCCGTTCACGGCTCACACCACCAACCGTGTGCCGTTCATTATCGTTGATGAGAAGGCCAAGCTCACCGGTATCGAGGACGGCCGTCTTTCCGATATCGCTCCGACCATGCTCACCATGGCTGGTATTGAGCCTTCCGCCGAGATGACGGGTCGCGTGCTCGCCACCGAGGCCTAAGAGAAAACAAATAACGTTTTCTAGTAAGGGGGTTGTCCACAACCGGACAACCCTCTTTTTTTGCGCTATTTCTACCTCGTCACCAAATGGCTGATGGGGGAGTGCTGGGGGTTGTGGTACAGTACTGGAGTTTGAATTGTTCTATTAAGGAGCTTATCTATGGGTCCGTTTCAGATTCTTCTGTTTGTCGTTTGGGCTGTCTCTGCCGTGGCGCTGACGATTCTCGTCCTGATGCACTCTGGTAAGGGCACCGGCGTTTCGGATATGATCGCTAGCTCGCTGTATAACTCCAGCTCTGCCACGGGCGTCATGGAGCAGAACCTCGATCGCCTGACGGTAATTATGGCCGTCGTTTTTGCCGTGTGTGTCGTCCTGTGCATGTTCTTCTTCCCGCAGGGTATCGTCGGCTACTAAGCACGAGCCACATAAATACTTGAAAAGGGTTCCGCAAGTGCGGGACCCTTTTTGTTTACATATTTGTAACAGAGCCAAAATATCCCCACATACTTCGCCCAACTAAAGAAATTCTCGACCGTTGACCGGAATTAGCCCCAAATCGTGCATAAAATGCGCTACTGTATTGAGAAACGTTGGTTCGTTGTGCATAACCAGCCATAGCAACGGGCGGCGTTTTGATGGTTCGGATCGGATTGTCTCGACATGTGTCCGACTGAACATTTCTTTGTCCTATCTCATAAGGAGGATGGCATGGCTGATTCTATGTTCCACCAGCCCGTTATGGGTCGTCGCGCCTTCGTTGGCGGTACCCTTGCTGCGAGCTCCATGGCTTTTCTTGCCGCATGCGGCAAGAAGGGCGGCGACGCTTCCGGTTCTGAGTCCGGTTCGACGCTGAACTTCTACATCAACAACCCGGTCTGCATCGACCCCTACAACGTCCAGGAGGACCAGGGCACTCAGGTCGAGTACCAGCTCTTTGACGCTCTGACCTCTTACGACGCCGAGAAGGGCGAGATCGTTCCGCTGGCTTGCGAGTCCTTTGAGTCCAACGACGACGCCACCGAGTTTACCTTCAAGATCAAGAAGGCCAAGTTCCACAACGGTGACGACGTTACCTCCAAGTCCTTCAAGCTCGGTTGGGAGCGTCTGGTCAACACCAAGTCGGCTGTCGCTACCGAGTACGGCCCTTCCGAGGTCTCCTATCACCTCTCCATGGTCGAGGGCTATGACGATCTGCTTGCCGGTAACGCTACCGAGCTCAGCGGTGTTACCTGCCCCGACGATGAGACCCTCGTCGTCAAGCTGTCTTCCGCTTACGCTGACTTCCCCTTCGTCGCCTCTCATCCGGCTCTGGCCCCGGTTCCCGAGTGCGCCGAGTCCGATGTCAAGAGCTTCTATCTTGCCCCGGTCGGTAACGGCCCGTTCATGATGGACGGCAAGTGGGAGGATGGCCAGGAGATCAACGTCAAGAAGTTCGACGATTACTATGGCGACAAGGCCAAGATCGATGGCATCCACTTCCAGGTCATCAAGGACATGGAGACCGCTTACAAGGAGTTCCAGGCCGGTAACCTCGATGTCTGCGACGTTCCCGTCGCTCAGATCGACGCCGCCAAGAAGGATCGCGGCGTGTCCAAGGACGGCTACACCATGGGTGACGGCGAGCGCATGCTGCTCGGCGCCGAGCCTTCCACGTACTATCTGACCTGCAACACCACGGCCGAGCCGTTCAGCAACGCCGACCTGCGCAGGGGTATCTCCCTGGCCATCAACCGTGAGGCCATCTGCAAGACCATCTTCAAGGGTACCCGTACTCCTGCCGACGGCATTGTTCCTCCGGGCATCGATGGCTACAAGGAGGGCGCATGGGAGTTCTGCGCCTACGATGTCGACAAGGCTAACGAGTACCTCGACAAGGTTGCTCCCGCTGGCGCTAACGGGGATCGTGGCATTAGCGTGACCCTGTCCTACAACCAGGACGGCGGTCACAAGGAGATCATGGAGTCCATCATCGGTGACCTCGCCAAGGTTGGCGTTACCGCTGTCTCCGATACCCCTGAGTGGTCTGCCCTGCTCGAGCAGTATCAGAACTTTAACTATCAGTTCGGTCGTCTGGGTTGGATTGCCGACTACCCGATCATGGACAACTTCCTGTATCCGCTGTTCCACTCCGACTCCCTCGGTGGCGACAACCGCTCCGGTTACAACAACCCCGAGTTCGACGCCAAGGTCGACGAGGCTCGTACTATTGTTGACGACGAGGAGCGCGTCGCTAAGATGCAGGAGGCCGACGCAATGGTCGCTGCCGACTGCCCGGTCATCCCGATTATGTTCTACACGCACACCATCGCCGGCTCCGATCGCATTAAGCACCTCTATGTCGATCCGCAGAAGCACGCCGATCTGGGTACCGCTGAGCTCGCCTAAGAGTTTGCAGCTTCCGTGAGGGTCAAGTATTTACGTAGACCTCATGGGAAACATACAGTTCTCCCTAACCTGGGGTAAACTGGCTGATGGTAATTTTGGGATGCCGGTCTGGCGATCGGCATCCCATTTAGGTTAATCCCTAGATAGGGGAGTGGTATGGGTAAGTACATCGTTAAACGTGTGCTTCAGTTCATCCCGGTGTTTTTGGGCGTTACGCTGATTCTGTTCGCCCTCCAGAATATCGTGCCGGGAGATCCGATCAAGCTGATCGGTGGAGACAAGGCTCTGTCCCCCGAGGTGGAGCTTCAGCTTCGCGTTCGCTATCACCTGGTCCAGACGGACGATGACGGCAACGCGATCCTTGACGAGAACGGCGACCCCGTTCAAACGTCGCTCGTGGACCGTTACTTGTATTACATGAACGGCCTGCTTCATGGCGATCTGGGCAATTCGTATCAGCGCAAGCTGCCGGTTACGGAAATCTTTGCCCAGAAGTATCCGTATACGGTCAAACTTGCCGCGTGCGCCATCGTGCTCGAGGCAATTATGGGTATCGGTGCGGGTATCATTTCGGCGGTAAAGCGTTATTCCTTCTGGGATATTTTGGTAACGCTCACCACGTCGATCCTCGTTGCGGTCCCGGCCTTCTGGCTCGGTATGTTGCTGCAGCTGTTCTTTGGCGTCATCCTCAAGGACGCCACGGGCGGTGCAATCTCCATGCCGATCTCGGGTGCCGGCGGTTCCAGCTCTCAGTATCAGGATTGGATGCACTATGTGCTTCCGACCATTACGCTGGCTTCGGTTTCGACCGCTTATGCTGCGCGCATTATGCGCTCGCAGCTGCTTGACGTCATGAACCAGGATTACATCCGTACGGCAAAGGCCAAGGGTCTCTCCAATCGTGCGATCATCGTCAAGCATGCGCTTAAGAATGCACTCATCCCCGTCGTTACCTATATTGGTGTCGACTTTGGCGGCATGCTTTCGGGCGCCATCCTGACCGAGACGGTCTTCAACTGGCCCGGTATCGGCTATGAGGTCTATCGCGCCATTAGCATGCGTGACTGGCCCATCGTTATGGGCGGCGTTACGCTCATCGTTGTCGTCGTCATGGTGATCAACCTGCTCGTCGATATTAGCTATGCATTCCTCGACCCGCGCATCCGCCTTGGCGGTCCGTCGGATAAGGCCTAAGGGAGGTACGTCTCATGCAGGAAACTGATTCTCAGTCTCAGGAGCAGGCTACCGCCACCAAGGTCGCATCTGCTCCCGCCAAGTCCCGCACGCTGTGGGGCGACGCTTTTAAGCGTCTTCGTAAGAACAAGCTCGCCGTTATCGGTGTCTGCTGGATCATCATCGTCGTTGTGGTTGCCCTGACCGCAGATCTGTGGGCTAAGCCCTGGCTCGGTTCGCCGACGGCTTCCGATTCGACCACCATGGCCGAGACATCGCTACTGGCTCCGTGTGCCGAGCACCCGTTTGGCACCGATGCCCTCGGTCGCGACATTCTCGTCCGCGTTATCTACGGTGCACGCGTTTCGCTTTCTGTCGGTATCATGGCCACCGCCATCTCCACATTGATCGGCCTGGTCATGGGCGCCCTGGCCGGTTTCTACGGCGGCATTTGGGATACGATCATCATGCGCTGTGCGGACATCTTCCTGGCGTTCCCGTACGTGCTGTTCGTTGTCGCCATGATCGCCGTTATCGGCCGTGGTCTTCAGAACGTCTTTATCGCCATCGGCATTCTTGGCTGGCCTTCGATTGCGCGCGTCTTCCGCTCTGCAATCTTGACGGTCAAGGAAAACGACTATGTTGATGCAGCGCGCGCGATGGGTGCATCTGATGCTCGTATCGTCGTGCGTCACATCTTCCCGAACTCCGTCGCCTCCATCGTGGTCTACGCGACCATGAACATTGGTGGCGCCATTCTGACCGAGTCCGCTCTGTCCTTCCTCGGCATGGGCGTTATTCCGCCTACGCCTTCGTGGGGCTCCATGATTCAGGACGGTCAGCAGTATCTTCTGACCGCTCCCTGGATGATGATCATGCCCGGTCTGGCAATTCTCTCGACGGTGCTCGCCTTCACCCTGCTGGGTGACGGTCTGCGCGACGCCCTCGACGTCAAGATGAAGGACGCATAAGGATGAAGAAGAACAAGAACTATGTGGACCTGAAGGACCAGCCGGTTCCTGAGGGCCAGCATCTGCTCGAGGTCGATGACCTTAAGATGTATTTCCACACCGAGGATGGCGTTGTTCGCGCTGTCGACGGTGTCTCCTACACGCTCGATCGCGGCGAAACCCTGGGCGTCGTCGGTGAGTCCGGCTCCGGTAAGTCCGTGACCGCCATGACCATCATGGGCCTCATCTCGATGCCTCCGGGAAAGATCGAGGGCGGTGACGTTCGCTATCGCGGCCGCTCCATCCTCGAAATGACCGAGGAAGAGATGCAGCACATTCGCGGCAACGATATCGCGATGATCTTCCAGGATCCTATGACCTCCTTGAACCCGGTCTATAAGATCGGCAGGCAGGTGGGCGAGGGTCTTCGTCTGCACCGTGGCTACTCCAAGCAGGAGGCGCTCAAGCGTGCCACCGAGCTTTTGGACCTCGTGGGTATCCCCGAGCCCGAGAAGCGCGTCAATGAGTATCCGCACCAGTTCTCTGGCGGTATGCGTCAGCGAGTCATGATTGCCATGGCCCTTGCCTGCGATCCCGATATTCTGATTGCCGACGAGCCCACGACTGCCCTGGACGTTACCATCCAGGCTCAGATTATCGAGCTCATGCAGGAGATGCAGGAGAAGAACGGCAACGCCATCATCATGATTACCCATGACCTGGGTGTTGTCGCCGATATGGCCGATAAGATCATGGTTATGTACGCCGGCCGCCCCGTTGAGTTCGGTACTGCTGAGGAAATCTTCTACGAGAGCCGCCACCCCTACACCTGGGGTCTTATCCGCTCCATCCCGGAGCAGGCAATCGAAGAGAAGAAGCCGCTGACGCCGATTCACGGCAACCCGCCTTCGCTCATGAACCTGCCTGAGGGCTGCGTCTTCTCTCCTCGTTGCCCCTACGCGACGGACAAGTGCCGCAAGCAGCGCCCTGAGCGCGTTGTCACCGAGTCCGGTCACTATTCTGCGTGCCACTATTCCGGTGACCCCGAGTTCCTCAAGAACGCTCCTGAGACGTCCCGTACGCGCAAGGATTCCAAGAAGGGAGGCGAGGCGTAAATGGCAGACAATAACGAGCGCACTCCACTGCTGAAGGTCGAGCACCTCTCCAAGGAGTTTCCCGCAGAGTCCGGCATGTTCGCCAAGCGTTTTTCCAAGCGCGTCGTCTCTGCTGTAAACGACATCTCTTTTGAGATTTATCCTGGCGAGACCTTTGGTCTGGTTGGCGAGTCTGGTTGCGGTAAATCCACCACGGGCCGCACTATCATGCGTCTGACCAAGCCGACCGCCGGCAAGGTGTTCTTCCAGGGCAAAGATGTTGCCGAGATGAGCAAGCATGAGATCAAGGACATGCGTCGTGAGATGCAGTTTATCTTCCAGGATCCTTATGCTTCGCTCAACCCTCGTATGACCATCGGTGAGATTGTCTCCGAGCCCATGACCATTCATGGTGTGGGTACCAAGGAGGAGCGCATTGAGCGCGTCCGTGAGCTTCTCGACGTCGTTGGACTGAACCCCGAGCACATCAACCGCTATCCGCATGAGTTCTCGGGCGGCCAGCGTCAGCGTGTCGGTATTGCCCGCGCTTTTGCGCTGAAGCCCAAGCTGATTATCTGTGACGAGCCGGTATCCGCTCTGGATGTGTCCATTCAGGCCCAGGTTCTGAACCTGCTCAAGGAACTGCAGGACAAGTTCGGTACCGCGTATCTGTTTATCGCACACGACCTGTCCGTCGTACAGCACATCTCCGATCGCGTTGCCGTTATGTATCTGGGTAAGATGGTCGAGGTTTCGGACTGGAAGACGCTCTATAGCGAGCCTCACCATCCGTACACGCAGTCGCTGCTGTCTGCCGTGCCGGTTCCCGATCCTGATATCCAGAAGACCCGCAAGCGCATCATCCTCGCTGGCGATCCGCCGTCGCCGCTGGATCCGCCGACTGGCTGCCGTTTCCACACGCGTTGCCCGATCGCGCAGGGTATCTGCTCCGAGAAGCTCCCCGAGTTTAAGGAAGTTGCACCGGGTCACTGCTGTGCCTGCCACTTCGCCGAGCCGTTCCCGATCAAGGAATCGCACATCGACCTGTAGTCGGTTGTTCTCGTCCGGGCCCGCCCTGGTGTTTCTTTTCAGAACGTCCTCGGACATGCAAGAAACCCCCGCTGCGCACTTCGTGCGGCGGGGGTTTCTTGCGTCCTGCGGAGTGTTCTGAAAAGTAACACCAGGGCGGGCCCTACGTTAACTCGGCAGGGGGAGTGCGATTCCCTGATCGCTCGCTTAATCTGATAGGGAATTGTGTGAGGCCGGAGCCTTGGCTCCGGCCTCACCATATAAGGGCTCGGCAAAGCCGAGCCACCAAATTTATATCAGCTCTCAGAACATGTTTGAGAACGGTGCCTGGAGTACGTGGACGTAGGGCCGGAACGGGGTCGGCTTCCCAACGCATTCCGCAGGGGGCGGTACATTTTGTAGCGCGAAGCGCGAATCAAAATGTACCGCATGCCCGAGGACGCGTTGGGAAGCCGACCCCGTTCCGGCCCGAACATAAGCGTCTACCAGTGCATTTACAAATTCGTAAACTTTTTTCAAAAAAGTGCTTGCGCAGTTCTCGAAACATAGGTTATTATCTTCCTCGTTGAACGCGCGGGTCCAACAAAACGAACTGCGAATCAACAACATAGCATGTCGGAGTGGCGGAATTGGCAGACGCGCTAGCTTGAGGTGCTAGTGACCGCTTTTTGGTCATGCGGGTTCAAGTCCCGCCTCCGACACCATCGCATTTGAGAAGCCTCTTCGGAGGCTTTTTTATTACCGATAGACGGTGAGGTTCACGATGGAAACGCTTGAGCGCAATGAGTGGGCTGACGTTGCCCAATTGGTCGAAATTACGAGCGATGCTGTCATTATCTGCGAGCTCGACGGAACCATTTTGCATGTAAATAATCGCTTACTCGACTTGATGTGCGAGGAACGCGCCGACGTCATCGGTGGAGATGTCAAAGACGTCCTGTACTCGTCCGCTTTTGAACGTGCGACGGAACATCGTCTGCCATTTGTAACTGATGGCTCCGAGAGCGAACTGATGCTCAAGCTGAGCGACGGCTCCTTTATTCCCGTCCTGGTTTGTGCCGGCTCGGTTACGCCGCCTCGAATCTTTGGTCGCCGTGCGCCGCGCGTTCTGGTGGCACTCCATAGCATCGAAGAACAGTATTCGCACGACCGTCAGCTCAAGCGTGCGCTTTCGGAGCTTAGAGTGGCGAATAAGCGTCTCTCGGGTACATTGTCGGTCATTATGAGCACGGTTGGCTCCGATGAGCTGCCCAGTTTGTTGGATACCGTTTTGAACCAGCTTGTAGGAACGCTCGATGCTTCGGGTGCCGCTATTTATTTTTCTGAGAGCGGCGGTTTTAAGCTTCGCGGCGTCTCCAAGGAGCTGCACGACAGCTACCTGCCCGAGTTTTTGCCGTATGGCGCTGGCATTCCGACGTATGTTCTTCGCGAGTCGCGTGCCTGTCGCTTGTCGATTCAACAGGACCTTGAGGGTGATAGGGCTGCCTCCGGTATGTTCATGGACCTGGACAATCGTTCTAAGCACCTGTTGCGCGTGCAGGATATGCCTCCGTACCGCAGCGAGATCTGTCTTCCCGTTTTTTACGGTACGCAGATCCTTGGCGTGCTGGAAGTTGGTTGGAAGCGCCCTCAGGCACCGCTCGCCTATGACGTTAATGTACTCGAGGTCATTTGCGATTACCTGTCTATCCAGCTGGTCGGCATGGCATCGAGCCTTCGCTCTCGTCGCACGGCCGAGCTCGGCCGCTCGCTCAATGTCTTACGTGATGAATTGTTTACCTTTCTATACGATTCCGCCGCGGCTACCCAGGCGGTATCGTCCGAGATTTGCAATATGCTCAACTGCCATTTTTGCCCTGTTGAGTATGACGCCAGTCTGGACTCTTACGTCATAGATTTTGAAGGCGGCAGTCGCGTTGCTTTGCCGGACGACCCCGAGAAGCTTTTCTTTTCCACGACGGCGCCAGCGGCACGTCTGGGGGCTGGCCCTGATGGCTTTGAGGCATCTGTTTTGGGCGGTACGAGTGCCGAGGACCTTAAACACGTTCGTATAACTCGCGTTGACGAATCGATGCCTATGGGAGGCTGGCTTAGGGCGCATGGTCTGCCTTGCCAGGGTCTCTACGTCGACACGGGCATCGAGGCGGGGCGCCCGCGCTCTGAGGGTGATGGCAAGCACAGCAACGACGCGATCGTTCCTGCTTCTGTTGCGAAAGGCCCGACGACGCGCGCGCTGCTGCTTCGTGACGGTAGTCAAGAGCCGATTGATGACCTTGAATATGACTACTTGGTGCACTTGGCGCATGACTTTGAACTGATCTACGAGGGCGAATCTCAAAAGCGCGAGGAGCGCCATATCGCTCAGACCCTCCAGATTGGCATGAGAAATTCGCTTGGTGACGTTCCGGGTATCGCGACCGATTCGGTATACCTTTCGGCAACGAATTCGGCGTTGGTCGGCGGCGACTTTTATACGCTCGTCCGTCTTCCCGACGATTGCGCCGTTATGATTTTGGGCGATGTTTCCGGCAAAGGAATCGAGGCGGCGTCGATGTCAGCGCTCGTCAAGACGGCGCTGACGGCCTATGCCTGGGAGGGTGCGGGGCCTGCCCGTATGGCCCGCTCGCTCAATAGCATGCTCATGGGCTTTTCGAGGGTCGAGACGTTCGTGACGGCGTTTATCGCCAAGATTGATCTTAAAGCGGGTCGCGCTACTTATTGCTCTGCGGGACATCCTCCCACTATGGTCATTAGACCGTCGTCGACGCCGCTTGGCGGTGGAGAAACCCGAGGGGGAGAAGTGGAGCTCCTTGGGTGCCAATCGGGCGTGATCGGTGCCTTTGAGAGCATGGTGTACGAGACAGGCGTGTTTACGTTCGCTCCTGGTGACATGCTATTCATGTATACCGACGGAACAATCGAAGCACGTGATCGCTCGGGTGCTTTCTTTGGCGAGCAGCGCCTTCGTGACCTTCTGCTCTCTGTCTCGGGTGAGGGCGTATCGGGAATCTGCGGTAAGGTCTTGGGAGAGCTTGACCGCTTTACCGAGTCGGCGCTGGACGATGACATCGCGCTGGTTTCCCTTGAGTTTTTACGGGGTCGATCGTAGACCGCGACGCTTGACGGGCAAAATCTTCGCAGTTACAGATACGTATGCATCGAGTGAACTCTTTTGGGGAACCATGGTCGTATGAATGAGTGGAATGACATAGCGGTTTTGACGCCACCGGGTGATGTCGACATCGCCTCGGTGTCCGTGCTGCGTCCACGGTTGGATAATCTGATCGACCGGGGCGTGCGTCGTGTTGTCATCAATTGCCAAGCCGTGGGCTTTATCGACTCGACGGGTTTGGCGTTTTTGCTTACACGTGCCAGAGAGCTCATGAGGCGAGAGGGCCTGCTTTCGCTCGTTAACGCTTCCGATGAGGTCATTCGCTTTTTGGAGATTGCCCGACTTGTCGACATCCTTCATGTTGCGGGTTCGGCGCGTGAATCGATTCCCGCCATTTCGGTGGGAGAGCTGCCACGATGGAGCAAGAGCATCGAAGTGCAGCGAGGCATCGAGAACCTCCCGTATTATCGGCACCGTGTGGCCGAGCTTCTCGAATCACTTCCCCTGAGGCGTGATGAACGTTATGACGTCGCATTGGCGCTGGGGGAGGCATTGGGTAACGCGTATGACCATGCGGGTGGTGTCGGCTGCATCCTGACAGTTCAGGCCTACGGGGACCGTGTTGTACTCGAGGTGCTTGATCGGGGCGCTGGCTATTCTATCGATGGGGCGAGCGAGCCGGTGGCATCCGAGGAACGCGGACGTGGTATCAAACTTATGCGCATGCTCGTCGATAATGTGGAGGTTGCCCGTCGTACGGATGGTGCCGGCACGCGCGTTCGGATGGTGAAGCTGTTTAGCTCAGCATTGGAATCGTGCGCTTAGCGCCTTGGGCTGACATGATTTCCCTGCGTGAACTTGCTTTGAGCAACTTTTTTGAAAAAAGTACTTGCGTCTTTTGGATAACTCGCGTAAATTAATAACCCGCAAGCGGACATGGCTCAGTTGGTAGAGCACAACCTTGCCAAGGTTGGGGTCGCGGGTTCGAGCCCCGTTGTCCGCTCCATTGCATTTCCGGACCGTTTAGGCGGTCCTTTTTCGGCGAAGTGGCCAAGTGGTAAGGCAGAGGCCTGCAAAGCCTTTACCCCCGGTTCGAATCCGGGCTTCGCCTCCAGGCAACATCCGGGCGCTCCGGCGCCCGTTTTGTTTTACATATGCGGACATGGCTCAGTTGGTAGAGCACAACCTTGCCAAGGTTGGGGTCGCGGGTT
>CATWQC010000017.1 GCA_958352845.1 uncultured Collinsella sp.
GAGCACAACCTTGCCAAGGTTGGGGTCGCGGGTTCGAGCCCCGTTGTCCGCTCCAAGCACAACAGCCCGACTACTACGGTAGCCGGGCTTTTTCGTATCCATCGCCTGGGCTCGAACCCGAGAGGGAGCGAGCGTTTTGGGACGTGGCTGTTGCGTTGTTTGCCGCGGATGTCAGCTTTGGGCGTATCATCGTGGGCATCTCGCAAAACCTCGTTGCAAGGGAGACACACCCCATGGCCACAGAAAAGTCCTCTTCGCGCTCATGGATGTCCGATGCCGCGATCTATCAGATCTATCCGCGTTCGTTTAAGGATTCGACTGGTTCGGGTCTGGGCGATATCGCGGGCATTACCCAGCAGATGGACTATCTTGAGCGGCTGGGTATCGAGGCCATCTGGCTGAGCCCGTTTTACCCATCGCCTCTTGTCGATGGCGGCTATGATGTGGCGGACTACTGCGATGTCGACCCACGTCTCGGCTCACTTGACGACTTCGATGACATGATCGCTGCGGCTCACGCGCGCGGCATCAAGGTCATCGTCGACATCGTGCCCAACCATTCATCCAACCAGCACCCCTGGTTCGAAGCCGCTCTTGCCGCCGGCCCCGGATCGCCCGAGCGCGCCCGTTATATCTTCCGCGATGGTCGCGGCGAGCATGGCGAGCTGCCTCCCACCAATTGGAATGCCAACTTTGGCGGCCCCGCATGGACGCGTGTTGCGGACGGTCAGTGGTATCTGCACATGTTTACGCCCGAGCAGCCGGACTTTGACTGGTCATGCCCTGAGGTTCACGCGCTCTTTTGCGACGTCCTGGCGTTTTGGAGCGATCGAGGCGTCGACGGTTTTCGCATTGATGTGGCGCAGGGTCTCGCCAAGGATCTCGACCGCGATGACCTCGACCGGTGGCATCTCGCCGAGGGCGATGACATGGTTGACGACGGCACCCATCCGCTGTGGGACCGCAATGAGGTCCACGAGATCTATCGCGAGTGGCGCCGCGTGTTCGACTGCTATAATCCGCCGCGCAGTGCCGTTGCCGAGGCGTGGGTGTTGCCCGAGCGCCAGTATCTCTACGCGCGTCCCAGCGAGCTTGGCCAGACATTCAACTTTGAGTTTGCCAAGGCCACTTGGACCTATGATGACATGCGCACTGCAATCGAGAAGGGCTTGAAGGCAGCCGTCGAATCCGATTCCGCCTCGACCTGGGTACTCTCCAACCACGACGTGCCGCGCGTGGCGACACGTTATGCCCTGCCGCAAATCAAGGCGACGCGCTACCATCAGATTGCGCTCGACTGGCTCTTACGTGACGGGTCGTCTTATGACGAGGACCGTGAACTCGGCGAGCGCCGCGCGCGGGCAGCCCTTTTGCTTGAGCTGGCGCTTCCGGGCTCGGTATACGTGTACCAGGGTGAGGAGCTCGGCCTTTTTGAGGTGGCTGATATCCCGTGGGCTGCACTCGAAGACCCTACTGCGACCAATACGCACGGACCGAAGCGCGAGAAGGGGCGCGACGGCTGTCGTGTGCCCCTGCCGTGGATAGCGGCGGACGATCCCGCGCAGGGCGGATCGTTTGGGTTTTCACCGGCGGACGCCGATGCGGCGCCCCATCTGCCGCAGCCTGCATGGTTTTCCGATTACGCTGCCGATAGGGAAGAGGCGGACCCGACATCGATGCTTGCGCTCTATCGTGACGCCCTCTGGCTGCGGCGCAAGCTGCGCGGGTGCGCCAACGATCTTGCGTGGCTCGATCTTGACGGGCGCACCGGTCTTGCGGATGGCGCCGACGGCGCCGAGGGCGGCGTCATCGCCTATCGCCGCGACAACGGCTGGGCGTGTGTGGCGAACTTCGGCGCAGCACCCGTGGGGCTGCCGGCGGGCAGGGTCCTGCTCACCTCATCACCGCTTGCAGACGGCAGGCTCGCGCAGGACAGCTCTGCCTGGATCATGCTCGGTGAGGTGTAGGGGGCCTCTTGCGGCGAGTTTGCGTTTGCCTACACCTTCCGTGGTGGCTGATGTCTTCGCGAGGTTCGCGAGGGCGTCGCAAAACTTTTCAAAAAAGTTCTTGCATAGGATGCGGGTATCACGTAAGATTAATCCTCGTAAGCGGACATGGCTCAGTTGGTAGAGCACAACCTTGCCAAGGTTGGGGTCGCGGGTTCGAGCCCCGTTGTCCGCTCCATTTGGGCGTTTAGCTCAGGGGGAGAGCGCTTCCCTGACACGGAAGAGGTCAGAAGTTCAAATCTTCTAACGCCCACCAAATGTTCGCAGCCCAGAGGCTATGTCTCTGGGCTGTTTTTTTGCCACCAAGCACGCCGCCAAATATTGATCCAAGGTCTGTACGCGATGGTCTTCGCATCCCGTAGGGGTGTCGGCAGATTGCATGTGTCCTGGCCCATCGTGACCGCAACATGTTGGTCAAGCATAATCTTTTGGATTCTTTTGGCGTGAACGGCTTGGTTTTGGTAGGATTTGTCAGCGGCTTGACTAAGGGGGTTTTATAACTGCCATGCAGGTAACCGTGCTGGTAACGTTTTACCGACTTGCCAAGAGCCCCTCATAATTAATGCGTCTGCAAATTGACCAATTGCTTTGACCTGCTGAAACACTATATGTTGTGTTTGACCTAAAAAAAGAATACAGGATATAGATGCCTCTTTGTCGTATGATAGATGGCGGACAGAGAGCGAGAACCTTATTCGCCCCATTTGGATGGATCTTTTAGCCCCTGGATTGGTTGCGAGGATTGTCCGCATGAGGGCCTATGGTTATCGAGAACACAGATTGCGCAACGGCGCCGCAAGACAGGGCCAAACCCTGCCGGGCATCGTTTGGCCCTGAAGCGCAATGAGGCTACGATGCGAAAGAGGCAAGAGGATGAAGATCATCAAGCGCAGCGGCACCGAGGTTACTTTTGACATCGATAAGATCGTCAATGCGATCCGCGCCGCAAACTTGGAGGTCGAGGAAGGCTCTCGCCTTACCGACCGCCAGGTGATCTATGCGGCACAAAACGTCGCCGAGGCATGTGAGAAGGCCGGTCACACCGTATCGGTCGAGGAGATCCAAGATCTGGTCGAGGACGAGATCATGCGTCTCGACTGCTACGAGGTCGCTCGCCACTACATCATCTATCGCTATGTTCAGAGCCTGAAGCGCCAGAAGAACACGACCGACGACAAGATCCTGTCGCTGATTGAGTGCAATAACGAAGAGGTCAAGCAGGAGAACTCCAACAAGAACCCGACCGTCAACTCCGTTCAGCGCGACTACATGGCCGGCGAGATTTCCAAGGACCTGACGCAGCGCGTGCTGCTGCCCCAGGAGATCGTGGATGCCCACAACGAGGGCCTGATTCACTTCCACGATTCGGACTACTTCGCCCAGCACATGCATAACTGTGACCTGGTGAACCTGGAGGATATGCTCCAGAACGGCACCGTTATCTCGGGCACGCTGATCGAGAAGCCGCACAGCTTCTCGACTGCTTGCAATATCGCGACGCAGATTATCGCCCAGGTCGCCTCTTCCCAGTACGGCGGTCAGTCGATTTCGCTGACCCACCTGGCTCCGTTTGTCGAGGTGAGCCGCCAGAAGATTCGTGTCGAGGTTGCCCGCGAGCTCGAGGAGCTTGGCGTCTCTGCGTCTGCCGAGAAGGTCCGTGAGGTCGTTGAGGACCGTCTGCGTGACGAGATTCGTCGCGGCGTCCAGACGATTCAGTATCAGGTCGTGACGCTTATGACCACGAATGGCCAGGCGCCGTTCGTGACGGTCTTTATGTATCTTAACGAGGCCCGTACGCCTCAGGAGAAGCACGACCTTGCCATGATCGTGGAGGAGACGCTTCGCCAGCGCTACGAGGGCGTTAAGAACGAGGCCGGCGTGTGGATTACCCCGGCATTCCCCAAGCTTATCTATGTGCTCGAGGACGATAACGTTCACGAGAATTCCCCGTACTTCTACCTGACCCAGCTGGCTGCCAAGTGCACCGCCAAGCGCATGGTGCCCGACTACATCTCTGAGAAGAAGATGCGTGAGCTCAAGCTGTCTAAGGGTGAGACCGCCGGCAACGGCGATTGCTACACCTGCATGGGTTGCCGCAGCTTCCTGACGCCCGACCGTTCGGGCAACGGCTTTAACAATGTCGCCAACGCGCTGAACTATGACCCGACCAAACCTAAGTACTATGGCCGCTTTAACCAGGGTGTTGTGACCATCAACCTGCCCGATGTCGCACTGAGCTCGCATCAGGACATGGACAAGTTCTGGAAGATTTTCGACGAGCGCCTTGAGCTGTGCCATCGTGCCCTGCTGTGCCGTCATGAGCGCCTGATGGGCACGCTTTCGGATGCCGCACCGATTCTGTGGCAGTACGGTGCCCTGGCGCGCCTTAAGAAGGGCGAGACGATCGACAAACTGCTCGTGGGCGGCTATTCCACCATCAGCCTGGGGTATGCCGGTCTGTATGAGTGCGTCAAGTACATGACGGGCCACAGCCACACCGAGAAGGAAGGCACGCCGTTTGCCATGGCCGTCATGCAGCACATGAACGACAAATGCGCCGAGTGGAAGGCCGAAAGCGA
This sequence comes from uncultured Collinsella sp., assembly GCA_958352845.1. Lineage (GTDB taxonomy): Bacteria > Actinomycetota > Coriobacteriia > Coriobacteriales > Coriobacteriaceae > Collinsella. Next base: position 4,586 of record CATWQC010000017.1, read on the forward strand.
TATCGACTTCTCGCTGTACGGCACCCCGCTTGAGTCGACGACCTACAAGTTCGCCAAGTGCCTGCAGCGTCGTTTTGGCATTATTCCGGGTGTGACGGACAAGGGCTACATTACCAACAGCTACCACGTCCATGTGTCCGAGGAGATTGATGCTTTCGATAAGCTCAAGTTTGAGGGCATGTTCCAGCAGCTTTCGCCGGGCGGTGCCATCTCCTACGTCGAGGTTCCTAACATGCAGGACAACCTTAAGGCTGTCATTCGCGTGATGCAGTACATCTACGACAACATCATGTATGCCGAGCTCAACACCAAGAGCGATTACTGCCAGGTGTGCGGCTACGATGGCGAGATCAAGATTGTCGAGGATGACGGCAAGCTGGTGTGGGAGTGCCCCAATTGCGGCAACCGCGATCAGGAGAAGATGAATGTCGCCCGTCGTACGTGCGGCTACATCGGTACTCAATTCTGGAACCAGGGTCGAACCGAGGAGATCCGCGACCGCGTGCTGCATCTCTAATACCGCTCCGGGGCTGAGCCGAGAGGGCCGCTTGGGCATTTGCTCGCTATTTCGGACAGTCCTGCGCAAGACGAAGGCCACATTAAGTGGCCTTCTTTGCGTGCGGAACTCATATCGAGCAAAAGCCCAAGCGGCCCTCTCGGCTCAGCCAAGTTGATGTAGCTGAGATGCAGCGCGCAGTCTGCTCACCCCTCGAAGTTCTTAGCGGAAACGATTTGACTTGCAACAACGGTTTGCTTGCGGAGTCGGTTGAGCTGCAACAAAGTATTTATTGGACCTCGAACCCTATACTCGATGTTCGCTTCGTTCATTGAGTTACCCTTTGCATGAGGCCGGGGCATATCGTCCCGCCCGCAGTTTCGCAGGCCGAAGGCCGAGAATGTTTGAGGACGGGACGATATGTCCCGGCCTCCCAGGAGAGTTACCTATGAACTACGCGAACATTAAGTATTTCGACATTGCTGATGGGGAAGGTGTTCGTACTTCTCTGTTTGTGAGTGGGTGCCGTCGTGGGTGCAAGAATTGCTTTAACTCCGTCGCGTGGGACTTTGCCGCGGGTGAACCGTTCGACCGTGCCGTCGAGGACAAGATTATCGAGAGTCTCGACCATCCCTTTATTGATGGCCTGACGATTCTGGGTGGCGAGCCCATGGAACCCGAGAACCAGGCGGGTCTCGTTGACTTTATCGAACGCGTGCGTGCGGCCTACCCTGTGGAGTCGGGGAAGACCATTTGGTGCTTTACCGGTGACGTGCTCGAGGAACTTATGCCGGACGGTCGTCATCATACCGAGGTGACGGACCGTATCCTTGCCTGCCTCGACATGTTGGTGGACGGTCCGTTCGTTCAAGACTTGTACGATATCTCGTTGCGTTTTAGGGGCTCGAGTAATCAGCGTGTGATCGACATGAACGCCACGCGCGCTCGTGCTGAGCGTGAGGGCGTTGCGCTTTGCGATGCTGTGGAGCTTTGGCGAGACGATCCGGTCTATTCGACCCATACTATGTAGCTTGCGGCCGATGCCGGAGGGCGTGGTACCATAGCGCGAACGCAAAATCGGAAGAGTGAGGCCCAGATGGTCGATCAGGAAAAAGTCGAGGCCGCCATAAGGCTGTTGCTTGAGGGCATAGGCGAGGATCCAACTCGTGAGGGCCTGCTGGAGACGCCGGCACGCGTTGCCCGTATGTATGGCGAGATTGCCGGCGGCATGGACCAGAGCGCCGAGGAGCACCTGTCCAAAACTTTTGCCGTCGCTTCGAACGATTTGGTTATCGAGCGCAACATTACGTTTTACTCGCTGTGCGAGCACCATCTGCTGCCGTTTTATGGCAAGGCTGCGATCGGCTATATCCCTAACGGTCGCGTGGCGGGTCTGTCTAAGCTTGCTCGCACGGTTGAGGTCTATGCCCGTCGTCTGCAGCTGCAGGAGCAGCTGTGTGCACAGGTTGCCGATGCCCTCATGGAGTATCTTGCTCCCCAAGGAGCGATCGTACTGATGGAAGCCGAGCATATGTGCATGACCATGCGCGGCGTGCAAAAACCCGGTACCAAGACCGTAACGCTTGCTCGTCGCGGTGTCTTTGAGACCGATTCGTTGCTCGAGGAGCGATTCTTTAGGATGCTGGGTCGCTAACCATGAGAGTCGTCAACGACTTTACATCGAAGACCGATGAGGGGACGCCGCGTCGCGGCTTTATGGCTTCGGGCCTGGCCCCCTTTGGTGCCATGCCTCGCATTGATTACATTTGTGCCAACGGGCTGTTCCGGCGGCACCTGGGCAACATTGCACAGTTAGAATCGGGGCGCATCTTCTGCCGCCACGGTATTGACCATCTGCTCGATGTCGCGCGCATTATGTGGATTAAGAATCTTGAGGAGCAGCTCGGATTTGACCGCGAGGTCATCTATGCCACGGCACTTCTTCACGATATCGGCAAAGATGAACAGTATGAATCGGGTATATCTCATGATGTTGCAAGCGAACGCGTCGCTGATGCGATTCTCGGCGGCATGCCCGAAGACGTGGCGTTTGAGCCGGCAGATGTCGCAGCCATTAAGACGGCCATTCTGGGCCATCGAAAGCTGCGCGTGAACAGCCAGCCGCTCGAGCGCCTGCTCTATGCAGCCGACAAAGCGTCGCGCGCCTGCTTTGCATGCCCCGCGCGCAATGCTTGCAACTGGAGCGATGATAAAAAGAACCTTTCGATTCGCGTGTAGTCGGTATGCGCGGTCGGGGTTCTGAACGAAGGAGACGATCGCGATGACTAACAAAAAGCTGCCCGAGAATGCAACCAAGACCGAGGGTGCCGAGCTTGCCCGTCGTGGCAGGGGCGAGATTTCCGCCGCAACGGCGGTGCCTCATGTGAACTATGACGACCTGCGCCATGCCGACCGCATTGCTATCGACGGTCTCGAGGTCTTTGCCAACCACGGCGTGTATCCCGAGGAGAACGCCCTGGGGCAGAAGTTTGTCGTGTCCTTGGTGCTCTATGCCGACCTGCGCGCGGCAGGGGAGCACGACAACCTGGATGCCTCGATTGATTACGGCTCGGTGTGCCACGATGTCGACGGCTATCTGCGCGAGCATACGTTTAAGCTCATCGAGGCCGCAGCCGAGGGTGTGGCCCAGATGCTGCTACGTCGTTACCCCTTGCTGCTTGGCGTGCGTATTAAGCTCGATAAGCCTTGGGCGCCCGTCGGTCTTCCCCTGGCAAGCTGCGGCGTCGAGATCGAGCGTGTGCGCTAACCGGTTCTAATACGTCTCTATGGGTGGCTGCTTGAGTCGCTGAGACAGTGCTCTATTGTTGGGGCAGTATGTGTCGAGCAGGACGTGGAACCGCTGGTTGTGGCTCGGCTCGAGCAGGTGGACGAGCTCGTGGGCGACAACCATGTCAAGGCACTCGACGGGGTAGGCGGCAAGTTCTCGTGCGATGCGAATGGCGCCGGTTTTGGGCGTGCATGATCCCCAGCGCGTTTTCATGCTGCGCACGGAAACGCGGGAAACGTCGACACCCATTGCGATTTCGTATGCGTGCACAATATCGCGCAGTGCCGATGTGACCTCGGACGTATAGAGCTGGTCAATATGGGCTTGGATCTCACTGGGCGTTAAGCCGTCGAGGGTCGCGTTCCACTTGGCCTGCGGACGTTTGTCTGGCTCGTCGGTACCCATAAAACTTGCGAAGGTGGCCTGCTTGGGCCGCGGTGCGGGTGATGCAAAGTTGTGGTCGAGTGCATCCTGAACGGTGATGGGTTTGCCCCAAAGCGCAATGATGGACGAGGGACTGAGCGGCTCTCGCGCCGTCGCCTGACGTTGCTCGCGCTGGGCAAGCCGGCTGATAATCCAGGCGCTGTTGCGCTTCACAAACGCTTCGATACGCTCGCGGCTGGCGCCGAGCGGTGCGCTGGCGTGGACCTCGCCGCTCGATGTGACGCGTAGGTTGAAGTTCTTGACGCGCTTTTTGGTAACGACGACGGGGATGGGCGTCCCATCCGGTCGGGATACGGAAATCGTAAACTGCTGCGTCAAAAGCGGTCCTTCAGATTGGGGACGGGCCGGCATGTCGACCGTTCGGCATGCCGGCCCGCTCAAGGGATGTGAAATTAATAACGCTCGAAGAAGGCAAGCGCGTTGTCGCTGCAGAGCTTTTGCATCACGGTCTTGCCAAAATGCTTGGAAAGCATGTTCTGGAACTCGGGCATCTTGCTGGCATCGGAGAGGAAAGCGGGCACCGTGGCGCCGTCCCAGTCGCCGCCGAGCGCGATGACGTCCTCGCCGCCCAGGTCGAGCCAGTGCTCGATATGTGCCGCCAGCTGGTCGAAGGTGACGTCTGCGGCGGTCTTGTCGGTTGCGTCGTTGGAAAGGAACTCGCTGCAGTAGTTGAGGCCGACGATACCGCCCATGTCGCGAATGGTGCGGAACTGGTCGTCGGTGAGGTTGCGCTTGACGCCGCAGACGGTGCGGGAGTTGGAGTGGCTGGCGACGAAGGGACGCGTGGCGTGGGCGACAACTTCGTCAAAGCATTCATCGTTGAGGTGGGAGACGTCGAGCACCATGCCGGCGTGCTCCATCTGCGTAAGTGCCTCGATGCCGGCGGCGGTGAGGCCGGCGTGGGTGTCGTGGCCGCTCGCGAGCGGTCCCTGCGCGTTCCAGCTGAGTGATGACATGAGTACGCCCAAGCTCTTGAGCACCTCGATCAACGCGGGGTCCTCGGCAAAGAACGTGGCGTTTTCGATGGTGTGGATGCAAGCGACCTTGCCGTCCTTGAGCGCGGGGCGAATGTCTGCGGCGCTGCGTACGTTGACCATGCGGTCGTGGTTGAGCATTGCCTGGCCGCTCATATGCGCCATGATTTGCGCCTGGAAGCGCGCGGCGTGGGCGGTGGGAATCTCGTCGGGGACAAACGTGGCGAAGCACTGTGCCCATGGCGCGTTGCCGATCTTTGCGAGCGAGATGGCGCAGGCGTTGCCCTCGATGAGGTCGAAATCTTGCGGATGCGTTTCGTCGCCGGGGAAATAACCGTCGGTGCCGGCGGTAAAGCGCAGGTCGAGATCGAGCGTGGCCCAGCCGATACGGTCGGCGGTGTCGCAGTGTAGGTCAAATACGGGATATGCCATGGTTCCTCCGGTGGCAGCGTTTCTTTGCAAACTGTCCTTGAATTGTATGACTAGGGTATAGTTAGCGCCATATGTTCACGGCGGCCCGCGTTGTGCGCCGCCCTTATCACGGAGGTTACCATGTCCAACCAGGGCAAGAAGGTCAAGACCCATTATCGCGGCACGCTCGATGACGGCACGCAGTTCGATAGTTCCTACGATCGCGGCGAGCCGCTGGAGTTCACCTGCGGCGCCGGTCAGATGATCAAGGGCTTCGACGCCGCTGTTGTCGACATGCAGGTGGGCGAGAAGAAGACCGTGCACATTCCTGCTGCCGATGCCTACGGCGAGCACAATCCCGAGATGGTTATTACCTTCCCGGCCGAGCAGGTTCCCAACATCGAGCAGATCGAGAAGGGCATGAAGCTCTTCCTGTCCACGCCGAGCGGTATGCCCGTTCCCGCCGTGGTCATCGACGTAACGCCCGAGGCCGTGACGCTCGATGCCAACCACGAGCTGGCCGGCAAGGACCTCAACTTTGATATCGAGCTTGTTGAGGTCGAGGGTTAGAGTATGTCTGAGCGCTTGGTTTCGACGACATGCTTGGGAAATCTCAACGATCCGTCCTATGAACTCCTGCTTCGCCGGAAGCTGGGCGGCGTCTTTGAAGTTGACGAGCTGCTGCTCGATTGGGACCAGGCTGATGTATGCGCGTTTGTGGACGTGACGGAGCTGGGGCGCACGGTCGATGTTCGGCTGGATACTGCCGACGGCGGTCGTCTTGTCGACGGCGACGTGCTCGCCGTCGACCGTTCGGGTGTGGTGTCCGTGGCGGTTGTCGTGCGCCTGCGCAGCGCCGAGGTTTATTTGGTCGAAGTTGACCGCATGGACCCGATTGCGCTCGCGCATGCGTGCTGGGAGATCGGCAATATGCATGCGCCGCTTTTCCGAGGCGATTCGGACGAGCATATCGTGCGCATGTATACGCCGGTGCAGCCTGTTTTGGGCCGCATGCTCCGGGGCGTCGAGGGCGTTCGGCTCTCGACGGTTACCCGTGAACTCGATTCGGACCGGCGCTTTGCGTCGAGTGCGGCGGATGCCGTTGTGAGTATGGCTCCAGACTTTACGATCGTAAAGAAGGCGCGCGGTTAACGTGCGTATAAGTAAGACGGACTTTGAGAGGCAACTATTCAAAGTCCGTCTTTCTGTTGATGAGATGCTGTGGGGGAAAGCATATGGGTCTTGAAGGAATCAAGCTGATTGCATGCGATTTGGACGGCACGTTGCTGCATCCGGGGGAGCGCGAGCCGCGTTCCGAGGCCTTTGAACTCATCGATGAACTGCATCGTCGCGGTATCGTGTTTATGCCGGCGAGCGGCCGTCAATATGCGAGCTTGCGCTACCTGTTTGCCCCGGTGGCCGATGAGCTCGCCTATGTATGCGAAAACGGAGCCCTGGTGATGAGCGGGGGGCGTGCCGCTGTCAAGCGTTCCATGGAGCGTAGCCTTGCTATGGATATCGCGAATGCCGTGGTTGCGTATCCCCATGCCGACGTGACCCTTTCATGTGAGGGACACCTCTACACCATGAGCGGCAACGATGCGTTCGTCGACCATTTGCGCTATGAGGTCCACTGCGATGTGGCGGTGGTCGACCGCCCCGAGGATATCGAAGAGGACGTCATTAAGATTGCCTTCCAGACGCCCGAGGTGAATCAGCCGGCGGCCCTGGAGTATTTCGAGCGCCTCTTTAGCGACCGTGTTGCCGTGATGACGTCGGGAACCGAATGGACGGACTTTATCGGTTTTGGTTCGGGCAAGGGCTCCGCGCTTGCCGATTACGGTCGCGCCCTGGGTATTTCGCCCGATGAGATGATGGCGTTTGGCGATAACGAAAACGACCGCGACATGCTCAACGTCGTGGGCCATCCCTATCTGATGGAGAGCTGCAACCCCTCTATGCGTGGCATTAACGACCGCGTCCGCTACGTGCGCACGGTCGAAGAGGAATTGCATCGCCTGCTCGCTGAGTAGATATTTGGGACATGCCTAGAAATCTATTTTTTGCTGCAAAGCGCGGAAAGGTGGATTTTAAGGCATGTCCCGAACATCTACCGGCAGTCGGGGCAGAGACCCTCGAAGATGGTGTAGTGCGACGTGACGTGCCAGCCGATTTGCTCGGACGCCTTGGCGTCGAGCTGGGCATCGAAGGGGAGCGGTACGTCGATGACGCGGCTGCACGAGGTGCAGATGATATGCGCATGCGGCTCGATCGTGCGATCGAAGCGGCTGCCGCCCGGCGTCTTGATGGAGAGGATTTCGCCTGCGTCGGCCAAGAGATTGAGATTGCGGTAGACCGTACCGCGGCTGATTTTGTCATCCTGCGCGCGCACGACGTTGTAGATTTCGTCGGCGGTGGGATGGTTATAGCTTTGGCGCACGGCGTCAAGAACTAGCTTTCGCTGCCTGGTATTCCTTCTTTGCACCGCCATGCGCCTCGCCTCTTTTCTATTAACGGTCGTAGGTAAATGATACCGTATTTAGCACACAATACTAATAATGAGGACTGAAACCGTCTTCATTGGCAAGTGGGGCTCGGGCCTGGGCGTCTACGAGGCGAAAACGCGTTCCCATGCGCTCGTAGGAGGCATGAAGCGCCTCGAGATGAGATAGGACGTTTGCCGGAGCTCCCTGTATCTCCATCTCGACTGAGCCGTCTTCCATGTTACGCACCCAGCCGGTGAGTGCGCGTGCCTGTGCGAGGTTGGTGTTGGTAAAGCGAAAACCAACGCCTTGGACTTGCCCCGCCCAGCGCAGGAAATAGCGCAGGGGAGTGTCTTGAGTGGCCTCGTCGCTTGCGAGTACGGTAAGCCTGCGGCGCAGCTCGAGCTCGACGTTTGATGGTTTTTGAGGCTCTCGACTGCCGCCGGTGACGCTGGAGAAGAACGTATCGAAGAGGCCCATCGCTATGCCTGCTTGCCTGCGTCGGCCGGGAAGGTTATGCCGGCCTGCTGGCGCACGGCATCCATGATGCGCAGTGAGACGAGCGTGACATCGCGGTAGTGGCCAAGCTCGTGACGTCCTGCCGGGGTCTCCCAAATCTCTTCCTTAACGTTATCGATGCCGTCGATGGCGGTGATAAAGTCTGTGAGTTCGTATTCCATAGTGTTGCTCGATTTGGGCAGGTCGAGCACGCGGCCGTTGTCGCCCTGTTCGCGCGGTGCCTCGGTCGCCGAGCCGCGTACGACATCGCCGCGATAGTCGATGCGGACGTTGCGGGGCGTGGACAGATGGTCGATCTGGATAGTGCCACGCTCGCCTTCGATCTGCGAGGGCAGCAGGTCATTCGTAATTTTGGAGTGCGCGAGCTCGACGGAGATGCGGCCTCCGCCGTAGCTGGCGAGGATGGAACCGCAGCCGTCGATGGGGCCGTGCGTGAGCTGTCGCGTGGTGGGGTCGAGCAGAGTAGTCATGCTCGTAAGGCCGGAGGGCATGCCGAAAATCTCGACCATGGGCTCGACGGCGTAGACGCCAATGTCCATGAGGGAACCCGATGCCATATTGCAGTCGAAGATATTGGTGGCGCGTCCCGCGAGAATCTCGTTGTAGCGCGAGGAATACTTGCCAAAGCGCAATGAGGCGCGGCGGATGGGGGCGATCTCGCCCAGGGCGTCCTCGATGGCGTGGAAGGCGGGATCGTGGAGGGGACGCATGGCCTCGAGAGCCACGACACCTGCTGCCTCGGCAGCGCGGAAGACTTCCAGCGCCTGCGCTTCGGTGGCGCAGAAGGGTTTCTCGACGATGACGTGCTTGCCACCGGCGATGCAGGCAAGGGCCTGCTCGTAGTGAAGTGCGTTAGGGCTGCCGATATAGACGGCGTCGACGTCGACGGCGGACGCAAGCTCGTCAAGTGCGGTGAAGTTACGTTCGCCGCCGTGTTCGGCGGTAAAGGCAGTACCGCGATTGGCGTCGCGCGAAAGCGTGCCCACAAACGCGGCTTGGTCGTTGGCGTTGACGACTTGGATAAAGTCGTCGGTGATCATGGATGTGCCGATGGTCGCGATGCGCAGCATACGTCCCCCTTGCGTTGTTTGGTCTACAGGATGAGTGTAGCGCGTGGGGATATAAAGCTGCGCGAAAACGCTATTACAGGTCGCTCTCGTTAAAGCCGGTGTCGATATCGAGGTTGCTGCCGTCGGCCGCCGTGGTGGCAAGCTCGTCGCAGCGCTCGTTGAGCTCATGGCCGGCGTGGCCCTTAACCCAGATGAACTCCACTTTGTGCTTGCTCTTTGCGGTGAGCAGGCGCTCCCACAAGTCGCGGTTCTTGACAGGCTGCTTGTTGGCGGTCTTCCAGCCGCGTTTTTTCCAGCCGTCGATCCAGTGTTTATTGAAAGCGTTGACGACGTACTGCGAATCGGAATGGACCTCGACCTCGCAGGGGCGGTTGAGCGCCTCGAGCGCCACGATGACCGCCATGAGCTCCATGCGGTTGTTGGTGGTCTTGGCGTAGCCGCGCGAAAGCTCGGAGGTGAAGGTCTTGCCGGCGGGGTTGGTGTATTTGAGCACGGCGCCGTAGCCGCCGCGTCCCGGATTTGATCGGGCCGAGCCGTCGGTATAGATGATGACCTTCACATGGTTCCTTTCGTTGGGTACGTTTCGTGTGAGTGACCATTGTAGCGCCATGTCCGCCGGGGGCTAGCAATCTACGATTTCTACCCCGTCTTCCGACAGTTAGTTGGCATGGATGATGCGGTTGAGCTCGTCGAGGTATTGCTGCAAGAGGGGAGAGGGCTTGCGCTCGTCGTGCATGATATAGCCTACGTGCATCGTTGGGGCGTCTGCTAACGGGATCGATGCCATACCCCATTGCATTTCATTGGAGAGGACACCGGTCGACAGGGTGTAACCGTTCGACGTGATAAGTAAGTTAGTAAGTGTTCCGCGGTCCGAGATTCGTATGTTGCGGTCGCAAGGGATATAGCTAAAAGGTTCCTCGGCGTAATAGAAGGAGTTTGAGGTTCCCTGCTCAAAGCTGTAGCGCGTATAGGGTGTGAGGTCGGCAAGGGACAGCTGCGGGCGGCGGGCAAGCGGGTGGCGCTCGCTAACGAAGACGTGGACCGTCGCGTCGAATAGGGGATGGAAGCTCGCACGCGCGTCGGCAAAAGCCTTCTGCAGAACGCGGGCATTAAAGTCGTCCAGATACAGGATGCCGATGTCGCTGCGAAACGCGCGGACGTCATCGATGATCTGCGACGTGGTGGTCTCGCGCATGATGAACTCGAACTTGCTGTCGCGGCAGCGCTCGACCACGTTGACAAAGGCCTCGACCGAAAAGGCGTAGTGCTGGGCGGAAATGGCGAGGCGGGCTTGCGGGGTGCCGCCGTCCTCGTAGCGGGCCTCGAGCATATCGGCCTGCTCTACGACCTGGCGCGCATAGCCCAAAAGCTCGGTGCCGTCGTTGGTGAGCGTGACGCCGCGGCTGGAGCGCGTGAAGATCTCCAGGTGGAGTTCCTGCTCCAGGCTTTTGACGGCGTTTGAGATGTTGGACTGAGCGGTATAGAGGCGCTGAGCTGCGGCGTTGATTGAGCCGGACTCTGCCACGGCGATCAGAAAACGAAGCTGCTGGAGGGTCATCGGCGCCGTCCTTTCGAGCGTTATCTACAAAACCGATAACAGGTTAGCGCTTTTAAGTGATTGACCGAGCGAAACAATGCTCGTACTATTCAAAACACACAAAGGCGGTAGGTAATTAAACCGACCACGGAACCGGGATGCGAAAGGAGGCCCGCATATGAAATGCTTACCAAGACGAATGCCGGGCTCCTGTTTGCGCCCGTTGGCGTGATCAGGAGACAGCGACTTACTTCTCTCTAATTTGTTTACTTTTGTTCGATCAAGGAGATCATCATGAGCCAGTTCATCAACAACCCCGAGCACACCTTTGGTTTCGATACCCTGCAGCTTCACGTTGGCCAGGAGAGCGCCGATCCCGCATCCGACTCCCGCGCCGTGCCTATCTACCAGACCACGAGCTATGTGTTCCGCAACTCCCAGCACGCCGCCGACCGCTTTGGTCTTGCCGATGCTGGTAACATCTACGGCCGTCTGACCAACTCCACCCAGGGCGTCTTCGAGGACCGTATCGCCGCACTCGAGGGTGGCGTGGCAGGTCTCGCCGTCGCCTCCGGTGCTGCTGCCATCACCTATACCCTGCAGGCTCTTGCTCAGGCCGGTGACCATGTGGTTGCCCAGAAGACCATCTACGGTGGCTCCTACAACCTGCTGGAGCATACGCTCTCCCAGTTTGGCGTCGAGACCACGTTTGTCGACGCTCATAACCTGGACGAGGTCGAGGGCGCCATCAAGGACAACACCACGGTCATCTATCTCGAGACGCTCGGCAACCCCAACTCCGACATCCCCAACATCGACGCCATCTCCGAGATCGCCAAGAAGCACGGTCTGCCGGTTGTCGTCGACAACACTTTCGGCACCCCGTATCTGTTCCGCCCGCTGGAGCATGGTGCCAACATCGTCGTCCACTCCGCAACCAAGTTCATCGGCGGCCACGGCACCTCGCTGGGCGGTGTGATCGTCGACGGCGGTAACTTCGATTGGAAGGCGAGCGGCAAGTATGAGCAGATCGCCGAGCCCAACCCCTCCTACCATGGCGTCTCGTTTGCCGAGGCTGCCGGTCCCGCCGCCTTCGCAACCTATGTCCGCGCCATCCTGCTGCGTGACGAGGGCGCCTGCATCAGCCCGTTCAACGCTTGGATCCTGCTCCAGGGCACCGAGACTCTGTCGCTGCGCGTTGACCGTCATGTCGAGAACACCAAGAAGGTCGTTGAGTTCCTGGCTGGTGATAGCCATGTCGCCAAGGTGAACCACCCGAGCCTGTCTGAGCACCCCGATCACGAGCTCTATCAGAAGTACTTCCCCAACGGCGGTGCCTCGATCTTTACCTTTGAGATTAAGGGTGGCCAGGAGGCAGCTTGGAAGTTCATCGACCATCTGCAGGTCTTCTCGCTGCTCGCCAACGTGGCCGACGTCAAGTCGCTCGTCGTGCACCCGGCTACCACTACGCACTCCCAGCTCTCTGCCGAGGAGCTCGCCGAGCAGAACATCACGCCCTCCACGATCCGTCTTTCCATCGGTACCGAGAACGCCGAGGATATCATTTGGGATCTGAAGCAGGCCTTCGCCGCGCTGGACGAGTAAGGCGACTTGTGCAAGGACCCCTTGCGACTCGATAGGTATAACTGCATAAAATGCCTGCTCAAGGCGCCTGTGCGAACAATGGTTGCACAGGCGCCTTTTTTGCATAGAGCGGGTGCAAAAACAGGGTTTTTGGCATGCTTTATGCAATCGAGATATGGAAAACTCCTGTTAAGAGGATGTGAGTTTTACGCAATTGACGTGCGCCTTTTGAGTAAAACCGCAGGTCGCGATTTGCTCGGGGTACTATGCAGCGCGATCGAATCACACGCAGCTCAAACGCAGCAAAAACGCACTACGGAGGTTTCTAGCTACATGAGGATCGATTCACGAAAACCGAAAGCCGCCGCCCTTTCCGCCGCTCTGACCGTGGCACTTTTGGCGGGCGCCGGTGCAACCGATGCCCACGCGGCAACACTATCCGATACGGTTGGACCTACGCCGTCCGAGGCGACGCTGGTGCAGCCCGTTGACTATCGCGGCGATGGTTATGGTTCCATGCAGGAGTGGAACGCCTCGATGGAGGCCAAGCGCGATTCCCTTGAGATGCGCGCTCAGATCATTATGAATATGTATGGCGACTATGCTACCGATGACGAGCGTGCTGTGCTGCAGGGTTGCATCGACGGTGCGGGTAGCCTGTTGACGATGGGGGAGGTCGACGCCAAGTCGACCGAGCTCGATGAGCTGCGCGCTGCGCTTGAGGATGCCAAGCGCGAAGCGCTCGAGGCTGCCGCCGAGGCGGAGGCTGCCGAGGCCGCCCAGGCTTCGTACTACAACGCCGGTTACACTCCGTCTTACGCGTCTGCCGCGTCCTACGCGAACGGATCGGGCCTGACGCGCTCTGCGGGTGTCAATAACTACAACGGGCGCCGCGAGACCTATTACAGCAGCAATGTGCTTTATCACTATCGCACGGGCGAATGGACTCAGGATTCTGAGGGCTTCTGGCGCGATTCCGACGGCTATTACGTTGTTGCCGCGGGCGATATGGCCCAGGGCTCGACCTTTACGGGCTCCAAGGGTGATTGCAAGGTCTATGACTCCGGCTGCGCTGCCGGAACCACCGATTACTACACCGGTTGGTAATTTTTCTGCATCACGGATATTTGGCGGACGGGCGTCTTTACCGAGCTTTAGGGCAACGTAAGGACGTCCGTTCTATGTATGCGTTTGAGTTAACAGAGCCCTTACCGTGGCGGTACGCTGGGCGTATGGATGCGGGGCACACTGGTTCTTGAGAAATAAGGTCTTTCTCTTGGAGGAAGTGGTCTTGTGAATGCTCGAGATATTGCCGTTGCCGCCGTCGCGTTGATGCTTGGCTGCCTTGGTCCCACGGCCGCGCTCGTCGCGGGCATGCAGGGGACATGCGGGGCTGCTCCTATCGTGGTCGGCGCGCTGATCGCGGCCGCGCTGCTGGGAAGCGCAGGCGTGGTTCTTTGCCGCGACGATGAGGACGAGGTGCCGGGGTCGCAACGCTAACTGTTGTGAGATCGGCCGCCGGTCATAGACGAAGATGAAGGCCGCCGCAGGGGAAAGGTTCCCTTGCGGCGGTTTTGCTGTTAAGGCTGTTGAATGCGGCGCGTCGGCGCTACCAGCTTTTCTCGATATCGCGGATGCGCCGATAGAGCCACTCGTTTTGCGGTGCCTGGATATCGTGTTTGGCTGCGAGGCGGCAGATGGTGCCCGCGAACTCATCAACCTCGGTTTTGCGCCTTGCGATGCGGTCTTGAGCCATCGAGGGCATACCGGCGGGGTCGATTCCCTCGATGAGGTGCACCATTTGCGTCAGGTCTGCCTCGGTCAGTTCAACGCCCTCGGCGTTGGCGACCGCAAGCGTTTCGCGCATGGCGGAAACAAAGCAGCGACGCTGCTCGGAGCCCGGCTCCGTGGCGCTTCCGTAGGTCCCGCCGTAGGCCATGCAGGTCTGGTTGATGCCGTCGTTGAGCATGAGTTTGGCCCACATGCGGTGGGCGATGTCGTCCTCGACGGTATGGGCGATGCCGCAGCGCGTATAGAGCTCGTCGATTGCGGTGATGGTTGCGGGGTTCGTGCCGGCCGCCGCGCCAAAGCGGATTTCGCCCGCATTGGTAAAGGTGAGCGCGCCGTTGAGAAACACGGCGTCCATGCCCTGGCAGATACCAAGAACGGTATGCTCCCAGCCAAAGCGTTCGGCAATCTTTTGCTCGCTCGTAATGCCGTTGCACAGCGAGGCGATGAGCGTGTTGGGTCCCACGACGCGCTCCATAGTCTTGAGTGCTTGGTCGAGACCGGTGGTCTTGACTGTCAGGATGACCAGATCGGCGGGCGTCGCCTCGCTGGCACGGACGGACGTGAGATCGCAGGGCTTGCCGTTGACGGTGAGCGCGTCGTTCGCGTGACGCTCAAAACGGGTGTCATCCATAACGTATTCGACGGCGTCATTGCCGAGGGCCTTGGCAATCATGCTGCCGTAGAGCAGTCCGACGCCGCCCTTGCCGATAAAGGCGACCTTGTTGATCTGCATGTGAATCATCTCCCCATGTAAAAGGCGCCCGCGTAAGGGGCGCCTGATGGATTGTATGCTGCCAGGGTGATTGGTGGGTGCGCGGGGCGGCTGTTATGAAAAAGAAACTATTGCGCTGTGCGCTTATGCCGCGGGGCAGACCGCAAAGACATGCGCGTGGTGATGCCCGGCTCCTTTCATTGGGCTTTTTGCTGATGTTAAAGCGGTGCCGTGACGGCTCGATTTCTGCTGCGTTACGATACGTTCTCGATTGCGATTCCACGATGTTTCGGCTGCGTGACCATTGTGTTTCGCTTGCCGGGGCGCTGATGGCGAAGGGAGGGGCCGTGCAATACCGTGTTGACCCCAAAAGTGGTAACCGAATATCCGCTCTGGGTCTGGGCTGCATGAGGTTTCCCGGTGCGCCGGGACGTCCGGATGCGAAGACAGCCGATGCCATCATTTCCCGTGCGGTGGAGCAGGGGATTAACTACCTGGACACGGCCTATCTCTATCCCGGCAACGAGGCGTGCGTGGGTGCGTCGCTTGAGCGCCTGGGCTTGCGCGACCAGGTTTTGCTCGCAACCAAGCTGCCGCATGCTTCGTGCAAATGCGCGGAGGATTTCGACCGGTTCTTCGACGAGCAACTGCGCCGCCTACGGACTGACCATATCGACTATTACCTCATGCACAACATTACCTCGCCCGCCCAGTGGGAACGTGTGGTGGCGTTGGGCATCGAGGACTGGATCGCGCAGCAAAAGGCTGCAGGGCGTATTCGTCAGATAGGCTTTTCGTACCACGGCAGCGCGGCGGACTTCCTTACGATGCTCGATGCGTATGAGTGGGACTTTTGCCAGATCCAGTACAACTACGCTGGAGAACGATATCAGGCGGGAACGGCGGGGCTCATGGCCGCCGCCGAGCGAGGTCTCGCGGTGTTTGTGATGGAGCCGCTTTTGGGCGGACGCTTGGCAGGCAAATTGCCTCCGCGGGCGCGCGCTGTTCTCGATGGTGCATGCGATCGGCATTTGCATACGCCTGCCGCTTGGGGGCTCTCGTGGGTGTGGAATCATCCCCAGGTGACCATGTTGCTTTCGGGTATGACCGATACCACGCAGGTGGACGAGAATTCGTCACTGGCAGACCTCGCGTTGCCGAATTCGATGACGGCCAACCAGCTCGACACGATTGCGCGCGTGTTGATGGAGTTTGAGAAATCGAACCGTGTGCCCTGCACGGGATGCGGCTATTGCATGCCGTGCCCTAAAGGCATCAATATCCCTGGATGTTTTGCCGCCTACAACGCAAGCTATGCGCACAGCTGGTTTACGGGGCTGTCTCAATACTTTACGGCGAGCGCGGTGCGCACAAGCGAGCCCAAGTTGGTGAGCAATTGCGTCAAATGCGGCAAATGCGCGCGGCACTGCCCGCAGCACATCGATATTCCCGAGCGTCTCGACGATGTGCGCCGACGTTTCCAGCCTGGTCCCGTGACGGCGGTGCTTAAGGCCTTCGGCAAAACGCGCTCCTCATGACCCTTTTATAACTTGCGGTGGAATAGTTCCTGTTTGCGGCAGAATAGGGGCCAAACAGGAACTATTTCACCGCAACTGAAGGGGGCTGTCGTGGGTCATCGAGATTCATGTGATGATTTGCGTGAGGTTCGTTGGGGCGTTTTGGGCGCCGGGCACATTTCGCATCGATTTGCATCGTCGCTCAAGGAGGTGGACGGGGCACGGCTTGTGGCTGCGGCCGGCCGCACTCCTGCACATGTCGAGGAATTTTGCCGAGCGTTTTCGATCGATGCTGCGCATGGCCATGCCTCGGTCGACAATAACGGCGACGCGGCTTATGGCGCGCTGATTGCCGACCCCGATGTCGACGCAATCTACTTGGCTCTTCCGCATGGCATGCATACGCGTTGGGCCTGTCGCGCGCTGCGCGCCGGAAAGGCCGTGCTGTGCGAAAAGCCGGCCGTTTTGAGTGAGGAAGAGGCTCTCTCGATTGCCTCCATCTCTCGCGAGCGCGGCGTGCTGTTTATGGAGGCGATGAAGAATCGGTTTTGCCCGATGCGCACTCGCGTGAAGGACTTGCTTGCGTCGGGTGAGCTTGGCCGTATTGTCTCGATTGAAAGCGTGCAAAAGCTCGATTACGGCGAGTCTCCTTCGGGCTATCTGCTTGATCCGTTGCAGGGCGGCTGTCTATATGACATGGGCTGCTATGCGGTTGGTTGGTTTGAGGATTTGCTCGCGGGCGCGTGCGAGGTTTCGTCCCGTGAAGTTCGCTGGCGTGACGTATCGGGCGGTCGCGTCGATTGGGCCGACGAGATCCATATGAGCGTCGGCGGTATACCCATTCATATGGTGTGCGACGGCAAAGCAACATATGAAAGCCGCTTAACGATTGCCTGTGAGCGGGGTTCGTTGGAAATCGAGCGTCTCCATCGCCCCGAGCTCGCCCATGTGAAGTACTCCGACGGGCGAACGCTCGAAATAAATGCCCCGTTTGAGGTCGATGATTTCTACGGCGAAATCCAGCATGCGACGCAGCTCATTCAGGCGGGGAAACTCGAAAGCCCCATCATGTCCCTAGCCGCCACGCAGCGCTGCGCGCACATCATCGATGCAATCCGTCTAGCCCTCTAGGACTTGGCGCTGACGCGTAGGGGATCATGACGCCGGCGCCCGTGGTGCCTGGCGGCCCACATCTCTGATGCCCCTTTTATAACTTGCGGTGGAATACGGTCTGTTTGCGCCAAAATAAGGCACCAATAGACCGTATTTCACCGCAACTGATGAGGGGGAGTTGGAGATGCTGACGATCGGGTGCCATCTTTCGACGACGAAGGGCTATCGGGCGATGGGGGAGACGGCGTTGTCCATTGGCGCCAATACCTTTGCGTTCTTTACGCGCAACCCGCGCGGTGGCAAGGCAAAAGACCTTGACATGGATGACGTGGCGGCCCTGCGCGAGCTTATGGAGCAAAACGACTTTGGCCCGCTCGTGGCTCATGCCCCGTATACCTATAACCCCTGCTCCGCTAAGGAGCGGGCGCGCGAGTTTGCCCTGGAGGCCATGGCCGAGGATTTGCAGCGCATGGAAGCGCTGCCCGGCAACTACTACAATTTTCATCCCGGTGCGCATGTGGGACAGGGGGCAGACGTCGGCATTCAGATGATTGTCGACACGCTGTGCCAGGTGATGTTTGAGGGACAGCAGACGACGGTATTGCTTGAGACCATGGCAGGCAAGGGCACCGAGGTGGGCCGTAGCTTTGAAGAACTGGCGTGCATTATCGAGGGCGTTGCCGCCAAGTGCCCAGAGCTGTCCGATAAGCTGGGCGTTTGTTTGGACACCTGCCATGTGAGCGATGCCGGCTACGACATCATCCATGATCTGGACGGCGTACTCGACGAGTTCGACCGCGTGGTGGGTATCGATCGCTTGCATGCCGTACACATCAACGATTCGAAGAACCCTTGTGGCGCCCATAAAGATCGTCACGAGTGCATCGGCAAGGGATACCTTGGCAGCGAGGAATTTGGTGGCGGTATGCAGGTTATGCAGAATATTGTATCGAATGGCCGTTTGTGTTCGCTGCCGTTTATTTTGGAGACTCCGAACGAACTTGCAGGTTATGCAGCTGAAATTAGATTATTAAGGTCATTGCAGCAGTAATGACTGTCACAAAGTAGAGTATTCCATTCACGTTATGGGTTTGTTTCAATCAGTTTTCTCATTGCAGATTCGTAATTCCAGGTGCATAATAGCCAACAGTTTTTGCAGGCCTCTGAATCAAACGAGGTCACCGGAAGGAGACTGATTATGAAGCTCAAGAAGCTTGGCGCATTTGCCGCCACGGGTGCCATGGCGCTCGCCCTCGCACTGACGGGCTGCGGCTCGTCCAACGCCACCTCTGGTTCTGATGCCGGTTCCAGCAGCTCTGACGACGCTAAGGTCGAGAAGGTCGACGGCTCCAAGGAGTACGCGCTCGTCAAGGATGGTACGCTGACCGTCGGCACCTCTGCCGAGTACGCTCCGTTTGAGTACAAGGATGACAACGGCGATTATCAGGGCTTTGACCTTGAGCTCATCAAGGCCATCGGCGACAAGCTGGGCCTGGATGTCGAGTATGTCAACAATGACTTTGACACGCTGGTTCCGGGTGTCGCTTCGGGCGCCAAGTATGACGTTTCCATTGCGGCTATCACCGACACGCCTGAGCGTGAGAAGGAAGTCACTTTCTCTGATTCCTACTACATGGACGATCAGGCTATCGTGACCAAGGTCGATAACACCGACATCACGGCCGACAACTACAGCGAGAAGCTCAACAACGCCGATGCTACCATCATCGTCCAGTCTGGCTCGACCGCCGAGGCCTTTGCCCAGGAGAACTTCCCCAAGGCCAAGATTGTCCCCTACAAGGACGCTACCGAGTGCTTTAGCGCTCTGCAGTCCGATAAGGGCGACGCTGTAGTCACCAACCGCTCCGTTGCCAGCCAGCTGACCGCCGAGCAGTTCAACACCTGCCAGACCATCAAGCAGATTAGCACCGGCGAGGAGTACGCCATTGCCATCAACCAGGGCAACACCAAGCTCAAGGATGACATCAACCAGGCCATCAAGGACCTGACCGACGACGGTACCGTCGACGCCCTCATGGCTAAGTACAACATCAAGTAAAATAACTACTTGATTGCGCGCGGGCCCTTTCCGTTTTGCGGAGAGGGCCTTTGCGCTTCTCTTGACGGAGAGCGTTTCCGTCTCGTTTTGCCGGCAACTTCTACGATAGGAGCCACCTTGTCTCGACTGAACAAAGGGGCCGCGGAGCAGCGTTTTCCACTGCCCGCCTTGCTCCAAAAGCTAGTCTGCGTCATGGCCGTGGCGCTCGCGCTGGTGTGCGCGGGGGCATATGCGCCCACGGCCGCCCAGGCGCTTGAGACCGCAAAGATTACCGCCCGACCCAATACCGGTTCGGGTAGCGATGTGGTCGGCGGCACCGAGACGCGCATCACTTGGGAAGTTCAGGCCGATGCCGACGAGGAGCTGAGCGGTCTTTCGCTGACGTTTGTCGACGGCACGACGTTTGGTACCGATGACACGCGATTGACGATGCTCTCGGGCGAGGACCTCATGGATCGTACGCCCATGAAGCCCACGTGCAAGGCTGACGGCCAGACGCTCAAGATTGACTTTGGCGAGACGGCGCCTGCCGGCGGCTATTTCCGCGTCGAGGTTTACGGTGTGACGTTTCCCGTCGAGGGCGGCGATGAGGCCTTTAGCGGCACCTATACGCTCGCCGACGGTTCGACCAAGAAGATCTCCAAGATTCCGTCGGTGGAGATCAAGGGCGTGACGGCCTTCGATAACTTCCTGGCCGACCTTAAGGAGCAGCCGTGGGTCGAGGCGTGGAACTCCAATATGTTCCTGCGCCTGTTCCTGAACCCGGTCATTTTGGTCCAGAGCCTGCCGATCGTCTTCAAGGGCTTCCTTGTGTCGCTTTCGATCGTGCTCGTGGCGTTTCCGCTGGCAATTCCCTTTGGCTTTGCCCTGTCGCTTATGCGCATCTCCAAGTCGCGCATCCTGCGCTGCCTCGCCGGCATCTACGTGAATATCATTCGCGGTACGCCGGCGTTCCTGCAGATCTATATCGCGTTCTTCGGTCTGCCGTTGGCCGGCGTCAAGGTGGACGACTATGTTTTGGGCGTTATCGTCATGGCCATGAACTCGTCTGCGTACCTGTGCGAGATCTTCCGTGCCGGTATTCAATCGATCCCCAAGGGCCAAAACGAGGCTGCTCGCTCTCTGGGCATGAATGCCTTCCAGACGCTGCTCTACGTTATGATTCCGCAGACGTTCCGCAATGTTTTGCCTACGCTGACCAGCGAGTTTATCTTGCTTTACAAGGATACGTCGCTGCTTGCCGCCGTGGGTGTGGTCGAAATCGTCATGAACGCCCGTACCATCGTGGCCACGACGGGCTCCATTACACCGTACGTGGTTGCCGCCCTGTTCTATCTGGTCATCACCCTGCCGCTCGCTCGCTTGGTGAGCGGTCTTGAGGCGAGGCTTTTGGGTACGACCGAGACCAAGAAGAAGCGTCCCGCCAAGAGCGCCGGACAGGTTGTCGCGACGCCTGCCGATCACATCGCCGGTCTGTAAGGAGGTCCTATCATGAGCGAAACCAATAACTCGAACGAGGTCGTCGTCAGCATTAAGAACCTCCAGAAGGCCTTTGGCGATAACGTGGTCCTGCGCGATATCGATCTGGATGTGCATAAGGGCGAGGTCGTCGTAGTTCTGGGTCCTTCGGGCTCGGGCAAGTCGACGATGCTTCGCTGCATCAATCGTCTGGAGCATCCTACGAGTGGTTCGATTGTCGTCGAGGGCGTGGATGTGTGCGCCAAGGGCGTTGACCTCAATAAGGTGCGTACGCACTTGGGCATGGTGTTTCAGCAGTTCAACCTGTTCCCGCACCTGTCGGTCAAAAAGAACGTCATGCTTGCGCAGCAAAAGGTGCTCAAGCGCAGCAAGGAAGAGGCCGAGAAGATCGCCGTCGAGGAGCTGACCAAGGTCGGCCTGGCCGAGCGCATCGACTTTATGCCGAGCCAGCTCTCGGGCGGCCAGCAGCAGCGCGTGGCCATCGCCCGCGCCCTGTCGATGAACCCGCACGTGATGCTCTTTGACGAGGCCACCTCGGCGCTCGACCCTGAGCTCGTGCGCGACGTTCTGGGCGTCATGCGCGACCTGGCGCACGACGGTATGACCATGATCGTCGTGACGCACGAGATGGGCTTTGCCCGCGATGTCGCCGACCGCGTCGTCTTTATGGACGGCGGCGTCATTGTGGAAGAGGGTACGCCGAGCGAGGTCTTCGACCACCCCAAGAGCGAGCGCACCAAGGCGTTCTTGGGCAATATCTCGTAGCCGCTTTATATGACTGACATAGCAGAAAACGGGAGCCGGATGTGATCCGGCTCCCGTTTTTGTTGGGACGCGAATGTGTTTTGTTGCAATGCGCGTTGCGGGCGGAGCTCATTGCCGCTAGGCGAGCTCGGCTCCAAGGGCGCGGCAGGCCGCTTCGCTCTCATCATCGGGGGCGTCGTAGCAGATGACGGAATCGACGACGTTGACGCCCTCCTCGTCGGCGTCCGCCTTCCAGTTGTCCATCCATTCGCCCTCGGCCCACGAATAAGAGCCAAAGAGGACGACCTTCTTGTCGCCGAGGGTCTCCTTGACCTCATCCCACATGGGCTGGAACTCATCATATTCAAGCTCCTCGGAACCCATGGCGGGGCAGCCGAAGGCGATAGCGTCATAGCCAGCGGCCTTGTCTGCGGAGAAGTCGGCGCAGGAGATGACCTCTGCCTCGGCGCCGGCATCGGTTGCACCTTCGGCAACGAGGTTTGCCATGGCCTCGGTGTTGCCCGTGCCGCTCCAGTAGACGACGGCGATCTTGCTCATGTTGAGTCCTTTCAGTTGTGCGGCAGGTTGCCCCGGCTTCTATGTTCTATCGGGTTGCCTGGGCAAGTTGCGCCAAGCTGTAGCCCTGCTGATAGACAAAGGTGAAGTATTGGGTGCAGGCGCGGTAGGCATCAAACGTCGCAAGTGCCTGCTCGACATTTGCGTAGACCTTCCAGGCCCCAAAGACCTTATAGTTCTCGCCGCGCTGGACGATAAACTCGTGCACGTCGTCGTAGGGATATCCTAGGAAGTAGCCTATTTCGTGCGGAAACTCGCAGGTGCAGTCGTTGCTGCAGCTAGCTTGCTGGGGTAGTGCGCATCGAGTCTGGCTACAGGCGCATTCCGCGACGTTATTACTCGCGAGCGTGATGCGTGATGCCAAATGCACAAGGCATGTCGAAAGGTCTCTCGTGTCGTAGCCTTCCGAGGCGAGCGCCGTTTTGGCGCGAGGGTCCGCGAAATAGGTGGTGAGGCTTTTGGCTCGGTACACGTACACGAGCGCTCCGCAGGGCCGCCAGACCAAAACACTCAGGTGGATGCCAAGCGGGTCAAGCTCGCGGTTGCACTGGGCGATAACGTTGAGCAGGCGTGCTCGGCGTTCTGCGATGGTTTCTGTTGCGGTCGAGCCGTCCCCGTGGGCGTAGGTGCCTGGATAGGTAAAGAGCGATGCCGGCTTGATGCCCGCGAGCGTGGGGGAGCAGTTGCGCACGACTGCTGCCTGAAACGTTGGGATGTCTATGGTTCGAGTCACGTCGCTCCTTACGGATCTAAACTGTTAGCCTAGGAAAACTTATACACGAAAGTAAGCCATGGTCAACAAAAAAGTTTGAAGAGGAAAACTAATTGACCGAACGGACATGATTTTGGGTTAAGATGGGGACACCCCATGGGGGTATCTAGATAGTGCTACTGAAAGGGGAACGCATGAGTGACTTGCTCAACCCTGCGAATCTCATCGTGCTGACCGTCATTGCCGTCGGCATGTTTTTTGGACTGCGTCGCATTGCCGCTTCGACACACGGGAAGAGTTGCTGCAGCGATGGTGCGAGCGGCAAGAAGGCCAAAAAGGTTGTGGTGGCAGACACCGACGAGTCCCACTACCCCTATCGTGAGGAACTCCTTATCGGCGGCATGAGTTGCGACGGCTGCGCCCGGAATGCGACGAATGCCCTCAATGCGCTTGATGGCGTGTGGGCTACGGTAACGTACGCGGACCACACGGCACGCGTGCGCTCGAAGCGCCCGGTTGATCGCGACACACTCGAGACGGCAGTGAGGGGTGCGGGCTATTACGTTATGAAAATGTAGGCGTTGCCCTCTCCGGTGGGTACCAGCCTCCTGCCCATTGTGACTATCGGCATCCAAAAATTTGCGCAAAAATAACCTTTAGATGCGGCAAAAGTGGAGTTTGGTGACGGTTTGCGCGGAATTCGCTACCAATCGAGCATCTATGAACCCGTCCAAAAAATTACAGGTGTATATTTATACACTGATTATTGCTGTGCTCAGATTGCAATTAACCGTGGACAGAAATGAAGAATGCTAAAACTGGGCTTTAGGACAGGGGAGGCTATAACCTTATGAGACGAGTGGGAACACTTGGCTTGGTGGCAGCGCTTGCCGCTATCTTGGTATCGCCGCTGCCGGCGCACGCCGAAGACGCATCGGGTGCCGTTACCTACAATGCGGGAAATGGGTATTCCTTTGAGAAGCTCTCGCATCCTACGGTAGGAACGTCGCAGCCGGATGGCATCGTCGACTACCAGGGTAACGGTGCCGTTGCCGTTCCGGGCGCCGATGGTAATACGGCCAACAACGAAGGCGATCGCGGCCAGAGCTACACTTGGGCGGCTGCGAGCTATGGTGACTGGCTTTATGTGGGCACCTGCTATGCGGCGATGGGCAACACGCTGACGCTCATGAACAGCACGCTGGGCGATTCCTTTGATGTCGAAACCATGCGCCTGACGCTGGAGGCCATGTTTAACGGTACCTTCTTCTATGGACAGCAGAAGGAGGACGGCACGGCCGACAAGGACAGCGGCGGCATCTTGGTCAAGATCAATACCAAGACCGGTGAGACCAAGCTGCTACTCTCTGAATCGCTCAACGGCGTCGCTCCTTTGTTCCGCAATGCCGTGAGCTATAAGGGTAAGCTCTATTTCTGCGGCAGCGTCAGGACCAATGACGGCAAAGGCGGCCTGCCTGCTGTATACGAGATCGATCCTAAGACGGATGAGTACAAAGTTGTCTATCAGGGCCTTTCGAGCATGCAGGATTACGGTGCTGCCTACAAGCAGGGCATTTCTACCGGTATCCGCGGCATGTGCGTCCATGATGGCCAGCTCGTCATCAGTAATGTGGGTAAAGACGCGAACGGTAATTTTGTGTCGACAATCCTGACGTCGTCTGACCCCTCGAAGGGCCAGGACAGCTTCACCGAGATTGCCAACTCGGAGACGCTGTTTGGCTATCCGGCGATTCGCTATCAGGACAGCATCTACGGCGGCGCCATTTGGGATATGGTCTCGTACAATGGCCATCTCTATGCGACCATCTGCACCGGTACGCCCGAGAACGCTCCCGATGATAATTCCATGCAGTCATTTGCCATGGTCCGTGGCGACAAGAATGCCGACGGCAGCTATTCGTGGACTCCCATTGTCGGCGATCAGAAGACGGACGGTGCAAAGTACTGCTTTGGCATCGATCCTGCCCGTACCCGTTCTGGCGCTGCCAACCTCATCGTCTACAACGACTACCTCTATATCGGTGAATACAACGACGAGGAGATTGCCCTCGAGCGCATCCTGTTCAACAAATCCAACACCGAAGAGGGCGGCAAGAGCAGCATGGGTGGCGTTGACTGCTCGTTTGTGAATGCCAATCTTGAGCAGTCGGTTAACATCTATCGCATGGACAAGGACGAGAACATGGAGCTCGTCGTTGGCGATCGCACCGACATGTTCCCCGAGGGCGGTATTTCCGGCCTGACTTCGGGCTTTGGCCGAAACGAGAACCAGTACATTTGGCGCATGCAGAAGTTCGACGGCAAGCTGTATATCGGTACCTTTGATACCGCGAGCCTGCTTGAGCCGATCGGCCAGTTCTCCAATGGCGACATTATCGATATGACGCCCGAGGAGTGGGACTCTCAGGTTCAGCGCCTTAGGGACCTGCTCAATCACCTGCTCGACAAGAAATCGCCTGACGACCCCATCGTTCCCGTGAACACGCTTGCGGACGATGATTCAAACGAGGCCGTCGAGGTCGATGATTCGAACGAAGCTGCTGAGGTTGATGATTCAAACAAGGCCGTCGATGTCGATGACGAGAAGACCGAGGTTGCTAAGGGCTTTGGCGATCTGAGCGATGCGCTGGAGGATGCCGCGGGCGGTCTTTGCGATCAGGCCGCGACGATGTCCCAGGACTTTGAGGACGACGCCGCTTATGTCCAGAAGATCGATGGCGAGATCGCGTACTTCAAGTCCTTTGCCGACCAGTATCAGGACATGCTCGATAGCTATGAGAGCCTTAAGCAGCAGTACGAGGATGCCTATGGCACCGAGCTGCCGAGCGATATTCAGGATGCGCTCGATAAGCTGCTGAGCGAGGAGAACCTCAAGAAGTTGCAGAGTGTCCTTACGTGCATGTGTTACCTGCGCGATGCCGAGCGCGGCTTTGATATGTATGTGACCGAGGACGGCGTGAACTTTACGACGCTGACGACCAATGGCTTTAACGATCCGTATAACCATGGTCTGCGCACCTTTGCGGTGACCAACCAGGGTCTGTGCCTTGGTACCGCCAACCCGTTCTATGGTTGCCAGGTCTGGATCCAGCGCAAGGAGAATTCGGAGAATCCGGTTGATCCCGGTACTCCGGATCCGACGGAACCCACCGATCCTTCGCAGCCGGGTGGCGGCGATCAGCCTGGCGGCAGCCAGACGGGTGGCAACGACCAGTCGAGCAGCACCACGACCACCGTCACGACGACCGCTAAGAAGACTCCGAAGGACGGCTCGCTGCCTCGCGCTGGCGACTCGACCCTCACGCTGGTCTTGGGATTGCTGGTTGCAGCTGCCGCAGTGCTTGGCATTGCTCTCGTCTTGCGCAAGCG
The DNA here is from genome assembly GCA_958352845.1 of uncultured Collinsella sp. GTDB lineage: Bacteria > Actinomycetota > Coriobacteriia > Coriobacteriales > Coriobacteriaceae > Collinsella. The sequence goes on from CATWQC010000017.1 coordinate 30,988, forward strand.
TTCTCGTCGCTAGGCTCGTCCGCGTAGCTCAATGTCCTGGATATCGTCGAAGTTGATGGCGATATCCCTGAGTTTGAGCAGCTTGAATGCGGGTAACGCTTCGTCGAGAATGCCCGTGCGGCTACGATAGCCGTACGTATCGTAATAGGTGACGCGCACCAAGTCGCCGCGTTTGAGGCCCTCGAGCTTTTGCGAAAGCTCGAGGGCTTTTTCTTCCGTGAGCTCACGTTTTTGCTCGACGGTGATTTCCTGCTTGCGCACGAGTTCGTAGTATCCCGTGAGGGCGGCAAAGGGCATAAACAGTGCGGCGCGGTTGGCGCGCACGGCACCGTTGGCAGTGAGGTTGGGGTCGGCTGCGCGGCGTCTGCCCTCGGGGTCCGCCAGGCGCTCGAAGGCGGTCGGCGGGCGCATGGGCTGTTGTTTGGGTTTAGGCACGGTGTCCTCCAACTTGATCGTTGCGCTCGCGCGCGGTGGCGCCGGCGGTAAAGCTTAATCCCTTGACGAGCGCGTTCTTGCCGTACTTGCCTTTCACGGCCAGGACGGCGCGCGCCAGGTCGCGCTCGCGCTCATCGGTCTCGATATCGCTGAACAGATCGATGGTGGCAAATTCCTCGGGCACAAGATTGCTAAAGCCCAGGTTGATGCGCTTGACCGGTCGTTTGGGATCGACAGTCTGCGCCCAGAGCTCATCGAAATAGCCCATGATCTTCTTAAACGAATTGGTACGCTCGGGCAGCTTGCGCGAGGCGTTGGAGTGCGCAAAGAGCGCGGCATAGCCACCACGCGGTTTGCCACCATGCTCTCCCACAAAGATGCCATCGATTGCCTGCGCTTCGCGCACCAGGCGGCGCCGTTCGTCATCGCGCTGGACGGGCTTGGGAGCACGGGGCGCGAGCTCGGGGCCGGCGGTTGCGGTGGGTTCGATGCTCGACGTACTCGAGCGCAGGTGTCCGCATCCGTCCACATATTGTGCAGTACCGCTGGCATCAAGCCTGCGTATGTCGGCGCGCTCGCTCGCGTAGCCCACAAAGAGCGAGATGCTGTCGCAGACCACGTGCTTATCGATCAAGTCCAACACGGCGTTGTCGACCATCTCGCGCAAGACGGTGTAGGCCTGCTCGTAGGCATAGCCCTTCGAGAGCACCTGTCCTGTGGTGGTCGAAGTTGCTTGCGGGCGATAGGCTTGGATATCGGCGATGGTTGTCGGCTCGCGTCCGAAGGCGTGGTCGATGAGATACTCGGCATTGACGCCGAGCTCGTCGTAAAGCAGGTTTTCGTCGAGCGCCGCGACGCCCATCAGATCGTAGACGCCGTATTTTTCGAGTCGTGCTGCCACGCCGGGGCCGATGCCCCAGATATCGGTGATGGGACGATGGGGCCAGATTTCCTTGCGAAAGGTCTCATCGTCGAGTATGCCGATGCGGCTGGGTACGTGCTTGGCGGTGATATCGAGTGCAACTTTGGCCTGGAATAGGTTGGGGCCGATGCCGACCGTCGCCGTGATGCCGGTGCGCGCCAGGACCTCGTCGCGCAACATGCAGGCGAAGCCTTCCGCATCGGTGTGATAGAGGTCCAGATAGGGTGTCACGTCGATAAAGCACTCGTCAATTGAGTAGACGTGAACGTCTTGCGGACTGACGTATTCCAGGTAGATACCGTAGATCTGCGCCGACACCTCCATGTAGTGCTGCATGCGCGGTACGGCCTTGATGTAGTCGATGCCGTCGGGAATCTCGAATAGGCGGCAGCGGTTGTGAATACCTAAGTCCTTCATGGCCTGCGTGATGGCGAGGCAGATGGTCGTGCGTCCGCGCGATTCGTCGGCAACGACTAGGTTGGTGGTGAGCGGATCGAGCCCACGGTCGACGCACTCGACGCTGGCATAAAACGTCTTGAGGTCGATGCAGATATAGGTGTGCTGCTCGTGCGCCATCCGTGTCCCTCCATCAAACACATGTTCTTATCGAATATCTGTTCGATAATACCCGCTCGTCCGGACATCGTCAAAACCTGTTCCTTTTTGCCAGGTATAGTCGTGCAACTGCATCGGGTTTTAACGCAGCTCTAAAGAGTGCGAAACAGCTCGGAAAACCTTGCTTCGTAGCATGAGCCTAACGATTGATACCGCCTATGCGCACGGAAGGGTTGTGGGAAAGATGGTCAATTATGGGTTTGGTATGCCGACGCGCTTGGTTGCGGATGGGGATGTGGCTCGCTGGTGCGGGCGATTGGTTGCCCACTACGCTGGCACCAAGGCACTGGTCGTGTTGGGCGGTGACAAGCATACGCGCGATGAGCTTGTCTCGGCGGCACTTGGTTCGCTCGCTCGAGCCCTACTCGAGCGTGTGCTTTTCCGCTGCGGCTCGTTTGAGGGCGACGGGGGAGACGAACTGGTCGACGAAGCCGTGGCCCTGGCGACCGACGAAGGCGTGGACTTTGTCCTGGCGATTGGCGATGCCGATGCTGCCGGCTTTGCGCGCGAACTCGCGCGTCGCATGGCGGCGCTCGATGCCGGCGAAGATGGTTTTGTCCCTTATGGATGCATTGTCTCGGAGGGCAAGGTGCCTGCTGTCGTGGGCACCGGCGAGGTTCCCGTTTTTGCCATTATCGCGCCCGAACTGCTGGAGGGCATCGGGTCTCCTCTGCGTGAGTTGCTCGGTAGCGTCTGCGCCGTGGCCTAATATTTGCCATAAAGGGATGGGTTATTTTTGGTTGGTAAAGCGTTTGACCTGCCAAAATAAGCCTGTCTCTTTTTGATCGGTTGCCGTTTGGGGGCCGATTGGCAACGCTCGCTGATTGTAGTCTTGACCTGCGCTAGAATAGTGGCATCTGAATGTCCGGGCGCATGGAGGCGTGCGCCCGTATGCTGAGGAGGACTCTATGGCAACTGTTGCCGCACCTATCGATGCTACGTCGACTGCCGCTTGGAAGGCACTCGAGGCCCATCAGGAGAAGCTCGAGGCCGAAGGTATCGACCTCAAGGCCTGGTTCGCTGCTGACGCCGACCGCGTGAACAAGCTGAGCTTTGACGCCGGTGACCTGCACTTCGATCTGTCGAAGAACCTGGTGACCGATGAGACCGTCAAGCTGCTGTGCGATCTTGCTCGCGAGGTGAAGCTCGAGGAGCGCCGCGACGCCATGTTCTCTGGCGAGCACATCAACACCACCGAGGACCGCGCTGTCCTGCACACCGCGCTGCGCCGCCCGGCAAGCGAGAAGGGCCAGCTCATCGTCGACGGCCAGGACGTCGTCGCCGACGTGCACCAGGTCCTCGATCGCATGTATGCCTTCGCCGAGCGCGTGCGCTCCGGTGAGTGGAAGGGCGTTACCGGCAAGAAGATCGAGCACCTGGTGTCCATCGGCATCGGCGGCTCCGATCTGGGCCCGGTCATGGTCTACGAGGCCCTGCGTCCCTATGCCGACGCCGGTATCGACTGCCGCTACATCTCCAACATCGATCCCAACGATCAGGCCGAGAAGCTCAAGGGCCTGGATCCCGAGACCACGCTCGTGATCATCGTCTCCAAGACCTTCACCACGCTCGAGACCCTCACCAACGCCCGCGAAGTCAAGACCTGGATGCTCGAACAGCTCAAGGCTCAGGGCGCCATCGACGGCTCCGATGAGCAGAACGCCGAGGCCGTGGCAAAGCACTTCGTCGCCGTCTCCACCGCACTCGAGAAGGTCGAGGCCTTCGGTATCGACCCCGCCAACGCCTTCGGTTTCTGGAGCTGGGTTGGCGGCCGCTATTCCGTTGACTCCGCCGTGGGCCTGTCGCTGATCGTCGTGCTCGGCCCCGAGCGCTTCCAACAGTTCCTCGAGGGCTTCCACGCCATCGACGAGTACTTCTGCAACACGCCGCTCGAGAACAATGCCGTCGCGCTGATGGGCCTGCTCAACGTCTGGTACGTCAACTTCTTCGGTTCCAAGAGCCACGCCGTGCTGCCGTACTGCCAGTACCTGCACCGTTTCCCGGCCTACCTGCAGCAGCTCACCATGGAGTCCAACGGCAAGCACGTCCGCTGGGACGGCAGCGCCGTGACCTCCGATACCGGTGAGATCTTCTGGGGCGAGCCCGGCACCAACGGCCAGCACGCCTTCTACCAGCTGCTGCACCAGGGCACTGTGGTGGTTCCGGCCGACTTTATCGCTTTCGCCAACACTGCCAACCCTGCGACCGACAGCGGTCAGGACGTGCACGAGCTGTTCCTGGGCAACTTCCTGGCCCAGACCAAGGCGCTCGCCTTTGGCAAGACGGCCGACGAGGTGCGCGCCGAGGGCACGCCCGAGCAGATCGTCCCGGCCCGCTGCTTTGAGGGCAACCGCCCGACGACCTCGATCTTCGGCGACACGTTGACCCCGTTCGCGCTCGGCGAGCTCATCGCCCTGTACGAGCACATTACGTTTGTCGAGGGCACGGTCTGGGGCATCGACTCCTACGACCAGTGGGGCGTCGAGCTGGGCAAGCAGCTTGCCAAGCAGATCACCCCGGCCTTCCGCGACGACGCCGCCAAGGCCGAGCAGGACGCTTCGACCCAGGCGCTCATCGAGTTCTATCGCGCGCATCGCAAGTAGTCGCTGCTGTTAACGTATCGCGCCTTATAGTCAGGGGCCCGTATCCTATCGGATGCGGGCCCCTTTGCTTTTGCCGTGGTCCCGGGGCGCACGGCCTTTGTGGAACATCGCCGGGGCGTCGCGCGCTGCGAGAACCCTGCGCCTAGATCTCGGCCTCCGCATGGCCTCGCTGCGCCTCGGGCAGCTCCCCGTAGAGCGGATGGTCTTCGAGCCTAAAGCGCTCGACCTGTTCGGGAGTGCGACCGCGTACAAAGAGCCACGAGCGATCGATCGGCGTCGCCATGAGCGTGCTGGGCAGCGCGTCGGCGCGGTCGGAAAACACCCGGGCACTCTCGGGATCCTGGAACGCCAGCACCAGATGCGTGTCGCAGTTGCCCATGATGGAGCGTGCGCGTGCCTCGCCATAGAGCGCATCGAGCTGGTTGGTCGACTGCAGCAGCAGCGTTGCCCAGATGTTGCGGCTTCGGATAATCGAGAGCACGTTGTCGATCTGGGGGATCTGCAGATTTGCGAAGTCATCGAGCATAAAGCGCACGGGCACGGGCAGGCTGCCGTCGGGCTGCCTATCGGCCTCACGAATGAGGCCCATAAACGCCTGCGAAATAAAGAGGCCGGTCAGCGGATCGAGATTGCGGTCAATATCGCTCACGGTTACAAACAGGGCGCAGGGGGTGTGTCCCATGGAAGCGAAGTCCACCTGATGGCACTCACGATAGAGCTGTGCCGCACCGTCGAATCCCAGACACATGACCTTTTCGGCAAGGATGCCGACGATGCTCGCGTGCATGCGCTCGGCATTTTGCGTAATGGCGTAGCGCCGCCATAGCGAGAGGGCATAGCTTTGGGGGTCGGTCGTGATCAGGTCGTCAAACAATCGACCCGTGGCACCGTCCTGCAGGTGCTCGATCAGCTTGATGACCGAGCTGATCGTCTGCTCGTCGGCGGGTAGCTGTTCGGTGACGTAGGCGATAAGACACGACAGCAGGTTTGCCGCCGCATGATCCCAAAAAGGCTGGTTGTTGTCCTCGATGGGGCAGATGGCCTTTGCCACCGAGAGGATGTCCTGCTGGTTGGGCCTGCCGTCCGCCTTGCGGCGAATGTGCCTCAGGGGGTTGTAACCGCAGCGCTCGATGCCGGGCGCAAGGGCCGGGACGGTGTTGAGGTCGGCGAAGTTGAGACATTGCACGCGGTAACCGTGGGCTGCCAGCACGGGTCCCACTTCGCGACAGAGCGTGCCTTTGGTGTCGAGCACGATGTAGCTTGCGTTCATTTGCAGCAGGTTGGGCTTGAGGACGTTTCGGGTCTTGCCGGCTCCCGAGGGGCCGATCACAAGTGCATTGTTGTTGAGTCCCGTTTGGCGGGTGTCGCAGGAAAGCGTTCGATCCTTGGCGAGGATGGTGGACGATGCGGACTCAGATGCGGCGAGGCGGCTGGCGAGGTTAGACATGGGCGACCTCCTTGGTGGTCGAGAGGATTTCGTGGGCAAAGCCGAGCTCGACGGCGCGCTCGGCCGAAAGGTAGGTGTCTTTTGCAGTGAGGGACTGGATGCGCTTGGGCGTGAGGCCGCTGCGGTCCGAGAGGATTTGCGTGAGGGTCTTGCGGGTCTGCATGAGACGCCGGCTGGTTTCCTGCAGCGCAAGTGCCGAGCCGCCTGCCCCCTGGGGGATCAGCGGGTCGTGAATCATGAGCTCTGCATGGGGCGCCATACGGCGATCGTCGCCGCCCATAAAGATCACAGCGCCCATGGACGCGGCGAATTCCAGGCAGACGGTGCGGATGGGGCACGATGCGAGGCGCATGGCGTCATAGATCGCAAGACCCGATCGCACGCTTCCGCCGGCGCTGGCGACAAATATGGTGATGGGGCGGCTGGGGTCGGTGGCATCGAGCAGGCGGATCTGCTGGCATAGGTCGTGGGCCATCGGGGTTTCGATGTTTCCCATGACGGAGAGCTCGCGACGGGCGAGCATCTCATCGTAAATGCTGGTGAGCGTGATACCTCGGGCGGATTCACGCATGGTGAGGGGGCTGATGATGGGGGAATGATTGGTGTCCATGAGGACTCCTTTCTGTTGGTTGTGTTGTGGAATAGGATTGTTGCCCGCGGAGGGGCTGGCGGGCTACAGGGTTCGTCCGAGCCTGAGATCGAGTTCGGTTGTGGGGCAGGCTGCCTGTTCGTGCGGCTCGCAAGCGCCAAGGGCTCCAAAGCGATGGAGCGTTGCGGCGGGCGTGGTGTAGGCGAGCCGCAGCTGATGCTCGACAGGGGCACATCCGTCATTTTTGTAATGAGCCGCGTAGTACTGCGCGATGCTGGCGCTCATCTCGCTGCCATTGCGATGGCGCTCAAACTGGCGTCTGCAGGTCTCGATGATCTTTGCTACCGACTTGGGTGCCGTCGCGGGAACAAGGGCGAGATAGCCTTCAAATAGCTCGTTGTTGCTCAGGAGGCACAGCAGGTCGATCAGCGTCCTTATGGCTGTTCCCTCGGCAGAAAAATGCGCGGTCATGCGGTTATATCGGTTGCGGTCGACGATGGTCGCATGGGGTCTTGGAGTTTTCTGCCTCGTGGTCCCGGGCTTTTGCCGCGCCTGTGTATTGAGCTCGACGTTGCAGCGCTTGAGGCCGTCCAACGGAAGGAACAGTGCGGTGCGCAGGGTGTTTCGCTTGCTTTCGAGTTCATGACGCTCGTCGGGTTCCCATTCGAGCTTGAGTTTCGTGTCGAGCGCCGTAAGCATATGGGCTAGGCAGCCTACGGTAAGAACGCACGAATCGTTGTCGCGTTTTGGGGCATAGGGGTCTGTCAGCTTGCGAATGTCGGGGTCGCCCATGATCTTTGTGCAGCGCTTCAGCAGTTGAGGGTGGTCGGCCAAGATCGTCGCGAGCGGTAGCGATGCGTAGTTCTTGATGGTCGCGGCGGCAAAGGCGGCGTCATATTCGTTTGCATATGCTCGCTCAATGCGGGCATCCAGAATGCTTTTCTTATTGCCGTCTTCAGCGTGGTGGTTTGTCATAGCTTCTCCAATCGGTTGATGTTCGTGCTGTTTGTTGATGTGTTGGTTGTCGTGAGTGATGTGCTTGCCGTGGGTGATGTGCTGACGTTGGGGTGCTATGCGGTTTTCAATGAGCCCGTGAGGCAGTTGCTGCAGGGGCGGGATGGAACGGCCCATGCAAGGCGGAAGGCATCGTGCTCAAAATCGAGACAGCAATGTCCTGGGTGCCTCACATGTGGCAGTTACCTCATTAAGTTGTCATTGCGTTTGGGGTTGTACTTTGCCGATCTTCTTTCTCTTACACGCTGAAAACTGAAACTGAATATGCTCGATCTACTTAAAACCGCAACGGCGGTCTTTTATCAACTTATATGTCGGAACGCGTCTTTGCAAGTACTTTTTTG
>CATWQC010000018.1 GCA_958352845.1 uncultured Collinsella sp.
CGGGTGCCCTACCGGGAGTAGCCCCGACGGTTGACAAAACTATAGGAACACCCAACTGCCACCCAACTGCCAAGCAATGGAGATGCCGCAGGTAGAGGACGGACAGCGAGCGACGTCCAGAGCGAACAAGTTGGCATGAAAAAGGCAAGGCATAGACCTTCTGGTCATGCCTTGCCTTTTGAATGACAAATTGTCGCTCTGGGCGGCGCGCAGCGTCGACTGGTCCGCCGTTCGGTAGAACGGCGGAACCCTAAGACTCGATGTAGTCCTTAAGCTTGCTGGAGCGGCTGGGATGGCGGAGCTTGGCCAGGGTCTTGGACTCGATCTGGCGGATGCGCTCACGCGTGACGCCAAACTCGCGGCCGACTTCCTCGAGCGTACGGGGATGTCCGTCGACAAGGCCAAAGCGCAGCTCGATAACCTTGCGCTCACGATCGGCAAGCGAGTCGAGCACCTGGGTGAGCTGCTCCTGCAGCATGGAGAAGCTGGCGGCATCGGGCGGAACGATAGCCTGGGAGTCCTCGATGAAGTCGCCCAGCTGGGAATCCTCTTCCTCGCCGATAGGGGTCTCGAGCGACACGGGCTCCTGCGAGATCTTCTGGATCTCGCGGACGCGGTCTGCACTCATGTCCATCTCGGCACCGATCTCCTCGGGGGTCGGGTCGCGACCCAGGTCCTGAAGGAGCTGGCGCTGCACGCGGACGAGCTTGTTGATGGTCTCGACCATGTGCACGGGAATACGGATGGTACGGGCCTGGTCGGCGATAGCACGCGTGATGGCCTGACGGATCCACCACGTGGCGTACGTGGAGAACTTAAAGCCCTTCTGGTAGTCGAACTTCTCGACGGCGCGGATCAGACCGAGGTTGCCCTCCTGGATCAGGTCCAGGAACAGCATGCCGCGACCGACATAGCGCTTGGCGATGGAGACGACCAGACGCAAGTTGGCGCTGATGAGCGCCTGCTTGGCCTCGAGACCGACGTTCTCGATACGGGTCAGGCGACGCATCTCGGCGCGGGTGAGCTCGATCTCGCCCGCCTCGGCGGCCTCGAGCTTCTCGGTGGCATCGAGACCGGCCTCGATCTTCATGGCCAGATCAACCTCTTCTGAGGCGGTCAGCAGGTCGACCTTGCCGATCTCCTTAAGGTACATACGAACCGGGTCGCCGGTCAGCATCACCGTGGAGGCATCGATGCCACGCACGCGCGAACGCGAACGGGACGTGCGCACGGTGCGCTTCTTCTTGTTCTTGGAAGAACCCATCTCGGCGTCGGCCTGACGGGCCATCTTAAGCTCGTGATCGTCGAGCGAGCCGGAATCGTGCTCGTCGTCATCGAAATCGTCGGTATCGCTATCGTTATCGTCATCGTCGACGTCCATGGGGGCGTCGTCGTTACCGCTCGCGGAGATAATCTGGATGCCGCTGTTGCGCAGCGCGGAATACACCGCGTTGAGCTGCTCGTCAGACACATCGATATCCTTCAGGGCGACCTGAATCTCGTCCTCGGTTACCGAAGTCCTGTTTGAGCCGTTGCCCATGAGCTTTGCAACGTAGGATTCCAGCCCAGTACCCGTGCTCTCACTCTTTTTTGGCACAGATTCTCCCTTCATAGTCCACAGGACTCATTACTTTAGCACACACATAGACGTCTATACCCAAAATTCAGACTGGATATAGGCGTAAATACGCTGGTTGACCACAACATCTAGGCTTGGTCGGCGCCCGTCGTGTCCAAACCGATCAAACGGAACGGGTCTGCCACGCCGCCGATCGACTTTTGGAGCTCGCGCTGGCGCTGAGAATCCTGCATCGCCTGCATCGTCAGCACACGGCGCGCCTCGTCGTCGAGCGACCGGTCCTGGCGTAGCTTGGCCTGTGCGGCACGCATACGACGTTTGATGGTGTAGAGCTCGAGGGTATCGAGCATAAACACGATGTTCGTCTCGGTGGGGTGCTTGCTCGTCGACGAAATGCGCCCGGCGCTGACAAGCGACGCCGCCTCGGGACACACCGCGCGCGCCGCATCCATGCACGCCGTGGGATCGGTGCCCGGCGGCGTCGCGAGCACGGCCCACGCGATGGACTCGTGGCGCGGATCCACCCACTCGATCGAGCAGATGCGGTCGGCATACGTGCGGAAGAGGTCGGGGTAGCTCGTGAGCATCGTCAGCAGCTCGCGCTCCCCCGCCAGAGACTTTCGTTCCAGGTCGGTCAGCACGATCGGCATCGTCGATGCCGCAGACACGTCCGTTGCATCGGCAACCGGCGCCGCGCCATCCACACCAACCGGCACATCGATCGGCGGCATATCGTCGACGACCTCGACCGGCGCGGCCCCGTAGGCCTCGAGCGGCACATAGTCGTACGGCTCTTCCTCGACCGGTGCGGACACCGGCGGCGTCGCTCCCGACGCCCAGGCACCGCGAGACGCCTCCCGCGAACCAGACGCCCGACCGCCCGCGCTGCCTGCGCGCTCGGCCTGCGCCCGCTGGCGCTCGTAGTTCTGCTCGCGACGACGCTCGGCATCCTCACGCTTGGCAACATCGCGAAACACGCGTCCCGAGCTCGAACGCACCGTCTCCAAGTCCAAACCCAACAAGTCGGCAATCTGGATAAAGTACGTATCGATCATATAGCTATCGCGCAGCGGATAGATAAGCGTCAGCGCATCCTCGAGCGCCTTGGCACGACCGCCCGGCGTGGTAATGTCACTCGACTCCTGCAGTGAGCGGTACACAAAGTCCATGAGGGGCTCGGCGGCATCGATGCGCGCCTGCAGCGCCTCGCCACCATGCGCGGTGATGAACTCCATGGGGTCGTTGCCGTCGGGAAGCACCACGCAGCGCAGGTCCATCGAATCCTGCTCGATAAACTGAATCGCGCGACGTGCAGCCTTTTGACCGGCGGAATCACCGTCGAACATATACACGATGCGCTTGGCAAAACGGGTGAGCGTCTTTACGTGATGTTCCGTCAGCGCCGTGCCCAGCGTGGCGACGACGTTTTTAATCCCCGCCTCCCAGCAGGCGATGCAGTCGGTATATCCCTCCACCACGATGGCGGTATCCTGCGCGACGATAAACTCCTTAGCCCAGTTAAAGCCGTAGAGGTTTCGCTTTTTATGGAACACGCTCGTCTCGGCGGTGTTGAGGTACTTCGGCTGGCCGTCGCCCATAATGCGCCCGCCAAAGGCGATGTTATGACCCTGCTCGTCAAAGATGGGAAACATCACGCGGTCGTAAAAACGATCGGCAAGCTGCCCGCGCCCACGGCTCACGGCCACGTTGGCGTCGATCATCTCCTGCGGGGTAAAGCCCGCCTGCGAAAGATGCGACACCAGCGCGTTGCGACCCGGCGCAAAGCCCAGGCAGTAGCGGCGGCAGACGTCGCCGCCCATGCCGCGGCTGGCGAAATACTCGCGCGGACGGCTGTCCTTACCGCGCATGAGCATGGTGTGGTAGAACTGGGCGGTCTCGGCGCACAGGTCATAGATGCGGGCACGCTTGGTGCCGTGCTCGCGATAGGCGCCGGTATCGTGCAGCTCAATGCCGGCACGGTCGGCCAGGTAGCGAATCGACTCGGGAAAGCTCAGGTTCTCGCGCTTCATGATGTAGGTGAAGACGTCGCCGCCCTCACCACAGCCAAAGCAGTGCCACACCTGCGTGGCGGGGATAATATGAAATGACGGGGTCTTTTCGCCATGGAAGGGGCAGCAACCCCAAAACTCATGGCCACGGGGCTTGAGCTCAACCGTTTCCTGCACGATGGCAACCAGGTCGGACGCAGCACGCACCTGGTCTTTTTCCTCATCGCTAATCACGGATGCTCACCCCCTGCTCACCCAAATGATGACGGATATCGTCAATATTACCCTCGACGGTCGCGATCAACTCGTCCAGCGAATCGAACACGCGCGATGGGCGCAGCCAACGCGTAAACGCCAGCGACACCGAGGCGCCGTACAGGTCGCCCGCATACCCGATCAAGTTGGCCTCGAGATGCGCCGAGGCGGCATCGTCGGCATACGTCGGCGGCAGGCCCACGTTGACGGCGGCAGGCCATACGGTATCGTCGACCAGCACCAGGCCCTCGTAGACGCCATCGGCAGGCACCTGAATGCCCTCGGGCACCTGAATATTTGCCGTAGGAAAACCCATGTCGGAACCCTGGTGACGACCGCCGGCAACAATACCTCGCAGCATGTACGGACGACCGAGCAGCTCGGCGGCAAGCTCAACATGACCCTGGCACAGCTCCTGGCGAATACGGGTGGCACAGATCGTCTGCCCATCGACGCACAGCAGCTCGTGGCCAAAGACGTCTACACCGCGCGTGGCCCCCCACGCCTGCATCTCGGCAACGCCCGAGGCGCCGCCGCGGCCCAACCTAAAGTCGCTACCCACGCGAATCGAACGGATATCCACGACGCGTGACAACAGCTCAAGAAAGCCCACGTGGTCGAGTGCCGCAACCGCAGGCGTAAAGGAAACGGCTACGACCGCATCGACCCCGGTGAGAGCCAGGGCATGCAGGCGGTCGGCCGTCGTCATTAGTTTTTGAGCGGGCGAAGGGCTCACCACTACGTCCGGGTCGGGATCGAAGGTGACCACGACCGCCCTGCAGCCGTGGTTACGCGCATCGCGAACGACCGCGTCGATCAGTTCGCGATGCCCCCGATGCACGCCATCGAACACGCCGATGGCGATCGACGCGGCGCCCAGGCACGCGCAATCATCAAATGCATCGGCGGCGACGATGCGGGCCTCATCCGACTCGCCCGCGAAAAAGATACGCGCGAGCTCGTGGGAGGTCAGCATCATCGAACACCGCCGATCGCCTGCGGAAAGACATGCTCCATAACAAAGCGACCGCCCTCGATACGGGCGAGCGCCTTGAGCCCGCCATCGAGCACCAGCGCAAACGGCGCCTTCGACGCATCGAAGCCCCCAAGCGCGCGCTCAATAGGAATACGACGTCCGCACAGCAGATCGTCGGCAAGATCACCCGGCAAGTCGACGCGCGTGGCGCCCAGTGCCGCAATGGGATCCAGGGCAAAGCCAGCAGCAGACTCGGCAGAAAGCTCCTCGACCGCATGGCAGGCACCGATGGAAACAACGCCGGAGGCTGTACGGCGCAGTGCGGAAATATGCGCCGCGTTGTCGCAGGCACGACCCAGGTCGCGAGCGAGCGCACGGATGTAGGTGCCCTTGCTCACCGAAAACGCCACGGTCCAAACACAGGCGTCGCCGTCGCCACTCACGGCAATCAGGTCGGCGGAGTACACCTCGACCGGACGCGGGGGCAGCGACACGGCATTGCCCTCGCGCGCAGCCTTATAGGCGCGTACGCCGTTGACCGAAATGGCCGAAAACGCCGGCGGCACCTGCATCTGCGGGCCCAACATGGTGCACAGGCGCTCGCGGGCATAGGACGGATCGCGCAGCTCGGCGGCTATGGGCACCGTGCGGACGGCCTCGCCTTCCGCATCATCGGTATTGGTCTCGACGCCAAACGAGATGTCGGCGACGTAGCTTTTGGTATCGAGTGTGAGCATGCCCAGCAGACGCGTTGCCTGGCCCACGCCCACCACCATGACACCCGAGGCCATGGGGTCGAGCGTACCGGCATGGCCGACGCGTCGCTCATGGAGGGCGCGTCGGCACTGCGATACCACGTCGTGGGACGTACAGCCCACCGGCTTATCGACGGCGAGCAGCATATTCAATTGAGAAGGCGTACGACGAGCCATGTACCATCCAAAATGTTAGAGCTCGACGGTCACCGAAGCGGGATCCTCCCCCACCAGCTCGGCCAGCATGGGAAGTGCCACGGCGAGCGTCTCGCGAATCGTTCCGTTGTTGGAAAAGCCGGCGGCGGCATGATGCCCGCCACCGCCAAAGTTGGCAGCGATCTCGGACACATCAAGGTCACCCTTGGAGCGCAGGTTGCCGCGTACCTTGGTATCGCCCTCAATGCCCTTCAGAAACAGGCAGACCTCCACACCCATAACCGAACGCACCACATCGACCAGGCCGTCGCACTCATCCGAAGTGACGCCGCAGGCCTCGAGGTCGCTCTGGTACGCATAACTATATGCCACGCGACCGTGCGCCACTGTTTTGATGCGGCCCATAACGATGGACTTAAGATGCAAGAACTCTACACGCATGCTCTGGTAGACCTCGAGCGCAACACGCGCGGGATCGGCACCGTGCGCGACCAGGCGCGAGGCGGCATGGAACGCAGCTGCATCGGCGTTTTGGTACTGAAAACGGCCGGTATCGGTCACCAGGCCGCACAGCAGGCAGGTCGCGACACCATCGCGAGCCACAATGCCGCAATTGTCCAAAAAACGGTCGATGATCATGGCGCAGGCTGCGGCGCCGACGCACCTCAGGCTCAGCTCGGCAAATTCCTCACGCGCCGGATGATGATCGAAGCACACCACATGCGACGAGCGGCGGAGTACCTCGGCTGAGTTGTTCAGACGCTCGACGACCGGCACGTCCACTGAGATGAACAGGTCCGGATTGCCGGTATACGCAGATGCCGGCACCAGACGGTCGGCACCCTCCATAAAGCGGTAGATGCGCGGAACCGGGTCATCGTCTGCCAGCAGCAGGGCAATGTCCTTGTTGGGGAAAAACTTCATAAGCGATAAGCCCAGGCCCAGCACGGAGCCCAGGGCGTCACCATCGGGAGACGTATGTCCCGAAATCGCAATGGAGGACGCACCCTCGATGAGCTCGAGGATGCGTCGCTGAATATCTGCAGACTCGCACGATGCGAGGTCGGCGGAATTACTCATCTAAAGCTGCCTCCTGGGCGGCATCCGCTATGGGATAGCCGTCCTCGTCCTTTTCGATCGCAAGCGTGGCCGGAACGTTTTCCAGCGCACGCGTGATGCGCTCGGCCTCATCGGTCGAGCGATCGATGCGAAAATCGAGCTCGGGCGTGACGCGCCAATCGAGCGAGCGAGCCAACAGGCTGCGAAAACGGCCCTTGGCGCTGGCAAGCGCCTCCATGACCTCATCGTAGCGGCTCGCATCGCACGACACGTACACGCGTGCGAACGAACGGTCCACCGCGACCTCGACCGCGGTCAGGGTGACCAGGTCGAGACGCGGATCGGAAACCTCAAAGAGCAGGATATAACCGAGCTTCTCGCGAAGCTGCTCGCCCAAACGGCGGGTTGCCTGCGTTTGCTTCATAGCGCTACCCCCTACTCGGTACGGGCAACCTGGTCGATGCGGTAACCCTCGATCTGATCGCCGGGCTTGATGTCCTGGAAGTTCTCCAGGCCAATGCCGCCCTCGGAACCGCTCTTGAGGCTCTTGGCCTCGTCCTTGTAGTGGCGCATCGAGGCGATCTTGCCGTTGAAGACCACAATGCCGTCGCGCACCAGGCGCACGGAATCGGTCGCGGCGATCTCGCCCTCCTCGACGCGGACACCGGCGGCGATGCCGACTTTGGGCACCTTGAAGGTGTCCAGGACGGTCGCGGTACCCGTGGAGACCTCGACCTCGGTGGGCTTGAGCATGCCGATACGGGCAGCGTCGAGCTCTTCGAGGCACTTGTAGATGACGTCGTAGCAACGGATCTCGACGCCCTCGCGCTCGGCGGCGGAGCGGGCCTTGCCGTCGGGACGCACGCCAAAGCCGATGATGATGGCGTTGGAGGCGTCGGCCAGGACGACGTCGGTCTCGTTGATGGCACCGACGGCGGAGTGGATCGTGTTGATGCGGACCTCGGACTGATCCATCTTGTCGAGCGAGTCCTGAAGGGCCTCGATGGAACCCTGGACGTCGGCCTTGATGATCAGGTTGAGCTCCTTGACCTCGGCGTCGGCGATGGTCTCGAAGAGGTTCTCGAGCGTGACGTGCTTGACGCGGCTCTGCTCCTCGATACGGGCCTTGAGCGAACGTTCATCGGCCAGGGCGCGTGCCTCGCGCTCGTCCTCGAACACGCGGAACTCGTCACCGGCGTTGGGCACGGACTGCAGGCCCAAAATCTCGACAGCGTCGGAGGGACCGGCCTCGGTGACGGCGCGGCCCTTGGGGTCGAGCATGGCGCGGACGCGGCCGTAGGTAAGGCCGGCGACCAGCGTATCGCCCACGTGCAGGGTACCGCGGGTCACGAGCACGGTAGCGACCGATCCGCGGCCCTTGTCGAGCTTGGCCTCGAGGACGTTGCCCGAGGCAAAGGTGTCCGGGTTGGCCTTGAGCTCGAGTACGTCGGCCTGGAGCAGCACGGTCTCCAGAAGTTCGTCGATACCGATCTTCTGCTTGGCCGAGATGTTGACGAACATGTTCTGTCCGCCCCACTCCTCGGGGATGACTCCGTACTCGGTGAGCTCCTGACGCACACGGTCGGGGTTGGCGCCCGGCTTATCGATCTTGTTGACGGCGACGACGATGGGTACGCCGGCGGCCTTGGCGTGGTTGATCGACTCGACCGTCTGGGGCATGACGCCGTCGTCAGCGGCGACGATCAGGATGACGATGTCGGTCACCTTGGCGCCACGGGCACGCATAGCCGTAAAGGTGGCGTGACCCGGGGTATCGATAAAGGTGATCTTGCGGTCGTTGATCATGACCTGCGAAGCGCCGATGGCCTGCGTAATGCCGCCCGCCTCGCCGGCAGCAACGCCGGTGTGACGGATGGCGTCGAGCAGCGACGTCTTGCCGTGGTCGACGTGGCCCATGACGGTGACGACCGGGGCGCGCGGCTTAAGGTCGGCGGGATCGTCATAGAACGAGAAGGTGTTCTCCTCCTCGGGGGTGATGATCTTGATCTGACGGCCCAGGTCGTCGGCAACGAGCTCAACGAGGTCGTCGGACATGGACTGCGTCATGGTGAGCGGCGTACCCAGCAGGAACAGGCGCTTGATGATGTCGTTGGCCGGAACGTCGAGCGCCTCGGCAAGCTCCTGGACAGTAACGCCCTGGGAGACCTTGATGGCGTCGAGGTCCTCGGGGTTCACGCCCTGGGCCAGCGCCTCCTCTATCTTGCGCTCCTCCTGAGCCTTGGCAGCCTCGCGCTCGCGCTTCTCCTTGCGCTTCTTGCGGCGACCGGTGGACTCGCGAGAGGCCTCCTCGACGGCAGCACGAGCCTCCTCGAGAACCTTCTCGCGGCTGTACTCCTCGGCCTCGCGAGCCATGCGGCTGTAGTGGTCCTCTTCGTTGTTGTGACCGCCCTTGCGCTTCTTGCCCTTGCCCTGCTTATCGGGGTTGGGGAAGTCCATGCCGGCAGCGACGTTGTTGCTGGCGTTGGTGCGATGGCTGTGCGGACGGCTCTCGGAGGCGTTGCGCTCGGAATTGTTGTCGGAGGCGTTGCGATCGTTACGACGGCCACCGCGGCGGTCGTTGTTGCCGCCACGACGGTTACCGCGCTCGGCGGCGCGCTCGGCCTTGGCCTTGTCCTCGGCGTCCTTCTTCTCCTTGAGCACGGTCTCCTGTGCGGCAATCTGGTCGAGAAGCGAACGGAAGCGCGAACCGGAGTCGGAAGCGGGAACGGCGCGGCGCTGGGCCTCGCGGGCAGCCTCCTCCTTCTCGCGGGCAAGGCGCTCCTGCTCGGCCTTCTTCTTGGCCTCGGCCTCGGCGCGGGCAGCCTCCTCAGCAGCCTGGGCTGCGGCAAACTGGCGACGCTCCTCCTCGCGTGCCTTCTCGGCGGCGATGCGCTCGCGCTCGGCCTCGGCGGCGCGTGCGGCCTCCTCGGCGGCAGCTGCCTGCTCCTCGGCCTGCTTGGCGGCCTCGACTTCCTGAGCGCGGGCCTCGATCACCGAGGCGAGCTGCTTGCGGACCATAGCGACATAGGCGTCCTCCAAGGTGGAGGAAGCGGACTTAGCGGGAATCTTCATATCGGCGAGATGACCCATCAGTTCCTTGGAGGTCATGCCGAACTCTTTGGCCAGGGTGGACACACGGACTTTTGCCATATGACTTCACCTACCCTTTCTGGCACCTTGGGTGCCTAGAGACTGAACGAGCGTGTGAGACGCGCCGGGACCCGCCCGGCGCGACCGCGCGCTAGATCAGGTCCTCCGCATCATCGAAGGCGTCGGTGTCGTGGACACCGCAGAAACGGGAGCCGGGACGAGCCTGGTTGCGGCACTGGATGCCGTCCTCGGACACATACTCACAGCGGCGGACGTCCTCGTCCTCCTCGTCACCGATCAGGTCGGCGGCGGGCTCCTCGTGAACGGGAACGTTCTTGAGAATGTCGGCGGCAAGCGTCTCGGACTTGATGTCGATGTGCCAGCCGGTCAGGCGCGCAGCGAGACGGGCGTTCTGGCCCTCCTTGCCGATGGCGAGGGACAGCTGGTCGTCGGGCACGATGACACCGGCGTAAGCCTTCTCCTCGTCGATGAGGACGCGGGTGACCTTGGCGGGCGACAGGGCGTTGGCGACGTAGACGGCAGGATCGGCATCCCAAAGGATGACGTCAACGCGCTCGCCACGGAGCTCGCCCACGACAGCGCGAACACGGCTGCCCTTGGGGCCGACGCAGGCGCCCACGGGATCCAGACGGTCATCGAGCGAGTGGACGGCGACCTTAGAGCGCTGGCCAGGCTCGCGGGCGATCGACTTAATCTGGACGGTACCCTCATAGATCTCGGGCACCTCCTGCTCAAACAGACGACGCATGAGCTCGGGGTGGGTACGGGAGATGACAATCGGCGGACGGCTGTGCTCGCCACGAACCGGCTGCAGGTTGGAGTTGGGGTCGCGAACGTCGATGATCACGGCCTTGATGTGCTGGTTGTGCAGGTAGCGCTCGCCCATCGGACGCTCGTTGCGCTCGTTCTCGTAACGGCGCTGGTCGAAGTGCGGAAGCTCGGCCTCGACGCCCTCGCGGATCTTGACGATCGTGAAGTCGGGCGTGGACTGCAGCACGGTACCGCTGATGAGGTCACCGATGCGGCCGGAGAACTCCTCGTAGATCTGCTCGCGGGCGGAGTTGCGCACGATGGCGTTGATCTCGGCCTTGGCGTGCTGGGCGGCGATGCGGCTCGTGTTCTTGGGGGTGACGTCGATCTCCTCGAACTCGGTGAAGTTGCCTTCCTCGTCCATGGAATCGTCAATCGGCTCCAGACGGTAGACGTAGATCTTGCCGGTGGTGCGGTCGATGGTCACCTTGGCGCCCCACTCAAGATGCAGGATCTCGGCATAGCTCTTGGCAAGCGACTGCTCCAGGCGGTCGATCAGGTAGAGCTGGTCGATGTGCTTCTCCTGGCAAAGCTCCATCAGGGCGGACATCATGTCGGATGCTGCCATCTTACTTTCCTTCCTTCGCGGGCTTGAAGTCGTAGGTGGGCTTCAACTTGCACTTTTTAACATCAGAGAAATCGAGGGTGACGGACTCGCCGCCCTCGAGCTCGAGGGTCACGTTCGCCTCGGTGGCGGCGGCAATCTTGCCGGCGTACTTGCGACGGCCCTCGGTAGCGGTGGAGGTGAGCTCACAGTTCTCGCCCACAAAGCGGGCAAAGTCGCACGGGCGGCGCAGCGGGCGCGCCATGCCCGGGCTCGACACCTCGAGCGTATAGCTCGAAGAGATGGGGTCGAGCTCCTCAATCACATCGCCGACCCACTTGGTGTTGGCCGTGACATCGTTGAGCGACAGGCTCTGACCCTCGGCACCCTCGATACGCACGCGCACGCAGGGGGCCTTGGTGGCACCCACGAGCTCGACGTCGACGATGTCGACATCGTGCTGGGGAGCGACGGCCTCGAGCGCGTCGATGATCGCCTGCTCGGTCTTGGTCTTGACCATTGCGGCACCTCCATCCATACAAAAAAGAAGCGGGGCCGAAACCCCACTTCTTTCAATTACAACTTCATTTGCAAACAAACTATACCAATAGCTGCGGAAACGTGCAAGCACAGTACGAACCTGCAGGTCAGCGTGCGCACAGCTTCTCCATAAGAATAGGACAATTGGCCGAAGGCAACTAGGCAGATACATGCAAAACGAGGGACGACCCAACCGGATCGCCCCTCGTCTTTTATGCGTCAGTTAAGCGCGCAGTGCTTACTTGACCACCAGGTTGACCAGCTTGCCGGGCACGCAGATGGCCTTGACGACTGTCTTGCCCTCGAGCCACTTGGCGACGGCGGCCTCGGCGGCAGCCTGCATATCCTCATTGGAGGCATCGCGGGCAACGTCGACGCGGCCGCGGACCTTGCCGAGCACCTGGACCACGATCTGCACCGTGTCCTCGATGGACTCGGCCAGGTCGAACTCGGGCCAGGCAGCGGTATAGGCGTTGCCCTCGCAGCCGAGCGCCTCGTGCCACAGCTCGTCGGCCCAGAACGGGCAGATGGGGGCAAGGACGCTCACGATGTCCTTGGCCACGCCGTAGCACAGCGCCTTGTCGCGGGCGGTACCCTCGGTGGCGTTGAGGTAGGCGCTCGCCGCGTTGACGAGCTCCATGACGGCCGAGATGGCGGTGTTGAACTGGCCGCGATCGAAGTCCTCGGTGCACTTGGCGATGGTGCGGTGACGCTCGCGATAGAGCTTCATCGCAACCTCATCGAGCGCGGACTTGTCGAAGGCCACGTTGGCATCGCCGGACTGGACGAGCTGCCAAACGATACGCCAGGCGCGCTTGATAAAGCGGTTAGCGCCCTCGACGGCCTTGGGATCCCAGTCGAAGTCCTTCTCGGGCGGGGCGATAAACAGGATCGCCAGACGCATGGTGTCGGCACCGTAAGGCTCGATGACCGAGCTCGGGGGCACGACGTTGCCCTTGGACTTGGACATGGTGTCGCCGTTCTCGTCCTTGACCATGCCCTGGCACAGCAGGTTGGTGAAGGGCTCGTCCACGCTCAGCAGGCCCAGGTCGCGCAGTGCCTTGGTAAAGAAGCGGCTGTAGAGCAGGTGCAAAATAGCGTGCTCGATGCCGCCGATGTAGTTATCGACGGGCATCCAACGGTCGGCAGCCTCACGGGAGAAGGGCAGCTCAGTGTTGTGCGGATCGGTATAGCGCAGGTAATACCAGCTGGAGCAGGTAAAGGTGTCCATGGTATCGGTCTCGCGCTTGGCCGGGCGGCCGCAGACCGGGCAGGTAGTCTCATAGAACTCTTTGCACTCGGCGAGGGTCTCGCCTGCGCCCAGGTCCAGGTTCTCGGGCAGCGTCACCGGCAGCTGATCCTCGGGCACGGGCACGATGCCGCAGTGCTCGCAGTGGATAGCCGGGATGGGGTTGCCCCAATAGCGCTGACGGCTGATGAGCCAGTCGCGCAGACGGAACTCGACCTTGCGACGACCGCAGCCCATGGCCTCGAGGTCGGCCACGATCGCAGCCTCGCCCTCGGAGTGCTTGCCGCCGCGCATTCCGGTGTACTTGCCAGACTGGACGAGCGTGCCCTCGGCAGCGTGGGCGCAATCCCAGTCGACGATCTCGGCATGGAAGGTATCGATGGTCTCGCCGCTGGCCTCGACGGCAGCGCGATCGTCATCGTCCAGGATGATCGGCACGATCGGCAGGTCGTACTTACGGGCAAACTCAAAGTCGCGCTGGTCGCCACAGGGAACGGCCATGACGGCACCGGTACCGTAGTCGGCAACGACATAATCGGCAACCCACACGGGGACCTTCTCGCCGTTGACGGGGTTTACCACATAGCGGCCCGTGAAGGCACCATGCTTCTCGAGGGTGCCCTGGGCACGCTCGACGGCAGAGATATGCTTGGAGTCCTCGACGATCTTGGTGACGGCCTCCTCGTACTCCGTGCCCTCGACGAGCTCGTGCAGGCCGGCGTACTCGGGAGCCAGGACAAAGAAGGAGACGCCAAAAAGGGTATCGGCACGCGTGGTGAAGACGGTAATCTTGCCCTCGTCGCCCTCGATGGGCTCGCCATCCTGGTCGCACAGGGTAAAGTCGACCTCGGCGCCCTCGGAGCGACCGATCCAGTTGGCCTGCATCTGCTTGACGCGCTCGGGCCAGCCGGGGAGCTTCTCCAGGTCGTCAAGCAGCTCCTGGGAGTACTCGGTGATCTTGAAGTACCACTGCTCAAGGTCGCGCTTCTCGGGCTCGGTGCCACAGCGCCAGCACTTGCCCTCGGTAACCTGCTCGTTGGCCAGAACGGTCTTGCAGGTGGGGCACCAGTTGACCGGGTTCTTCTTACGGTAGACCAGGCCCTTTTCCCACATCTTCTCAAAGATCCACTGGCCCCAGCGATAGTAGTCGGGGCTGCAGGTCTTGACCATGCGATCCAGATCGTAGGAGAAGCCCATGCGCTTCATCGTGGCGAGCGCCTGGTCCATGTTCTTATACGTCCAGGCGGCAGCCTGCGTGTTGTGCTTGATGGCGGCGTTCTCGGCGGGCAGGCCAAAGGCGTCAAAGCCGATGGGGTGCAGCACGTCGTAGCCGCGCATGCGGGCCTGACGGGCCATGGCATCGCCGATGGTATAGTTGCGCGCGTGGCCCATGTGCAGGTCGCCCGACGGATACGGGAACATCTCGAGCACGTACTTCTTGGGCTTGCTGTCGTCGGTGTCGACGGCAAAGAGGTTGGAGTCCTCCCAGGCCTTCATCCACCGGGACTCAATGGCCTGCGCGTCGTAGGCAGGAATCTCGTCCTTATGATCTGTGCAATCGCACATATCAGCTCCTTTGTTAGCTGGGTTGGGGCGGGGCGTTCTTACCTTTACTCGCTGCTGCGGACAGTCCTGCTCGCACGAAGAGCACATTAAGTGCTCTTCGGCTCGTGCGGAACTTGCAGCGAGCAAAGGTAAGAACGCCCCGCCACATCGTTAACTCGCATGATGATAGCAAATACAACAAGCGAGATGCCTGCGACTTGCAGGCATCTCGCTTTATCTAAATAACGTGGTTGTGAATCAACCGCTAATTGTTACCCGCCCAAACATGATCGGGTTTTCCAAGTGCCGCAGATTGCCGTGAAAGAGGAGCGACGCGTACTTTGGTACGCGAGCGACGGTTTGAACGGCAAGGTGCGGTGCTTGGGAAAGCCGCTTAGCGGTAGGAAACGCTCTGCTGGGAGTCTTTCACGACAACGTCGTGGGCGCCGCCTTCGACGATGGAGGTGGAGCTTACCAGGGTCAGGCGTGCCTTTTCCTGGAGCTCGGGGATCGAGAGGGCACCGCAGTTGCACATCGTGGACTTGACCTTGTAGAGCGTTCCGCCCACACCGTCCTTGAGGGAACCGGCGTAGGGAACGTAGGAGTCGACGCCCTCGACGAAGCTGAGCTTCGCGGCGCCGCCCAGATCGTAACGCTGCCAGTTGCGGGCACGCGCAGAACCCTCGCCCCAGTACTCCTTCATGTACTGGCCGTTGACGTTGACGCGCTCGGTCGGGCTCTCGTCAAAGCGGGCGAAATAGCGGCCCAGCATCATAAAGTCTGCACCCATGGCCAGGGCGAGCGTCATGTGGTAGTCGTAGACGATACCGCCATCGGAGCACACGGGCACGTAAACACCGGTCTCCTCGTAGTACTCGTCACGGGCGCGGCAGACGTCGATCAACGCGGTGGCCTGGCCACGACCGATACCCTTGGTCTCGCGGGTAATGCAGATGGAACCGCCGCCGATACCGACCTTGATGAAGTCGGCACCGCAGTCGGCCAGGAAGCGGAAGCCCTCGGCGTCGACGACGTTACCGGCACCGACCTTGACGTCCTCGCCGTAGTTGGCGCGAATCCACTCGATGGTGCGCTTCTGCCACTCGCTGAAGCCCTCGGAGGAGTCGATGCACAGAACGTCGGCACCGGCCTCGATGAGCAGCGGCACGCGCTCGGCATAGTCGCGGGTGTTGATACCGGCGCCGACCATGTAGCGCTTGTCGTTATCGAGCAGCTCGTTGGGGTTGGTCTTGTGACTGTCGTAGTCCTTGCGGAACACAATGCCCATGAGGTGATCGTTATCGTCGACGATGGGCAGGGCGTTGAGTTTGTTGTCCCAGATGACGTCATTGGCAACCTTAAGGCTGATGTTCTTGTCGCCCACGATGAGCTGCTCACGCGGGGTCATGAACTCGGAGACCTTCGTCTGGTGGTCATCGCGGCTGGGGCGATAGTCACGGCTGGTGACGATGCCCAGGAGCTTACCCTTGGGGGTGCCGTCGTCGGTAACCGGCATAGTAGAGTGACCGGTCTTCTCCTTGAGCTCAATGACCTGCTCCATGGTCATGTCAGGGGTCAGCGTGGAATCGGACTGAACGAAACCAGCCTTGTGATCCTTGACGGCCTTGACCATGGCGGCCTCGGACTCGGCGCTCTGGGAACCGTAAATGAAGGACAGGCCGCCCTCAGTAGCGAGCGCGACACCCATGTCGACGCCCGAGACGGACTGCATGATGGCGGAAACCATGGGGATGTTCAGGGTGATTGCCGGCTTCTCACCGCGCTTAAAGCGGGTCAGCGGCGTCTTAAGAGAGACGTTGTTGGGGATGCACTGCGAGGACGAGTAACCAGGGACCAGCAGATACTCCGAAAACGTGTGGGACTCACCGGGAAAGAACGTAGCCATGTTTCTCCTTTTTCCATGCGACCGGTCGGCTGCAGGCCTCGTAGGACCCAGCCCAACCTTGGGCGCCCAATACTGGGGAAGTATCTTAACGCACTTTGACTGCTACAATGCATGATTTAAGAAGAGCACACGAGGGTTTGACGCAGGCTTTGCGTTTGCCCAGCAAACACTTTAGCGGGGAGACGTGGAGCGTATGGAGTACAAGACGACGGCAAAGTTGGTCATTCAAGCGTGCGACAAGGATTTGCCGGGCGTGTTCGGCCACGGCTGCGTCTTGCTGCTGCAAGGTATCGCCCGCGAACACTCGCTCAACCGAGCCGCTAAAAGCATGGGCATGGCGTATTCCAAGGCCTGGCGCATTGTGAACGAGGCCGAAGGGCAGCTGGGATGCAAACTCATCGAGCGCGACGGAGCCCGCGGATCCACCCTCACCCCCGCCGGCGAGCGAGCCATAGCGGTCTACGAGGAGCTACAGGCCGACATCAACAACGTCATTGCCACCAAAGCAAACGACCTCATCGCCAGCATCACTAAAAAGTAGCTACTTGCGGAGGGCGTTATCTAGGGTGGCGGCCACGATCAAGGGGTCGTCGGTGCCGGCGAAGAGGCGGACGGTGCTCCCCTGCTTGCCGCGTGGAGCCGAAAGGCGCGTCGTTGCGCCGCCGGCGGGCGATGTGCGAAACTCCCCGGACAAAGCATCGAACAGCTCGCCCGCACTACGCTCGATAAGATCAAATTCAACTGCCGGGCCAAAGCCGTGCTCGAGGATTCCCGTTGCAACAGCATGGTCGGGATGCGAGCTCAGCCCGGGATAGCGTACGTTGCGCACCATCTCGTTGGCGGCCAGATACTCGGCCAGCGCACGGGCGCGATCGAAATGCGCCTGCATGCGGACATCGAGCGAGTCCAGCCCGCGTTCCAGCACACCGGCCTCGTCAGCAGGCATATCAAGCTTGGCCAAGCCACAGCCCTCAAGCAGGGCATGCGCGCACTCGGCAGCAGCATCCACACGATGGCGCTTGAGCTGCGAGCGCGCGACCGATACGGCAACCAACTTGCGCGGAGCCTTGCCAGCGCACACGCGGTCGAGCGCCTCGAGCGACAGCACGGCACCCAGCCGCAGCGGATCGCAGCCAAAAGCCGACGCCACGGTGTTGTCAACAACCAGCAGCGCATGGGCCTCACGCGCCGCCCGACCCAGCGCACGCAGATCGGGCACACGCAGACCAAACCCGCCGATGGAGTTGACGAACCACCACAGGTGCGGCCCCTCGGCATCAAACGAAGCATCAAAGCCCTCGGACGCAGCGGCAAACGCCTCGGCGGACGACGAGCCCACCAGCGCGACATCGCAGCAATCAAAGCCGCTCGCAAACGCATCGACAAAGTCGTCCGCAAAGGCCACCAGGCGGTCACCGGGACGCACAATCCCCAGCTGCGACAGCCATGCCGGCACATGCGGGACCGCAAGCAACTGCGCCTCACGCGCGCCGGCCCTCAAAGCCCAAGCCTCTTCTAGCTGTTGCACGTCCAAGCGGCACCTTCCCTCCAAAACAAAAACCCACGATGCGGATGTTTCCCGCATCGTAGGCTACGGCTGCAGTATAGCGCCGATATGCGACGAATCGCTTAGATGTTGAGCGCGTGATAGGTCACGCTCGCACCCGGAGCGTCAACGGTCACACCATAGGTCTCGGGATAGATGCGCGTCGAGAACACGAGCGCGCCATCGTTCACAAACACCTCGACCGACGAGACATCGCCAACAATGCGCACGTTACGAACCTCGTCGACGGGCTCCCAACGCACGGTGCGACCGCAGCCGGCAGAAGCGCGACCCTCATCGGTAAATCGCATCTCAAAGCGCGAGGGCAGTTCGCCCTCAGCGGGCACAAACGCCAGCTTCAGCTCGCCATCAACGGTCGCGGTAAATGCGCCGTCGACACCGTCGACAACAACGTCAAAGCAGGTATCGCCGGCAACCTCCAACGAGCCCTCCCCCACACGCACCGAGGCATAATGGCGCTCAATCTCGCGCGCCGGCTGCTGTAGCACCACGCCGCCCGCACCGGCTGTAAGCTCACGCGGCACCGTCATGCAGTGCTGCCAGCCGCACGCCACGGTAGGCGCGTTGTCATAGGTCGGCTCATCGGGCATGCCCATCCAGCCGATCAGAATGTGGCGACCATCCTCGGACGTAAACTCCTGAGGAGCATAGAAGTCAAAACCGGCGTCCCACAGACGGAACTCGCCCAGATCATAGACGCCATCACCACCGGTAATGTCGCCTGTTACAGGCATGTAGCCCGCTGCATACACATTGCCGCGGTCCCAACGGTCGCCCTCGAGCCCCTGGGGAGAGAAAGACAGAAACCTTGCCGGCACGCCGCCATCCGCCTCAAGCTCCAGATACCCCGGGCACTCCCACATAAAGCCAAAGCGCTCGGGCGTAGACACGCGGCTCTCGAGCTCCCAACTCAGCATATCGGCCGAGCCATACACCAGGATCTCGCCCACATCGCGCCCGGCACCCTCGCCGTGCATGGCGCAAAATCGACTATCGACATGTGGCCCATCCACGCGACGACGCGCGCCCAGCACCATGTGATAACGCCCGTCCGCGTCATGCCACACCTTGGGATCGCGCACATGGCAGGTCAAATCCTCGGGATAATCCTCGGACGCCAGCACCACGCGCTTTTGGCTGAACTCCCGACCGACAAGGCCATCAACGCTCTCGACATAAACAGTATCGGCGCGGCGGCCGGTATTGACGTAGTCGTATGTGCCGTCCGCATCGGAAAGCTTAACGTTGCCCGTATAGAGCACGCGAATGCGACCGTCCTCGGCAAGCGCGGAGCCCGAATACACACCGTGGCAATCGAACGGCTCGTCGGGCAGCAGCGGAGCGCCAACATAGTCCCACGTCATAAGATCGCGGCTCGTCGCATGGCCCCAGACCTTAACGCCGCCCTCGACATCGAACGGCGCATACTGAAAATAGGCATGGAACACGCCGCCTGCTTGACAAAGACCGTTGGGGTCGTTGAGCCAGCCCGCCGGCGGCATAATATGGAAGCGCTGGCCATACGCGCCATGGCCGCACTCAGAGGCGGCAGCGTCAACAGCGGCAACCAGCTTTGCAAGGTCGCGACCAAGTGCATTAGACATATCAAAGTCCTAACGGATCGAAAGTAACAAGGCGCCAGAGATCGACACCAGATACGGGAAACGCCCGCGAGCATACAACCCGCGGGCACCCTTAAATCAAAAGCTCTTAGGCCTGCTCGGAAGCCTTGGGCTCGTCCTTGTACAGGACAAACGAGACGCCAAAGGAAACCAGCGCGGCGACCGCAAACATGATCGCGTACTGCACGGGCTGGGCCAGGCACAGCAGGATACCGAAGATACCCGTAACGCCCGTACCGGAAGCGGCAAGCGAGGTGAGCGCGCAGACCAGGGCGCCGCAACCGCCACCGATGCAGCCGGCGATGAAGGGCTTAAAGAAGCGCAGGTTCACACCAAAGATGGCCGGCTCGGTAATACCCATGAAGGCGGACAGGGCCGAAGGAAGTGCCAAACCCTTGATCTTGGCATCGCGGGTCTTAAAGGCAACGGCGAGCGCGGCGCCACCCTGAGCGATGTTGGCAGCGCTGGCGATGGGCAGCCAGTAGGTCACACCGTACTGGGCGAGCTGACCCAGGTCGATGGCGGTGTACATCTGGTGGATACCGGTAACGACCGTGGGGGCATAGAACAGGCCGACGATAAAGGAACCGATGCCGAAGGGCAGGGTCAGCAGGGCCTGGATCAGACCGAGGATGGCGTTCTCGGCCCAGACAAAGATGGGGCCGACGGCAACGAGCGTCACGAGCACGGTCACGAACACCGAGACGAGCGGGGTCACAAAGAGGTCGAACATCTCGGGAACGATCTTGTGCAGGCGCTTCTCGAGGAAGGCCAGAATGGCGCAGGCGATAACGATGGGGATCACGTGGCCCTGATAGCCGACCCACTCAAAGCTGTACACGCCGGGGATGACGGTGACCATGGTCTGAACGCCCTCGGAGGCAACCGTGTAGGCGCTCTGCAGCGAGGAGTTGATGAACGCGCCGCCGACGACGGCACCCAGGTACGGGTTGGCGCCAAAGGCCTTGGCGGCGGAGTAGCCGATCAGGATCTGCAGAATGCCAAAGGACGTTCCCGAGACCAGGTCGGCGATCTTATAGATAAAGTTATTGGTGTCGAGCGCGATAAAGCCGTTGGAGGCCATAAAGTTGAGGGCGCTCATAATGCCCAGCAGCAGGCCCGAAGCCACGATGGCAGGGATGATGGGGACAAAGACGTCGCCGAGCACCTTAATGGCACGCATAAAGATGTTCTGCTGCTGTGCCGCGGCCTCCTTGACCTCGGCCTTGGTGGCAGCCTCGACTCCGCTGAGCGCAATGAACTCTTCGTAGACCTTGTTGACGGTGCCGGTGCCAAAAATAATCTGGAGCTGGCCCTGAGCCTCAAAGACGCCCTTGGCGCCGTCGATATTCTCGAGGGCCTCCTTGTTAACCTTCGCGTTATCGGCAATCACCAGGCGCAAACGCGTGGCGCAATGCGCGGCAGAGACGACGTTGTCGGCGCCACCGATATTGTCGAGCACCTCTTGGGCTGATTTGCGGTAGTCCATGACTTCCCTTTCCTCCAACGGGCGCACGTGCACCCGGCCATCTTTGACACTTACACTGTAATCGATTTCAGTTTTATATGTCTGTAATCGTTTTCATAGTAGGGTGAACGGTAGGAAAAAGCCGGCGAATGGTAGTTTTGGGACAAAAAACGGGGGACTCAAAGGCGGGCAGGCGCGATCAAGACCTAGACATTCATCAACTGATGGCCGAGTTTGAGCGTCTTTAGACCGCTCTCCCCCTCCACACCATCGAGCGTGTTGAGCAACATATTGGTCGCCTCGACGCCACTGGTCAGGTAGCCATAATGCACGGTGGGAATGCCGCCCGTCAGCGCGCGCAAAAACGCGTTGTCGCCAAAACCACTCACGCGGTGTATACCCTCGCCCATGCCGCGAACCTCATCGATGGCACGCAGCGCGCCTGCCGCCATGGTATCGGTCGCGCAGGCGATAAACGAAACATCGGGAGCGACAGAAAGCAGCTCACGCGCCGCACCATAGCCCGAGTCGAGCGTAAACGAGCCCAGGCGAATCAAGGCGGCATCGAGCGGGTTACCCGCGGCGCGCAAGCCGGCCTCAAAACCGCGTCGGCGGTCATAACCGGCCGCGCGGTCCTCCTCGGTAACCCCAATGTAAGCAATCTTGCCGTCCACGCGACCCGCAAGCGCATGGCCCAGCTCAAAAGCGGCCTCGTAATCGTCGTGATACACGCACGCCGCGCCCTCGACATGTTGACCGATCAGCACAATGGGCACACGGCACGAGTCAATCGTGCGACGGTGCTCGTCGGTGATCATGGTTGCCACCAGCACAATGCCGTCAACCGGATGGTTTTGGAATAAATCGAGGTATTCGAGCTCGCGATCGGCCGCGTTGTCGGTATTGGCAAGCAGCATCTGGTAGCCACGGCGACCGAGCACCTGGCCAATGCCGGCGGTAATGCGGCTTACGGATTCCGAGTTGATCTTAGGTACGATGACGCCGATGAGCTTGGTGGAACCGGTGCGCAGCGCGCGAGCCTGGCTGGATCGCACGTATCCGGTCAGCTCGATTGCCTGCTTAATGCGCTCGGCCTTGTCCGCCGAGATATATCCACCGTTGAGGTAGCGCGAGACGGCGGCGCTCGAAACGCCGGCCAGCTCGGCCACATCTTTCATCTTTACCACGAGCACCCCTGTCATTGAAATCGCTTTCACCATGATACCCGTGAAGACGGCATGCGAACAAAATCAGCCCACCCAGGTCAAACAAAAGTCAGCGAGCGGGCAGCTGCCGTGGCGAGGTGCCGCGAAAGAGGAGCGACGCGTACTTTATGTACGCGAGCGACGGTTTGAGCGGCAGATCGCCCGGCAGATGTCCGCGCAGCGTCGAGCGATCCGGCGTTCGGCAGAACGCCGGAACATAGTTACCCGTGGTACTCGCCGTTGTATTGGATCAACGTCAGGTCCTCCACGCCGTCGAGCGCGCGAATGGCGTCGACATACGGCATATCCACACCGTCCGAGAACACCTCCACGGCCATCTCGACCTTGTCACCGCGCATGGTCTTGGACTTCACCGTAAACTTGGTGCGCCCAAATGCACGCACGATATCGTCGCCGGTGGTCTGGCCCGTGTAGTGGATGACCATCATGTACACGCGCGACTTGTCCTGGTGGCCCGCAAAGCCGGCAATCATCACCACGATCACCACCGCCGTGAGCCCCACGAGTGCGTACATGCCGGCACCCGCCGTAATGCCCGTGGTAATGGCCCAAAACAGGTACAGCAGGTCGAGCGGGTCCTTGACCGCCGTACGGTAGCGGACGATAGACAGAGCACCGACCATACCGAGCGAGATGACCACGTTAGTCGAAATCGCGAGCGTGACCATGCAGGTGAGTACGCACATGCCCACGAGCGTCACGGCAAAGCTACGCGAATACACCACGCCGGTAAAAAAGCGCTTGTACACGTAATAGATCAGGATGCCCATGGCGAGCGCCACGAGCAGCGAAAGGCCAATCTTGGCAGGGTCGACCTGGCCAAACGCCTCCAAGACGGAGTTCTTAAAAAAGTCCCTGGTGCTCATGGTCTAAATATCCCCTCGGTTCTCAAAATCCGATTCCCAGTAATTAAATCCGCGCAGGTAGGCGGTCTTTTCGTAACACAGGCAGTACTTGGAGACCGCCGTGAGCTCGGCCGCTCCCGGCGGCACCATATCACGCACCAGCTGCGGGCAAAACTCCGTAAACTTGACCTCCATCACCAGCTTGCCGGGCTCCAGAACCGGCAGCGCGGGCAGCGTCGCGTCAAAGAAATCGAAGCTTCCCACCGCGGCACGCACGTTCATGTCAAACGTAATGCGCACGGTGCCCTCATCCATCACCCACGGCTCGCGCTCGTAGTCCACGATGGTCCTCGGGCGCATCACGTTGCAGATGCACTCGATGTAGAACTCGCGACAGAGCGGATAGGAGCTCCTCAGCAAAAAGTCGTAGTCGCCAGCCAGAATCTGCTCAAACTCGCCGCGCGTAAGTGGCGCATCCTCCTTGTAAATCCAGCTACCGTACTTCTTTTTGCGCTCGAGCTTAATCAGCTTGTCGCTGCCGTAATAGATGCGCACGCGATACTTTTTACGCATGAGAATGCCGGCGTCTTTTTCCTCGTAGGCCGAGTTGCAGTAGTCGTCAAAGTACAGGCTGCGAATGGTGTAACCGCCTGCCCGCGCATGCTTGTCCAGCTTAAACACCGGCGCCATGCGACAGGCAAGCGCGGCGTGCTCGCCCTCGTTAATGAGATATTTGAGCTCGTGGCGGTAACGCTCCTGCGCGACACGCACAGGCGGGGCCGCCAAGCGCTCAAGCAGCGCGCTAGCCCTCCTCATACGTGTCCTCCGCGACCTTACCGCCGTCTTGCACGTAAAAACACTTCATGCCGTAGTGCTTGCCGTCGTCGGTTACATAGTAGTCAAACGCATCTTGCTTATAGCCGTCGGAGTTGGTGGCACGCACGCGCACAAAATACTGGCCGGTATCGGGCGCATCGCAGGTCACCTCGGGAAGCAGCACGTCCTCGGCCTTAAAGACCACGTCGCTTATTGCATAGTCACGCGCAAGCTCCACGGTGTAGCGAATGTCGCGCGCCTCAAAGTCGTAGGACGCATCCCAGTTAATACGCAGCTTACCGCTATCGATCTGCGGCACGCCGATGTAGAACGGCATGGGCTTTTTAAAACTCTCGCGAAAGCTCTTGTAGTTCTCCTCGATCTCGGAGGGAATCGCTGCGGCGATCTGCTCGTATTGGTCCTTGGTGACAGGCAGATTATCGATATCGGGCGAAGCAAAGACTAGGGATTCGGTAACCTCGCGATAATGCTTGATCATCTTGCTCAGGCGTGCCTCGGTCATATACGAACGCAGGTCCTTGACGGCGCGGTCGAGCTCGCTGCGGAACGATTTGCTGCGCAGCGCACGATTGAACAGTACGTTGCCCCAGTAGTTGCTCACGCCGCGCTCCCAGCTCGCGTAGTCCGAAAACCCGGTAAGAGAAAGCTCCAGCTTACGCAGCATGCCGTCGTTATCCCAATCTAAAAAGTACCAGGTATTTGAATTGAGCGGGCTGTACAGATAGCAGTTACGGTTCTGCGTATCGCAGTTTCCCGTCAGAATCTGAAACGCCAGCCAATAGACCAGATTCTCGGTATCAAAGTAGGTATCGAGCACGTCATCGATCTTTTTCGATTCGTCGTTGAGCGCATCGAGCATCTCGATGAGCTTGGTGTGGTCCGAATCGCCCTTAATCTCGAGCATGCCCTCAAAGTTTGCCTGGTTGTAGTCGGGATCATCGGCAAGCTTAATGGTGTCCTCGTAGCGATGGAAATCAAAGCTGTTCACCTTGTACAGGTGCCCGCTCTTATCCAGGCCATGTGCCTTAAGCGCCGTCTTGTTGAGCTGCTCCACCTGCGTAAACAGGCCGTAGTCCTCAAAGGTGTCGTTGGACTTTTCGGTCTGGTCGCACACCCACAGATGCACAAACTGCGTGCGCAGGCCCATCATCTGGGGAATCCCGCGGATAAGGTCGTAGGCCATCTTGTTGCGAAAACGCATACCCTCGCCCATGTGCTTGTTGAGCGCAATCGCGCGCTGTTGGCGCCAGGTACCCTTGCCCTTTTTGAGCTCCACCTTGTAATTCTTCTGCGAGTTCATGCTTGATGTCTGACCGCGCACCTGCACGGTAGCATTGGGCGCTTCCTCGCCATAGCCAACCTCGCCGGCCACCGGGCCGTCTTCGTCGCCCGGCTGCAGCAGGCCCATAACCTGATAGCGCGTCACGCCCATGTCGGCATAGTCATACACCGAGTACGTGTTGATCTCGGCCCAGCTGTGGTCGGTGTTCTCGGAGCTGTTGCCGCGTGAGACCGTCAGGTACATGGTCACAATACCCGAGTCATCGTAGACCTCGTAGAGCTCGTCCTTGTCGCGCAGGTGCTTGGACTGGTCGGAGGCCTCGGTCTTTTTAATCTTGTCCTGCTTTTTGACCTTTTTGGTCGAGGAGTCTTCCTGCACCGAGCAGCCCGAAAGCAACAGCGCACCGGCAGCCGCCTCAAACAGGCGACGGCGAGACATCATCCTATCGGTCATCAGAACCTCCCCAATGCTTGCGATACACGTGAACTACTGCGCGCTCAAACGCGCCATATGGCTCACCCTTATGGCGACCTTCCTCATAGCGCTGCTCGGCACGGTCGAGCAAGCGGCCCAGCTGTGTAAAGCGACCCGTTTTGTCGGTCGCCACAATGGGCTGCTGGCTCAGGATACGATACGGCAAGTTGGCGGTATAGGTATCGAGCCGCAGAAGCGCCACGATAAAAAACACCGCTGCACCCAACAAAAAGCCAAAGCCGTAAAACTGCTGCGGCAAAAGCAACGACACGGCAGTCGCCAGCCCGGCCACACCGGCAAACAGCCCCGATGCCATCACGGCCCCCTTGTAGTCGGTAAAGTACAGCAAGATGAGCATCACCGTATTGCCCACGGCATACAGGCCATAGCCCACGCACAGCGTGCGAAAATACCCGTGCATAAGGTTGTTAAAGCCCAACGGTAAGGCCGACAGCACCGTGGTCTCGAGCGAGATGACCGCCGCGGTCACAAACAACTGTTTGAGCGCGCAAAAGCGCAGTTCGCTGTTGAGCGTGGAGAGCATCCCCTCCTCTGCCACCACGATGTCGCCCACCACGCCGCCGTCGTTGAACAGACTGTAGTAGTCGCGGTAGCGTGGATAGAAGTTGACCTCGACCGAGACCACAAAGTTGACGGTCGTGACCAGGATCGTCAAAAACGCGATCAGCGCCGGCACATCGTAGTAGGGCGCACCATAAAACAAGCCCTTGACCTGAACGCCAATGGGACCAGCCCAAATAATCACCAGGTGCGCAAAGAGTCCCAGATTGGTTAACAGACCCGTGAGCGCCAGCGGCATAAACTGATCGAGCCACTGCAAAAAGGGCCAGGGGCTGCGGTCGCTCTGAGGAAAATACCGGTACAGCAGTACCACGTCCCAGGCGAGCATGACGCCGTAGCCCAGAGCAATTGATGCCAACAGGCCCTCGACCGGCGGCAGTCCCAGCGCCAGCGCGGCCAGGGCGCACAGGCACGCCACGCCAATGGCGGCCGCAAAGCTGCAAAGGATGCCGCGGTAATCCTTGATGGCCGTGAGGTAACTCATGCCGTTCCAGTTGACGATCATAATGTTGAACAGCCACAGGCACAGCAGCCCCTGCAGCAGCGTGGCGCCCGAGAACAGCAAAAAGACGCCGTAGAGCACCGTGCCCGCAACGAGCATGACAGCATTGGAGCCCCAAAACGAGGGCAGAATCTCGTCCTCGCGCTCGGCAAACAACATGTCGGCCAAAAAGCGCGTGACCGGCATAGAGAAAAAGCTCGTGAGCAAAAGTGAGGCCAGCAGTGTGTAGGTCACCATGCACACCAGCAGATCCTGGTTGGCACGGCCCACACCCCACAGACCGCACAGCACCAAGATACCCACCTGGAGCAGCACGCCCAACAGCATGGGACCCGTGCACACAATGCCGGCGTAGCCGTAAGCACGCATCGTGGCAAACAGGCCCTTGCGCCTAAACAGGCGCTTGAGCTCAAAACCAATTCCGGCCATCGGCTACTCCCCCTCTCTGGGCAGGTTAAACGCACACGCCGTCTCGTCGTACAGCGCGCGATAGTTGGCGAGCATCTGCTCGTGCAAAAAGTACGTGGCAACGCGACGCTGCCCGCGCTCCCCTATCTCAATGCGACGGGCGCGGCTCACGCACATGCGCTCCATGGCATCGGCCAAGCCCTTGCGATACATAGGCGGTGTCACAAAACCTGCCACGCCAAAGCCATCGCCCGGAGCGCCTTCGAGCAGTTCACGGCAGCAGCCCACCTCGGTCGTCACGCAGGGACGACACGCGGCAAGCGACTCCAGCACGCTGAGCGGCTGACCTTCGGAGATGCTCGTCAAAATGGTAAAGTCGAGCTTTTCCATGTACTCGACCACGTTGACGCGGCCGGTAAAGATCAGGTCGCGCACGCCCAGGGTTTCGACCAGCGCGTGGCACTCGGCGCCGTACTCCTCGTCGTCCACGCCGCCCATGATGTGCAGGCGCACCTTGGGCAGGCGCTCGTGCAGCTCAAAGAAGGCATAGATCATGGTCTTGACATCCTTGATGGGCGCAAGGCGCACCACCGCGCCAATATCCACCCAGCCGTCATCGGTCTTTAAGGGAATTTCCTTAAAGCGATCGAACTGGATGCCGTTGGGGATGACCAGGCATTTGTCCGCATCGCAGCCCATATCGATCTGCGTCTTGCGGGCGTTATGGAACAAACTCGTCACGCGGAAGGCGCGGCGGTAGATCTCCTCCGAAAGCAGGTAGAAAAAGCGAATCCAGCGGTCCTTAAACGACGGCACCACCCAATCGGCGCGAATGATCTCTTCCTCGCGCTCGCGGGTATAGATGCCATGCTCGGTGAGCAGCACCGGCGCATGGGAAACGCTTGAGCCCAGGCAGGCGAGCAGGCCACCGTAGCCGGTCGAGATGGCATGGTACACATCGGCCACCGGCACCTCGCTGCCCAACAGGTAGAGCACGGGCAGCAACATGGAGCGCATGGTGTGGAATGCATCGGCAAAGGGCGTGTAGGGATACTCGGCCAGGCACACGTCGCGAAAGATATCCATAAACGTGCGGCTCTGCAAAAACGAGAGCGGATGCACGCGACGGCGGTGGAAGATATCGAATAACACGCCCCAGTCCGGATTGGAGAGCGACACCAGACGGCGTAGCGCCTCGCGCTCACGGTCGTTAAAACTGGCTTCATGTTGCTCGCCCGAAAGCCGCAGGGCATCGTCCAGGAACACCTCGTGCACCTCGACCACGTTGCCGGGCAGCTCGTAGACAAACTTGCCACGGTCGGCAGCATGCGCGCCGATCACCCACAGCACAAACTCGTGCTCGGGCATGGCCGTAATGTAGCCATGCATCCAGGTAGATACGCCGCCGTGCACATAGGGGTAGCAACCCTCGAGTACCAAGCAGATTCTCATTTATCGCCACCCTCCTTGCGCTCGATCGTCACGGTCTTATCATTTGCCTTGAGCAGATACAGATTGCCCGTAAGGTGCGTCAGTTCGCCACCCGTCGCCGCACCCGGCTCGCCATTATTGGTGCGGAACATGAGCCACGCCTCGTCGTGGAAATTGCCCAGGCTGAGCGTCCAGGCATCCGCGCTGGTATCCACGCTCACCGTCACGGACGAAAAACGCTGGATGGCACCGGAGCACTCCGACGCCGTCTGGTGCCGCAGGTCGGGCGCGGATTTGGTAAGCCACTCCAGGAAGTCGACCAGGCCGCCCTTGTAGACCTCCCAGCCCTCCTTGGCTCCGCGATCGGGGTCCAAAAGGTCGTCCGGGTGCATAAAGTGCGTGCTCACGTAGTGCATGTTGAGCTCGGACACGGCTGCCAGGCGCATATAGGAATCGTCGACCATGCCGCCCGAAACAATACGTGGCTGCTCCACAATGCCATCGCTCGCCACGCCAAACTCCTGCACGTACGGCAGGTCGGTGCCATCCTCAAAATACGTACTGGCAATGGTCTTAATTCGCGGAACATCGGTACCGATAAGCTTGCGCGCGCGGGCCGAAAGGATATTCGACGGCGGCACGTAAACCGAGCCATGAGCGTTGGGCAGGACCTCGTCCTGAAATGCGATAAGTTCGTTGAGCGAGGCGACGAGCGTCTCTTTGTTCTTCCAGGTCTTGTAGACGTACAGCGTGCCGTAGTCGGTGTCCCAGAGCGCCAGAGGCTGATGGTTGTAGCCGTGAAAGCCCAGCTCGCCGCCCATCTGCAGCAGCATGCCGCCAAAATATCGAAACTGCGTGGTATCGGCCTGTCGCGCGGGCTCGGTCTGGTTGACCGCGTCCTCGTAGTTTTCGATCATCACGCCGGTATAGCGAATGCCGTATTTTTGCGCGAGCTTTTGCAGATCGGGCCACCAGACCTTGGTGTAAAAATCGGCGATGGAAAGGCCGTAGTCACGCTTGATATAAGTACCATCGCCCGAGGGCACGGGGCTAGGAAAGTCGTCCAAATAGAACACGGCGCTGTTGATGACCGGATAGGCCGTGGCATCACCCAGCAGGCTGATCGCCGCGGCGTAAAAACCGCGCATGACCTTGTCATAGATACCGATATTGCACACCACGGTGTGCCCACTGCCGCAGTCATTGGACCAAATGAGCGGCGCGCCCGCATCGCCGGTCTTAGCCCACTCACGCGCCGTCTCGCGCAGCGAAACCGAAAGCGACGAATCAAAGGGGTCCGAGAGCTCGTAGCGCTCTCCTCCGCCCAGCATAAAGTCCTCGCTCGGCACAATGCTTTCGGCTTTTACATAGTCATATCCGGCCGATTCAATGCCAAGCTTGGGGGGCAATCGCTTGCAGATAGCTCGAGTTATCCGGCGGCATGGCGAGCATAAGCGAACCGCCGGCACTCACCCAACTCATAATGTCGCTCAGGTGCGTACCGAGCCCATCGAGCGACGGCATGAGCAAAATCACGCGATCGAAGGCGGTCAGCGAGGGAAAGGCATCCGCACTATCCAGGGCAAGGTCCACGTCGCGGTGCGCAATCTTCATGTCGAGCAGGATCTGGTCGAACTGCTCCTTTACGTCCTCGACGCCAGCTTGATCGGAATCGGTAATGACCAGGCACGTGGGCTTTTGGCCAAAGATTGCCGAGGAGGCCGGCACCGCGTCGTTGGCGGCGAGCATCCCCAGCTTATGCTGGCCCGCACTGTACTGCACGCCGGCGCGTTCGATCAGCAGCACGGCGGCCATGGCAATAAAGACCGCCCACACCACGAGGAGTCCCATCCAACGAAAGCGGCCTGCACGGTCGCGGATATGTTGCGCCACACTCATCCGGCCTCCTCCCCGTCGCGCCAAAACGCCAACTTTTCGCGGTTGTCGGCGCTCAAATACACATGCTGCTTGTCAATCGCATCGATCACACGGTGAACCTCGTCACCATCGCGGCGCATCACGGCAAGGCGCAGGCAAAGCATCCAAACCTCCTGCTCCTCGGGCACGTCGAGAACCAACTGATCGGTCACGGCCTGCGCCTCGTCGATCTGTCCGACATCGGCCAGCGTCGTCGCGTATCGAATGCGCAGCTCAAGGGTATCCTCGCGCTCGCAGCGACGCGCAAGCAGGCGCGCGTACTGTTGGCGCTGAATCTGAGCCACGCGCCCCTCGGCCAAGCCCGAGCCCAAGTATTCACCAAGAAAATCGCAGTATTCGTTGAGGTTTTGCGCACTCGGGTCCGTCTTAAAGGCACGCTCCAGCTGCTGCAGTTTAAGGTCGGACTCCTTGGAGATCTGCGCCACCGCCGTCGCGGCATAGTGCGCCACCTCAACGTCGTCGTTAAGCTTAGCCGCCTGCAGCTGCGCCAGGTACGCGTCGGGCTCCTCGGTGAGCATAGAGAGCATTAGGCGGCGCCGGTATGCCGGGTCGTTGACGATGAGCGCCTCCTCGAGCGGGACCACGCCCGCATCGGCGTCACGGTCGTGCACCAAGATGCTGCGATGCAGGTCGTCGTTGAAGCGCAGCGACTCCAGCGCAGACTCTTTCAGCCCCTCGCAAAACACCGCGCTGCGGACAGGTAGCAGAACCACCAGCAACGGGCCCCACAGCGGCACCAGCACTATCACAGCCAGCATATGCCCGCGCACCGGCAGCAGGCCCAGCTTCATGAGCGTCCACAGCATCAGGCAAACCAGCGCATGAATCAGCAGCAAGACGGCAGCAACGACAAGCGAGATCAAGCGGCACCCCCCTCACCGTCACCGGTGTAAGAGATGTGTTGCAACAGCGCCACGATGTCCTCGCCATCGACGGGCTCCACCGCAATCTGCTTTGCGCTCAGGCGCTCGCGGATAATGGGCAGATCGCACGCCTTTGCCTGGCGCATAAGCAGGTAGAGCACGTCGCCGTCGACCAAGCCCGCCGCGTCGCTCTCGCGGATTGCCGACCCGATTGCGCCCACCAGCTCGCCGACAGGCTCCATGCCCGGTACCACGCGCAGGAGCAAAAAACTCCCCATCTTGCTATCTGCGAGCGCCTGCTCCGCCGCGAGCTCTTGGCCAAAGGCAGCCTGCTTGAGCACGCAAGTGCCGTCAACGCAGCGTTTATCCTGCGCCACCGCCTCATAGTCAAAGGCACGGCCCAGCGCGCTTTCGACCAGCCCGCACAAGATGCGGAACAGGTTTTGATAATAGAGAGTCATTTGGTTTTCGGCCGCACGACGCACAAAGATCAACACGGCGGGTGCCCCGTCGCGCTCGATCGTGTATCCAAACATGGGAAGCCCCGGCGTCAGCTCGCGGTTCACCCACAGGTTCGAACGGCCCCCGTCGCCCAAAAGAGGTGCAAGCTGCTCAAGCGTGAGCGAGCGTGCGGCATCTTCGGCAATCGCGGGACTTGCTGCCACCAGGCGTGCAAATGCCCCGCCCGAAACATGGTAGATCGCCACCGAATCGTTCTCGAGGATCTCGCCCAAAAGCTCGCAGCACTTGCGATAGATGTCGCGTGGGTTGAGTACGTCGAGCTCCTGCGTCACGGCAAAGATCTTGCCAAAGCTGTCGTGGCGACCCACGATCTGGCGCCTGTACGCGCGCTTGTCCTCGATCGCGTCGTGGTAGAGCTGCGTAAGGAACGTATTGCGGTTGCGCACGAGCTCGTTTTGATCGCGCTCCGCCCTAATGGCTTCGCTGTTGCGCAGCTGCACATAGCCGCACACGGCACCCACCACAAAGTACGCAATAAACGGCAGCCAGTTGGACGGCTCGTAGAACAGGCCCTGGAAGGTATAGCCGTACTGAGTAAAGTAGCTCGCGGCCAAACCCACCGACGCCAGCAGCGCCGCAACCAGGCCAAAGTCCAAGCCATACAGCGTGCCGATCAACACCACGTAGAGCAGGCGATAATCGAGCACGTTGAGCTGGGCCGATTGTGAGAACAGATGCTCCAGCACCTCGAACAGAACCCAGGCAACGCCCGTCTCCAGGCATTTGATGGGCAGCGAGCGCATCTGGATGCGGTCGATGGCGGCACGCAAGGGGTTGACCTTCTTCGCGCGGCCGGCATCCCAACGCGCTTGAATGGTCGAAAGATCACGCAGCAGGTCGTAGCGCTGAAACCAGCCATAGCGCACGCGAACGACGTCGCTGGCGGGCAGGGCGTAGCCGGCAGAATCGCCATAGGCAACGGTAAGGCCGGGGAACAGCGCCTTGAGGGCGTCGCCCACCTCACCCGCCGTGTGATGGAAGGTATCGGCAACGTCGAGCGTCTCAAAGTTACCATCCCAGCTGTCAAAGATACGGCGCACCAGCACTGCAAGCTCCTCGGCACACAGCAGCGGAAACGCCGCATCCTCCGCGCCCTGCAGAGCAACCGATCCGGTTGAGCACGCGTCGAACAGCGGCACCAAAAACGGGTCCTCCAGCGCGGCAGACGCGGTATACAGGAACGGCACGCGCAGGATCTTGGTCTGAATGCCCTCGCTAGCGGCATAGTAGCGGCACAGGTCGTTGGCTGCGCGCGCGATAATGCCCTTGCCCGTTCGCCCCGCGGCATCGGCGGCACCCTCGGCACCCGCGGGCCCCGCTACATACAGCAGTTGGACCCGGCGACCCGCGCACGCACGACAGACCGAGCGCAACAGTTCGATATCGCCCACGATATCGGTATGCGGGGTAAGGTAATTAGACAGGTAGACCACGCGGTCGAACTCGTAGGCCTGATCCAGGTGTTGCAGAAGCTCTTTCCACGAGGAATGGGGCGATGACTCGTCGCGGCGCGTGTCCTGCGCGGCTACGACCTGCACATGGTCCTCGGGGAACGCCTTGGCACAAAAGTCATCGTCAACATATGCGGTGTTGCCAACAACCAGCACCTCCATGGCGCACCCCTCCCCTAAAATCCACATTTGTCATAGTCAAACATGCGTATTGTACGCTACCCACGCACGTGTCCAAAATCTTTAAGGCTGTTTTAAGAACATCATTAGAGGGAGGAGGCAGCTTTGATTGGACTAGAGGGCAAAGCCTCGAGCGTCTGTTTCATGTTGGAGCCCCTCAAGAGAGAGTTATTGTCCTGGGCGATATAAACCCAACTATCCTGATATGAGCCAACGGGAGCAAGGAACGTAAGGAGCTCCAAGAAACCAATAACGTCCGTACCGTATTTTTTAGAAAACTTGCGCGCCAGATCATACTTTTTCTGCTGCGTTGCCCTACCCGAATAATCGGACAAAGCATGCTCAAGGTTGCGTGACATATATGCAGCTTTAAAAGGAATCTTCCTTTTGTTACAGGTCAGCTCATGCGTCCTAGATAACGTCTTAAGACACGAAGATTTACATTGATTTCTCTGACGCAGCGAGGCGACGTTCGACGTTTCAATCCTATCTTCAAAATAGGAACAACGAGGCCCATCTTCATCATAGACAACCAGCGAATCATCGATAAATGCACCATCGGTATCGGACAACAGTACAATGGCGTCTAAATCGGTGGCACGCAACTTGTCCTTAGCGAGAAATTCCTTCACGGTATCAACCAACCGCCTCTTAATAGTCGAAGCGGGATTTCCTGCACCGAGAGCATGTACCGATGTGATGTCGCCGCGCACAATCCCAAAACGAGGACCAGGATGCTCCCCGCTTGCAAACAAACTTGTAAGAGCACGACCCAATGCCAGCTCATCAGTTTCGCCTTCGACGATAAAAAGAACGAACTCGGTGGCACCCACTACTCGTCACCATCCAAGCAGAGCGCGGCATCGATCGAGTACCTGTCCGTAGAATCGTACAAACGCTGTCCGCTATCGCCAAGGCTAATCGCGCGCAAATACTGGTCACGCATGTTATTGGTGGGCTTAACGCCTTTAAAGCGAACAAACCTATTATCAGGATCTGCAGTGGTCAGAAGAATCTCTGATGCCGGCAGCAATTCAAGAACACGTAGGTTGTGGGCAGTAAACAAGAGCTGCCCCTTGCCAAACGACTCAAGCACGGAAAGAAGCTGCCCCAAGAGAAATTCGAATACGCCTGAGTCGAGCTCGTCAATTGCAAGAAATGCGTCAGAGTACGAATGGACTTCCATAAGGCAGAGCGAGAAAGAGATGAGTTTTCTTACGCCCTCAGATTCACAGCGCAGTGGAATCTCGACCCCATTGCGGCAAGAAAGAAACTCGACTTGCTTAGCGGGTGAATCGCCCTTATCCAAAAGCTGAGAGCCAATGACTTTAACCTCGATGGAAAGGCCCGGTACAAGCGTGCCAATTAATCCGCTCACACGCTTAATCGCAGACGAAACGGCTGGGAAATCATCGTCCTTAATAACAGCGGGCTTAAAAAGATTGACAGAAAGGTGACCCTTCTGGCCAAACACGCGATCATCGATAATATCCATCGAAAGTACGTTTAAGCTGCAAGTTGCATTTGCCAGTGTCGTAAACACATTGACGCGGTAACGGAAATAAAGCCCAAGCTCGGCGAGCAGGCAATACAGCGGAGTGAGAATCTCTTGATGGGCACTCTTGAAAGAAGCCGATTGCAGCTCGTACACAGCCTCATTAATCTGCAATTGCTCCGGAGGTTCCTCCTGCATATAAAGATTGAAATCGCAGGCAAAAAGCGAGATCAGATATTTAACAGTTTGTATGGAAAGCATGGGGGACATGTTGCCCCGCTGAAGAACACCTAACGAAACCAACATCGACATCTTAAGCTGTTGATCCGCGTTCAAAAGATGGGACCAGCGATTTTTGGGCAGAACAGCCGCGGCAGACTCGGGGGCCTCTTGAACAAGCTCCACGAGAGTCCTCTTAGACCCCCATTTGTCTATATCGACATTAAATTGTTTTACAGCCATTTTTTCGTGCGAAATCCAGACAGAGGCTGCTCTACGCGAAAAAGTGACGGTGTAGAACGTAAGAAATAATTCATCCGTGGTATCAATGTTAAACTCAATGTCAATTGAAAAAGAGTCTTTGCCAGGATAAAAGTAATCGAGAACTTTCTGCCTGTCATATGCGGCACCCGTCATCAAGGTTTTGACCAGGTCAATCGCCTCAATTACAGAAGTCTTGCCGGAGCCATTTTGGCCATAAATGCCAATAACGTCCGCCCCGGG
The DNA here is from genome assembly GCA_958352845.1 of uncultured Collinsella sp. Taxonomy (GTDB): domain Bacteria; phylum Actinomycetota; class Coriobacteriia; order Coriobacteriales; family Coriobacteriaceae; genus Collinsella. The sequence goes on from CATWQC010000018.1 coordinate 35,911, forward strand.
CACAAAGGCAGAGCCGGGCTTCGATTTCGTAAAGGCAATCTCGCCAAAGGCAATATTCTTAAAATCATGCAACGCGATCTGAACAATACGAACCATCAGCAGTCTCCTAGCGTGGAAGTTGCTGATAATCATACTAGATATCGATATATTTTTGCGAATTAGTTATAAATTATTCCGAAATCTAGAAATGATTATCCTCGAAAGTCTTGCTAAACGAATAGTTTTGACGGTCGATCGACCGCAAAGATGGCTAAAACCAGAAGTATGCGGCAAAATCAGGACAGGTCGACCACGCCAAGTGGCGCCAACGCGTTTACCTGCGGTTTCTTTGTGCGAAAAAGGTGGTGTGCTCGGGGGTTCCGGAATTTGCCGCATGTTTTCGAAAGCTACGATAAAAAAAACCGAGCGCTCTAAGCAGGAAAGCGCAACGAAGTCTTTACCAAAAACAGCCCCTTAAATGAAAATGAACTGCACCCCAAAACTTGGACGTCTTAAATAAGAACTATGGAGTGGGAAGGATAAACTGGACTTTCTTTTAAGGATCCTCAAGCGTATTGC
>CATWQC010000019.1 GCA_958352845.1 uncultured Collinsella sp.
CCTTGGTGGCCTGACGCTGGGCGTCGTTGAAGTAGGCCGGGACGGTGATGACGGCGTCGGTGACGGTCTCGCCCAGATACTTCTCGGCGTCGGCCTTCATCTTCGCGAGCGTCATGGCGCTCACCTGCTCGGCGGTGTAATCCTTGCCCTCGATGTCGACGACGGCACGGCCACCCTGGCCCTCCTTGACCTCATACGGCACGGTCTTGATCTCGGAGGTGCACTCGGAGTACTTGCGGCCCATGAAGCGCTTGATGGAGAACACGGTGTTCTTGGGGTTGGTGACAGCCTGGTTCTTAGCGGCCTTACCCACGACGCGGTCGCCGTCGGCACGGAAGCCCACGACGGACGGGGTGGTGCGGTCGCCCTCGGCGTTCACGATAATGGTCGGAGAACCGCCCTCGAGGACGGCCATAGCGGAGTTAGTAGTACCAAGGTCGATACCAAGAATCTTACTCATTAGAAATTCCCTCTCTCTTTTGCGTTCGCGCCGCCTCGACGATCTGTCGCGCGGCGCTTCGGCTTGTCTTTCAGGATGTAGTGTATCCCCTTATGGGCCGGAATATACAAAATCTAAGTCAATTCATATAAGATTTCTTATTGCCGAGAGTTTAGGTTCTTAAATGCGCAGGTAGATGCGCTGATTGAGTTCTCGGCAAATCTATCGAGATCTATGTAGAGATGGCTGAGGTTTGCGTCCGGGGGTGCCTGGGGGCCGTCTTGCGGAAAGCTCATCCCGGTTTGAGCGTGGATTCCGGGTCGCAGTTTCCGTCTGAAGGCTCAACCGGAAACCGTATCCCGTTTTGAGAGCTGATACCGGCTCGCATTTTCCGCTAGCGGGCCTAACCGGAAACTGCAACCCGTTTTTCGACAAAATAATGGGATGCGGTTTCCGCAAGCACGCTCAATCGCCCTATATTTCAAGTCACCTTTAGCTAACATTTGCGCAGCTCAACGGCCCCACCTGCGCATTTTTTAGTAAACCTTGGCATACTCGGCGAACGGTATGAAGATGCCGGTCAGAGGGTATTGCAAACGGTCGCTCCCGTGGTATGTTTTTGCCCGAATCAAACCGGCGCGCATCGCCTGTAGCGTCGGTCAACAGAGAGGAAACTACCATGGCTCATCCCGTAATTGATGCCGACGAGTGCATCGCTTGTGGCGTTTGCGTCGACTCCTGCCCCGCTGGCGTTCTGGAGCTCCAGGACGTCGCTACCGTCGCCGACGAGGACTCCTGCGTCGCCTGTGGCGCTTGCCAGGACGCTTGCCCCGCCGGCGCGATCACCGAGATCGTCGAGGAGTAACAACTCCCCCACTTGCACACTCACAAGTACACCGTGCACAAAAAGGAGGCCTCCGCATCGCCGCGGAGGCCTCCTTTTGCATATGTGGGCAGTTGCGGTGGAATAGTTCCTGCCTCATTGCTTAGGTGCCGATTGTAGGAACTATTTCACCGCAACTTATAAAGACGGTGTCGGGCTAGGACAAATCATCCTCGTAGGGCATTAAATCGGCAAGGTAGCCCTTCTCCTTGAGCATCGCCTCGATTTCGTCGAGGGTCTGTTCGTCCTCCGCCGCAATGCGATGGAAGTGATAGCCGCTGGTCACCGTCAGCAGCGGGAAGCTCTTGCCGCTGGCGATGTCGTGCAGATAGCGCTCGATATCGCGCCGGTTGCGGATGTCCAGGTCGGCCGTAATCTTGCCGTACACGCGATGGTTGACGATCACGTTGAGCACGGCGCCGCCGGCGTCGACGATACTCGTGAGCTCATCGCCTGCCTGCTCCACGCTGTGGCGAACCTTGACCAAGCGCGTAGGCACGGCGGGGCTGCTGGGGGCCTCCTGCAGCACGTAGCCGCGGTTGGTCGCCACGATATCGTGCCCATCGGCGCGCAGCAGGGCGATGTCCTGCACCACGATCTGGCGGCTCACACCCACCTCGCGGGCAAGCGCGCTGCCCGATACGGGCCCCTTGGCCCCCTCGAGCACGGCCATGATGGCACGGCGACGCTCGCGGGCGTTCATTATTTACCGTCCAGCAGACGCAGGTGCTTAAGCGAGAGGTCGAGGATCGGCGCGGAGTGCGTCAGGGCGCCCGAGCTAATAAAGTCAACGCCCAGGTCGGCAAGCGCGCGGATATTGCTGGCATCCACGTTGCCCGAGCACTCGGTCTTGGCGCGGCCGGCGATAAGTTCAATAGCGGCGGCCATGTCGTCATGGGTCATGTTGTCGAACATGATGATGTCGGCGCCGGCCTCCACGGCCTCGCGCACCATGTCCAGGTTCTCGCACTCGATCTCGACCGTCGTGGTAAACGATGCATGGGCGCGCGCCATCTCGATCGCGCGCGTCACGCCACCGGCGGCATCGATGTGGTTGTCCTTGAGCATGACGGCCGTCGACAGGTTGTAACGGTGGTTGCTGCCGCCGCCAATCTCAACCGCCGCCTTCTCAAACACGCGCATGCCCGGTGTGGTCTTGCGCGTGTCGACGAGCACGGTCTTGGTTCCCTCGAGCGCCGCGGCCATGCTGTGCGTATAGGTAGCGATGCCGCTCATGCGCTGCAGGTAGTTGAGCGCCACGCGCTCGCCCGAAAGCAGCACACGCGCATCGCCGCGCACCTGACCCACGTGGTCGCCGGCATGCACCTCGTCACCGTCGGCAACATCAAACAGCACCGAGCTCTGCGAATCCAGCAGCTCAAAGGTGCGAGCGAACACATCCAGGCCGGCAATGATGCCATCGGCTTTGGCGATAAGCTCCACCGTGGCGGGACGCGCCGTGGGGCACACGCTCGCCGTGCTCACGTCCTCAAACGTAATGTCCTCGCGCAGAGCTTGCAGAATCAGATCATCGACGACGAGCTTCATGGTAATGGGATTCATGGTCTACTCCTCCACGGCCTGCGTGCCGGCGGCACGGGCCAAATCATCGATTGCCAGAGGGTCGGCGCCCAGGGCGCGATGACGGCCATCGAGCGCGGGATCGCCCGCCTGCTCCACGGCCAGCGACTCGCCGGTACGCATATACCACGCGGCGCGACGACCCCAGACCAGCGCCTCGAGCAGGCTGTTTGAAGCAAGGCGGTTCTTGCCGTGAACGCCGTTGCAGGCCGTCTCGCCCGCGGCGTAGAGCTCGGGCATCGAGGTGCGGCCGTCCTTGTCGACCCACACGCCGCCCATAAAGTAGTGCTGCGTCGGCGTAACGGGAATGGGCTCATCCAGGATGTCGCGACCGTCCTCCAGGCAGCGCGCGCGGATGTTGGCGAAGTGCCCGGTCACCACGTCGCGCTCGACGGGGGCAAAGCTCAGCCACTCGTGCTCGGTGTCATCCTGCTTCATCTGCTCGCGGATGGCGGCGGCGACAACGTCGCGCGGCTGCAACTCGTCGGTAAAACGCTCGCCGGCGGCGTTGAGCAAAATCGCGCCCTCGCCGCGGCAGCTCTCGCTGATCAGGAACGTGCGACCCGGCTGCGGCGAGAACAGACCCGTGGGATGGATCTGCACGTAGTCCAGGTGCTCCATCTTAATGCCATGCTCCTGAGCGATGTAGCAGGCGTCGCCCGTGAGCTGCGGGTAGTTAGTCGAGTGGTCGTAGACGCCGCCAATGCCGCCCGTCGCCCACAGCGTGTGGCGGGCATGGATCTTAAACGGCTTACCGGCATGCACGCCCTCAGCGGCATTTGCCAGCTCGTCGGCGGGGCGAACCGAGTTGTCCTCGTCCACGGCTACGGCGACGACGCCGGTGCACACCGTGGCGTCATCGCGCTCGGCGGTCAGGATGTCGGTCATGGCCACGTGCTCCAAAATCTGCACGTTGTCCAGCTTGCGAACGGCCTGGAGCAGCTTGGTCGTGATCTCCTTGCCCGTAATGTCGGCATGGAAGGCAATGCGCGGACGGCTGTGCGCGCCCTCGCGGGTAAAATTGAGGCTGCCGTCGGCCTTGCGCTCAAAATCCACGCCCATCGCTAGCAGGTCGTTGATGACCGAGCGGCTCGAGCGAATCATGATGTCGACGCTCTCGCGGCGGTTCTCGTAGTGGCCGGCGTGCATGGTGTCCTCAAAGAAGGCATCGTAGTCCGAGCCTTCGGGCAGCACGCAGATGCCGCCCTGCGCGAGCATCGAATCGCACTCATCGACCGCGCCCTTGGAGAGCATGATCACGCGCGTGCTCGTCGGCAGATTGAGGGCCGCGTACAGACCCGCCACGCCGCAGCCGGCAATGACGACGTCGCACTCCATATCGGGGTATTGCTTGGTTTCCACAGGAATCCTCTCCCTTGAATGTGACATAAGGGACCGTCCCTCATGCAACATTGTTCTAGCGTGCTGCGTACTCGAGCATACGGTCGAGCGTGAGCTTGGCCTGGTCTGCTGCCTCGTCCGAGACGCCGATCTGCACCTCGCCCTCGCCCGTCTCCAGGCAGCGCACGAGCTTTTCGAGCGTGATGAGGTCCATGTTGACGCAGGTGGGCTGCACCGCGGGGAAATAGAACTTCTTGCCGGTGCCCTGGCAGCGGCGCTCGAGCTCGTAGAGCACGCCGCGGACCGTCACGATAATGAACTCGCTCGCGTCGGACTCCTCGGCATACTTGATGATGCCGGCGGTGGAGCCGATGTAGTCGGCCTCGGCCAGGACGTCGGCCTTGCACTCGGGGTGCGCCAGCACGAGCGCGTCGGGGTGGGCCTCCGTCGCGTCGACGATCTGCTCGACGGTGATGATGTGATGGCGCGGGCAGTAGCCGTTGTTGAGGATGACGTGCTTTTGCGGCACCTGCTCGGCTACGAAGCGTCCCAGGTTTTGGTCGGGAATGAACAGGATATGCTGCTGCGGCAGCTCGGAGACGATCTTGACGGCGTTGGAGCTGGTGACGCACACGTCGCTCCAGCTCTTGATCTCGACTGTGGAGTTGACGTAGCAGACGACAGCTAGGTCGTCGCCGTACTCGGCGCGCGCCGCGTCGACCGTCTCGCGCTTGACCATGTGCGCCATGGGACAGTCCGCGCAGGGCTCGGGCAGCAGCACGGTCTTAGTGGGATTGAGCAGCTTGGCGCTCTCGCCCATAAACTCCACGCCGCACAACACGATGGTCTGCTGCGGTAGGCTTTTGGCGAGCTTTGCCAGGTAGAAGCTATCGCCGACGTAATCGGCAACGGCTTGGACCTCGGGCGCCACGTAATAGTGCGCCAGGATCACCGCGTCACGTTGGGTTTTTAGTTGCTGAATGGCCTCGACGAGCTCTGCGGGCACCAGTGCCGCACGCTCCGTTGCCGTCGTTGCCGATGCCAAGCCGGCCGCGATATCGCGTGCAAGCTCCGACGCATCCATGTTCGCGCTCTGTGCCATCAAGGCCCCTCTCTTTTGGCGAATCTTGGGGCTTTAGTATGACACCTAGGTTTACAGCTGACAAGACAGCTGTAAACCTAGGTGTAAAGTTGAAATAAAGATTCAATCATGTGGCAGGTCCATATTCGAACTGGCAAGCTGAGGATAGCTGAGCTCTCGATGGCGCAGGAGGCATCTTTGGACGGCCGCCGCGCATGGTCGACGGCATGCCCGCCAGGCAATCGCTCGCCGGCGCCAATCCGCTACAGTGGAGCAGCCGCCGGGGTCAGCTGCTTGATATAGGCCCACATGCGCTGCTTGGCCGCTTTGTCGGTCAGCGCCGCCTCAAAGCCATCGAGCGCGAGCACGCGGCGGCCCTGCACATGGGCGATCAGACCGGGCTTGAGCATGGCGGTGTCGAAGTCATCAATCGCCACGAGCATATCGGCGTAAGTTTCGCGCATGACATCGGCCGCGCTGTTGTCGAGCAGTAGCACCGCCTCGGGGTCCAAGGCCTCAAGCGCCTCGCGGAACAGGTCGCACGGCAGGGCGTGGCCCACCGTCACAACTCCGTCGCCCGCGCCAGCAACACTCGCCAGCACACAAAAATCTTCGGGCGCGTAACCGATTGCCCCGAGCGCCTTGCGCAATGCGGCACCATCCGCGCCGGCGGCAAGTTCGCCGCCCGAGCGCTCGGCCTCATCCAAATCACCTTTGACCAGTACGATCGGCGAGCACGCGTTGCCCGCGATACGCACGCCACGGGCCGCAAGCGATGCAAGCTCCTGCTCGGCCGCTTGGGCGATGGCTTCTTTTTTCTGGCTTTGTGACGTGGACATGTGCTCTCCAATCGCTTGCGTGCCCACCATTATATAAAAGAGCCGCCCGTGAGTGGTTGCTTTGCGGACCGTTGGGTATAAGCACGGTCGTACTGAGTTTTACGCGGCCGAGCCGCGTCGCATTATGGAGGTCACCATGGCTGACATTAAGCAGATTACCCCCGAGAACTTCGATTCCGTCGTTAGCGACAACCTTCCCGTACTGGTTGATTTTTGGGCGCCCTGGTGCGGGCCCTGCCGATCGCTCTCGCCCATCGTGGACGAGGTAGCCGACGAGCTGGCCGGCAAGCTTGCCGTTGCCAAGTGCAACGTCGACGACAACCAAGACCTGGCCATGAAGTTTGGCGTCATGAGCATCCCCACGCTGATTGTCTTTAAGAACGGCGAGGAGGTCGACCGCTCGGTCGGCGCGCTACCCAAGGCAAGGCTGCAGGCATTGCTGGAGAAGCACCTGTAATACGCTGGTTACATTTTGGCGTCCTGCCACCGTCCATGAGCGCTTTTGCACCGCTCGCCGGACTTCTGGATGCACCGCGTGCGACCACGGATAGTATGGTAAATACAAACAGCCCCCAGTGAACGGGTGCGGGTCACACAGACTCGCACCCGTTTTCTTATGCGGTAGCGCCCCGCGCGGGCGTAGTAGAATCTGAACCACTGGATTGCCCCGAGCATAAGGAGATTTCCCATGCATGACGTCGGAATGAACATGAGCCAGCTTGCCATGAGCGTCAAGCAGGTCGACGACACCATCGAGCTCGCCCACGAGTGGAGCCATCAGCTGCTGCATGCGACCGAAAATTTTGACATGGAACGCATTGGCGCCAAGCTCGAAGCCGCCATGGCCGCACTGCACGAGGCGCATGACGCGCTCGAGGGCTACGAGGAAGCCATCGAGGCTGACCACAACTCCGTCGGCTCCGTAAAGCTGGTGTAGGGTGTCCGAACACGAACACGAGCACGGCGGCGGGCACGACCACCGCAACGACACGGGCGACGAGGCGAGCTGCCGTTGCGGCGGCGGCTCCGAACTGGTCCGTTTTTCGGTCACCGCGCCCGATGACCTACTGCGCCGCTTTGACGAGCAGATCGCACGCCGCGGCGACGTGGCCAACCGCTCCGAGGCAGTGCGCGATTTGATTCGCGCCTCAATCGCCAAAGATCAGATGCGCACGCCCGATGAGCACGTTATCGGGTCGCTCACCATGATCTATGACCATCACACCGGCGATCTGACGCGCCGCCTGGACGAGGTGCAGCACGACTACACCGACGAGATCGTATCGACCATGCACGTACATCTTGATCACCACAACTGTCTGGAGATCCTGGCGCTCAAGGGTCGCGGCGAGCGCGTCTACGAACTAGCCGATCGCTTGCTGGGCCTGCGCGGCGTTAAGCACGGCGAGCTCACCTGCGCCGCCACCAGGCAAAGTCTGGGGCTATAGCGGGATTTCCCGCAGCGCACCTGCCAAAAAGGGACAGGTTTGTTTTGGCAGGTTTAGAAGTTTTACCTACCAAAATAAACCTGTCCCTTTTTGGTCGGTTTTGATGAGGGGTGTCGCATGCGGCATGTGCATATTCATGTGACGGGCATTGTGCAGGGCGTTGGCATGCGACCGTTTGTGTATCGCGAGGCCATGGCGCATGGCATTTGCGGCTGGGTGCTCAATGCAGGCGACGGCGTGCACATCGAGGCGCATGCTCCGGCCGATGCGCTCGATGCTTTTGTCACCGCGCTTTCTGAGCATGCGCCTGCGGCAGCCCGCGTAGAGCATGTCGAGCTTATGGACCTAGCATCCGGCGACTGGGACGCCACCAACGAGCAGGGTTTTCGCATCGTAGCATCGCAGGACCAGACCGCACACACGACGCTTGTCTCGCCCGATATCGCCACCTGCGACGACTGTCTGCGCGAGTTGTTCGATCCCGCCGACCGACGCTATCACTACCCCTTTATCAACTGCACTAACTGCGGCCCACGCTTTACCATCATCCGGTCGCTGCCTTATGACCGAGCGGCCACGTCGATGGATTGTTTTCCCATGTGTCCCGAGTGCGCCGCGGAGTATGCCGACCCACTCGACCGGCGTTTTCACGCGCAGCCCGATGCCTGCTTTGATTGCGGACCGCATATTACGTGGCGTGAGACGGGCGTGGGCAATGAGCCAGGCGAAGCCGCCGCGTCGCCGGCCGTCGGCAACACGCGCGAGACCAGCGACGCCATTATCGACCGCTGTGTTGAGCTGCTGGCCAACGGCGGTATCGTCGCCATCAAGGGTCTGGGCGGATTTCACCTGGCATGCGACGCCTCCAACGAGCAGGCGGTGGCCGAGCTTCGCTGCCGCAAACGCCGCAGCAACAAACCGCTTGCCGTTATGGTGCGCGATCTTGCCGATGTTGAACGCCTGTGCCATGTCAACGACGTTGAACGCGGCTTGCTGACCGGCAGCATTCGCCCCATTGTGCTGCTGCGCCGACGTGCCGTTTGCGAGAGCGGCGGCTCCCCCAACGCCCTCGCGCTCGCGCTGTCCGTCGCACACGACCTTCCCGAGCTCGGTGTTATGCTCCCCTACACCCCGCTTCAGCATCTGTTGCTTGCCGCGGCAGAAGCCCGCGGTATGCACGCGTTCGTCATGACCAGCGGAAACCTGAGCGAAGAACCCATCGAGACCGACGACAACCTTGCCTGGGAGCACCTCGTTGCCGCCGGCATCGCCGACGCGTTGCTCGGTAACGACCGCGCAATCCTCTCGCGCTACGACGACTCTGTGGTACGCGTGGTCGATGGCGCCGTTATGCCCGTTCGCCGCGCTCGCGGATATGCACCCCAGCCGCTGCCGTTGCCGGCGCTCGACGGCGCTCCGTCCTGCGTGCTCGCCTGCGGGCCACAACAAAAGGCCACGATTGCGCTCACGCGTGAAGGGACGAACGGCGAGGCAACCTGTTTTGTGTCGCAGCATATCGGCGATGTTGAAAACGGCGGGACCTTCGATGCCTGGAACGCCGCGTGCACGCGCTTGGAAGATCTCTTTGACTTGACGCCCGCCGCCTTGGCATGCGATCTACACCCCAGCTATCTATCGAGCCAGTGGGCGCGCGAGCAGGCGCGAAAATGCAATCTGCCGCTCGTCGAGGTGCAGCACCATCATGCGCATATCGCGAGCGTAATGGCCGAGGCTATCGCCGCGGGCCAGCTTACAACCGACGCGCGCGTCCTGGGCATCGTCTTTGACGGCACCGGCGCCGGCACCGATGGGACCATTTGGGGCGGTGAGTTTCTTATCGCCGGCCTTGGCGGCTTTGCGCGCGCCGCGCATTTGCGCACTTGGGCGCTCCCCGGCGGGGCGGCCTCCGTGCGCGACGCCCGCCGCAACGCCTTCGCCTTGCTCAGTGAGCTCGGCCTGCTTAAACACCCGGGGGCCGAGCGGCTCTTAGGCGACCTAGACGAGCAAACACGTAGCGTGACGGCAACGATGATCGAACGTGGCATCAACAGTCCGCGCACCAGCAGCATGGGTCGCTTGTTTGATGCCGCAGCCGCGATTCTGGGCATTTGCGGCCAGGCGACCTACGAGGGTGAACCCGCCATCGAGCTCGAGGCCGCCGCCTGGCGCGCGCTCAGCAGCGAAAGTACCTGCCCCACCGGCAATATGGCCAGCTTTTCCGTAACCGAATCATCCCGTCCGGACGACTGCCATGTTCTGAACTCCAAATCGCTTATTGAGGAGCTTTTGGAGGGAATCGGGGCCGACGTGCCCGCCGGCCAACTCGCGCTCGACTTCCATGTCGCCGTCGCACGCTCCTCGGCACACATCGCCAGCGAGATCTGCGCGCGCGAGGACATCGATGCCGTCGCGCTCTCGGGCGGTGTGTTCATGAACCGACTTTTGCTCCAGCTCCTCACCCGCGAGCTCAAAAGCATGGGTCTCACTGTCTTGGTTCCCCACTCCGTGCCCGTCAACGACGGCTGCATCTCCTACGGTCAGGCGGCGATCGCGCGCGCCCACCTCGCGCAGATCGCATCGCAGTAGCCCGATCTCGCTCGTCGCCGCGCCATCTGTCTCACGGGCGTAACGCGTTTGCCCGCGAACCCCGCGAGCGCTACCATCAAGCAATGGATTATCAAGCGCCTATCCAGCGCAAAGCGTATAAAAGGGGAACAATATGTGCCTTGCCGTTCCCGGTAAAGTAGTCAAACGCGACGACGACCTCAAGGCCACCGTCGACATGATGGGCATCGAGCGCCCGGTGTCGCTGCGACTCGTGCCGACGGCACAAGTAGGCGACTATATTCTGGTGCACGCTGGATTTGGCATCCAGATCGTCGACGAGCAGGAGGCGCAGGATACGCTCGACCTGGTCAACACCATGACCGAACTGGTCGAAGAGGACCAACTGGCCAGCAACCCGGCCGAGGCGTACTAGTGGTGGCCGGACAGCCGGCTCGCTCCGGTATCGACTTTTCGGCATTTCGCGATTCCAAGCTGGCCCGCGAGCTCATCGAACGCATCCGTGAACTTGTCGGCGACCGCACCATCAACCTTATGGAAGTCTGCGGCACGCACACCGTGAGCATCGGTCGCTATGGCTTTCGCTCCATTATGCCGGCGGGACTCAAGCTGCTGAGCGGCCCGGGTTGCCCCGTCTGCGTTACCGCCAACCGCGACATCGACCATGCAATCGCGCTCGCCAACATAGACGGCGCCATCATCACCACCTTTGGCGACATGATGCGCGTGCCCGGATCGTCCACCTCGCTCGCCGCGCAAAAGGCGGCAGGGCGCGACATTCGCATCGTCTACTCCCCGCTCGACGCACTCGACATCGCTGAGCAAAACCCCGACCGCCCGGTCATCTTTATGGGCGTGGGCTTTGAGACTACAACGCCCACCATCGCCGCCGCCATCCTGGAGGCAGACGCGCGCGGGCTGCAGAACTTCTCGGTCTACTGCGCCCATAAGACCACGCCGCCGGCGCTGCGCGCCATCGCCAACGATCCCGAGACCACTATCGACGGCTTTATCCTGCCGGGCCACGTCACCACCATCACGGGCTTAGCCCCCTTTGGCTTTTTGGTCGACGAGTTTAAGACTCCAGGCGTGGTAACGGGGTTTGAGCCGGTCGACATCTTGCAGGGCATCTGCATGCTGGTCCAGATGGTTGTTGAGGGGCAACCCGCAATCGACAACGCCTACCTTCGCGGCGTCAATGCCGACGGCAATCCCGTGGCGCGCCAGCTGGTCGAGCAGGTATTTGAGCCGTGCGATACCACATGGCGCGGGCTGGGATCGATTGCGGCTTCGGGACTCGCCATTCGTCCCGAGTTTTCGCACTTTGATGCCAGCATGCGCTTTGACGTGTCCATCGAGCCGACGGTCGAGCCACGCGGATGCCGCTGCGGCGACGTGCTGCGCGGAGCCATTACGCCGAGCGACTGCCCTCTGTTCGGCCACGCTTGTACACCTGAGCATCCCGTCGGCCCCTGCATGGTGAGCTCCGAGGGCAGCTGCGCGGCGTACTACCGATACCGTGCCTAGCCCGGACGCACCCGCACACCGGCACCACCCACGATTGGAGTTTTCGATATGTCCCATAGCGTTACCGACAGCACCGTCCTGCTGGGTCACGGCTCCGGCGGCCAGATGATGAAACGCATCATCGACGAGGTCTTTTTGGATGCCTTTGGGTCGCCCGAGCTGCTCGAGGGCAACGACGCCGGCGTCGCCGCACTGCCCGCGAGCGGGCGAATCGCCATGTCGACTGACAGCTTTGTGGTAACGCCGCAGTTCTTCCCCGGCGGCAATATCGGCCGCCTCGCCGTATGCGGAACCGTCAACGACGTCGCGACCTCGGGCGCTAACGTGCGCTACCTGTCGTGCGGCTTTATCCTCGAAGAGGGCTATCCCATGGACAAGCTGCGTCAGATTGTGCAGACCATGGCCGAGACGGCGCGCGAGGCGGGCGTGGCGATCATCACCGGCGACACCAAGGTGGTCGAGCGCGGCGGTGCCGACGGCGTCTACATCAATACCGCCGGCGTGGGCGAAGTGCCCGCGGGCGTAGCGCTCAGCGGTGCAAACTGCCAGCCCGGCGATGTCATCTTGGTCTCGGGTACACTGGGCGACCACGGCATCGCCATCATGAGCCAGCGCGAGGGCTTGGCGTTTTCGAGCAACATCGAAAGCGACGCTGCGCCGCTCAATCATCTGATTGCCGACGTGCTCGCCGCTGCCCCCGACACCCGCTGCTTCCGCGACCCCACGCGCGGCGGCCTGGCATCCACACTCAACGAGTTTGCCCAGGCCAGCGGCGTTGCCATGGAGATCGACGAGGATGCCGTGCCCGTGCGTCCCGACGTGCAGGCGGCATGTGAGATGCTCGGCTACGATGTGCTGCAGGTAGCAAACGAGGGCAAGATGGTCGCCGTGGTGCCTGCTGAGCAGGCCGATGCCGCGCTGGCGGCCATGCGTGCCGCGCGCTACGGCGAAAACGCCGCGATTATCGGCCGCGTGCTGCCGTTTGGACCGGACGCTCGGCCCGTCGTGCGCGTACGCACCGGCTGGGGCTCGACCCGCATCCTCGACATGCTCGTGGGAGAGCAGCTGCCGAGAATTTGCTAGGGCGGAACCGCACGGTCGGCGCGATGCGGCTTGGTATCCCTGGAGATGTTCAGATTCCAAGCACGCCCAACGCGGAAGCCCAGTATTATGAGGTGCGTTTTAAATCCAATGACGGGAGCTTTCATGGCAGCAGCTTTTTCCCATGTGATCTTTGACCTGGACGGCACCATCCTCAACACGCTCGAGGACCTGGCGGCCGCCGGCAACCATACCTGCGAGACGCACGGCTGGCCCACGTTTGCCGTCGACGAGTACCGCTACAAGGTGGGAAACGGCATGCTCAAGCTGGTTGAGCGTTTTATGCCTGCCGAGTATGCGGGCGACAGCCGTATGTTTGAGCAGACGCTTGCCGAGTTTAGGGCTTACTACGGCGAGCACAAGGAGGACCACACCGCCCCCTATGCCGGCACAATCGAGATGCTCGACCGCCTGCGCGCCGCGGGTGTGCAGCTAGCCGTGCTCACTAACAAGGACCACGTCTCGGCGGCTCCGCTTATCGAAAAATACTTTGGTTCCGAGCGCTTTGCGCTGGTACAGGGCCGTGTTGATGCGTTTCCGCCCAAGCCCGAAGCACCCGTCACGCTGCATGTGATGGAGGAGCTGGGCGCCAATCCGGCAACCACGCTCTATGTGGGCGATTCCAATGTCGATATCCTGACCGGTCACAACGCCGGCCTTAAGAGCGCGGGCGTCAGCTGGGGCTTCCGCGGCCGCGCAGAGCTGGAGGCCGCCGGCGCCGACTACGTGGTGGACACCCAGGCAGAGCTCGCGGCGCTGGTGCTGGGCGAGTAACCGCTCATCCCTCCCACGGGTAGCTAATGTGGGACGGGACTCTTTTAGCTGCCCCCCGCGCCAAAGGAGTGTCCCCCCAACTGCCGGCAGAAAAGGAACGTCCCCAAGTGCCGCCCCAATGACTACCATGGCAACGCCGCAGGTAGAGGACGGACAGCGAAAACGCCCCTAAGCGAGCAAGGTGACGTGAAATGAAAGGGCGCTGACCTTCTGGTCGCGCCCTTGAAATTGAACGTCAGATTGCCGCTTAGGGGCGTTTGCAGCGTCGAGCAGTTACGCGGTTCGTAGAACCGCGTAACCCCCTAGCTCATCATCGCATTCATCATCTCGGTGGTTGCGGAATCGTCGGCAGACCACTCGTTATCCTCGTTGGCGGAATATTTAAAGGTGACCTTGGTGTCCTTGGTCTTAGCGGCCTTGGTCACGTCGACCATGACCTGGCCGGCCATCTTGTACAGGTCATCCTCGGAAGGCATCGTATCGAGTGCGGCGACCTTCTCCTGATACTGGGTGGCGAAATCTTCGACGATCTTATTCATGGACTTGCAGGTGATGGTAACCTCGGCGGTCGCAGTGCCCTTGTCCTCATCGACCGTCACATCGCCGATCTTGTAATCAAAGCCCTCGAGATAGCTCTTGGCGTACTCCTTGGGATCGATGCCCAGTTGCTCAAACTCGTCGCCCGAAGCCTCTTCCAGACCGGAGAGGAAATCATCGCCGCCGTTCTTGATCTCGTCAAACTGGCTCGTAAGGTCGTTGGTGATGAGCTCTTCCACCGAAGGCCCTCCGCAGCCGGAAAGCAAAACCACGCACGCGACCAGGGCAGCCATCAGGGGCGCAAGCAGCAGCTTCTTTTTCATGACATTCCTCCAAACAAGCGGCGCCGCGTTCCCTGCGCAGCGCACGTCGTAACAGCAAGTCCATATTAGCGGCCCGGCCCAACCCCCTGCGTCGCAAAAGCGCAGGCGGCTCAATTTGACGAACGAATGGCCCGTAAAGCAAGCCCCTTGCAATAAAATGCACCTGTTTAGCCTATTAAAAAAGGGTGGCCGGACAACCCGACCACCCTTGCGCATCTTCTGGATGCCGCAGACTACTTGCGGACGACCTTAACGATGGCGTCACCGGCGGCGACGGCAGACTCGGCCTCGACGGCGAGCTCGACGTCAGCGAACTCGGCGGTGTTGGACACGGCCACGACGACGCAGTCCTTGTAACCGGCGGCAGCGATCTTGGCGCGGTCGATCTTGAGTATGGGCTGACCAGCTTTGACAACGTCGTCGGCCTTGACGAAGCCCTCGAAGCCATCACCGTTCATGTTGACGGTATCGACGCCAACGTGCACCAGAACCTCGATGCCGCTATCGGACTGCAGGCCCACGGCGTGACCCATGGTGACGGTCACCTTGCCGTCGCAGGGAGCGTAGACCAGGTCGTCCTCGGGCCACACAGCGCAGCCCTTGCCCAGAACCTCGCCACCAAAGACGGGATCGGGCACGTCGGCCATCTTGATGACCTTGCCCTTGACAGGCGAGCACAGCACGTCGGCGCCAGCAGAAGCAGAGATGGAGGCCGGAGCAGCAGCTGCCGCGGGCTCAGCCTTCTTCTTAAACATGTCAAACAGACCCATATGTTTTCTCCTCTTGATTAAGCGCAACGTTATGCGCATGCCTATGGTGATTATAGTGCCAAATGATCAAATTGCTAAGGTGAGGGCCCGAATCGCAAGCCCTTCCCGGTAGCGCTCGTGGGATGAGTATCTCCTTTGCATCGCGGGTCGATAAGCCGAGTATCGCCTGCAGGTTATGGAGCGCATGGAAGGGCTCTACCAGACCACGCTGGCCGAAACGCAGGAACTACTCGACCCCACGCAGCTTGACCACGCCGCCAAGCTCATCGCAAACGCCCGACAGGTCGACATCTACACGGGCTCGCACAACCTCTATCCAGCAGGAATGTTCCGCGACCGCCTGCTCTCCGCCGGCAAAAGCGCAACGTGCCACGACGGCGCTGAGGCCCAGGTGCGTACGGCGCTCGCCTCGGGTCCCGACCATGCGGCAATCGTCATCTCCTGCAGCGGCCTTGCCCCCAACCTCAAGGACATCTTGCCGATTCTCAGCAGCCGGCATGTCCCGGTCATCGTCATCGGCACGCCTTATTGCGCTCGCATTCACCCTGGCTTTGCCGCCTACCTCACGGTGAGTGACCACGAGAGTATGACGCATCGCATCACGCAGTTCGCCAGCCACATCGCCGTGCAATACGTGCTCGATTCGCTCTACAGCAGCTACTTCGCCAAAGATTACGACCGCTGCTCCGAATTCCTAGAGCGCTCATTCCCCTACACCCGCCTGCCCGGGCTCAAGTAGCGACGAGCGTGGATTTTTGGACGCCTATCTAACGAGCGTGGATAATCTCCCACTTTGAGCCTACACGGGGGCCAAAAACGGGAGATTATCCACGCTCGTGTTGAATGATCCGTTTTCCTCTGCGCCCGAGGGACCACTCGACCACCTTGCACCAAAGCAATAACGACTTCTCGTCATTAGATCATTCAAATCGAATCTAATAACTATTTTCGCCATAAACTCGTTATTAGAATTGATATGATTAGCCTAATAACGAGTTTCCGGCACTAAAGATATGGAGGGCGCGATGCAAATCGAGGAGAACGGCCAGGGAACGCTCCGCAATAATCTATCGGGGAAAATGGCTTACTATTCGTTTTTGCCAACGCCCTTGCAATCATTGAGGCAGCTAAACCTCACCGAGGAAACCTATCGCACGCTTTCCGCATGCTCACGAAAGCTTGGAGAGCTTGAAGGCATGCTCTACTTTGTTCCCAACGCCGACATGTATCTGACAATGTACGTGCGCAAAGAAGCACTCCTTTCTTCGCAAATTGAGGGAACCCAGTGCACGTTTGACGACCTACTTAGTCCATCGCAAACACAACTCCATCATAAAGATGTCGCAGACGTCGTGAATTACGTCCGTGCTGTCGACCGCGGCGTAGAACTGCTCAAAAAGATGCCCTTGTGTACGAGGCTTCTCAGGCAGGTTCATGCGGTCCTGCTGGACGGAGTGCGCGGAACGGAGAAGAATCCAGGCGAGCTGCGCTCCTCACAAAACTGGATTGGCCCTTCAGGCTGCACCATTGCAACTGCATCGTTCGTCCCTCCAAACATTGAAGATTTGAGCAACACGCTCCAGGACCTCGAACGATTTATCAATGAGCCTCAAGTCGAAATGGATCCGATCGTGCGGGCGGCGCTCGTCCATTACCAATTTGAAACTGCCCATCCATTCCTAGACGGAAACGGTCGCCTGGGCAGGCTTCTCATTACACTTACGCTCATCAATGATGGCGTTCTTCATTCTTGCTTGTTCTATCCATCGTTCCAGTTCAAGAAAAATCGAAGCGAGTACTACCGACAACTCACATCCGTAAGGGAACGAGGAACTTACGAGGAATGGATAGAGTTTTTCTGCGCCAGTCTTCTTGAGAGTGCGAAGGACTCGGTAGGGTCTTTAAAGAGTCTTGTTGATCTCCACAACCGTTCGACGGCAGCTATTACCGAAAATCTCGGAAGGACTGCCGCAAACGGACAAAGGCTGCTGAGCCTTCTTGAAGAGCATCCCATCCTCGACACCGCATTTATCGCTGCCCGACTCGATATCGGTAGGAGCACCGCGAGCTCGCTCGTCAAATCATTTGAAGAATTGGGTATCCTCCGTCCACTCGACGAGTCAAGACAGAGATACCGACAGTACGGGTATGAAGAGTATCTTTCGATTCTCAGGGAAGACGCTGAGCCGATTAGATAGGCACCGCAGCCCAGCCATATTAAAACGAGCGTGGATAATCTCCCACTTTGAGTCCACACGGGGGCCAAAAACGGGAGATTATCCACGCTCATTTCTGACTAGTCATTGGGGACGTTCTTAAACGACTAGTCAAACAAGAACGTCCCCAATGACTACTACGGCAACGCCGATGTTTTGGCAACGACAGCGAAAGCCCGTCAGAGCGAGCAAGGTGCCTTGAAACGAGGCGGCATTGACCTTCTGGTCATGCCGCCGAAGCTGAAAGGCAGATTGCCGCTCTGGCGGGCTTGCAGCGTCAACTGGTTACGCGGGTTGGTAAACCCGCGTAACTACCTACTCCCGAGCTCCGTACTGCTCGTAGTAGGCGTCGATGGCGGCCTTGAGCTCGTCATCGATGACGACCTTGCCATCGATCTCGTGGTTGTAGAGGGTCTCGACGACCTCGGCCATGGAAACGATGCTCGCGACGGGGAAACCGTACTTGGCCTCGATCTCCTTCTGCGCGGTGGTCACGCCGCCCTTGCCGACCTCCATGCGGTTGAGGGACACGATCAGGCCCTTGATTTCGACGTCGGCAGCAGCCTTAACCTTGGGATAGGTCTCGTCGATGGACTTGCCGCTGGTGGTGACATCCTCGACCATGACCACGCGATCGCCGTCCTGGGGCTCATAGCCCAGCAGGTTGCCCTTGTCGGCGCCGTGGTCCTTGGCCTCCTTGCGGTCGCAGCAGTACTTGACCTCCTTGCCGTACAGCTCGTGGTAGGCAATTGCGGTCACGACGGCCAGCGGAATGCCCTTGTAGGCCGGCCCAAACAGCACGTCAAAATCGTCGCCAAAGTTATCGTGGATGGCCTGGGCGTAATACTCGCCCAGCTTCTTGAGCTGATAGCCCGTCACGTAAGCGCCGGCATTCATAAAGAACGGAGACTGACGGCCGCTCTTGAGCGTAAAGCTGCCGAACTTAAGGACGTCGGACTCAACCATAAACTTGATGAACTCTTGCTTGTAAGCCTCCATGCGGGCTCCTCTCGTAATCGCGTACGTGCCTTCCAGTTTAGCGCAGGCGAAGCGTCGATGCGGGCGCGCTTTGGGGCCACGGCATTCTGTAAAGGCTTTGTCAGAGGGAATGGTTTTCCGAACAATGGGGTTGACATGTCAAACCCCCTCATCAAGAATACGGGCGGATTAAAAAGGGGTACGAGATACCCAAAGCGCGCTGCGCTCAGCCTTTAGGAGGTGTGCCATGGAAGGCAGTCCTAGTCGAAAAACCTGCATGTCGCCCTCGGCACGCCGCGAGGACTCCGCACACGCATAAACGCCACCGGCAGATCGCCAAAACCACCACAAAGGCGCGCTGCACCCTTTGTGGGCTCAAGAGCTTGACGTGAGCGACATCTAGGTTTTTTGAAGCAAATACGACACGTACGCTAACTCCCCTCAACAAGGAGGACCCTATGCTGATGCTCAAAACCGTCACGGTACTCGAAGCCATCTCCAAGCGCCGCCGCACGGCGCGCCCTGCCGCTCATACCGGCCTATCCAAGAACACCATATTCGCCGCCACCCATAGTGCCGAGGACGCCCTCGTACTGCTTGACGCCACGGCAAACGGCCTCACCGTCGAGCAGGCAACTGAGCGCCTGAACGCCGTCGGCCCCAACACCATCGAGGCAACGACCAAAACGCTCGCCCGCCGCATCGCCGACGCGTTCATCGATCCCTTCGCCGGCATCCTCGCCGCGCTCGCGCTGGTCTCGCTCTACATCGACGTGCTCGCCGTACCCGAGCCGCAGCGCGACCCCTCCACGGTCATCGTCATCGGCATCATGCTGCTGGTATCGGGCGGTATGAAGTTTATCCAGGAAGCCCGCAGCGGCAATGCGGCCGAGGCCCTTAAGGACCTGGTCTCCAACACTTGCACCGCCCTGCGCGACGGCGGGCGCATCGAGATCCCCTTCGACGAGCTCGTCCCCGGCGATGTAATCCGTCTCTCTGCCGGCGATATGGTGCCAGCAGACGCCCGCATCATCACCGCGCGCGACCTGTTTGTGATCGAGTCCGCACTCACCGGCGAGAGCGAGGCCGTCGAGAAGACCACCGCCGTCACCGTCGTCGAGGGCGCCGACGGCTCCGCACTGCCACTCTCTGCCTGCAAGAACATCGTCTTTACCGGCACCTCCGTGCAAAACGGCGCCGCCATGGCGCTTGTCGTTGCCACCGGCTCGGACACCTACCTGGGCGGCATCGCCAAGATGCTCAACGGGCGCGGCGAAAAAAGCGCGTTTGACCGCGGCGTCTCGAGCGTCTCCATGCTGCTGGTGCGCCTGATGCTCGTTATGGCGCCGGTCGTCTTTGCCATCAACGCCGCCACCAAGGGCAACGTCATCGACGCGCTGCTGTTCGCCACGAGCGTGGCCGTGGGCATCACGCCGCAGATGCTTCCCGTCATCGTGACCACGAGCCTGTCGCAGGGCGCCAAGGACCTCGCCCGTCGCCAGGTTATCGTCAAGGAGCTGCCGGCGATTCAAAACCTCGGAGCGATGGACGTCCTGTGCTGCGACAAGACCGGCACCCTCACCGAAGACCGCATCGTGCTCGAGCGCTACCTCAACACCGATGGCAACGAGGACGCGCGCGTGCTGCGCCATGCGTTTTTGAACAGCTTCTTCCAGACCGGCCTCAAAAATCTTATCGACCTGGCCGTAATCGACCGTGCCGATGTGACACCCTCGACCGTCGCACCCGATTCCATGCTGGGCCAGAGCCTGCGCGACCGCTACACCAAGGTCGACGAGGTTCCCTTCGATTTCTCGCGCCGTCGCCTGAGCGTAGTTGTCGCCGACGCCCAAGGCAAAACCCAGATGGTTACCAAGGGCGCCGCCGAGGAAATGCTCGAGATCTGCTCCTTTGTCGAGATCGATGGCATCGCTCAGCCGCTCACCGACGAGAAGCTCGCCCAGATTCGCAAGCAGATCGCCGGACTTAACGCCGAGGGCCTACGCGTAATTGCCGTGGCGCAGAAGACCAATCCGCGCTGCGTGGGCGAGTTTGGCATCGCCGACGAGTGCGACATGGTGCTGATGGGCTTTTTGGCCTTCCTCGATCCGCCCAAAGCAAGTGCCGCGGGCGCCGTCGCCACCCTCGAGGCCAAGGGCGTGGCGGTCAAGGTCCTAACCGGCGACAACGACCGCGTCGCCGCCACCGTCTGCGAGCAGATTGGTATCGATGCGAGCAACGTCTTGCTCGGCTCCGAGATCGATGCGCTCGATGACGCCGAACTTGCCGAGCGCGCCGAGAAAACCCACCTCTTCGCCAAGCTCTCGCCGCTGCAGAAGGCGCGCCTGGTACGTGTCATGCGCGAGATGCTCGGCCACACCGTGGGCTTTATGGGCGACGGCATCAACGACGCCGCCGCCATGCGTGCGAGCGATTGCGGCATCTCGGTCGATTCGGCCGTCGACATTGCCAAGGAATCCGCCGATATCATCTTGCTTCAGAAGGACCTGGGCGTGCTCGAGCGCGGCATCATCGAAGGCCGCCGCACTTACGGCAACCTGCTCAAGTACCTCAAGACCACGGTGAGCTCCAACTTTGGCAATGTGCTGTCCGTGACCGTCGCGAGCCTGTTCTTGCCGTTTTTGCCCATGAGCGCCCTGCAGCTGGTTCTGCTGTCGCTGGTCTACGAGATCATGTGCATCGCACTGCCGTGGGACACCGTCGATGACGCCTGGACTGCCCGCCCGCGTGCCTGGGACGCCGCGTCCATCAAGGGCTTTATGCTCGAGCTGGGCCCCGTGAGCTCGCTGTTTGACATCGTGACCTTCGCCGCGCTCTTCTTTGTCGTGTGCCCCGCCGCCGTGGACGCAAGCTGGTCCGAGCTTGCCGCCGCGGGCGACGTCGCGGGTATGGCGACCTTTGCTGCGCTCTTCCAGAGCGGCTGGTTTGTCGAGTCCATGTGGTCGCAGACACTCGTGGTCCACATGTTGCGCTCCCCGCATCTGCCGAGCCCGCGCGACCACGCCGCGCCCGCATTGTGCGTTCTTACCGTGCTGGGCCTGGCGCTCGTCACCTGGCTGCCGGCAAGCCCCATCGCCGATGCGCTCGGCCTCATGCCGCTGCCCGCGAGCTTTTTTGGGCTGCTCATTGGCATCGTTACCGCCTATATCGCGCTCACCCAGCTGGCAAAGCGCCGCTACATTGCCCGCCACGGCGAGCTGCTGTAGCAAGTAGACGGAAAACGCCCTGCCAGCTGCCGTTGCCACTACCACAGCTGCCAACGCCGCTGCCGTTGCCTCTGCCGCCGCCGCAGTCTATCCCCCCAGCAATTGCGGTGAAATAGTTCCTGTTTAAAGCCCCGTGACTTTAATTTAGGGACTATTCCACCGCAACTTATTGGGAGATTAGCTAGTCCTTGGGTGTCCAGGACCAGAAGAAGTTGATAAGGGCCACACGCGAGGCGGTACCGGCCTTTTTGTTGATCGAGGAAATGTGGCGATAGAGCGTGGAGCGCGAAAGAAAGAGCGTTGTGGCGATGTCCTGAACGCTCTGGTCCGAAACGACCAAGGCCTCAAGAATATCGCGCTCGCGCTCTGTAAGCCCAAAGGTGGCGACGAAGGCATCAAGGCGTTCATCGGACGTGAGCTCCGCTGCCTCCACGGGCTCGGGGTCGGAGCATGTGGGCGCAAGATCCCCACCAAGATCGTCGGTGGCAAGCGTCAGTCCGTCCCGCATCGCGGCATCATCGGCTCGTTGCCCCAACTGCCCCAGCAGCGTAATCGCAATACCCACAAACATCACGAGCGCCGCGCCGACTGCAGCCAGCACGTTTTGACTCAAAATAATCGCCACCGCCGGCGCCGTCACGAGCATCGAGCACACGTTGTTGACGACGCGGCCCATGCACGGCCAAAAATATGACCAGCGCGCATAGAGCGAGATGGCGGCGAATTTTGTGGTAAAGAACACCACAAAGAAGCCCGGGCCCAGATAAAAGATGATCGTGGCAGCAAGCTCGTTGCCGCCATTGCCGTCGATGATGAGCACAAAGAACGAAAGCGTAGACAACATGGCGGCGCATGTCATGCCGATATTCATATACGAACGGCCGCGCAGGTCAAATAGGACGCCGGCGGCCAACGAGCTCACGACAAGCAGCAGGCGCGGCCAGTCACCCAAATCAACGGCTCCGGTAGCATGCAGGGTCGTGAGGCCCGCGTTGAGAGCGGCGAATACGCCGGAAAGATACGCTGTCGCCACGGTCAAGCGAGCTGCAGTGCGGCGGAATGCCGCCTTTGCCTCGGGATCGTCATGCCACTTGGCGCCATATTCCAGAGCATCTACCGAAAGCCCGGCAACACTGGGTTCAAAGCTGGGATCGGACTCGTCGCGCAGCTTGGCGCGTCGGGCACCGTGGAGCGACGCCACCTGCGCGATCGCGCAGACGACCAGAACAGCCTGCTGAGGAATGCCGGCAGGCATCACCATGTGGTTGAGCACCTGCACCAGAACGCCCATGGCGTAGGAAAGTGCAGCCGCACGCGCCAAGCAGGGCGTCCGTGCAAAGCGCCGCGCAAAGTTTGCATGGGCAGTCGATCCGCAGTAGCCCAGCGCGCAGCACGCCACCAAACCGCCGGCAATTATCACCTCAACCTGAACCGCCATAATCAACAGCAGCAATGCCGCCACCAGCAAAACGCCCGTAACGTCACTCGTTGCTTCAATGGCATGGGGACGGCGATAGTACAGAATAGGACGCACAAAAAAGCCAATCACGCTCGCGCCGATAACAAGGCTCTCATAAATAACAACCTCGTCCGGAGACACGAACTCGGCCATGCGCACATCAAAAAGATACTCGCACGCCAAAAACGTGAAGAAGAACAGCGCCAGGCATATAATCTCCCGAATGCCCCGACGCAAATATGCGGTTGTGTCTCCCATGCCCCTCATGGTTAACCCCCAGCCGCTCAATTGTCCGGAAATCTATTTTAATAAAGAACCAGTCTCAATATCGAAGCCAGGCTTGAAATGCTGCAAATTTGACCCCAGCCGTCCACATCACGCCGCGATTTTGAGCCGCATGGACCAGAAGGGACACGCGCGGCCTCTAGCTCGGCAAGGAGTGTCCCCAACTGCCACTCATTTAAGTACGTCCCCAATGAGTGCCCAATGACTACCCGCAGCAAGGAGTGTCCCTATGTGTCGGATGAAAAATGGGCCATGTGTCCCAGTTGTGGAGACTCCTTGAGCCGTCTGGGTATCGCGAAGGATCGCGCACTCCCCCATCATCAAAAGTGACACACGCTACCAGTTGATGGGAGGCAGCCATGGGCTTCTTTGACAAGATGTTCGAGAAGAAAGAGTGCGCGATTTGCGGTACCGAGCTGGGACTTCTAGGTAAGACAAAAATCAATGAAGGCTACCTGTGCAAAGAGTGCGCCGGCAAGCTCTCCCCCTACTTTCACGGCTATCGCTCCAGCACCGCGGACGACATCCGTGAGCAACTCGCCTACCGCGAGGCCAACGCCGAACGCCTGTCTTCGTTCAACCCCACGCGCACGCTTTCTGCCGGGCGCACCAATATTATGCTCGATGAGGACGCGGGCCTGCTGATCATCACTTCGCAGAGCCGCTGGCGCGACGCCAATCCCGACATCATCGAGTTCTCGCAGGTACTCGGCTGCGATATGGATATCGACGAGCATCGCACCGAGATCTATCGCGAGACCAAGGACGGCGAGCGCGAGAGCTACAACCCGCCGCGCTACGACCTGGATTACGACTTTAATCTGACCATCCACGTCAACACGCCGTACTTTACCGAGATCAACCTGCGCGTGAACGACTCCACCATCGATCAGCGCGGCTCCATCGAATATCGCGAGGCCAAGCGCCAGGCAACCGAAGTCCGCGATGCGCTGGTGCAGCTGCGTCAGGAGACACGCGACAGCGTCGTGGCCGCCAAGGCCCCCAAGACCGCGGTGACCTGCCCCTTCTGCGGAGCCACCACCATTCCCGATGCCAGTGGGCGCTGCGAATACTGCGGCGGCGCCATCGGCGCATAGCCCCCGGCACGGAAAGGACCGATCATGGCCTTCGAGAGCGTTAACTATCAATGCCCTGCCTGCGGTGGCCCCTTGCATTTTGCAAGCGCCGAGCAAAAGCTCGTCTGCGACTACTGTGACTCGCGCTTTGAAGTCGAAGAAGTCGAGGCCCTCTATCGCGAGCGCCAGGACAAGGCCGACGCCAAAGCCGATGCGGCAGCCGCAACGCCCAAGCCCGTCGCCGACGACGCGGTGCAGGAGCTCGCCCAAAACGCCGGCTACATCTGCTCGTCGTGCGGCGCCGAGCTCGTGTCCGACGGCACCGTCGCCGTCACCACCTGCCCGTACTGCGGCAACTCCGCCGTGGCGCCCGGCCAGCTCACGGGCGACTTCTCGCCCGACCTAGTGATTCCGTTTAAGCTCGGGCGCGATGACGTCACGGCCGCACTCAAGGAACACTACAAGGGCAAGATCTTGCTGCCCAAGAGCTTTGTCACCGGCAACCACATCGACGAGGTCCAAGGTGTCTACGTGCCGTTTTGGCTCTACGGCGCCCGCGTTGACGGCGAAGTGTACTTTGACGCGACCAACGAGACCGTGACCGAGGAATCCGACCGCACCGTCACGACCACCGACCACTACGATGCCTATCGCAAGGGCAATATCTCGTTTAAGCGCGTGCCCGTCGACGGATCGTCCAAGATGCCCGACGGCCACATGGATGCCATCGAGCCGTTTGACTACGACGCGCTGCGCCCGTTCTCGGTCGCATATATGCCCGGCTACATCGCCAACCGTTACGACGAGGACTGCGAGACCTGCAAGGCGCGCGCCGAACGCCGTATGGAAGAAAGCACAATCTCGGCCCTGCGCGAGACCGTCGTCGACGAATACGACGATGCCACGGTCGAAAGCAAGCAGCTCGACTACACCTGGGAAGACAGCGACTACGCCCTGTTCCCCGTCTGGATGCTCTCCACCTCGTGGAACGGCAAGAGCTACCTGTTTGCCATGAACGGCCAGACCGGCCGCTTGGTCGGCGTGCTCCCCTGCTCCAAGCCCAAGCTCGCCATCGCCTCGGTGCTGTTCTTCGTGATCGGATTTATCCTCTCCCAGATTCTCTTTATGGGGGAATACGCCTTCGATCCGGATTACCTCACCTTTGATATCGAGGGCATCCTCATCAACGTCATCGCGCCGCTGATCATCGTGATTATCGGAGACGTGCTACTGGTAGGCCAGCTCAAGACGGCCAACGAAGCAACCCATGCCGATGAGTATTGTGGCGAGCTCGACCTGACCGAGAAGCACGACACCTTCAGCCACGCCGAGACCACCGTTGTCATGAAAGACGACAAGGACGACTAAGCAATCCAACCAATACCACCCGGCCTTTGACGAGAAAGGAAGATCACCATGGGACTCTTGAAAGCTGGATTGGGAGCTGCCGGCGGCGTCATGGCCGACCAGTGGAAGGAATTTATCTACTGCGAATCGATGCCTGCCGACGTCTTGGCCTGCAAGGGCAGCAAACGTACCGGTGGCCGCAGCTCCAACACGCGCGGCGAGGACAACGTCATCTCCAACGGCTCGGTCATCGCCGTCAACGACGGCCAGGGCATGCTCGTGGTGCAAAACGGCAAGATCATCGAAGTCGCGCTGGAGCCCGGTGAGTTCGTCTTCGATACCGGCAGCGAGCCGAGCGTCTTTAGCGGCAACCTGGGCGATTCCATCAAGGAGACCTTCGCCAATATCGGCAGCCGCTTTACCTTTGGCGGCGACGCGGGCAAGGACCAGCGTGTCTACTTCATCAACACCAAGGAGATCATCGGCAACAAGTACGGCACCGCCTCGCCCGTGCCCTTCCGCGTGGTCGATAACAACATTGGCCTGGACGTCGACATCTCCGTGCGCTGCAACGGCGAGTATTCGTACCGCATCACCAACCCGCTGCTGTTCTACACCAACGTATGCGGCAACGTGACCGATAGCTACACGCGCGACAAGATCGACAGCCAGCTTAAGTCCGAGCTGCTCACCGCCCTGCAGCCCGCCTTTGCCAAGATCTCGGAGATGGGCATCCGCTACAGTGCCATCCCCGGCCACACCACCGAGCTCGCCCGCGCGCTCAACGAGGTCCTCTCTGCCGACTGGCGTGACCTGCGCGGCGTCGAGATCGTGAGCTTTGGCGTTAACTCCATCGCCGCCTCGCAAGAGGACGAGCAGATGATCAAGGACCTGCAGAAAGCCGCGGTCATGCGCGATCCCACCATGGCGGCAGCCAACATTGCCAGCGCCCAGAGCGACGCAATGCGCGCGGCAGCCACCAACCCCAACGGCGCGATGACCGGCTTTATGGGCATGGGCATGGCAGGCGGCATGGGCGGCATGAACGCCAGTCAGCTGTTCGCCGCCGGCCAGGCACAGCAGCAGGCCGCCCCGCAGCCGGCTCCGGCACCCGCCCCGGCTCCTGCCGCCGCACCTGCGGCCGGCGCATGGACCTGCAGCTGCGGCGCCACCAACACCGGCAAGTTCTGCTCCGAGTGCGGTAGTCCCGCACCCGCCCCGGCACCGGCCAAGTGGTTCTGCCCCAACTGCGGTAGTGAAAACGGCGGCAAGTTCTGCAGCAACTGCGGAACGCCCCGGCCCTAGCGCCCCTAACTGGTAATGAGCGGGGGATCCGCCACCCCCGCATTTGCTTCTATGGGTTTCGTTCGATGAAGGAGGACACCATGAAGACAACGTTCAAAAAGTCCGTACTCGCATTTCTGACATGCGTCCTGGCGCTCGCCTTTGCCCTGACGGGCTGCAGCGGCGGCGGCAAAGACCCCAAGGCCAACTTCGTCGGCAGCTGGGAACTCTCGGGTGGAACCTTGGACGGCGAAGAGCTCACCGATGAGTACATGGATATGCTCAAGGAGTGGGGCCTCAACTGTATCCTGATCCTCGACGAAGACGGCACGGGCGTCCTCGACATGTTCCTTGAGGTCGCCGACCTGAAATGGGAGGCCAAGGACGCCACCACCGTAACGATTACCGCCGAAGATGAGTCGCACGACCTGAAACTCAAGGACGACAAGCTCGTCCTCGAGGTGGAAGGCGACAAGCTTATCTTTACGAAGTCCGACAAGGATCTGTCCGGTACGGTGAAGAAGGATCGCGAGAACGCCGAGAAGGAAGAGGAGATCGATGAGGCCGTCGAAGACGACGACGTCCAGAGCATCGAAATCTCCCCCGCCGTCACCGTCGCCGATGACGACCTGTGCACCATCACCATCACCGAGAAGTTCAAGGACGACTGGGGCGACATCGGCTTTGTCGTCAACATCACCAACAAGAGCGACAAGGACCTGACCTTCTACGCTCCTTCCGGCAAGACCAACGTCAACGGCACCATGAAGGAACCCTGGTTCTCGGCTCACTTGATGCCCGGCACCAACGCCACCGAGGAATTCACGTTCTCGAAGGGCACGCTCGATAGCCTTGACGACCTCGTCAATACGACCATCGGCATCGACGCCTACCTGACCGATTCCTACGAGGACGTCGCCTCCTACAGCGCAACCATCGCGTAACGGCAGACACCGACAGCCGCGGATTGGCGGACACATCCGCGCACATGCCAGACGGGGCCGCAGGAGTTGATCCTGCGGCCCCGCCGCTTTATGCCGATGCGTAACGAGCGCTAGCGCTCCATGTTGGGAACGATGCTGCCCTCCGTTACTGCGCGCACGGCCAAGCGCATGATGTTGTCGTAGCCGGTCTTATTGAGAATCTCCGAGATGCGGCGTTTGATGGTGCCCTCGCTCATAAACAGCTCGGCCGCGATCTCGCGGCGGCTTTTACCCTCGCAGGCAAGGCGCAAGATCGACAGCTCGACATCGTCGAGGGCCGCCGTGCCCGAGAAGATGCTCTCGGGCGGCTTGGGAAACGTGCAGTAACCCGCCAGCGTGGAGCGCATCACGGCGAAAAGCTCGTCGATACCGACGTTCTTGTACACAAAGCTGTCGACGCCCGCCTCGCGTGCCTGGTCCACAAAGGTGATTTCGGGCATACCCGTCATGATAATGAC
The DNA here is from genome assembly GCA_958352845.1 of uncultured Collinsella sp. Taxonomy (GTDB): domain Bacteria; phylum Actinomycetota; class Coriobacteriia; order Coriobacteriales; family Coriobacteriaceae; genus Collinsella. Next base: position 28,523 of record CATWQC010000019.1, read on the forward strand.
GCGGCACTCGGGCAGTTGTTCTTTGATGCGCGCCGCCGCCACGATGCCGTTGGAATCGTGCTCGGTGCACACGTCCATCAGTATCATGTCCGGGCGCTCCTTAAGCACAACGTCCAAGGCATCCGAGGCGTCGGCGATCGCGGCAACAACCGTCATGTCGGGCTGGTCACCGACGGAGCGCGCGAGGCTCTCGCGCAAGATAGCCTGGTCTTCGACGATTAACACGCGAATCATGAACTTCTCCTTTGGGCCGTGGCGCTGGAGGCGAGCGGGATGGACACCGTAAGCGTGAAGGGCGGGGCGGTGTGGACTTCCAGGCTGCCGCCCAGATTCTGTGCGACATGCCTCATACCTGGGATACCCGTTCCCTCGCGATACGATACGGGTGCAGGCGCGCCGTCGTTAGAAACGACCATCCGCGCGACAGCGCCGTCTTCTGTCCCCTCCTGCCACAGGCGCACATGGACCCGATGCGCCTGTGCATGCTTGGTGGCATTGGTCGAGGCTTCGCGGATAATCTGCAAAAATGCTGCGGCGACACGCGCGTCGTTTGGCAGCTCGCCCTCCACATCGATCTGCACGCTCACCAGGCCAAAGGCATGGACGATATCGCCCAGTTGCTCTGCCGGTTCGCTGTCGCCCCCGCTGCGCAGATCGGCAGCGATTGAGCGCAGCAGCGGGTCGATCTGCTCGAGTGACTCGTCATCCAGGCGCCCTTCCTCCAGATAACGATGGAGAATGGACAGGCGCTGCCCGATCACGTCGTGCACGCGAGCGCGCATACGCAGATAGGCCGCATTGTCAGCAACTTTTTTGACTTCTTCGATCTGGGCTTGGAGCTCTTGGCCCGCAAGCTCAAGCAGGTGGTTGGCTTGCGCTAGGCGATCATGGGCATGCGCATACTCTGTTACATCCAGACCGATAATGCGCTCGAAGAGGCGGCCCGAAACCATAACGTCATCGTGCACGAACAAGCGAATCTCGGCGGGAGAAACCTCGACCACAACGCGCGCCTCACCAAAGCGGTCCAGATTAATCCGCACGCGGTTCTGGCTGCTTTCGGGCATTTGCATGCTGAGTTTGCGCAGGTCGTTCCATGTACCGCTCATATCGCCTAGGTCGGTGGGCATATGAAGCTCCACCAGGTTTTTTCGCATGCAGCGGTTCATGAGCAGCGGACGGCCCCTCGGGTCCAGATACAGGATGCCCACGGGAATCACGTTGATGGTCTCGATCGTCGAGAACGCGGTGATATCCTCCTGGCGGTTGCGGACATCCATCAAGAGCGCCGCAATGGAGCGGAACAGGAAAAACGCTCCCTCTGCGATAAGGACAACGGTCCACGCCGAGCCCATGGCAAAAACCACCGGCGGCGTCACGGCGGCAACGAGCAACAGTTCGGCCAGCATGACGGGGCGACGATAGTGCACCATAAGCACCACGCCGTAGGCAAAGATCACGGCATTGAGCCACAACGCTCTGCCCATTGCCCTGGCGCAAACGTCAAGCGGCGCCACCAGATATGAGCCAGACGACGCGAACAAGATGAGCGCCGAAATAACTAGGTGAAGTACAAGGCTCGCCTCGTAGGCACAAATCACCTTACGGTTATAGGACGAGCGGCGCGATGCGATGAGCGGGACGTGAATCGTCTGCAGACACGCAGCCAGGGCAAAGACAACATCGAGCGCAACGATTTGGGGAAGGATGAGCGAAATCTGCATCGTCATTCACCCGCCCGCGGCATCAAGACGATCATGCGCAGCTGGCCGGGCTCGCCCTCAAGGCGGTATGCCACGTTGCGCCCTTGCAGAGCGCTTTCGAGCTCTTGCGCGGCGGGCGTCTGCGAAAGATCTTCATCATCGTTGGAAAAAAGCGTGGCGCGCAGCTCGACACTGCATCGGTCATGGTCGCCCAAGTGATACATAAGCGCCGGATGGTCGGTGGTGTAGGCAAAAAACGCAAAGTCATACACGCAGTCGTACAGGGCGCTTACCGTACTGGCGTGCATCGGGCGCCGTATGGCGATAATCGAAGCGCAATCGATATCGATGGTGCGCAGGTCGCTTGCGAGCTCGTTGGCAATGAGCTGAATGCGGTCGCGATCAAAACCGCTCTCCCCGTGCTGTGCCAACGTGAGCGACCCTTTGCGCTTGCAATAGGCGACGAGCATCTTGGCTCGCTGCAGCATGCGGTAACGCTCGTGCGAAGACGCTTCATCGGTCAACGGCGGCAGCGAGCTCAGCAGGTCGTACATCCCTTCGAGCGCGCGGGCAAGCGCCTGGTCCACGTCTTGAACCAGCAAGGTCTCGGCCTCTTGATCTGCCAGGTGCGTCTTAAGGTCGTAGTCGGCAGCGAGCAGCTCGTTTTGACGCTGCAGCTCCATGCGACGGTGTGCCAGTTCACGGTTAAGCTCGTTGAGATCCGACACGTCTTGGGCAAGCAGGGCCGATCCACCCAGCAGTGGAAAGGCTCGGTACATTACATCGGGATTGGACTCCACGGCAAAGGCATGGGCATGCCCGTGTTCCTGGGCTCGCAGCTCTTCGCACACGCCTACCGGCATTGGCTTTGACACCGGCGTGGCATAGACTTCCTGCAGGTCGCGCGTTAGAACTTTGAGGTCGAGCGGCAAGGTGTCGAAGATGCCGGCGATGTCGTGATATGACGGAATGACACCGCAATCGAGACAGATTTCCATCGCCACCACACACAAGACGCAATAGATGAGCGAGAAGTTGAGCCTCCATGCCCAGGGCACGCGCAACGCATATGAGATGGCAAAGAACGCGCCGCCCAGCAGCACGAGCACCGCCGTGCCCGAGAAACGTTGGATGCGAAAGGACGAGGACCGGCCCACCAGGATAAAAAAGGCCACAAAGTTAAAGGCCGTCCACACGAGAACGGCGAAATAACCCCAGCCGTACGTGTAATCGTTGCTCCAGGTGTCGCTTGTACGGTCAAAGTGGAAGACCTGCTGGTGAAAATCGTTGGTGAGCACAAATCCGATAAGCAGGATGGCCACAATCCACAGCGCAGCGCAGTAGCGGCGACCCAGGCGGTGTTGCTCCAGGCCCGCAAGGCGCAGACCACACAACTGGTAGAGCAGCGGAATGAGTGTCATGGGCACGTAGTACAGGTACCACAGCACGGTGGCATAGAACGGCGTGAACGACTTGTACTTGAGAATGACTTCGATCATCCACAGGGCGCAGATGGTGGCGATGGCAACAAGGCGGCGGCGCAGCATATAGTCCAAACAGCGCAGATAGACCGATACGCCCCAAATTGAAAATACAATTGCAGCGACAAGCAGCGGGAGAGAGCTCGAATGGACGAGCGCATCCACGACCTCTTCGGACACCTCGCTATAGGCGGGCACGGCGTTAGAAAGTTTGGGGTCGAAGGCGAACAGCGCCGGCAAGACTGCCAAAAACATGAGGAACAGCGCGGTGATGACGCCGGCGATAGCAAAGACGCGGTGACGGTATACCCGATGTGTTATGCCAACAAGGAATCTCGGCATGGCGAAGAGCCTGCCGCCCCTGGGATCCGCAGCCGGTGCGGTCCGGGCGGCCGCGTGGCCGATATGTCGCTCGCGGGTACCCATAGTGCTTTTAGTGTACCGACAGATGGGTCGAAAAAGCGGGCCGCATGTCCCAAAATCCGCAGACGGCAAGGCGCCCGGCAGCCTCCCCCGTCTGGCACTTCCCGATATCCGCCCGCCCCAAACCACCGCAAAGGAGACAGGCACCTTTGTGGTGGTTTGGGGCGATGCGCTAGTCCACGGTGATGTCGAGATTTTTGCCGATGAGGCCTACGTAGCCGCCTTCGGCTGCCTTGGGACTGTCGGCGTGGCAGAGGACCCACTTGTCGGCCTTCCAGTAGCAGTAGCTGTCACCGGCTGCGGGCATGTCGGATGCAGCCTCGGGACGCGGGCCGTTGGTGCCCGCCGGCAGCGCCACCATCACCTGGAAGCCGCCTCCGTCGACCATGCAGGGCGTATAGTGGAGCGTGGTGTTGAAGACCTCGACAACCGTACCCGCCGGCACGCGGAACGCCTTGACCTGAGCGGTATCGAGCTTGCCGTCCTCGATCTCCCAGCGATGCGCCACGAGCAGGATAAAGTCGCGCGCCCCCAGGTTAAACTCGCTGGCGCGATGATACTCCAGGCAGTTGAGTCGTGTATTGTGGCCATTGCACCAACCGAGCTGGAAGGGACGGCCGCCAAACATGAGAAAGCCCAATTTATCGGCACCCTTGACACCCTCGAGCTCCGGCGCACTTGCTACGTACTTGCTGCCCTCGGGAATGGGCGTGGCAGAAAGCGCCTCGAGCACGGGCGACGTGAGCTCGGACGGAACGTTATCCCAAACGTTGCCATAGGACTTGAACTCGGGATCGCTGACAGAGTAGATATGCATGTTCACTCCTGTTCGTAAATGTGACTATACGAACATTCCAGAACAAACATGAGCGATTTTGAACACTCGTCCCGACCACTCAACAAAAAGGCGCCCCCGCATAAGCGAAGGCGCCCAATGCGCGCGTTTTGGGCGATAAAGCCCTTACGCCTGCTGATAGTGCAGGTGCTTCTCGTCGATATCGGCCAGGTCGCGGTCGAGGTAGCGGCGCGCGAGCCAGTTTGCCATGGGGAGGTTCTGGTCCAGGTAGTTACCGCACTCCTCGGGAGCGGCTCCGGGGACATCGCCCTCAAAGCCGGCGATAAACTCAAACAGCTCGCGCACGAGCGGCAGGATCTCCTCGCTCGTCACCTCGCCAAACACGACCAGGTAAAAGCCCGTGCGGCAGCCCATGGGGCCAAAGTAGACAATACGGCTCGACCACTCGGCATGATTGCGAAGGAACGTCGCGCCCAGGTGCTCGATGGTGTGGCACTCGGCCGTGTTCATGACCGGCTCCTTGTTGGGCGTGGTCAGGCGCAGGTCAAAGGTGGTGGCGGCGGCCCCGGTCGCCGGATCGCGGTCGATGCGGCTCACATACACGCCGGGCTCAAGCAACAGATGGTCAACGGAAAAGCTCGCAATGCGCTCCATGGCAGATCCTCTCGGTAGTCAATTTGGGACGGGCTCTTTTAGCTGGTTCGAATGGTCGCACCAATCATAACAGTCAAAAAAGCCCCGTCCCAAAAAGACAACTTAGCCCAGGACGCGGGCCATACGCGTCTTGAACTCGGACAGGAAGCGCGGAGCATCCACGGTCAGTGCCACAAGCGTGCTCTTGTCCGGATCGGACAGGCGGCGCTCATCGCAGATGGTGCGACCGCGGTACTCGCCCAGCAGATCAACACGCAGGTTGCAGCCGAGCGCACCTACGAGCGTGGGGTCGATCGCCACGGCAACGGCCAGCGGATCGTGCAGCGCACAACCACCCAGGTAGGGTGCGTTCATCTCGTACGAGCCAATGTAGTGCTCGACCATGCTCGCAAATGCGCAGCCCGCCATGGTGCCCGAGCCCGTCCAGCCGGCAATGTCGC
>CATWQC010000020.1 GCA_958352845.1 uncultured Collinsella sp.
ACAAGACCAAGCTGTTCTGTGCTTCGTTCCTTCCCGAGTTTTTGACGGGCCTGGTCGCCAACGTTGTCACATGGATCTTGACGGTCGTCTTTGGCGCCATTGCCTCTGTCGGTATGTATAGCTACTACTATCGTCCTACGGGTATTGAGGCAATTGTTACCGGCGGTGGCGTCACGCTCGCGCTGTTCTTGGTGCTGGTCGCTTTCGTCACCGTATTTCTTACGGTCTTTGGCAAGATGCTCAAGCACCGTGCCGTTGGCTATTGGGCCGCACGCTATGCAAGCGAGTGGGCCGATGAGGATAAGGACGACGTCCTGACTTTTGTGTTGCCCTTCGAGAAGAAGTCCACCCCTTCGGGTTACGGTGCTCCGGATGCTTCGCCGGCACCTGCACCCGCTCCCGCGACCGAGCCTGAGCCGGCGCCCGAGCCTGAGACGGCATCTGAGTCCGAGCCTGCACCTGAGCCTGAGCCTGAGCCGGCACCTGCACCTGAGCCGGCGTCCGAGCCAAGCTCCGACGAGGAGCCTCAGGACGAGTAGCCACGCCGCCTGCTATTTGGGGACGGGGTAGAAATGGTAGAAATAGCGCTTGAAGAATGAGCGGGGGCGGACGTTTCGATACGTCCGCCCCCGCTCTGCTTTAGCCAGGCTGTTATGGATGGGTGTGACGACTACTCGTTGTGCTTCTCCTCGTGGCGAGCGGCAGCCCGCGCATCGTGGATGCCCTTGATTGCAGCATGGCGGGCGGTGCGAGCATCGTGCATGGCGTCGCGCGCCTCAGCGGCCGTGGCCTTGGCAGAGCGCAGCTTGGCGGCCAAGTCGGGGTTGGTCTCGGCAACCGCGGCGATCGTGGGGCCGTCGAGCTCCTCTTGCGTGGGCTCGGCCAAAAAGTCGATAGCATACTGGGCGGCCACCATGGAGCCCTTTGCCAGCACGGTCTCGTCAATCTTGTAGAAGCAAGAATGTTGGGCGTACGTGGCGCCAATCTGGGGGTTGCGCGTGCCAACAAAGGCGAGCACGCCCGGCACGCGGCGCAGGTACTCCGAGAAGTCCTCGCCCGAAAGCGTGCCGCGATAATGGCCTTCGCCCGCGGGGCCCAAGCACTTGACCACGGCCTGACGACAACGCTCGCTCGAGGCGACGTCGTTTTCGACCTTGTAGTTGGCGATGGTGTAGTCGGTAAGTTCGGCCTCTGCGCCCAGGGCTGCCGCGGTGTGCTCCACGATGCGGCGCATAAGCTCGGGCATTTCCTCGTGCGTCTTGTCGCCATAGGTGCGCACCGTGCCGGCGAGGTAGGCCGTGCCGGCGATAACGTTGCGCGCGGTGCCGCCGTGCAGCTCGCCGACGGTGATGACAGCCGGCTCGTAGGGGCTGATCTCGCGCGAGACGATGGTCTGCAGGGCGTTGACGATCTCGGCAGCCACCATAACGGCGTCGTGGCCGCGCTGGGGCATGGCGCCATGGCACGAGGTGCCGCGGACATCGATGCGGAACCAGTCGGTGTTTGCCATGCGCGGGCCGGGCTCACAGCTCACGGTGCCGGCGTCGACTTCGCTCCAGATATGCGCGGCGTAGGCACCATCGACGCCGTCGAGCACGCCCGTGCCGATCATGAGCTTGGCGCCCTGGCCGTTTTCCTCGCTGGGCTGGAAGACGATGCGGACCTCGCCGTGGATGTCGTCGGTCATATGGCGCAGGATCTGCAGCGTGCCGAGCATCATGGCGATGTGGCAGTCGTGGCCGCAGGCGTGCATGCAGCCCTCGTTGACGCTGGCGAACTCCTCGCCGGTCTGCTCGGTGACGGGCAGGGCGTCGATATCCGCACGCAGCAGGATGCGGCGGCGCGGCGTGCCGTCCTCGCGATAGGCGTCGGGCGCGGTGCCGCGAAGGGTCGCCACCAGACCCGTCTTAAGGGGGCGCTCGTAGGGGATATTCATGGCGTCGAGCTGGTTGGCGATGTCAGAAGTCGTGCGCTCCTCGGCAAGGCTCAGCTCCGGGTGCTTATGGAAGTGCCGGCGCTGCTTGATGATGTAGGGCTCAAACTCGGCGGCGATATCTCGGATGGCCGCGGTGACGTCGTCAGCCGCGCGAACCTCGGTTGCCGCCATTATCTGCTGTGCCTTGGTCTTCGTCATAGTCGATTTGCTCCTTGCTGGGTTGATCGCAAAATCGTACAGGCTCTCTCCAGTATGCCACCTGCCGCTAGGGCTGGTAAAGTTGCCGTTTGCCGCTTGGGGTTTTGTTACAAGGGCGGGGGAGTACACTCGGGGGTGTTGAATTTCCTGCCAGAAATGGGGATGCCCATGCAACATATCGATCGGATTATCCGCTCCAAGAACGTCTTTACCGCGCAAGACGGCATCGATACCGCCCGCGAGCTGGCGATTGCCATCGCAAGCGACCGTATCGTCGCAGTCGGTGCGCCCGATGACGTGATCGCCGCCGCCCCTGCTGCCACGCCGGTGGTCGACTACGGCGAGCAATTCATCTGCCCCGGTTTCCATGACGCTCATCTGCACTTCTTCCATACCTCGGTTGGCTCCTCGCCGTACATGCTCATGGACATGGGCACGTCCGAGGCGGCGCTGGTGCAACACGCACTCGAGTTTTCCCAGGACCTGCCCGACGACGCTTGGGTTGTGACGCAGGGCTGGCGCGACTACCGTTGGGACCCGCCCGAGCATCCTACCAAGGCGTCGCTCGATGCGGCATTCCCCGATCGTCCCTGCGTTATGTATTCGGGCGATGGGCACACGCTTTGGCTCAACAGCCGTGCACTCGAGGCGCTCGGCGTCACGCGCGACAGCGAGCCGCCAGCGGGCGGTAGCTACGACAAAGACGCAAACGGCGAGATCACGGGCATTGCTCACGAGGCGGCTGCCATGCAGCTGTTGCCGCGCTGCCTTGAGTGGCTGGGCGAAGATCGCATCGCAAGCGCCTACGCCGATCAAATGAGGCGCATGGCCGAGCAGGGTATTACCTCGATCTGCGATATGTCGCTCATGCCCATGCCGGGCTGCGATTTTATCCGCGACGATGTCTACGACAAGCTGCAGACGACCGGCAAGCTGGGCATTCGTGCCCATCTGTTCCCCACGCTGTTGGATGACCAATCGCGCTTGGAAGAACTCCAGACCCGCTACGCGAACAATGCGCTGCTCTCGGCGCCAGGCTTTAAACAGTTCTTCGACGGCGTGTCGAGCGAGCATACCGCATACCTCACTGAGCCCTATACCAACCCGCGCTTCCCGGGCGACCAGGGTCGTCTGACGGTCCCGGCTGAGCGCATGCGCAAACTGGTTCTGGCGGCCGCGGAGCGCGGTCACACCGTGCGCATCCACGTCATCGGTGACGGTGCGATTCATGCCGCGCTGGATATCTTCGAGGAGGCGGCCGATCTGTACGGCCTGCCCCAGCACGGCCATAACACGCTCGAGCACCTGGAGAACCTTCTGCCCGAGGACATCGACCGCCTGCGCAAGCTCAACGTGGTTGCTTCGAGCCAGCCTTGCCACATTACACTCGACCCGGGTGGACCCGAGCGCGATCTGGGCCTGGAACGCAGCCGCATCATGTGGCCGTTTGCAACCTATAAGCAGCGCGGCATTCGCCAAGCCTTCGGTACCGACAGCCCTATCACGCCCGTTACCAGCATGAACGTGCTCTACACGGCTATCACTCGCCAGGACCCCAAAAGCCACTGGCCCGCGGGCGGCTGGTTGCCGAGCGAGCGCATCGATGCAGCAACGGCTCTGCGCAACTACACCCTGGGCAGCGCCTATGCAGCGGGCGACGAGCAAAACCTCGGCAGCTTGGAGCCTGGCAAGTACGCCGACCTGGTAGTCCTGGACCAAAACCCGCTCACCATCGACCCCCAAGAGCTCCAGGCCACCAAGGTTCAGGCAACCTACCTAGCAGGCAACTTGATTTACGAGCGCTAATAATCATGCCGTACCGTTAAACGCGGCTCGGGCAGCCTATTTTGGGTTGGCGCTCGAGCCGCGTTTGTATATCGGTGGGGACTCGCTGTGAGCGTCCCTGCTCTGCTTGATTTGAGCGTGGGGTGGGGCGCCGCTGCCCCCACGCGCTCAATTTGGACATCAGCAATGCGGTCTCTTGGTGTTTTGCATACTTTCCATTACAGATTGCATAAATAGGCTGGGATGTTCTTTCTGGTCCTGATGTACCCCCGCCTGGGCCGTGCAAAAAACGGAGTATTCAGCAACGCAGGTTCCGTCGGTGCCGCTGCAGTCGGGTAACGTTGTGGAGATTGACGTCATTTCGGGCTCCGGTGCGACGCGAGGCATGCCTTTTTGTCCCAACGGGGTCTGCCCACCGACCAAAACCGCCCGCTGAAAGCATCCTTGGGACCAAAAAAGTATGTCCGGCGCGTATGCATTTAGCCTGGCCTGCTGAATACTCCCAAAAATGCACGGTGCTCCCCGGGGGACCCGTGCGCGCGGCGAAAACCATGCCCATGTCGCTATCCGCATCGCCATTTTGCTGCACTGACTTTTCTGAATGCCGGGCCCGAGTTGGTCAACCTGGCTCGCGGGGCGGACCGGAGGGCATGAAGTTTGTCGCGAGTTCCGCACGCAAAGGAAAGCACTTAACGTGCTTTCCGTCTTGCGCAGGACTGTAGAGCAGCAAACTTCATGCCCTCCGGTCCGCCCCGGGAGCCACTGCCAAGTTATCCCCCGGCATTCAGAAAATCTAAGTGCCAAAAAATAAGATTTTTTGACTCCATGTTGTATAACCCGCCATTCGTGGGTACCATTCAACGCGTACGCAAACAAAAAGGGTTAACCCGCGCGGCATGACCGCGCGGCCCACAAAGGAGGAAACAAGCATGTCGTCTTTGAAGCCGCTTGCAGATCGCGTCCTGGTCAAGCCCGACGAGGCCGAGCAGAAGACCGCTTCTGGTCTGTACATCGCTAGCAACGCTCAGGAGAAGCCGCAGCGCGGCACCATCGTTGCCGTTGGCGCCGGTAAGGTCAACGACAAGGGCGAGCGCATTCCCATGGACGTTCAGGTCGGCGACGTTGTCATCTACGGTAAGTTTGGTGGCAACGAGGTCAAGGTCGACGGCGAGAAGTATCTGCTGATGCGCGCCGACGACATCTACGCCGTCGTCGAGGCCTAGCCTCGTCAGAATCTCTGATTCGTCTTTGAACGCGCCTGCCGCATAGGACTCGGAAGCGGCGACGCGAGTCACATTTCTTTTGGAGGATTACCTACCATGGCAAAGAACATTACGTTCAACACCGATGCCCGCGCCAAGCTCGCAAAGGGCGTCAACACTCTGGCCGATGCCGTTACCGTCACCATGGGCCCCAAGGGCCGTTACGTCGCTCTGCAGCGCACGTTCGGTGCCCCGACCATCACCAACGACGGCGTTTCCGTCGCTAAGGAGATCGAGCTCGAGGACAACATCGAGAACATGGGCGCTCAGCTGGTGAAGGAGGTCGCCACCAAGACCAACGACACCGTGGGTGACGGCACCACCACCGCAACCCTGCTCGCTCAGGCTATCGTCAACGACGGTCTGCGCAACGTCGCCGCTGGCGCTAACCCGCTGGCCATCCGTCGCGGCATCGACAAGGCCGTCAACGCCGCCGTCGCCGAGATGAAGAAGCAGGCCAAGCCGGTCGAGACCAAGGAGCAGATCGCTTCCGTCGGCACCATCTCCGCTGGTGACCCCGAGGTTGGCGAGAAGATCGCCGAGGCCATGGAGGTCGTGGGCAAGGACGGCGTCATCACCGTCGAGGATTCCCAGACGTTCGACATTACCATCGACACTGTCGAGGGCATGCAGTTCGACAAGGGCTATGTCTCCGCTTACTTCGTCACGGACAACGACCGCATGGAGGCCGTGATGAAGGATCCGTACATCCTCATCACCGACCAGAAGATCTCCAGCGTCCAGGACATCATGCCTGTTCTCGAGGCTGTCCAGCGCGCCGGCCGCGGCCTGCTCATCATCGCTGAGGACATCGACGGCGAGGCTCTGCCGACCCTGGTCCTCAACAAGATCCGTGGCGCTCTCAACGTCTGCGCCGTCAAGGCTCCGGGTTACGGCGATCGCCGCAAGCGCATCCTCGAGGACATCGCCGTCCTCACCGGTGGCCAGGCCGCTCTGGACGAGCTGGGCGTGAAGGTCGCTGACATCACCGCCGATATGCTCGGTACCGCTAAGTCCGTCACCATCTCCAAGGACAACACCGTCGTCGTCGGCGGCGCTGGCTCCAAGGAGGCCATCGACGCTCGCATCGCTCAGATCAAGGGCGAGATGGAGAACACCACCTCTGACTTCGACCGCGAGAAGCTCCAGGAGCGCCTGGCTAAGCTCTCCGGTGGCGTTGCCGTCATCAAGGTCGGCGCTGCTACCGAGTCCGAGCTCAAGGAGATCAAGCACCGCGTCGAGGACGCCTTGCAGGCTACCCGCGCTGCTGTCGAGGAGGGCATTGTCGCTGGCGGCGGCGTCGCCTTCATGGACGCTGCTCCTGCGCTCGACGCTGTTGAGATTGACGACCCCGAGGAGAAGATCGGCGTCGATATCGTCAAGAAGGCTCTGACCGCTCCGGTCGCTACCATCGCCAAGAACGCTGGCTTTGAGGGCGCTGTCGTGGTCGACAAGGTTGCCGAGCTGCCCGCCGGCCAGGGTCTCAACTCTGCCAACGGCGAGTGGGGCGACATGATCGAGATGGGCGTCCTCGACCCCGTCAAGGTCAGCCGCGTCACCCTGCAGAACGCTGCTTCTGTCGCCAGCCTGATCCTCATCACCGAGGCCACCGTCTCCGATGTGCCCAAGAACACTCAGCTTGAGGACGCTATCGCTGCTGCCACCGCTGGTCAGCAGGGCGGCGGTATGTACTAAGGCCGACAAGGTCTAGAACTCCCACCGGGAATCCGGGGGCGTGACGGGGGTTTCTCTCCGGAACGTCCTCGGACATGCAAAGAGGCTCCGCATCGCGCTTCGCGCTGCGGAGCTTCTTTGCGTCCTGCGGAATGTTCCGGAGAGAAACCCCCGTCACGCCCCCGGATTCCCTGCGTTTACGGCCTTGAGGTCGGCTCGCGGAGAAGGATGTGGTTGATGGGGATACGTGTCCCTTTCGCTGTTTCGCGCTTTGCGCGAAAGGCGCACTACTTTGGAGCGAACGGAGAACGTGGTTGTTGGGTTGACTGGTCCCTTTTGCTGTTTCGCGGCTTTGCCGCGAAAAGCGCAGTACTTTGGGATGGGTGGGGTGCGTTATTGTCGCACTACTCTGTCCCGGCGCATTTCTGGAACGTTTCTCCCACCATAAATTACCCTTGGCATACTTGCGCGAAAACCTGCCCGTGCTACACTTGCAATTGCTGTTTCAGGGCGGGGTGAAATTCCCCACTGGCGGTAAATCGGGCGGTGTCAAAGGGACGCCGTGGCGCAGGCGAGATGCCTGCGACCGAGCCGATGAGTCCGCGACCCGTGTGTGCGTTGGTTCGCATGCCGGCTGAACTGGTGAGATCCCAGTACCAACGGTTAGAGTCCGGATGAAAGAGGCAGGTGATCTTATGTCTGAACAGTCGCAGCATATCCATTTTGAGAACACGAATAGGTGGAGCACCAAACAGCTCGTTACCATGGCGTTGATGTGCGCCTTGGGTGCCCTGTTTATGTATGTGCAGCTGCCCATCCTTCCCTCGGCGCCGTTTTTGACGTATGACCCGTCGCTGGTGCCGGCGATGGTGTGTGGGTTTGCATATGGCCCCGGTGCCGGTACCGCTGTTGCCGCTATGGCGATCGTTATCCATGCGCTTACCACGGGCGACTGGGTCGGCGCGCTTATGAACTTGGTTGCCACGATGGGCTATATTCTGCCTGCGGCTATCGTTTATCAGAAGATGCACACCTACAAGGGTGCCGTGATTGGCCTGGCGCTCGGCGTCATTGCCGCTACGGCGCTGTCCATGGTCGCGAACCTGACCATCGGCGTTTGGTTCTGGTATGGCTCGGTCGATGTGATCGCCCCGCTCATGATTCCCGCCGTGCTGCCGTTCAACCTCATCAAGACCGTGCTCAACTCGGTGTTGACGCTGGCGGTGTACAAGGCGGTCTCTAATCTCATCACGCCCAAGAAGGACCAGGTCAAAGGCCGCGCATGATTGAGTGTCGGGGCGTTTCCTTTAGCTATGACGGTGCTGTACCGGCGCTCGATGGCATCGATCTGAACATCGAGGATGGCGAGTTTTTCTGCATCCTCGGCGGAAACGGGTCGGGCAAGTCTACGTTTGCCAAGCATTTGAACGCGCTGCTGCAGCCCGATGCGGGAACGGTGTGCGTCAACGGCATGGACGCGTCCGATCCCGAGCTGGTCTACGATATCCGCTCGACTGCGGGCATGGTGTTCCAGAATCCCGACGACCAGCTTGTGGCGACGCTTGTCGAGGACGATGTTGCGTTTGGTCCCGAGAACTTAGGGGTCGAATCGGCCCAGATCGCGCAGCGCGTGCGCGAGGCGCTGAAGGCCGTGGGTCTGGTGGGCTTTGAGCGCCACGAGACCCACGCTCTCTCGGGCGGACAAAAGCAGCGCGTGGCGCTTGCCGGCGTGCTCGCCATGGAGCCGCGTGTGCTCATTTTGGACGAGGCGTCCTCGATGCTCGATCCGCGCGGGCGCAAGGGCCTTATGAAGGCCTGTCACGCGCTGCACGAACGCGGCATGACCATCGTGATGATTACGCACTTTATGGAAGAGGCCGCTGAGGCCGATCGCGTTGCTGTCTTCCAGGCGGGCCGCGTTGCCATGCTCGGTACGCCCGAGGAGATCTTGACGCGGGCGGACGAACTTGCACGGCTGAACCTGGATATGCCGGCATCGTGCTGTCTTGGCAAGGCGCTTCGCGCGAAGGGCGTGCCCATTTGCGCACAGGTGCGCGAGGCGGATATGGTCGCCGATATAGCGCAGGCTTATGCCGAGCGGAGTAGGACAGGCATCGTCGGGCGGCCTTTTGCGTCCGATCTTCGTATTCCCGACAACGTTTCCTCTGCGCTCGATGGCGCAGACGCGCCGGAGCCCGTCATCGAGATTTCGCACCTTTCGTATAGCTATTCGCTGAGCGCCCGTGAGCGTCGCCGTTGGCACAAGCGCTCAGCCGCCGAGGGCACATCGAACAAGCAGGCCCTCTGGGGCAACGACCCTAGCAGCCCCTGGGCGTTGCGAAATGTGTCGCTAACGGTGCGTCGTGGCGAGTTCCTGGGCCTTGCGGGCCATACCGGTTCGGGTAAATCGACGCTGGTTCAGCATCTCAACGGTCTGATTCGTCCCCAGGAGGGTTCCGTTTACGCATTGGGGCTCGACCTGGTAAACAAGAAAGATGCCGCCGCGGTTAAGGCAAAGGTCGGCGTGGTGTTTCAGTATCCAGAGCGTCAGCTGTTTGCCGAGACCGTGGCACAGGACGTGGCATTTGGTCCGCATAACCTTGGGTTGTCGCAGGCCGAGGTTGCCCGCCGCGTTGCGTCATCGCTCGCGCGCGTGGGCCTCGACCTGGCCACGGTGGGCGACAAGAGCCCCTTTGAGCTCTCGGGCGGGCAGCAGCGGCGCGTGGCGTTTGCTGGCGTGCTTGCCATGGAGCCCGAGGTCCTGGTACTCGATGAGCCCATGGCGGGGCTCGATCCGGCAGCCCGCAGGGATTTCCTGGAGCTCATCGGCCATCTTCATGACGAGGGCCTGACCGTCGTCATGGTTTCGCACAGTATGGATGACCTGGCCAATTGCTGCGACCGTATTGTCGTGATGAACAAAGGTGCGGTGTTTGCCGAGGGCACGCCCGCTCAGGTTTTTGCGCATGCGGATGAGCTTAAATCAATCGGCTTGGGTGTTCCCGCTGCCCAGCGCATGGCGCTGGCGCTTGCGAAGACAGGCGTGCCGCTGCGCTTTGACGGCCTCTATACGGTTGAGTCGTTGGCCGACGAGTTGGCAGATTTGCTGATCGGTTGCTCAGACGGTTCTTCTAACGTCTCGGACAAGACCAAATCCAAGACGGTCGTGCGAGAGGAGGGCTGTTAATGGAGGCGTTTTCGTTTGGTAGCTACTATCCCGGCGATAGTGCAATCCACCGCCTGGACCCGCGAACTAAGTTGCTCTTGGGCTTTGTGTTTCTGATCACGACACTCACGGTCAGCAGCTTCCGCGGACTGGTCCCGATCGCAACCTTCGTTGTCCTGATCTATGCCGTGTCCCGGGTGCCGGCTCGTCGCGTCCTGTCATCGATGGCACCGCTGCTGGCGATTGTCGCGGTGGTCGCGGTGCTCAACCTGTTTTCCGACCAGAGCGGGCGCATTCTGTGGCAGCTCGGCTTTTTGCAGATAAGCGAGGGCTCGCTACATTCCGCCGCCTTTATGGCGTGCCGCCTGACTTTGATGATGGCCGGTATGAGCGCTATCACGCTCACCACACCGACGCTCGACCTCACCGCGGGCTTTGAGCGCCTGCTCGCGCCGTTTGCGCGTGTGGGACTTCCTGCGCACGAGCTCGGCATGATCATGGGTATCGCGCTGCGCTTTATGCCGCAGTTTGCCACCGAGATGAAGCAGACGGCCGATGCGCAGGCGAGCCGCGGTGCGCGCGTGACGGGAGGCCCGCTCGGCGGCGTGCGTATGCTCGGCAGTGTGGCGATTCCGCTGTTCACGGGCGTGTTCCGTCATGCCGAAACGCTGTCTGCCGCCATGGATGCCCGTTGCTATCATGGCGAGCAGGGCCGCACGCATCTGCATGCGCTTGCATTTGGCCGCGGCGATGCGTTGGCGGCGGTGGTGACGGCGTTGCTGCTCATCTGCGTCATCGTCATCAATCTTCAACTTGTTTAGGCGCGATTCGAGCGCAGGAAAGGGGTCCCTATGACCGACAACGACCGCACGGCGCAGCTCGAGCGCGCCTGTTCGTATCTTAGGCGTATTCCGGCGTGGTATCTTGCCACGATCGACGTGACGGACGGACATCAGCCGCGCGTGAGGCCGTTCTCGTTTGCCATGGTCGATGATGGCAAGCTGTGGTTTTGCACCTCGCGCGACAAGGATGTGTGGGCAGAGCTCGGCGCGAACCCCAAGTTTGAGCTTTCGGGCTGGAAGCCGGGGGAGTGCTGGATCGTATTAACCGGCGAGGCCGCGCTCGAGGACGATGCAGTCGTGAGCGACCGCGTTCGCGAAGCTGGCTTTAAGCACATGGTGGGCATTGGCGAGAATCACAAGAGCGCCAACGACGGTCGCCTTGCGTTTTTCTCGGTCCGCAATATCGTCGCCCGCTTCTGCGATATCGACGGCAGCGAAGAGCGTCTGGAGCTCTAGCGCGTCTCAAATTAACTACCCGTTCCAAATTAGCTAGTGGCAGGAGGAAACGTGGACGGATTGAATACGGTGTTGGAGTATCTGACGTCGGTGCCGGCATGGTATTTGGCGACGAGCGTTGACGGACAGCCGCATGTGCGTCCGTTTTCGTTTGCGCAGATCCAGGACGGCAAGCTGTGGTTTGTAACGGCGCGCACCAAAGACGTGTGGCAAGAGCTGCTGCAAAATCAACGCTTTGAGGCCACGAGTTGGTGGCCGGGCCATGGCTGGCTCATCTTGCGCGGGCATGCGGGTCTGGACGACCAGGCCGCTCCCGATATGCGTGAGGCAGGCTGGAAGCACCTGGAGCGCCTAGGCGAGCACTACGAGGGCGCAGGCGATCCCACGCTCGTCTTCTTTAGCGTGGAGGAGCCGGAGGCTTTCATCTGCAACCACGACGAATGGGTACCTGTCGAGCTCTAAAAGAGTTCTCCCGACGGCTCCAACAATTTAAATAACCGTCTATATCGGGCCCCACATCGCAACGGCACCGTAAGGTGCACTGGGCAATATGGGGCCCGTATTCATTTGTCAATTCCTTCGAGTGAATGTGTCGGGACTGTTTCAATGCATGAATATGTAAAAGATTTGCGTATATATGCATCTTTTGGTGCTAAAGTTTCAACCCACTTCATAACGACCGCTGCGAAATGCGCATCGGTGCATAAATCGCAGACAAGGAGTCTGATATGTCTTTGAAGGTTGGAATCGTCGGTGCGGCAGGATATGCCGGTGCCGAGCTCATTCGTCTCGTGCTCGGCCATCCCGAGTTTGAACTTGTTGCCATTACGTCCAATGCCGATGCCGGACAGCCGCTGTCTGCGGTGTACCCGAGCTTTGCCGGCGTGAGCGATCTGAAATTCACCACGCATGATGCCCCCGAGCTCAAGACCTGCGACGCTGTCTTTTTGGCCGTGCCGCACACCGCCGCCATGGCGCAGGTGCCCACCCTGCTTGCCACGGGCGTTTCCTGCTTTGACCTTTCGGCCGATTATCGCCTGAGCGATCCGGCCGTGTTCGAGACATGGTATGCCGCCGAGCACACGAGCCCTGAGCTGCTCAAGACGCGTGCTTTTGGTCTGCCCGAGCTGTTCTGTCGGGACTTGGAGACCGCCGCATCCGATTATGCTGGCGGCAAGTCCGTGCTGGTTGCCTGCGCCGGTTGCTATCCCACCGCAACGAGCCTTGCTGCCGCGCCTGCCGTGCGCGCCGGCTGGGTTGCCCAGAGCGGCCCCGTGATCGTCGACGCTATCAGCGGCGTGACGGGTGCCGGTAAGTCCTGCAACGCCCGCACGCATTTTTGCAGTGCAGACGAGAATCTGGAGGCATATGGCGTGGGCAAGCATCGTCATACGCCCGAGATCGAGCAGATTCTTGGCCTGACCGACCGCATCGTCTTCACCCCGCATCTGGCACCGCTCAAGCGCGGCCTGCTCTCCACGGTGACGCTGCCGCTCGCGCCGCAGGCTCTCGACACGCTGACCCTTGAGGACGTTGTCGACCATTACAAGCAGTTCTACGCCGGTCGCGCCTTTGTGCGCGTACTCGATGCCGGCCGGCAGCCCAAGACGGCTTCGGTCGTCGGCACCAACGCTGCCCAAATTGGCCTTGCGCTCAACAAGCGCGCTGGCGTACTGGTGGCGACGGGCGCCATCGACAACCTGTGCAAGGGCGCGGCGGGCCAAGCGGTTCAGTGCGCCAATATCGTCTTTGGATTTGATGAGCGACGAGGCTTGCCCACAGTGGCGTGCCCGGTGTAGCACATTCGATTGTTAACGATTTGGTAGTCGGGTATCGAGTTGGGCGCCACTCTTAAGCTGGCCTCATGATTGTGGCTGGCATGGCGCACCAACCGATGCCCCTTTTTTTGTTTGACATAAGGAGTCATAAAGACGATGAATACAGAGCAGTTCGATATCAAGATTCGTGCCGTAGAGGGCGGCGTAACGGCGGCAGCCGGCTTTAAGGCGGCGGGCATCCATGCCGGATTCCGCAAGAATCCCGAGCGCCTGGATTACGCGCTCGTCGTGCCCGATAAACCCTGTCCCGGGGCCGGCGTGTTTACGACTAACCGCTTTTGTGCGGCGCCCGTGCAGGTGAGCCGTGCCAACCTGGGCGGCGCCGACAAGGGCTATGGCATCATCGCCGGTGTTTCTATCAACTCTGGCAACGCCAACGCCGCCACGGGTGAGACCGGTCTTGCCTGCGCGCGCGAGACCTGCAACATCGCCTCGCAGGTCATCGGCTGCGAGCCCCAGCAGATTATGGTCGCCTCCACGGGCGTAATTGGTCAGATTCTGCCGATCGACACGTTTGAGACCGCCGTTCCTGCCGCCTACGAGGCACTCTCTGCCCATGGTGGCGCCGATGCCGCCCGCGCTATCATGACGACCGACACGCACTCCAAGGAGTATGCCGTGTGTTACCGCAGCGAGGCCGCGGGGCACGCGGGCAATGCCTATACGGTGGGCGGTATGTGCAAGGGCTCGGGTATGATCATGCCCAACATGGCCACCATGATCGCGGTCATCACTACCGATGCCCCCGCCGAGCCGGCGGCGCTCCACGCCCTGTTACTCTCCACCGTCAAGCAGACCTTCAACAAGGTAACGGTCGACTCCGATACTTCGACCAACGACACCTGCATCATGCTTGCTTCCGGCGCTGCCGCAGATGCCGAGCCTATTGTCGAGGGCTCTGACGCCTTCGGCGAGCTGGCCTTTGCCGTGCATGAGGTGTGCGAGAGCCTGGCGCGCAACATTGCCGCAGATGGCGAGGGCGCATCCAAGCTCGTGACGGTTAACGTCACCGGTGCCGCGAACGACGAGGAGGCCGATATCGCCGCCCGTGCTGTCGCCAACTCGCCGCTCGTCAAGACCTGCATCGCCGGCCACGACTGCAACTGGGGCCGCGTTGCCATGGCGCTCGGCAAGTGCGGCGTGCAATTTAACCAAGAAGATGTGTCCATCGATATGATGGGTATGCCCGTCTGCCGCGACGGCCTGACCGTTCCCTTTGACGAGGACGAGGCGCTGCGTCGCTTTGAGGCGCCCGAGATCGTGATCTCAGCAGACCTGGGCGCAGGGGACGCGGCGACCACCGTGTGGACTTGCGACCTCACGCACGAGTACATCTCCATTAACGGTGATTACCGTTCCTAGAGTCCCGATGTGCCGCGCGTCCCGCTGCAATCGCGGGCAACGAGGTGCGGCGCGATAGCTACACGAAAGACGAGGCAGACTATGAAGTTCGCACGCGATTGCCGCTCGAACGAATCCAACGAAGTTACCGCGCAGCTGCTGTTCGAGGCGCTGCCGTGGATTAAGAACCTGACCGGTAAGACGGTCGTTATCAAGTACGGCGGCGCCGCCATGGTCGACGAGCAGCTGCGTCGTGACGTGATGAGCGACATCGTCCTGCTCAAGATTATCGGCATGCGCCCTGTTATCGTGCACGGTGGCGGCAAGGCCATCAACGAGGCGCTCAGCCACTACGACATCCCCGTCGAGTTTAAGAACGGCCAGCGCGTGACTACGCCTGCCACCATGGACATCGTGCGCGAGGTACTGGGCGGTAAGGTCAATCAGGAGCTGGTCGCGGCGCTCAACCACCACGGCAACCTGGCCGTGGGCGTGTCCGGCAGCGACGCCGGCACCCTTATCGCCGAGCCACTCGACCCAGAGCTCGGCCGCGTAGGCAAGGTCACGCACGTCAACACCGACTATATCGAGCGATTGCTCGACAGCGAGTATATTCCTGTTATCGCCACGGTCGCGGCGGGGGAGGACGGCGGCTTCTTCAACATCAACGCCGATACCGCCGCCGGCGCCGTTGCGGCGGCGCTCCACGCGCATAAGGTGATCTTCCTTACCGACGTCGATGGCCTGTATAAGGACTTTAGCGACAAGGATTCGCTCATCTCCAACCTGACGCTCGACGAGGTTAATGAGATGCTCTATGGGGGCGAGGTCGACAAAGGCATGATTCCCAAGCTACGCGCCGCTGTCGATGCGCTTGCCGCTGGCGTGTTCCGAGCCCACATCATCAACGGCACGACGCCGCACTCGCTGCTGCTGGAGCTGCTGACCGATGCTGGCGTCGGTACCGTGATCCACTCCACCGAGACGGCCTACGAGTTCGATACGCATCCACACCCGCTTTCGACGTTTGCGGCGCGCCTGACCGAGAACCTCGACGAGGTCGAGAAGCTCCAGACGGTCTAGCTGACCCGCGGTCGTCGCGTCCCTGCACCCATAGCCCCGCGCCGTACGGCGCCCAACGAAAGGCATCCCATGTCACTTGCAACTCAACAATCGCTCGAATCCCATTACGTTATGCATACCTTTGGTCGCTCTCCGGTAGAGTTTGTCGAGGGCCACGGCATGAAGCTCGCCGGCGATGACGGCCGTGAGTATCTTGATTTTCTTGCCGGTATCGGTGTGTGCAGCCTTGGCCACGGCAACGCTGCAGTGCTCTCGGCGCTCGAGGCGCAGACCAAAAAGCTCATGCATGTCTCCAATTACTTCTACATCGAGCAGCGCGGCCAGGTCGCGGCGCTGCTGTCCAAGCTTGCCAATGACGACGTAGATGGTGCGTGCGTTCTGGCCGATGCCATTGCCGCCGGCGATGAGACCACGGCCGCCGCGCTCGGTGCCCCGGCTGCGGACGAGCAGGTGTGGGAGACGTTCTTTGCCAATTCTGGTGCCGAAGCCAACGAGGGCTCGATGAAGCTCGCACGTCTGTACGCCAAGCGTGCCGGTAACGGCGGTAACACCATCGTATGCATGCGCGGCGGCTTTCATGGTCGCACGCTCGAGACCATTGCCGCTACCATGCAGGATTGGCTGCAGGACAGCTTCCGCCCGCTGCCGGGTGGCTTTGTGGCCTGCACACCCAACGATGTCGATGAGCTGCGTGCAATCTTCAAGCAGCTGGGAAGCGAGATTTGCGCTGTGATGCTCGAGCCGATTCAGGGCGAGAGCGGTGTGCACCCCATGACCGAGGAGTTTATGGCGGCGGCGCGCGACTTGGCGCACGAGGTGGGCGCCGTGTTTATCGCCGACGAGGTCCAGTGTGGCATCTTCCGCTCCGGCAAGCCGTTTGCATTCCAGACCTATGGCGTGGAGCCCGACATTATGAGCCTTGCCAAGGGCATTGCCGATGGCGTGCCCATGGGTGCCGTGGTGGCAAAGAAGGAGATCGCCGACGTGTTTAAGCCGGGCGATCACGGTTCGACCTTTGGCGGTAGCTGCTTGGCCGTCGCGGCGTGCGCCGCGACGCTCTCCACACTCGTGCGCGGCGATTATGGCGAGCATGCTGCCAAGGTGGGTGCTTATATGGAGGCAAAGCTCACCAAGCTGCCGCATGTGGTCGAGGTACGCGGTCGCGGCTTGATGCTCGGCTGCGATCTGGATGATGCTGCGGGCGATGCGCATGACATTGTTGCCCGAGCGCTGGAGGCCGGTGCCGTGATTAACGCTACTGGTGCCCACACGCTGCGTTTCCTGCCGCCGCTTGTCTGCGAGGAAGCCGATGTGGACAGTCTGATCGAGATCCTGTCGGGTGTGTTGGCCTAACATAGCGCAATAACTCAATTTGGACCGGGTTCCGGACTTCGGACGTGCCATATGCGACACGATTCAGCGGTCTGGACCCCGTTTTGTCTTAGATTTGCTAAGGCGGGGGAGACCTGCTGGTCAAAAAACATCAAATATGAGTACTGTTACCGATTTGGTAGCAGCAATTTTGGACTAATAAGGCTAGATAGCAAGACGAAATGGATGTCGCGTGCGGCTGGCGCCGCCCGCTTTCGCTTCGTCGCTTCGCTCCTCGCGTGCTGCGCTGGAAAACGTTTCGCGTTTCCTCAGCTCCGCACCCTTGCGGGTTCGAATCCCTCTGCACTGGGCACGAAAACGAAAGGCCCCCATTTCTGGGAGCCTATCAATTCAGTGGTGGGCGATGAGGGATCTCGCGTGCGGCTGGCGCCGCCCGCTTTCGCTTCGTCGCTTCGCTCCTCGCGTGCTGCGCTGGAAAACGCTTCGCGTTTCCTCAGCTCCGCACCCTTGCGGGTTCGAATCCCTCTGCACTGGGTACGAAAACGAAAGGCCCCCATTTCTGGGAGCCTATCAAATCAGTGGTGGGCGATGAGGGATTCGAACCCCCAGCCTTGTGCGTGTAAAGCACCTGCGCTAACCGTTGCGCCAATCGCCCGCAGGGATTGAGTATAGCGGAAACCCCGTGCTGTTCACCGCTAATTCATAACGAAACTTACGCGGCGACTTCGGCGCCCTTGTCCTCGTCGATAAAGAAGCGCTTGTACCAGATGAGGAACGTCAGCGCGGTATAGATCTTGCGCTGGTTGAGCGCGCGACCCTCAAAGTGATCGTCAAGCAGTTTCATGAGCGCATCGGTGTCAAAGAAATCAGCAGCCCACGGTGCGGTGAAGTATTCCTTTACGTAGTCGTAGTACTTTTGCTCGCGCAGCCAGAACTTGACCGGTACGGGGAAGCCCACCTTCTTGCGCGTTGCCCACTCGTCGGGCAGCGTGCGGTTGGCGGCGTGACGCAGGACGAGCTTGCAGCCTTCTTCGTTAACACGGTAGTTGGCGGGAATGTGCTCGGCAAACTCCATGACCTTCTTGTCCAGGAACGGGACGCGAAGCTCCAGAGAATGCGCCATACACATCTTGTCGGCCTTGAGCAGAATGTCGCCCGGCAGCCACATGTTCATATCCAAATACTGTTTCTTGGAAAGCTCGCAGCAATCGGGAACCTGCTTGTAGTACTCGGCGCACATCTCGGCGGCGTTCTTGCCGGTGTCATAAGCAGGCTTGAGCACCTCGTCGACCTCGGACGGGTCGAACACCTTTGCCTGACCCACATACCAGCGCTCGGGAACCTCGGCGCATTTTGTCAGGAAGTTGTGGCCCTTAAAGTAGGGGAGATGCTGAACGAGTGAGCCCAGGGCGCGACGTACGCCGAGCGGAACGTGCTTCTTAAAGGAGCGCATCTCGGGGGTGTCCTCGTACCACTCATAGCCGGCAAACAGCTCGTCGGCACCCTCGCCCGAAAGGACGACGGTGACCTCCTCGGAAGCCATTTGCGCCAGATAGTACAGCGGCACGCTGGACAGGTTCGATTGCGGCTCGTCCATGTGGTACTGGATATCTGGCAGTGCATCGAAGAACTCGTCGGCGGTAATCATCTTGCGAACGTTCTTGATACCCAGCTTGTCGGAAAGCTCGGCAGCGTAGTTGGTCTCGTTGAAGTTCTTGTAATCGAAGCCGACAGAATACGTGGTGTCGGGCATGAGACAGGCGGCAATGTAGCTGGAGTCAACGCCGCCAGAAAGGAACGAGCCCACCTTAACATCAGCGATTCGGTGCGCAGCGACGCTTTCGTGCACGACCTTGTCGCACTCGTCCACGTACTCCTCGAAGGTCTTGGAGTTGTCGTCGGTGAAGTCACAGCTCCAGTAACGCTTGATGTCCATGGTGTTGGTCGTCAGGTCATATGTAAAGCAATGCGCTGGGGCAAGCTTGAACACGCCCTTAAAGAAGGTCTCCTCCGTGGCGGGGAATTGCAGCGTCAGGTAGGGGCGCAGCGCGTCGTGGTTGACAGCCTTCTCAAACTTGGGATGGTCCAGGAAGCTCTTGATCTCGGAGCCAAACAGCAGCGAGCCATCGGATGCCTGGTAGTAATAGAACGGCTTGATACCAAAGATGTCACGAGCGCCAAAGAGCTTGTTCTTGTTCTGGTCGTGAATCACGAACGCGTACATGCCGCGCAGGCGGTTGACCAGGTCCTCGCCCCACTCCTCGTAGCCGTGTACCAGGACCTCGGTATCGGCGTTGCAGTGGAAGGCGTAGCCGGCTGCCTCCAGCTCGGCGCGAAGCTCCTGGAAGTTGTAGATCTCTCCGTTGAAGACAATCGTGACCTTGCCGTCATCGCTCGACATGGGCTGAGCTCCAGCTTCGGAAAGATCAAGAATCGAAAGACGACGGAAGCCAAGGGCAACGTTGTCAACGATATGCTGGCCGCCCATATCGGGACCACGGTGGATGATGCGATTCATCATGGCCGTGAGAACCAGCTCACTCTGTTCATCTGTACCGGTAAAACCGACAAAACCGCACATGCAAGATCCTTTCTGCTGACGGCTCAGGTGTACTGCCGCAAGGATTGCGGCAGCTGATGTCAAATAATCTTTACTATCATGCCAATCTTTTGTTTCGTGATAGAGCATAAGCGCCGAGCGAACCGAAAAAACCACGGCCCGATCTTCAGACGAAGCGGCGGGCCGTGGTTGCGAATGCTATGTATGAGCGGTTAGCGCTTGCTGCGCTCGGCGAGACGGTGCTCCACCTTGGTGACGATGTGGATGAGCGGAATCGTCACGACCAGATAGTAAAGTGCGGCGCAAATGTAGGGCGTAATGTTGCCCGTGGTGGCCGTGAGGTTTTTGGAGAACAGCATGAGCTCCATGACGCCAACGCTCGAAAGCAGCGACGTGTCCTTGTACAGCATGACGAACTCGCTGGTCATAGTCGGTATAACGTAACGTACAGCCTGCGGGATCACGATGCGCGACATAACTTGGGACCAAGTCATGCCAAGCGAGTAAGCAGCTTCCGCTTGACCATGCGGTACGCTCTCGATGCCGGCACGGAAAATCTCGGCAAGATAGGCCGAACAGTTGATGGCGAGCACGCCAACGCCGAGCGGCAGATTGGGCACGTTGAGACCGATCATAGGGAACCCAAAGAACGCAATGTAGATCTGCAGGAAGAGCGGGGTTCCGCGCAGGACGTTGATGTATGTCACGGCGATGCCGTGCAGCATACGACTATGACTGATTTTCATAAAGGCAAACAGCAAGCCGATGGGGATGGCGAGCGGAAAACCGATGGCGGTCACGGCAAGTGCTATGCCCCAGCCCTTAAAGAGCGAGGCGATTGAGGTGACGATAATCTGCGGCTTGCAGAACATGCCCAAAAACGGGTTGGAGTTCCATGCGGCAACCCAAGGCTGGGCATCGAGCCAGGCGACGATTTCTTGCACCATGGTGCTCTCCGAGACGCTGATGGTGTTGCTCTCGGGAAGATCTCGCTTGTCGCCGTCGGTGACATAGCTGCCGGTGACGGCATAGGCACCTGCGTTGCTCGGGAATACGACGTCGGGGACGACAACGCGAATCTGCGAGCCGGCAGCGACGGGATCGGCGAACTTGATGACGAGCTTTGAGCCGTCCAGCGAGCACGATGCCTTGACACCCGTCTGGTTCAGTCCGTCGAGCAGCGTGACCTTAACATCGGTGCTTTCAAATGACCCGCCTTCGGGCAGCTCAAGCTCAATTTGCGAGACGTCGCCCTCGTCGCTACCCGTTGTCGCTTCCCAGGTCAGGCGGGTTGCGATGCCGCCGAGCACGCCGTTGCCGCCGTCTTCGTTTGACTTGGCGGTCGCCGAGGTGACGGCGAGTGAAGCGCCCGTCGCGTCCTCTGAGCTCGAGGCATCCTCGTTATCGGACCCGCTCGTGGGTGCCATGCCAAACCACTTTTCGTACAGTTTGTCATAGGCGCCGGAGCTCTTGATCTTGGCAAGGGCATCGTTGATGGCCTGTGTCAGCTCGGGGTTGTCTTTAGAGACGGCAATGCCAAACTGCTCGCCCGTCGGAACCTCTTTGATGATCTCCATACCGGTAAAGGAATTCGAAACCATCCACTGCTCAACGGGAAGATCGCATACGACCGCCTGGCACTGACCGCTCATGACGGCGGTGAAGGCTGCCGTCCAGTCGTCAAAGTTGACGGTGGTTGCCTGCGGCAGGTTCTCGATTGCCCACTCCTCGGACGTGGTACCCGACTGCACGGCAATTTTGACGCCCGGTGCGCTGAGGCTATCGACCGTGTCGTATCCAGTGTTCTTTGCAACTGCGACGCCCTGGTTGGAGTCGATATAGGGGTCGGTGAAGTCGACCTCTTTCTTGCGCTCATCGGTAATCGTGATGTTACATGCGCCGACATCGGTCTTTACACCCTGTTTGACCATGGGGATAATGCCGTCAAACTTTTGCGCCGGCAAGTAGTTGAGCTCCAGACCGAGCTCGTCCGCGATCATGCCCATGAGTTCATAGGTAAAGCCCTGGTCTTCGCCAGAATCGTTGACGTATTCAAACGGGGGCGTGGCCAAGTCACTTGCGACGGTGAGCTTGCCATTCTCGACGAGTGTGTAGGCGCTCGAGGCGTTCTGGGAGGACGAACAGCCGCTCGCGCCGATGGTGGTGGCAAGGGCCACAACGATCGTCGCGAAGGCGCAGACGATGCGCCGGGTCAACTGGACATGTGCCGAGTGGTGGCGACGTTCGAAGTGTCGTTTCATCTGGAATCCTTTGCTTGGGCATGATGGGTCGGCATTGTGGGTCAATGAGGCACATCAAGACATTTGGATAAAGAATAGCACCCAGATTTCCTTGTTTTTACACGGGGTGGACACTGTTGTCATTTATTAACCCACGGCGCAGTCCATGCAATTTTTTAGAAGGCTGCAATGCGCGCAAGGTCAGGTGGCATATTAGGATGGTTGATAATACAGAATGTTTCATCGTTTCTGCCGCGGGACGTCTTTTGCCCTTTAAGGCTGAATTTAGCGAGAGAGGTCTTTGTATGTCGAGTCCGACACAAGAGAAGCTAACTCTGATGCGCTATATAGAGTTGCTCGAGGAAGATGACCTTGTTGTTTCCAGACCGAGCGCTTCGTGCGACCAGCGCATTGAGTTTGCGACTGATGACTCGCGCCAGGTGCGTCCGGGCACGTTGTTCGTCTGCAAGGGCCGTGCGTTTAAGCGCGAGTACCTGCTTTCGGCAATCGCCGATGGCGCCGTGGCCTACGTTTCCGAGGTCGATTACGATGTTGATCTTCCCGCGGTGATTGTGAGTGATATTCGTCGCACGCTCGCCGTGGTGGCAGATGCCTTTTATGGGCACCCGTCGGGTAAGGTGAAGGTCTGCGCCTTTACAGGCACCAAGGGCAAGTCGACCTGTAGCTTTTATCTGCGCGGCATTCTCGCCAACGAGGCCAAGCTTACGGGCTGTCATCGGCCCGCTCTTAATACGGGCATTGAGTTCGACGACGGCATCGAGGCAGGCCCTTCCAAACTGACGACCCCCGAATCCTTCCTGCTGCAGTCTCGCATTGCGCATGCTGCGGAGGCGGGTGCCCCGTGGCTGGTTATGGAGGCATCGAGCCAGGGCCTCAAATACGAGCGCACGGGCAAGATCGCCTTTGAAGTCGGCGCCTTTACCAATATCGGCGAGGATCACATTTCGCCGATTGAGCATCCGACGCTCGAGGATTACTTCGCCAGCAAGCTCAAAATCTTCTCGCAGAGCCGTTTTGCCGTGGTCAATCTCGATATGGATAAGGTCGATCGTGTGCTCGAGGCGGCATCTCGTTGCGAACGTACGGTGACGTTCTCCCTGACCGACGAGCGTGCCGACGTGCTCGCGCTGGCGATTCGTAATGGCGACTGCGGCGTGGTGGCAACGGTGCGCACGCCCCGCTTTACGCGCGACATTGTGATTCCCACGCCGGTTAAGTTCAATGTGTCCAACGCGCTTGCCGCTATTGCCTGCGCCGAGGCCTTGGGCATTTCCGAAGAGGGTATCGTCCATGGCTTTGAGGGCGTCTTCGTTCCCGGCCGCATGGAGCTCTATCCGTCCGTATCGGGCAAAATCCTGGGCATCGTCGATTTTGCACACAACGGCATGAGCCTCGAGACGCTCCTGCGTGACTTGCGCGAGAACTATCCCGAGCGCGAGCTGGCGGTTGTATTTGGCGCTACGGGCGGTAAGGGTGTCGATCGGCGCACCACGATGGGTATCGCCGCTGGCAAGTATGCCGACCGAATTGTGATTACCGAGGATGACCCCGGCCCCGAGGATGTCGAGGATATCTGCGCCGAGATCGCGCGCAACGTTCAAGCGCAGGGAAATGATAACTGGCAAATCGTGACTGATCGCGTTGCCGCTATCGAGACTGCCGTGCGCGAAACCGTCCGTCCTGCCGTGGTCATCGTGACCGGTAAGGGCGAGGAAGAGCGTATGCTGCGCAAGAACGGACCCGAGCCTTGTGAGCGCGACGGTTCGATTCTCAAGCGCACCCTTGCGGCGTACGACGCCTAAGACCAGAAGCCCCTTCTACGTAATGGAGTGACCATGTCCCACAATACCCTGCCGACCGTCGCTGAGCTTTCGGGCGAGATGCGCGAGCGTCTTGCCAAGGTTAAGTACGTCTTTACCGACCTGGACGCCACCATGCTCGCGCCCGGCTCGTGCGTGCTGCGCGACAACGACGGCAACCCCTCGACCAAGCTCGTCGAGGCTGTCGTGGCACTTGCCCGCGCCGGCATACAAGTGGTTCCCACCTCGGGCCGCAACCGCACCATGATCCACGAGGATGCGCGCGTGCTCGGCCTCAACTCCTACATCGGCGAGATGGGTGGCCTGGTCATGTACGACCTCAAGGCCAACGATTGGGAGTATCTGACCGGCGATATGCCCTACGACCCCGCCTGCGGCCTCACGCCACATCAGGTGATCGAGCAGACCGGCGTGTGCGAGAAGATTCTCGCTCGCTGGCCGCATAAGATCGAGTACCACAACGACATGTCGACTGGCTACAAGTACCGCGAGGTCACCGTCGGCATGCGCGGCGATGTGCCCGACGACGAGGTCCAGGCCATTCTTGACGAGGCCGGCTGCGGCCTGGTCTGGGCCTGCAACGGCCATCTGACCCATCTGTCCAAGCCGACGACGCTCGAGCTCGAACGCGTCGAGGATGGCCGCGCGTTTAACATCAATCCCGCCGGTCTCAACAAGGGCGTTGCCATCGCACGTTTCTGCGAGCACCTTGGTATCGAGCGCGAGGAGACGCTGGCGCTCGGCGATTCCGAGTCCGACTTCTACATGGCTGACCACGTGGGCACGTTCTGCCTGGTCGAGAACGGTTTGACCAGCGCCGGCGCGCCCGAGTTCCTGGATGTTTGCGATAACGCCTACGTCACGCGCGGCAAGATTGTCGATGGCTGGGCGGCAACGGCAGAGCTGCTCGTCGCGGCCCGTTCGTAGTGCGGTCCTATCGCGCTGAGCCATATCTTTTCGAGAGAGAATCTGGTGAGGTAATGTCCGATATCGAGAATCTGGCTGGTGACACGCGTCCCATTGGCGTATTCGACTCGGGACTGGGCGGTCTGACGGTTGCGCGCGCGATTGCGACGGCGTTGCCGCACGAGTCCGTCTACTACTTTGGCGACACCAAGCGCTGCCCCTACGGCACCCGCACCGAGGACGAGGTGCGCTCGTTTGCACTGCAGGCGGGCCGCTGGCTGTCGAAGCACGACGTCAAGATCATGGTCATCGCCTGCAATACGGCGACCGCTGCGGCCTTGCGTTTGGCCCAGCAGGTGCTCGACGTCCCCGTCATCGGTGTAATCGCACCGGGCGCACGCGCGGCAATCAACAGCACCCGCACGCGCCGGGTGGGCGTGCTCGCCACCAACCTCACCATTCGCTCAGGCGCTTACACGCGTGCCATTCAGGACCTGGATGCCGGCGTCGACGTATACGGCTGCCCTGCCTCGAGTTTTGTCGAGGTCGTTGAGCACGAGCTCGCCTCGGGCGCGCATCTGCAAGAGCAGTGGCTCGAGAACGAGGACATCTTTGATACGCCTGCCGTACGCGCGCTGGTCGGTGCCACGGTTGAACCGCTGCGCGACCACGGCATCGATACCGTGGTGCTCGGCTGCACGCATTTTCCGCTGCTCGTGGGGCCTATTCGCCATGCGCTGGGTCCCGGAGTGCGCGTGGTGAGCTCCGCCGAGGAGACCACGCGTGAGCTAACCGATATTCTCACGCGCCGCGAGCAGCTGGCGGGCGACGCAGCCGAGCCGCAGCATCGTTTTGCAACGACGTCCGATAACATTGCCGAGTTTGCGGTGGCGGGCAGCTTTATCTTTGGCCAGCCGCTCAAGAGCATTGAGCATATCGATATCGACGAACTGAAATAGATGTAAGGCAGCCGCCAAAGCCTTCGCCACATCTTTTGCCGAAAGGATATTTCTATGGAGTACATGCAGGTCAACCGCGCCAACGGTCGCGCCGCCAACGAGTTGCGCCCCGTTAAGCTCACCCGTGGCGTCATGAAGCACGCCCACGGCTCGTGTTTGGCCGAGTTCGGTGACACGCGCGTGCTGTGCGCCGCCACTATCGAGGAGGGCGTGCCGGGCTGGCGAAAGGGAGCTAAGGCCGGCTGGGTGACCGCGGAATACGCCATGCTGCCGGCGTCGACCGGCAAGCGCTGCAAGCGCGAGCACGCCAACCGCAAGGGTCGCTCCATGGAGATCGAGCGCCTCATTGGCCGCAGCCTGCGTACCGTCGTCAACATGAAGGCGCTCGGCGAGTACACCGTCACCGTCGACTGCGATGTGATTCAGGCCGATGGCGGCACGCGTACAGCGAGCATCACCGGCGCCTGGGTGGCGCTGCACGACGCCCTCGCCATGTGGGTCGAGGCGGGCAAGATCGAGCGCATCCCGCTTACCGGCCAGGTGGCTGCCATCTCTATGGGCGTTGTCGACGGCAATACGCTGCTTGACCTCGATTATTCCGAGGACAGTCATGCCGAGGTCGACATGAACCTCGTCGCCACCGATACCGGTGAGATGATCGAGCTCCAGGGCACCGGCGAGCAGGCGCCCTTCGACCGCAAACGCCTCAACGCCCTGCTTGACCTGGGTGACAAGGGTGTCGCCGAGCTCATCGAGCTTCAGCGCCAAGCCATCGCCTAACCTGCCAAAAAGGGACAGGTTTATTTTGGTAGGTTTCATCTGCGGAGACGTCTAGACACAAGACTGCCGTTGATTGAGAGGGGAGAGGCAGAGGCCCTCGTCGCCCTCGGCGCGGCATTGCTATAGAGACAAGGAGGCCAGTTATGGCACTTGAGAAGATCGACATCGACACCCTCGACCCGGCGGCGACCATCGTCGTGGCAACCGGAAACGCTCATAAGCTCACCGAGATCGAGGCCATTTTGGGCAAGGTCATGCCCGAGGTGCGCTTTGTGGCGCTCGGCCAGCTGGGCGATTTTGAGGACCCCGAGGAAAACGGCACGACGTTTTTGGAGAACGCCATCATCAAGGCGCAGGCTGCCGTCGAGGAGACGGGCCTTATGGCCATTGCCGACGATTCGGGCTTGGTCGTTGATGCCCTGGACGGCGAGCCGGGCGTGTATAGCGCGCGCTATGCGGGCGTGCATGGCGACGATGCCGCCAACAACGCCAAGCTGCTCGTTAACTTGGAAGGCGTGGCAGACGAGGATCGCACCGCGCGTTTTATGAGTGTCGTCGCGCTCATCGACACGGATGGTCTGGTCACCTATGGTGAGGGCGCCTGCGAGGGCGTTATCGCGCACGAGGGCCGCGGCGATCACGGCTTTGGCTACGACCCGCTGTTCCTGCCGGTCGACACGCCGGGCAAGACCATGGCCGAGCTGACGGCGGACGAGAAGAACGCCATCAGCCATCGATTCCATGCGCTCGAGCACCTATCCGCCAAACTGACGGGCGAGGAGTAGGCCGTGCGTGCGGTGGTGCAGCGCGTACTCAACGCCGGCGTGACGGTCGACGGCGAGTGCGTGGGCCGCATTGGACGCGGCTACCTGGTGCTGCTGGGTGTGGGCCATGGCGATACGCGTGCCGAGGCCGACAAGCTGTGGGGCAAGCTCCGCGGGCTGCGCATCAACGAGGACGAGAACGGCAAGACCAACTTGGCGCTTGCCGATGTCGACGGTGAGGTGCTCGTGGTGTCGCAGTTCACGCTGTTCGCTGACTGCCGCCACGGTCGCCGCCCATCGTTTACGGATGCCGGCGCGCCCGATGTTGCCAACGAGCTCTACGAGTACTTCCTGACGCTCGTTCGCCAAGATGTCGAACACGTGGCGCACGGCATTTTTGGCGCCGATATGAAAGTCGACTTGGTCAACGACGGCCCATTCACCATCGTCTTGGACACCGATAGTCTGTAAGTAGTCAATTTGGGACGGGGCTTATTTAGCTACTTGCGTATGGCAACAGCAGGGTGCTATAGTATTAGAGTTTTGTCTATCTTAGGGGTATTATCCCCTTTTTGAATTGCACCTTCTGGAGGCCCTGTTCATGGAAGAGATGGAAGTCAATCACGTCGACGACATCCACGAGAAGCTGACCGATATGGTGGGCGATCGCGTCAAGGTTAAGGCCAACATGGGCCGCACCCGCGTTGTCGAGCGCATGGGCACCATCAAGAGCGTCCACCCCGCCGTCTTCATTGTCGAGGTCGACGAGCGCCGTGGCCGTAAGTCGCGTCAGTCCTACCAGTATATCGATGTCCTCACCGGTCAGGTCGAGCTGTTCGACCCCGAGAGCGGCGAGCACATCTTTATCCCGCTCGGCAATCAGCTCGAGGAGCATTAACGGTGACCGATCGGTCCCTGACTCTTTCCGCGCCGGCAAAGATTAACCTCTACCTGGGGGTTCATACCGAGCGCGATGACCGCGGCTACCACAGGGTCGATTCCCTGATGGCAGCCGTCGGTCTTTCCGATACCGTGACGGTCACGCCGGCGCAGGCGCTGGCCGTTCAGACGGTTCCGGCATCAGATTTTCCCATGCAAAAGAATACGGCGTATCGGGCTGCGGTTGCTATGGCCGAGCATTATGGTCGCGAGGCAAACATCTGCGTGACGATTGAGAAGCGTATTCCATTGTGCGCCGGCTTGGGCGGCCCCTCGACGGATGCGGCCGCGGTCATTGTCGCCTTGGCGGAGCTCTGGGGCATTGATCGCACCGACCCAGCACTCGACGACATCGCGCGCGGCATTGGTGCTGACGTCCCGTTCTTTTTGCACGCGAGCCCTGCGTTCTACGTAGGTGGGGGAGACGTGCTGGCAACTGAGTACCCAGCGCTGCCCGCGACGCCCGTCGTGCTGGTTAAGCCGCGCGAGGCGAGCGTTTCGACAATTGAGGCTTATCGACGTTTTGACGAGGCCCCGGTGCCTGCGGACAAGCCCGGCGCGATGGCTTCTGCCTTGCGTGCTGGTGATGCAGAGACGGCATATGCGCTCATCCATAACAACTTGGGTGTCATTTCCGCACAGATGGAGCCGCAGATTCAAACGGTTCTCGATTGGCTGCGTAAACAGGACGGCACCGTTGCTGTAGATGTGTGCGGATCGGGTGCCTGCTCGTTTGCCATTTGCGACACCGCCGACATGGCCGAAAGGCTTGCCGACGCTGCCCAGCAAAACGGCTGGTGGTCCTGCGCGACGGAGCTCATTCCCAACACGGTTCGCGTCGAAGTGCCAAAGAAGTAAAAATTTCTCTAGCACACGACGGAAATCTTTGTTACTATAGTCGAGCTAACGGGTTGTGGCTCAGTTTGGTAGAGCACTGCGTTCGGGACGCAGGGGTCGCTGGTTCAAATCCAGTCAACCCGACCAGAGCATGAGGAGGGACCGCTTCTTGCGGTCCCTTTTTTTAGCTATTGTTGTGATACCGCGATAGCCGCGGTATACTCATTCGAGCTTGTCTCGCTGTATTGTGGAGGTCTACATGTTTGGACTGAGGGCTCCTGAGCTCATCATTATTCTCGTCGTTGTCCTGATTATCTTCGGGCCCAAGAACCTGCCGAAGCTCGGCAAGTCCCTCGGCTCTACCGTCAAGAATATCCGCGAGGGTATGGAGGGCGACGATAAGGCCGAGACCAAGCAGGCCGAGGAGGTCGTGGTCGAGCAGTCCGAGGAGGACAAGGAGATCGCTGAGCTCGAGGCTAAGCTCGCTGCTGCCAAGAAGAAGCAGGCAGAGGACAGCGACGCGGACGCAGAGTAGTCCCATCCCTTTGGGGTGAGCACCTGACCGGCTTGCCCGCAGGCTAGCCGGTCTTTTTCGTTTTGTTGACAGTTGATTGTTTGATCAGAGTTGGGGAGATATCCGTATGGACGCAAGCCAGATCGTACTGACCGCTGAGGGCCGCCAGAAGCTCGTCGAGGAGCTCGCTTGGCGTGAGGGCGATTACGCCAAGGAGATCGTCGAGGACATCAAGGAAGCCCGCGCGTTCGGCGACCTTTCGGAGAACTCCGAGTACGATGCCGCTAAGGACAAGCAGGCCCAGAACGCCGCTCGTATTGCCGAGATCCAGGCCATCCTCGCCAACGCTCAGGTTGCTGCCACCACGGGCGATCTGACCGTCTCCATCGGTTCCACCGTTTCTCTGATTGATCCCAACGGTGAGGTCATGGAAGTCACGCTCGTCGGTACCACCGAGACCAACTCGCTCGAGCACAAGATTTCCAACGAGTCTCCGGTCGGTCACGCCATCATCGGTCACGGCGAGGGCGACTCCGTCGAGGTCGTTACGCCTTCCGGCAAGACTCGCGTCTACACCATCGCCAAGATCGCACGCTAGACCACGGTCCCGCGTAAAGGTATGTTTTCGCTCCCTGGGACCGAATCCTGGGGAGCGTTTTAGTTTGAGGAGCTAACTTATGGCAGAGAACCAGAACGCCGCCGATCAGGCATCGACGCTCAACGACGAGCGCGCCACCCGCCTGGCCAAGCGCGCCGCCCTGTTCGAGGCGGGCCAGAACCCCTATCCTGAGCACTCTGAGCTTGAGGACTACGTCGCCGATATCGAGACTAAGTACGCCGATCTTGCCGATGGTGAGGACACCGAGGATGTCGTGAAGATCGCCGGCCGTGTGGTCGCCAAGCGCGGTCAGGGCAAGATCATGTTCATCGTCGTGCGCGATGCGACTGCCGAGATTCAGCTGTTCTGCCGCATCAACGACATGGACGAGGCTGCCTGGAATACGCTCAAGGCCCTCGACCTGGGCGACATCCTGGGCGTGGCCGGCGTGGTCGTGCGCACCCAGCGCGGTCAGCTTTCCGTTGCCCCTAAGAGCGCGACCCTGCTTTCCAAGGCCGTTCGTCCGCTGCCCGAGAAGTTCCACGGTCTTTCCGACAAGGAGACCCGCTATCGCCAGCGCTACGTCGACCTGATCGCCAACGACGACGTTCGCGAGACCTTCCGTAAGCGTTCGCAGATTCTCTCCACCTTCCGTCGCTTTATGGAGTCCGACGGCTACATGGAGGTCGAGACCCCCATCCTGCAGACCATCCAGGGCGGCGCTACTGCCAAGCCGTTCATCACTCACTTCAACGCGCTCGATCAGGAGTGCTACCTGCGTATTGCCACCGAGCTGCACCTCAAGCGCTGCATCGTCGGTGGTTTTGAGCGCGTGTTCGAGATCGGCCGCATCTTCCGTAACGAGGGCATGGACCTTACCCACAACCCCGAGTTCACCACGATGGAGGCCTACCGTGCCTTCTCCGACCTTGAGGGCATGAAGGCGCTCGCCCAGGGTGTCATTAAGGCAGCTAACAAGGCCATCGGCAACCCCGAGGTCATCGAGTACCAGGGCCAGACCATCGACCTTTCTGGTGAGTGGGCCAGCCGTCCCATGACCGACATCGTCTCCGACGTGCTCGGCAAGCAGGTCACCATCGACACGCCGGTCGAGGAGCTTGCTGCCGCCGCGCGCGAGAAGGGCCTGGAGATTAAGCCCGAGTGGACCGCCGGCAAGATTATCGCCGAGATTTACGATGAGCTGGGCGAGGATACCATCGTCAACCCGACCTTCGTGTGCGATTACCCCATCGAGGTCAGCCCGCTTGCCAAGCGTTTTGAGGACGACCCGCGTTTGACCCACCGCTTTGAGCTGGTCATCGCCGGCCACGAGTACGCCAACGCATTCTCTGAGCTCAACGACCCGGTCGACCAGGCCGAGCGCTTTGCCGCCCAGATGGCCGAGAAGGCCGGCGGCGACGATGAGGCCATGGAGTATGACGAGGACTACGTGCGCGCCCTCGAGTACGGTATGCCTCCCGCGGGCGGCATTGGCATCGGCATCGACCGCGTGGTCATGCTGCTCACCAACCAGGCTTCCATCCGCGACGTGCTGCTGTTCCCGCACATGAAGCCCGAGAAGGGTTTCCAGTCCGGTGCCGCTGCCGCCAAGGCTGCCGAGGCCGGCAACGCCGCGAGCCCGTTCGTTGAGTCGCTTAAGCCCACGCTCGATTACTCCAAGATCGCCGTTGAGCCGCTGTTCGAGGAGTTCGTCGACTTCGATACCTTCTCCAAGAGCGATTTCCGCGCTGTGAAGGTCAAGGCATGCGAGGCCGTCAAGAAGTCCAAGAAGCTGCTGAACTTTACGCTCGACGACGGTACCGGTACCGACCGCACCATCCTCTCCGGTATTCACGCTTATTACGAGCCCGAGGACCTGGTCGGCAAGACCTTGCTCGCCATCACCAACCTGCCTCCGCGCAAGATGATGGGTATTCCCAGCTGCGGCATGCTGATCAGCGCTGTCCACGAGGAGGAGGGCGAGGAGCGCCTCAACCTGATCCAGCTCGACGCCTCCATCCCCGCCGGCGCAAAGATGTACTAGGGGGTTACGCGGGTTTACCAACCCGCGTAACCAGTTGACGCTGCGCGCCGCCCAGGGCGACAATTTGTCATTCAAAAGGCAAGGCATGACCAGAAGGTCTATGCCTTGCCTTTTTCATGCCAACTTGTTCGCCCTGGACGGCGCTCGCTCATATGACCCAATCCGCTGTCAAGAGCCACAATGGCCCCGCCGACCGCTT
>CATWQC010000021.1 GCA_958352845.1 uncultured Collinsella sp.
CGAGCGGGGGCTCCTATCTTTTTAGTGCCCTCGGATTGGGTCATAGTGTCTGTCGGAAATGATCCGTTGGGGACGGAGGAAAACGGATCATTTTTATCCTGGTGCATTGGTGCAGGGGGCAGGTTTCCTTTGCACCAGTTTCTGTCGAGTCGGTGCTTCTTGCGGGTTGCCCGTATAATGGTTTGCGTATGAACCGCAACCAAGGAGTTCCAGTTTATGGACCAGAGCCTTTTTAAATTCGACCTGATCGCCGAGGATCCGACGACGCATGCGCGTGCCGGCGTGCTGCACACCCCGCACGGCGACATCGAGACGCCGATCTTCATGCCCGTGGGCACCAAGGCAAACGTCAAGGGCATTCCTACCGAGACCGTCAAACAGCTCGGTGCCCAGATCGTGCTTGCCAATACTTATCACCTGTCCATGCGTCCCGGCGAGGACACCATCGCCGAGCTGGGCGGACTGCACAAGTTTATGAACTGGCACGGCCCTATCCTCACCGACTCGGGCGGTTTCCAGGTCTTCAGCCACAACGACGCCGTCAAGCTCACCGACGAGGGCGTGCGCTTTATTGTCAACGACTACGACGGCCGCCACGTGTTCTGGACACCCGAGGACAACATGGAAATCGCCATGAAGCTCGGCTCCGACATCTGCATGCAGCTCGATCAGTGCCCCGGCTATCCTGCCACGCGCGCCTACGTTGAGCGCGCCGTTGAGCTGTCGAGTATGTGGGCCGAGCGCTGCTATAAGGCGCATACCCGCGACGACCAGGCGCTCTTTGGCATCGTTCAGGGCGGCATGCACCTAGATCTGCGCCTGCGCTCGCTGCGCCATCTGGAGGAGTGCGGCGACTTCCCCGGTTACGGCATCGGCGGCTACTCGGTGGGCGAGGACCACGAGACCATGTTCGAGACGCTGGCGCCGCTCGCGAGCGAGTATATGCCCAAGCACAAGCCGCGCTACCTGATGGGCGTCGGCAACCCCACCACCCTCGTGCGTGGTGTGGGTGTGGGCATCGACATGTTCGACTGCGTGCTGCCGACGCGCACCGGCCGTATGGGCACGGCGTTCTCCAGCGAGGGTCGCCTCAACTTCCGCAACGCGCGCTTTGCGCACGACGACGGCCCCATCGACCCCACTTGCACCTGCCCGGTGTGCACGGGCGGCTACAGCCGCGCGCTCATCCGTCACATGGTCACGCAGAAGGAGATGCTCGGCGGCATTCTGCTGTCGATGCACAACATCTACTACCTGCTCAACCTTATGCAGCGTGCCCGCCAGGCCATTATCGAGGGCCGCTACGGCGCGTTTGTGAGCGACTGGATGAACAGCCCTGCGGCGGTGGACTACTAAGGGCGGCGCGGGCGCTTGCAGAGCGCGGGCAACGGCAAGGGGCGAGCGCCGGCCGGTCATCACGTTCGCTAACACCGTGTGCACGACCGCTGACCGATAGCTTGCAAGCACTTGATACATCGTGGGTACCATACCGAGTAGTTGATGTTCGGGCGGGTGTTTGGCGCATGGCGTCGACCCCGCCCGTTTTTCTTTTTCTCGATAGGAGCACCCATGATTAAGAACGAGAATGTCGAGGGCGAGCCTGCCTACGACGAGACGTACCGCCGCGGCCCCGTGGTCATGCGCGGCCCCATGATTCCTAAGGACAACACCTACGCCAACCTGCTGGCGCCCGAGGAGTCGACCGACTGGTTGCATGCCGATCCGTGGCGCGTACTGCGCATCCAGGCCGAGTTTGTCGATGGCTTTGGCGCACTTGCCGAGTTAGGGCCTGCGGTGACCATCTTCGGTAGTGCCCGTACGCCCAAGACCGATCCGCTCTACAAGGCGGCGCGCACGGTCGGCCGTAAGATTGCCCAGCGCGGCGTGGCGGTTATCACCGGTGGCGGCCCCGGCATCATGGAGGCGGCCAACAGGGGAGCGGCGAGCGTCAACGGCAAGTCAGTTGGTTTGGGCATTGAACTGCCGCACGAGCAGGGGCTCAACAAATACGTGAACCTCGGTATGGACTTCCGCTACTTCTTTGTGCGCAAGACCATGTTCGTCAAATACAGCTCGGGCGCTATCGTGTTTCCCGGCGGGTTTGGCACGCTCGACGAGATGTTCGAGGTGCTCACGCTGGTGCAAACGCACAAGGTCAAGCGCATGCCGCTTGTGCTGGTAGGCAGCGAGTACTGGCAGGGCCTGTTCGACTGGCTCAACGGCCCGGTGATGGATGCCGGTATGATCAGCCCGCTCGATCCCGAGCTCGTACACATCACCGACGACCTCAACGAGGCCGTTGACATTGCCCTGAGCGGGCTGATGTAGATCAATCGTGCCCACGCGACATGAATACGCATGGCAATCTGATGTTATTTAACATCAGATTGCCATTTATATTGGGTATACTGGTGTAAAAACGAGGGCGAGGAGGTCGCAGATGTCTACAGCAACAGTTAAGCCTACGACGGTTCGAATCGAAGAGGGGCTCAAGGAGCAGGCGACTGAGTTCTTGGATTCGGTCGGCCTCAGCCTCAATTCCTATCTCAATCTTGCCGTTCGGCAGCTGGTAAATCAGCGAAAGATTCCTTTTGAGATTGTAGGAAGGGCGGAGGTGCCCAACGAGGCGACGAGGCGTGCCATGGTGATCGCCGAGGCTCATGAGTTGGGGATTTTGCCGGACGATAGCCCGTCATTCAATAACGCTGATGAGCTTATGTCATTCCTCGATGAGGAATAGCGATGTTCGAGATTAAAGTCGAGGCTCAATTTAAGGTGGACTACAAACGAACGATGCGCATGCATCCGCAGCTAAAAAGTGAGTTTAAAGCGGCGGTTGCAGAGCTTGTGGCCCATGGGTCACTTCCGGCGGAGTATGGCGCCCACGAGCTCTCAAACCCGGGCGGAAACTACAACGGCCACATCGATTTCCACCTATCCGATGGCTTGGTCGATGTGGTCGTTCTTTATCTTCCCCATAAGACTAACCCAGTGATTAGGCTGGTGAGAATGGGCACTCATCAGGAGCTGTTTCAGGGTCCGCTGGGCTGATCGCCGATTTCCAAGTTGCGGTGGAATAGGGATTGATTTGCGGCTGATAAGCCAAAAACAGTCCCTATTCCACCGCAACTGATGTGGGCGTCCCTAGTGAGTTGGCTGGTAGCGGGGGCAGTAGCTGATGGCGATGGCATCGACGCCTACATGGGTGGCGATGGTGCAGCCGATGGGGCCGGTGCCGGCGTCTACATAGTCTTGGCCTGCGAGCGCTTGGCTGACGAGCTCCTGCTCCTCGGCGGCGCCGGTCGTGAGCACGCGCACGCTGGAGCCCGGGTGCTCGGCCAAAAATGCGAGGCAATCGGCTATGGTGTTGGCGACGATGCGCTTGGCGCCGCGGCCCTTTTTGATGGCCTTGATCTCGCCCGATTTCCACTCCGGCGAAACGGCCAGGCGAATGTTGAGCATCTGGGTGAGCTGGCCGGCGAGTTTAGGTGCGCGGCCGTTCTTAACGAGGTTCTCGAGCGTGCGGGGAATCAGCAGCAGGTGGGCGTCGGGCAGCGTCGCGCGGATCTGCGCCTCGGTCTCGTCCAGGCTGTGGCCGTCCTCGCGCATGGCCAGCGCGTACTCCACCAGCAGGCCCTCGGCACCCGAGCCGGTGCGCGAGTCGATGCAGCGCACGTCGAGCTCGTGTGTTTCGGCCGTCAGGCTGGCGTTGGCATAGCAGGCGGACCAC
The DNA here is from genome assembly GCA_958352845.1 of uncultured Collinsella sp. GTDB lineage: Bacteria > Actinomycetota > Coriobacteriia > Coriobacteriales > Coriobacteriaceae > Collinsella. The sequence goes on from CATWQC010000021.1 coordinate 3,731, forward strand.
TCGCTGCACAGCGAGATAAAGATGGCGCTGTCGTGGCCGTCGGCGAGCACGCGGTCAAAGAGTGCCTTGAACTCGCCGGCGCTCGGCTGCGAGGTGTGCGGCAGTTGCTCGGAACCGGCCATGCGGGCGACGTACTCCTGGGCGGTAATCTGCACCTGGTCGAGCAGGTCCTCGCCCTCGATAATCACATGCAGCGGAATCACGTAAATGCCGAGCTCTTGAGCGTGGGCGGGGGAGATGTCCGACGTGGAGTCGGTTATGATGGCAAAAGACATAATTGCACCTTTCGTTGGGGCGCGACGGCGCCGCCTTCTGAGAGCAAAGTGCGACAAGTATAGTGGAGTCGTTCCACATTTCTAGGTTCAATTGTTGAATAGTCAACAGTTTGAAGTGTCGGTGTGGAAATCGTCAACTGGGGAAGAGGGATGCCGATGGAGGCGCTGGAGATATGCAAGCGGCCGGTCGTGTTGTTCGATTTTGACGGCACGGTGGCCGATACGGGTCGGGCGGTGATGACCTCGACGCGCAAGACGCTGGCTGCACGCGGGTTTTCGGAGGCGCAGATGGGTGACCTGCGTCGCATGATCGGGCCGCCCCTGTGGAAGAGTTTTCACGACTTTTATGGCTTCTCCCGCGAGGAGTCGCTTGTGGTGGCCGACGAGTACCGCGCCTTTTTTGACGAGCTGGGACCGGAGGAGTATCCCGTGTTTGACGGGATCCCCGAGCTGCTGGATGGGTTGGTCGCCCAGGGCAAGCGCTTGGCCGTGGCGACGTCGCGCATGGAGGCAAAGTGCGTTGACATGGTGGGAGAGCTGGGACTTTCTCAGTTTGAGGCGGTGGTTGGCATGAATCCGCCGCAGGGGCGCGAGACCAAGGCCGATTCGGTCCGCGACGCGTTGGCGGCCTTGGGTGCGGCCGCGGGCGATGCCGTGATGATCGGCGATCGCTTTAACGACGTCGAGGGCGCGCACGCGATGAGCGTGCCGTGCATTGGTATCTATTCGGGCGCGGCGGCGCCGGGCGAGCACGAGGCGGCGGGTGCCGATGCAGTGGTGCACTCGGTGGCCGAGCTTGCTAAACTTTTCGCTATATAAGTATTTGATGTGAGGGGCGGGCACGCTCGCCGCTCATTGGTAAGGAGGTCGTCCATGAATCAGGTGGAGCAGAGCGTTGCCGAGTATGTCGACGAGGTCTGGGAGGATGTCGTCGCCGATATCGAGCAGCTGGTGAGCTATCCGTCCGTGGCCGTTGCTGCCGATGCGGAGCCCGGCGCGCCGTTTGGCCGCCCGGTCCGTGACGCGCTCGATTGCGCGCTCGGCATTGCGCAAAAGCTCGGCTATCAAACGAGCGACGACGATGGGTATGTGGGAATCGCCGATATCCCGGGTCGCGGCGACAAGCAGCTCGCGACCATCTGCCACGTGGACGTGGTGCCCGCCGGCCCCGGCTGGAACACCGACCCGTTTGCGATGGAGCGTCGCGAGGGCTGGCTGCTCGGCCGTGGCGTGATTGATGACAAGGGTCCGGCGGTGTTGTCGCTCTACGCCGGTGCCTACCTGCTCAAGCACGGCATTGTGCCGCGCTATACCTTCCGCGCGCTGCTGGGCTGCGATGAGGAAGTGGGCATGTCCGACGTTCACCATTATCTGGAGAACCACGCAGACCCTGACTTTTTGTTTACGCCCGATGCCGAGTTCCCGGTCTGCAATGCCGAGAAGGGCCAGTTTGGGGCGACGTTTGTGAGCCCCAAGATCGACGGCGGGCGCATTGTGTCCTGGAGCGGTGCCGAGGCGAGCAACGCCATTCCGTCGCAGTCCATCTGCGAGCTCGCGATTGCCGCCGATGAGCTGCCGGCGCCCGTTGAGAACGCCGACCGCCTGGAGATCACGGCGCTTGATAACGGGCATGCGCAGATTTTCGCCCACGGTATTGGCGGCCACGCTTCGATGCCTGAGGGCACCATCAACGCCGTCGGCCTGATCGTGGCGTATCTGCGCGAGGCCGAGGACGCGTTTGGTGCACGCGACGAGCGTCTGCTGACGCCTGCCGAGCACGAGTTCGTCAAGTTCCTGGCCTTTGTGCATGCGGATGCCTATGGCCGCGGCCTAGGTATCGATGCGACGAGTCCGGCGTTTGGCCCGCTTACCTGCAACGCTGGAGTCATCCGCGTGGCGGATGGCCATATTGAGCAGGTCATCGACGTGCGCTTCCCCGACAGTACGAGTGCCGATACCATCCGCGAGCAGCTCGACCCGCTCGTGGGCCGTTTTGGCGTGACGTGTCAGCTGGGTCGCGCTAAGGTGCCGTTCTCGGTGTCTGCCGACGATCCGGCCGTGAAGGCGCTTATCGATACCTATAACGAGTTCACCGGCAAGCATGCTGGGCCCTTTGCCATGGGCGGCGGCACGTACGCGCGCAACTTTGCCCGCGCCGTCTCGTTTGGCCCCGAGGAGACCGGCCTGGAGCTGCCCTCGTGGGGCGGCCAGATGCACGGCCCCAACGAGTGCGCCAACGAGGAACAGCTCAAGCAGGCGCTCAAGATCTATATTGTTGCGATCCTCCGTTTGAATGAATTAGAGCTTTAAGGTCTCGCGGTTTCCCAATCTAAGTTGCGGTGGAATAGTTCCTAGAATGGGCCATTTGATGGCCAAGCAGGAACTATTTCACCGCAACTTTGTTTTTATTGGTGTAAAAGGCGGGTCATGCTTGGTGGCGGGTTTGTTATTCGTTTGTAAAGGCCGTGCTGCGCTTGCGGTAAGGGTCTATCAAATGCCCGTAAGAAACCGTAGTTGGCGCGGACGCTGCCCGGTCGGGGCCGTATCTTTCCAAACAGCAAAGCGGGTGGGGTGCCCGCGAGTCGCATGTATGAAAGGAAGATCATGCTCGATCAGGCTTATTCTCGTCGTCAGTTCCTCGGCCTCGCTGGTGGTTTTGCCAGCATCGTCGGTCTCGGTCTCGTTGGTTGCGGCGGCTCCGGCGCATCCGATGCCGCCGACAAGGGTAGCGCCGCTGCTGCCGAGTCCGTCTCCGGCGAGGTGACTTACGACGGTGCCTCTTCGTTCCAGGCTCTCGTCGAGGCCGCTGCCGAGAAGTTCATGGACGCCAACCCCGATGTCTCCGTCTCCGGCTCGGGTAACGGTTCGGGCAAGGGCCTGACCGCTGTTGCCGCCGGCACCGTCACCATCGGCAACTCCGACGTCTTCGCCGAGACCAAGCTCGAGGCCGACCAGGTCAAGAACCTCGTCGACCACGAGGTTGCCGTCGTGGGCATGGGCCCCGTCGTTTCCAAGAACGTGACGGTCGACGACCTGTCCCTCGAGCAGCTCAAGGGTATCTTCTCCGGTCAGATTACCAACTGGAAGGAGGTCGGCGGCGACGACGCCACCATCGTCGTCCTCAACCGCAAGGCCGGCTCCGGCACCCGCGCCACCTTCGAGGCCGCCGTCTTTGGCGACGAGGCCGTCGACTTTAAGGGCGATGCCGAGCTCGACAAGTCCGGCGACGTCCAGACTCAGATGGGCAGTACCGACAACGCCATCTCCTACCTCGACTTCTCGCACTTCGATGACTCCAAGTTCAACGCCATCAAAGTCGAGGGCGTCGAGCCCAAGAGCAAGAACGTCACCGACGACTCTTTCAAGATCTGGGCTACCGAGCACATGTACTGCTCCAAGGACGCCGACGAGGCCACCAAGGCCTTCCTGGAGTTTATGCTCTCCGACGACGTTCAGGGCAAGCTCGTCGAGGAGCAGGGCTTTATCCCCGTCTCTGCCATGAAGGTCGTCAAGGACGCCAGCGGCAAGGTCTCTGCTAAATAAGTAATCGCCCCCGGAAAGGTTTGCAATGGCAAAACAGCTGCCAAAGCGCGACCTTGAGAACGTGGGCCTGGGCGTCACGGGCGCGTGCGTAGCGCTCGTGACGCTTGTCGTTGCCGCGCTCATCTTTATGGTCGCCCAAAAGGGCCTCTCGGCTTTTGTCAAGGACGGCGTCTCGGTCGTCGAGTTTTTCACCGGCACCAAGTGGGACCTGGCCAACACAGCCGAAAACGGCCTGCCCTATACCGGCGCCCTGCCCCTGATCGTCACCTCGTTTGCGGTCATGGTGCTCTCCACGCTTATCGCGCTGCCCATCGCCATCGGCTCTGCCATCTTTGCGGTCGAGATTAGCCCTAAGTTTGGCTCTAAGATCTTTCAGCCGCTCATTGAGCTTTTGACCGGCATCCCCTCGGTCGTCTTTGGCCTGATCGGTTTTCACGTGGTCGTCGGTCTTATGAAGAGCGTTTTCCACGTGAGCACGGGCCTGGGCATCTTGCCCGGCGCCATCGTGCTGGCGGTCATGACTCTGCCGACGATGACCACGCTTTCGGTCGATGGCTTGCGCGCCGTGCCCGACGGCTACCGCCAGGGCTCGCTCGCGCTGGGCTACACCCGCTGGCAGACCATCTGGCACGTGGTGCTCAAGTCCGCCATGCCGTCGCTCATGACCGCGGTTATCTTGGGCATGACCCGCGCCTTTGGCGAGACGCTCGCCGTGCGCATGGTCATCGGCGGCATCGAGGCCATGCCGACGTCGCTGCTGTCGCCGGCGTCCACCATCACCACCACGCTCACCACGTCCATGGCAGTCTATGCCGAGGGCTCGGCCCAAGACGATGTTCTGTGGGCGCTCGGCCTGCTGCTGATGGGCATGAGTCTCATCTTCATCCTGATCATCCACCTTATCGGCCGCAAGGGGGCGAAGGCTCGTGGCTAGCACGCGTATCCACATCGACGAGGCGAGGCTCGGGCGTGTCCAAAAGCAGGACCGCTTCGCCACGGGCGTGTTGACGGCGATCGTCGCCATCGTCATGCTCATAGTCGTCTCCATGGTGGCCTATATCCTGTTCGAGGGCATCTCGACGCTGTTCCAGCCGGGCTTTCTCACGGAGCCGTCGCGCGCCAACGGAACGCAGGGCGGCGTGCTCTACCAGCTGTTCGACTCGTTCTACCTGCTGCTGATCACCCTGATCATCTCGGTGCCCATCAGCCTGGGTGGCGCGGTCTTTTTGGTTGAGTACGCGCCGGACGGACCCATCCGCGACATCGCCTCCACCGCCATCGAGACGTTGTCCTCGCTGCCTTCCATCGTCGTCGGCATGTTCGGTTTTCTGGTGTTCTCGGTGCAGCTGGGCTGGAAGTACTCCATCATCTCCGGCGCCGTCGCGCTCACCATGTTCAACATCCCCATCCTGGTGCGCGTGATCCAGCAGGCGCTCGAGGACGTGCCGCAGGCCCAGCGCGATGCGTGCCTGGCCATGGGCCTCACTCGCTGGGAGGCCACGCTGCACATCCTGATCCCCGAGGCCATGCCTGCCATCGTGACGGGCATCGTGCTTTCGGCCGGTCGCGTGTTTGGCGAGGCCGCAGCACTGCTTTTTACCTCGGGTATGAGCTCGCCGGTTCGCCTGAACTTCTTGAGCTTTAACCTGTCGAGCCCCACCTGCGCTTGGAACGTGTTCCGTCCCGGCGAGTCGCTCGCCGTGCACATCTACAAGATCTATGGCGAGGGCAGCCCCGAGGCCCAGCAGATCGTCTGGGGCACCGCTGCACTGCTGATGATTTGCGTGCTGCTGTTTAACGTAATCGCCCGCATTGTGGGCAAGCAACTGGCAAGGAAGATGACGGCCGAATGAGCGAGATGAATGTAACGCCCGCAACCGAAGCGGCATCGTCCGACACCCGGGACTTCCTGTCGAGCGTGGGGGAGAGCGAGAAGCGCGTGCGCGTGAGCGGCAAGGCCGTGAGCGACGAGGTTGTGCTCTCCACCAAGGACGTCAACGTGTACTATGGCGACCACCATGCACTGCACAATACGTCGCTCGACTTCCACAAGGGCGAGATCACGGCGCTCATCGGGCCTTCGGGCTGCGGTAAGTCGACCTTCTTACGCAGCCTCAACCTGATGAATCGCGAGATTCGCGGCTGCCGCGTGGAGGGCGAGATCAACTATCGCGGGCGCAATGTAAACACCAAGACCGAAAACACCTACGAGCTGCGCCGTTCCATTGGCATGGTGTTCCAGCAGCCCAACCCGTTCCGCAAGTCCATTCGCGACAACATCACGTTTGCGCCTAAGCGCCACGGCATCACCGACCGCGACGAGCTCGACCGCATGGTCGAGGAAAGCCTGCGCGGCGCGGCGCTTTGGGACGAGGTCAAGGACAAGCTCGACAAGAGCGCCTACGCGCTTTCGGGCGGCCAGCAGCAGCGTCTGTGCATTGCGCGCACGCTGGCGCTCAACCCCGACGTGATCCTGTTTGACGAGCCCTGCTCGGCGCTCGACCCCATCTCGACGTTGGCGATCGAGGACCTTATGTCGTCGATCGTGGCCGACCGCGCCATTGTCATCGTGACGCACAACATGGAGCAGGCGTCGCGCGTGTCCAACCGCACGGCGTTCTTCTACATGGGCGATATGGTCGAGTACGACGAGACTGACGAGATTTTCCAACGGCCCAAGGATAAGCGGCTGAATGATTACCTCACCGGCATGTTCTCCTAGTCCGGGACATGCTTGAGGCCCGCGGCGGCCACGGTTGCCGCGGGACTGATTGGAGAGGCGGGTCATCTCTTTTGGGAGATGGCCCGCCTTTTTGCTCTGCGACCGAAACGACCGCCACAAAGGGGACAGGCGCCTTCGTGGTGGTTTGGGGTGGGGCTCGCTGCTATCATGGACAACGTTGAATTTCTACGAAGGAGCAGGGCATATGGCGATTCTTTTGGGATGCGATTCCGTCAGCCTAGAGTTTCCCACCAAGCATATTTTCGATAGCGTGACGCTCGGCGTGGGCGAGGGCGACCGCATTGGTATTGTCGGCAAAAACGGCGACGGCAAGTCGACGCTGCTGAGCGTGCTCGCCGGCACGCTGGAGCCCGATGACGGGCGCGTGACGCACCGTCGCGGCACCACGATCGGTCTGCTCGGCCAAAAGGACAACCTGGTCGATACCGACACCGTGCACCATGCCGTCGTGGGCGACACGCCCGAGTACGAGTGGGCGTCGAGCCCCCGCACGCGCCAGATTCTGGCCGGCCTTATTAGCGATGTGCCCTGGGAGGGCACGGTGGGCGAGCTTTCGGGCGGCCAGCGCCGTCGCGTGGACCTCGCGCGCCTGCTGATCGGCGACTACGACGTGCTCATGCTCGACGAGCCCACCAACCACCTGGACATGCGCACCATCAACTGGCTCGCGCGTCACTTAAAGGCCCGCTGGCAGCGTGGCCAGGGCGCCATGCTCGTGGTCACGCATGACCGTTGGTTCTTGGACGAGGTCTGCACCAGTATGTGGGAGGTCCACGACGGCCAGGTCGATCCCTTCGAGGGCGGTTACTCCGCATATATCCTGCAGCGCGTGGAGCGCGACCGCATGGCCGCGGTTACCGAGGAGCGCCGTCGCAACATGGCGCGCAAGGAGCTCGCGTGGCTGAGCCGCGGCGCCCAGGCGCGTTCCACCAAGCCCAAGTTTCGTGTTGATGCCGCTCGCGAGCTGATCGCCGACGTGCCGCCCGTGCGTGACGAGCTGGAGCTCAAGCGCCTCGCCGTGAGCCGCCTAGGCAAGCAGGTTATCGACGTGGTCGACGTGGACGCCGGCTATGCGGATGCCGGCGGCGCGCCCAAGCAGGTGCTCTCCGATGTGACCTGGCTCATTGGTGCGGGCGACCGCTATGGTCTTTTGGGTGAGAATGGCGCTGGCAAGTCGACGCTGCTTGACGTGATCCAGGGCAAGATTGAACCCACGCGCGGCCGCGTGAAGATTGGTCAGACAGTGCGCTTTGGCGTGCTGTCGCAGCAGCTCGAGGAGCTCAAGCCCTACATGGGCGACACGATTCGCGAGGTGCTCGGCAACTATAAGAAGTACTACGTCATCGACGGCAAGGAGACTTCGCCCGAGAAGCTCTGCGAGCGTCTGGGCTTTACGACGCAGCAGCTCTGGAGCCGCATCGGCGATCTTTCGGGCGGTCAGCGCCGTCGCCTGTCGCTGTTGCTGACGATTCTGGACGAGCCCAACGTGCTCATCCTGGACGAGCCGGGCAACGACCTGGATACCGACATGCTCGCGATTGTCGAGGACCTGCTGGACGGCTGGCCCGGCACGCTGATCCTGGTGACGCACGACCGCTTTTTGATGGAGCGCGTGACCGACCAGCAGTGGGCGCTGCTCGACGGCCACCTGACGCATATGCCCGGCGGCGTCGACCAGTACCTGCGCCTGTGCAACGCTACCGCCGAGGGCGAGCCCGTGGGCGCGCCGAGCGCCAAGACCGGCACGTTCGACACCGGTGCCGCGGCAGCTGCGGCCGAAAAGCCCAAGTCGAGCGGTCAGCCCAACGGCCTGTCCAACGCCGAGCGCCAGAAGCTCCGCCGCGAGGTGAGTTCGCTCGAGCGCAAGATGGAGACGCAGCGCACCCGCGTTGAGGAGGCCGAGGCAGCAATGGCCCAAGTCGATCCCACCAACTACACGGCGCTCGGCGAGCAGCAGGCAAAGATCGACGAGGCTCACGCTGCCATGGACGAGCTGGAGATGGCGTGGCTCGAGGCGAGCGAAAAGCTCGAGGGCGAGGAGTAGGCGAGAATGATCAAAGCCGCGTTTTTCGATATCGACGGCACGCTGCTGAGCTTTAAGACCCACCGGATTCCGGCGTCGGCGCAGCAGGTGCTCGACAGCTTTCACGAGCAGGGGATCGCGTGCGTGATCGCCACGGGCCGTCCGACCTACCAGATGCCGGACTGGCTGTTCGACCTGGGCTGGGATGCGTACATTACGCTTTCGGGCCAGCACTGCTTTGATGCCGAGGGGGTTTACCGCAGCTGCCCGATCGATTCGGACGACGTCGCGGTGATTGTGGACCAGGTGGCGCAGGGGCGCTACGACTCGCTGTGCATGCAGGGCGAGAACTCGTTTGTGAACCGCCTGTCCGAGCGCGTGGTGACGGCTGGCAGCAACGCGGGAATCGTCTACCACGAGGAGCCGTTTGAGCACGCCTTTGACGCACCGGTCTACCAGTTCTGCGCCTTTGTGGACCCTGACGACGAGCATATCGTGACCGATGCCGTGTCGCATTCGCTCACCACGCGCTGGTGCGACCTGTTCTGTGACATTATTCCCGCTAACGGCGGCAAGGACCTGGGCGTGGCGGCGACGCTGGAGCGCCTGGGCATCGACGCGAGCGAGGCGATTGCCTTTGGCGACGGCGAGAACGACCTGTCGATGTTTGCCGCCGTGGGCACTAGTGTGGCCATGGGCAACGCGCAGGAGACTGTGAAGGCCGCAGCGACCTACGTTACGACCGCCGTAGACGATGACGGCATCTACAACGCCGCGAAGCACTTTGGACTCGTGTAGCTGCGACCCGGCACTTGGGGACACTCCTTGCGGGGCGTGTTCCCATTTTGTTTTCGTCCCGCTCGTTTTGTGAAACACGGCTAACTTTTAGGCAAAGTAGTAAGACATGGGCAACTTTTGCGGTAAAGTAAGCCGTGGAAAGTATCCAACGGCTAACTAGCAATCATCGCGAAAGGCGGCCCATGGCCCTACGTGAATCCGGAGAAGACTATCTCGAATCGATCTACGTTCTGTCGGAACGTCAGGGCATCGTGCGCTCGATCGACGTTGCGGAGTACCTCGGCGTAACCAAGGCGAGCGTTTCCAAGGCCATGGCGACGCTGGAAAGCAACGGCTATGTCGAAATGGGCAAGCGCGACGTTCATCTGACGGAGCGTGGTCTGGAGGTCGCGCGCCAAATGTGGGAACGTCACTGCTTTTTCGTGGGGCTGCTGGAGGATGCGGGTGTTTCGGCTGAGGTCGCGTCGCAAGAGGGCTGCCACATGGAGCACTGCCTGAGCGAGGAGAGCTTTGAGAAGCTAAGGTCGATGTTGGGCCGGGAAGATGTTGCGGGCCCAACAACGGAAGCCTAATTGACCCCCAGTAGCGCGGAGTTCGCGCAAAGCGCGAACCAGCGACCGGGACCAGTAGCCCCACCAACAAAGTTCAATTCAGACAAGGAACCCCGCCAGCAAGCGATGCCCAAGAACCTTCAGCTGTGTCAATGCAGGCCGGGACCGGGTTTGGTTTTGAAAACACTCCGCAGCGCGAGGCCCGTCTTTCCGTTGCTCCGCAGGAGCAGGAAAGACGGGCCTCATGCGCGAGGACGTTTTCAAAACCAAACCCGGTCCCGGCCGGACGGCCACGTATGCTACAGGTTCTTAACACCCATCGCGCGCATGGCGTTCAGAATGGCGATGATCGCCACGCCTACGTCGCCGAACACGGCAAGCCACATGTTGGCGATGCCCAGTGCCGCAAGCACCAGAATCAGCAACTTAATACCCAGCGCAAAGATGATGTTCTGCCAGACAATCGCCATGGTCTTTCGTGCCACGCGGATCGCGCGGGAAATGTTGGACGGCTTGTCGTCCATGAGCACAACGTCGGCGGCCTCAATCGCGGCGTCGGAACCCATAGCGCCCATGGCAATGCCAACGTCCGCGCGGGTGAGCACGGGCGCATCGTTGATGCCGTCGCCGACAAAGGCGAGCTTGCCCTTGCCCGATTCGGCTGCCAGCAATGCCTCGACGCGCTCGACCTTGTCGCCCGGCAGCAGCTGCGCGTGGAACTCGTCGAGCCCCAGCTGCTTGGCCACCGCAGCAGCCACTTCCTCGCGGTCGCCCGTGAGCATAACGGTGCGCTTAACGCCGGCGGCGTGCAGGTCGCGAATCGTCTGTTCGGCATCGGCCTTTATGGTGTCGGCAATCACGATGTGGCCGACATACACGCCGTCTACGAGCACGTGGAGGATCGTGCCGACAACCTCACAGTCCGGTGTTTCAACGCCGGCCGCGGCGAGCATCTTGGCGTTGCCGACGACGACATGCTTGCCGTCGATGGTCGCCGTCACGCCGTGGCCCGCGTCGTTGGCGGAGTCGCTAACGCGCTTGGGGTCGACCTCGCCCTGGTAGGCGACACGCACGGACTGCGCGATGGGATGGTCGGAGAACGACTCGGCAAGGGCGGCGACCTCGAGCAACGACTGCTCGGTATAGCCGGCTTCGGGGTGTACCGCCACGACCGAAAACGTGCCGTTGGTGAGCGTGCCGGTCTTGTCAAAGACGACGGTGTCCACATCGGCGAGCGTCTCGAGGTAGTTGGAGCCCTTGATGAGGACGCCCAGCTTGGATGCGCCGCCAATGCCGCCAAAGAAGCTGAGCGGGACGCTAATCACGAGCGCGCATGGGCAGCTGACGACCAGGAAGGTCAGGCCGCGCAGGATCCAGTCGGACCAGGCGCCGGTGACCAAGCCGCCGCCGAGCGCGAGCACCGCGGCAGCGCCGGTGACGGCGGGCGTGTAGATGCGGGCAAAGCGCGTGATGAAGTTCTCGGTGCGCGCCTTCTTTTCGCTGGCGTTTTCTACGAGCTCCAGGACGCGCGCGACGGTGGATTCGCCAAATGGCTTGGTGGTGCGCACGTGGATGAGCCCCGTCATGTTGATGCAGCCGCTGATGATATCGTCGCCGGACTTGGCGGGGCGGGGAACTGACTCGCCCGTGAGTGCGGCGGTGTCGAGCTGGGTTTCGCCCTCGACGATGACGCCGTCGATAGGCACGCGCTCGCCGGGCTTGACCACGATCACGGTGCCGACCGCGATGTCATCGGGGAAGACCTGTTCGAGTGAGCCGTCGGCTTGCTCGACGTTGGCGTAGTCGGGCGCGATGTCCATCATGGCGCTGATCGATTTACGGCTCTTGCCCACGGCGTATGCCTGGAACAGCTCGCCGACCTGGTAGAACAGCATGACGGCGGCGCCTTCGGCCATGTGCGGGTCGGTGTCGGGGAAGAGCACCATGGCAAACGCGCCGATGGTCGCGACGGCCATGAGGAAGCTCTCGTCGAACGCCTTGCCGCGGCGGATGTTGTTGTATGCCTTTTGGAGCACGTCGTAGCCGGCAATCAAAAAAGGCACGAGGAACAGTGTGAAGCTGGCGTAGATGTCGCCCGGGGTGCCGAATGCGGCAGTGAGGGTGCCGAGCTCATCGAGGGCGTACACCACCGCAAAAATGCCTAGCGCTACCAGGATACGATTGCGCGTATGCTCAAGGGACTCTTTCTTCTTACGCTTCTTCTTTTTCTTTTTGGGATCGGCGGTGGTCATGACTCGTATCCTCCCATTTGAATGAATGAACACTCGCTCATATAATTTCGCGAGCAAAGGCCGCGGCAAGCGCGGCCTTGCAGGTTGGCGTAAACCCGGGCTAGAGAATGATCTCGCAGTCCGGTTCGGCGTCGGCCGTAAACTCTACAACGCGGTTGAGTACCTCGTCGAACTCGGCGTCATCGGCTTCGAGCGTCAACTTCTGGGTCATAAAGTTGACGGACACGGATTTGACGCCCTCGAGCTTGGCCAGCTCGTCCTGAAGCTCACGCGCGCAGTTGGCGCAGTCGATCTCGTCGAGTTTAAACTGCTTTTTCATGGTGGGTTCCTTTCTCTGTATTTGCGGCTTGGGTGCAGGCCGCGCTGGTACCGTGGTTGGTCGCTATTCGCAGATGTGGCTCATGCCCTGGTTGAGCATGGTGTAGACGTGGTCGTCGGCGAGCGAGTAGAGGATATTGCGCCCGTCGCGCCGGAATTTAACCAGGTGCGACTGCTTGAGTGTGCGCAGCTGGTGCGACACCGCGGACTGCGAGGTTTCGGTCGCTTCGGCGATGTCTGCCACGCAGAGCTCGCGGCCCATGAGGGCATAGAGGATCTTGATGCGCGTGGTGTCGCTGAAGACCTTGAACAGGTCGGCGAGGTCGTAGAGAAGCTCCTCGTCGGGAAGGTCCTCGGGCGAGCAGGTGGTCGGGATCGCGGGTTCGGTGGCCTCGATGTCGGGTTTCGTTTCATCAACGCGGATGCTCATTGCAATATCCTTTCATATGAACATGCGCTCATATAATTTACTTTCGATTATATGAGTGCATGTTCATATGTCAATGACGTTCAGGTAATTCGTTGTACAAAATGATGGGGAATAGTGGACGAGATCCCGGACTGAGCGTTTTTTGATAGTCGATGCCAAGGTGGGCACCCTCGTGCCGTGCAAAAAATGGAGTATTCTGCAACTATAGGGGGTCCGCTAATTTATTGCAGGTCATATAATGCAGTTCAAGAGTTATCTTAGGGTGTTAATCCGATGAGTTCTTCCTCAAATGTTGCCAAACGTTGCCGTTCTATAGCGATTTTGCTTCTTACTTGAATTAACTTGTGGGTGCTGGAGGGCCGACCCTGCTGAATACTCGCAATTTTGCACATCGCTAGGGTACCCACCTTGTTAGCCGGCCTAGTTTCCGGCCCCGAAGACCCTGCCCTCGGGCGTGAGGCTGCTTGTTTGGGCAAATGATGGGTTGTCGGATTCGACAGTCTGCATGTCATCGATTGTCGGAACTTCATTAATTGTCGGGTCATCCAGCGTGATGCCTTCGAGCGTTGCTTTTTCGAGGTCGATTCGTTGACGCTCTTCGGAATCCTGGCGAAGCTGCTTCTGAATTTGCTTTTTCTCTTCTATAAACCTTCTGAGCACAAACTGTCTCAGGTCCTCTTGCATGATTTGAAAGTCTTTTGGCAGACGCGAGGGGCGTACGCCCTCTTTCCGCTGGATTGCTTCCATGACCCTAACAAAAGAGCTGGCATGCATAAAGGAATAACGGCTGACGGTGATGATTCCGTACCCCATGGACGCAAGTGCATTCTTGCGCTCCTCATCGATGGCGCGGTCTTCTTCCGCGTCATGATAAAAACCGTTGTATTCAATGTCTGTGCGAGATTTCTTTAGATACGCATCCATAAAGAACTTTTTGCGTCTCGTGAGATTCTTTGCGGCAGTGGTGACCTGCACCTCGTAATCGGTCTCAATTCCCTTAATACCAAGCCCTCCTTCGCTTTTGGGCAGCGTTAGCATCATGACAAATGCCGTTTCCATGGGAGACCGGCATCCGTCGCGTACACATTGGATCGCCTTTCGGGCAAGGGCCAGACCGTCGCATCTGGTAATGGAATTAAAGAACTGCTTTAACCTCTCGGTCGAGGTGAGCGCGAAACGCTCGGTATAGGAGGTGGAAGAGTCGGTTCCAAGGGAATAAGCGCCGCACAGTTCAAAGTAGTACTCCACTAGTTCGCGAAAAGAAAGATAGGTGGCGGCCTGAAGTGCGCAAAGCTCAACGCCAACAATGAAGATGCCATCTTCAAGCTCTATAAAGCGTGAGTTCGAGAATCGTTTTGAAGACACGTGGCATTGACAGTTCATTGCATAGCGCGCATTCCTGCGATGAAACACCATCACCTCGAGGCAATCATTTGCATCGAGGGAAACATCATGTTTGGTGAGCCATTCTGCGGCTGCGTCAAGGAGCGTTACGGTGGGACATGATTCGTAAATCGCGGTAGGGTTACAGGACTCGATGCCTTTCGCAGACACCGAATGCGCGGCCTGGTAGACCGCTTTTGCAGTGGTATGTGACAATACGATACTCATGGTATATATCGTGTCAGCTAATGCCGTGTTGACGGCGCTGAGTGGAAAAGCCGTTTTAGAGGTCTAACCAAATGCTGTCCAAAAGCTTGACGCAATTATGAGTTGGTATGCCCTAAATAAACGTTTTCGCAGCTCGGCTATAGCATAGAAATACTCAATTGCTGCACATTTGATAGTGATGCATCACCATCCGACAACGAATTACGTGTCGGGAATTGGCCGAAATCGTTCGCAATGAGTGTTCAGAATTTGTGATGGCAGATCTATCTGTGGAACGTAGGGCGGCCCCGCTGCGGGGTTTTCCGCTGCGAGGCCGCTCGTGATCTACCCCCGGGGTTTGTCGCAGGCGTTTCTACTTGGCAAACAGGTTCTTGAGGTTGAACTCGGCTTGGACGGTGCGGAGCATGAGGTCGGTGTCGTCGAGGCCCAGATGCTGCTCGTTGGCGTCGGCGGCGAGGGTGCCACGGCGGCGCGCCCAGTTCTCGAGCGCGGCGGGCGCGGACTCGCGGGGGAGCGAGCGCACGTCGGCGTCCAAGCTGCGGCAGATCTGGCGCGAATCGATGACGATGATCTTGCCGGCGCGGCGTGCCTCGGCGTAGCCGTCCAGGTGGATCTTGAACCAGCTGTCCTCAAAGGCGGCGTTGTGTGCCATGTACGGGTACTTCTTCATAAGCTTGAGCAGCTGCTTTTGCAGCTCTTTGTTCTCGCGGAAGGGCGTTTTGCCGTCGATGTCGTCCCAGGTGATGTGGTGGATATTCGACAGCGGCACATCCTCGCCGCGGTAGATATCGGGCAGGCCGCAGTAGTGTGCCTCGGCGTCGTGCGGGACGGCGTCGCTGGTGAGCTCCATGATCTCCCAGCCCACGTTGATGATGTAGCCGCGCTCGGGTGCACGGCCGGTGGTCTCGATATCGATACCGAGCACGGTGCCTTGGATGGGCTTGCGCGCGTAGGCGACGCCGAGCGCGTCGCGGTCGCCGCGGATTTCGCGCATGACGGACGCGGCGGTGCGTTTTTGCATCTTGCCGATGGCGGCGCAGGTGTCGGCATCGGACAGGCCGCGCGAAAGCGTCGCGGGCGTCACGTTGCGCAGACGTGCCTCGCCAATCTGGTCGCACAGGTCGCGGTTGCGGTCGGCCAGGTCGCGCACGGTGGCAAAGTCGAAGCCGGGGTCGCCCTCGGCGGTAAAGTACTCGGTCTCGAGCACCTTAAGGGCCTCTTCGCCCTTCTGGCGCTCGGACTCCATGGCGCCGTGATCGCCATAGATAAACATGGGGATAAACGGCTGGCGCTCGTATTCGAGTGCTTGCGAAACGTTCATAGACTGCTCCTTGGACGGGCCGCGTCGCGCGGCTCGGTGGCATTGAGTTATGGCGAGATGATAGTTTACCATGGGCAACTATTGGCACCACGCCTAGGTCAACTACAATACCCTAGTTGACCGCTAGGACTTTTACAATGCTGCCGAAAGACACGAAAGGTTCCATCCTTCATGGATTTGCTGATTGATATTTTGCTCGACGCTGGCACGGACACGCTGTCGCTGGTGCCGTTTTTGTTGGTGACGTATCTGGCCCTCGAGACCCTGGAGCACGTCGCGGGCGACCGCGTTAACGGGGCCATCAAGCGTGCCGGTGCCGCGGGCCCCGTGGTTGGCTCGTTGCTGGGCATGGTGCCGCAGTGCGGCTTTTCGGCAATGGCGGCAACGCTGTACGCCGGTCGTGTCGTGACCTTGGGCACGTTGGTGGCGGTGTTCCTTTCGACCTCCGATGAAATGCTGCCGCTGTTGCTCGCCGAGCAGGTGCCCGTGCAGACCATGGCGATGCTGTTGGCTTCGAAGGCACTGATCGCGCTGGTCACGGGCTTTATCGTGGACGCCGCCATTCGCGGCCTGCGTCGTAACGCTCGCGCGCATGCGGCGATTCGCCGTACCGTGCTGGGAACCGCGGCCAACCAGGCTCACGTGAACTGCGCGCACGACGACCACACTGGCGGTGACATCATCGACGAGGTGGCCGAGGCGGGCGTGAGCGCCGACCACATCCACGAGTTGTGCGAGCGCGACCATTGCGGTTGCGATGATGATGAAGATGAACACGAGCGCGACCACGGACACAGCCATGATCACGGTCATGAGGGCGAGCATGAACACCATCATGACCACGGTCACTCCCACTCCCATGAGGGCGCGCCCGTCCTGTCGATCATCCGCAGCGCGATCTCGCACACCGTGCAGGTCTCGGTATTCATTTTTCTGGTGACGCTGATTCTGGTCGCCGTGCTCGAGTCGTTCGGCGAGTCCGCAATCGAGCAGTTCCTGCGCGGCAACGAGACGCTCGCCGTCTTGGGTTCGGCGCTTGTCGGCCTGATTCCCAACTGCTCGGCGAGCGTGGTCATTACGCAGCTATATCTGGAAGGCGCGCTGCAATTGGCCCCGATGCTCGCCGGCACGCTCATCTCTGCCGGTGTGGGCTACCTGGTGCTGTTCCGCACCAACCGCAGCGCCCGCGAAAACGTCCTGTTCCTGATCATGATGTACGTCATCGGTGCCGGCTGGGGCCTCATCCTATCCGCCTTCGGCCTCTAAGTAGATGCTTGGGGCATGCCGTAAAAACTGGGGCATGCCGTAAAATCTACCGCCATGACCTGGGCGTTGGATGCGTGTCAATCGCCAAAGCAAAAAAGCAGATTTCCGGACATGTCCCAAAAATCTACCTTGGTTAGCGCAGCAGCTCGGTGAGGTTGCGCTTAAAGCGAGCGCGGTCTTCGCTGGTAAATGCCGCCGGTCCGCGAGTGCGTCCGCCGGCGCGGCGCACCTTCTTTTCCTCGTGGCGAATAAACAGTTGCATGTCGATGGTCGCCTTGTCGTAGACGCGCCCGCGCACACCGATTGCGGCGGCATCGCGGCCGAGCACCATGCTCGCCAAGCCAATGTCCTGCGTCACGACTACGTCGCCCGCCTGCAGGCGTTCGACAATGGCAAAGTCGGCGCTGTCGGCGCCCACGCTCACATCGAGCGTCGTGACCCAAAATCCGCGTCGCGCATGCTCGACGTCGCGCGGATCGTCGCGGCGAATGTGGCGTTCCAGGTTCTGTGTGCTGTTGCCGGCGATAACGACGGCGACGCCCGCCCGCCGCGCGCAGTCAATTGACTCGCGCGTGACCGGGCAGGCGTCTGCATCAATAAAGAGCGTTCGCGGCATCTAGTGCACCAGTTTGCCAAATTGAATAGCGCGAACAATCAGCGTTACGCCAAACACCAGCAGTGCGGCGCCGCTAAAGATGACGAGCATCTTGGCCGACCACAGCGGATAGATAAACACGAACATGCCGGCGATGATGGAGAGCGCGCCGCTCAGGATGGCGAGGGCACGGTTGGACGAAAGCTCGGACTCCAGAATGGACATGACACCTTCGACGATCCAGCCAAAGCCGGCCACGATAACCACCATCGTGGTGAGCGTCGCGGTCGAGAAGGCCTGGTTGCGCAGGATTATGACGCCGCCCAAGATAATGAGTAGGTTGGAGATGATGCTCGTCACGCGCCAGCCGGTGGGCAGCAGTGGCTCGAAAACAGCGGTAAACAGCCTGATCGCGGCCGTGATCACAAAGTAGAAGCCCAAGACGGTCGTTAAGAAGACGAGGGACTTGGCGGGCGCAAACAGCAGTGCGATGCCGGCGACGAGCGCCAAGACGCCCGTGATGGCGTAAATCCAGCGCACGGCCTTGACGGCCTTGCCTGCCATGCTTTTCTCGTCAAATCCAAACTGGCTCGATTTTTGGTCATCATTCTTAAAGATGCCCATAATGTCTCCTTTCCGTGCGGCGTAAGCCTTGATCGTTACGACCAGTATCGCCTAAAGGCGCTGACGTATGGGTCGGGGAGGGTGAAACGTAACCCAAAGGCCCCGAATTGTTTCCGTTGTTCCCCACGTCGCGATTTTCTATTCAACAGGTGTAGAACATTGCAGCCCTGTTCGTTATTGCCTACGTTTTAGGTTAGATTTTCCTAAGAACAATTGCCCGAAATTGGGGGTCCCTATGAACGAAACAGTTCCCGCGGCGCCGTCTAGCGCGGAGTCGATGGCAAAGCAAGGTTGCGAAAAGCTCGGCCTGGACACGTTTGACGCGCTGGTCCGCCGCGCCCGTACGTGCCGTCGCTTTGACGAGTCCATGCGCGTGCCGCGCGAGTTTTTGCTCGAGCTGGCGGAACTGGCGCACCTGGCTCCCTGCGGCGCCAATGCTCAGCGTCTGCGTTTTCATGTGGTAAGCGGTTCCGAGGACTGCGCTCGCGTGTTTGACGAGCTTGCATGGGCCGGCGCGCTTAAGGACTGGTCGGGTCCTGCCGAGGGCGAGCGCCCGACCGGCTACATCGCGATTCTTGCCGAGCGCGCCGTTCCGGGCAAGCCCGCCGCTCCTATTACCGAGGTCGACACGGGCATTGCCGCGCAGACGATGATGCTCGCCGCCCGCAGCGCCACGCCCGAGGTGGCTGCCTGCATGTTCAAGGCCTTTACGCCCCACGCGATCGATGCCATGGGGCTCGATAGCGACAAGTATGAGCTCAAGCTGATCATGGCGTTTGGCGTTCTGGCCGAGACGCAGGTGATTGATGCGATCGATTCCAACCCCGACGGCTCAATTAATTACTGGCGCGACGAGGCGCAGGTGCACCACGTACCCAAGCGCCCGCTTGCCGACGTACTGGTGTAGCTGAGCGTCACCGCGGTGTGATCCGGCGGTAAACCACCACAAAGGTACCTGTCCCCTTTGCGGTGGTGCGAGGGGAGGACGTGTGGCAGATTTGTATTTGGTGCGGCATGGGCAGACTGAGCTCAATGTGCAGAACATTTTGCAGGGTGGGCACGATTCGCCGCTTACGGCGCGCGGGCGCGAGCAGGCGCTGGCGACGCGCGCGGCGTTTGAGGCGCGTGGCGTGACCTTTGACCGTGTGTATTCCTCGCCGTTGGGCCGGGCGCGGCATACGGCTGAGCTAATTGCTGGTGAGGGCCGCTCGATAGAGCTGGTCGATGACCTGCGCGAGTGGCATTTGGGCTCGCTGGAGGGTACATCAAATCGCGATATGCCGCCGCAGCCCTGGGGCGATTATCCGGTGGCCTTTGGTGGCGAGTCTGAAGGCGAGCTCCAGTCGCGCATGGTCGCGGCGCTGTCCCACATCATGGCCAGGCCGCAGCACGACTGTGTGCTGGCAGTCTCCCACGGCTCTTCCTGCCAGGAGTTTCTTGAGTATGTGACTGGCGGGGGAGAGCTACCCGACAACGGTGCCGTGCTTCATTTTGGCTATTGCGACGGTGCGTTTTCGCTCCTTGATTGGTAACGAACGAAAGGACCCCTATGAATAAAGACCTGTATCTGGTTCGTCATGGGCAGACAATATTCAACCTTAAGCGCATTATTCAGGGTTGGAGTGACTCACCGCTCACGCAGCTGGGATGCGACCAGGCGGCACGTGCCGGCATGTTCTTACGTGCGCGCGGCATTGAACCCGATCATGCCTACACCTCCACACTTCATCGCACCGAGCAGACTATCGCCAACCTGTGGCCGGGCTTGGCGTACGAGCGCCTGGACGGTCTGCGTGAGTGGTTCTTTGGCGACTTTGAGGCCGAGCGCGTGATGCTTATGCCCGAGCGCCCGTGGCGAGATTTCTATCGTCAGTTTGGCGGCGAGGGCCAGATGCAGGTGCGCGAGCGCATGGCGGCGACGATAACCGATCTTATGCGACGTCCGGACCACGAGTGCGTGCTCGCGGTGAGCCACGGCTCGGCTATCAAGGAGTTTTTGGACCACGTGCGGGGCGCGGCGGCCGACGAGCGCGAACGCGTGCCGGGCAACTGCTCAGTGCTGCAGTTTGCGTTTGACGATGCGGCCGATACGTTTGAACTGGTCGAAGTCTTTACGCAGGAAGACTACGCGCGCGAGCTGGGGCTTGAACCGCTCGTGGCTACTGCGGGTCCGCAGCGCGGATAACGCGAGCGCGGCGGCACGGGTCGTCGGCATAACTTCTCGACGCAAAAGGGGCGGAGATGCATGTACCTGCTGCATCTCCGCCCCCTGTTTGTTGGGCTGCCGATTTTTGTGCTGGACGGTCTGGTCTTGCTAGAACCGCGCGACCTGGTGCGTGAGCAGACCCGTCGGAACCTGCGCCGCGCCGCCGCTGACCTGCGCGGCGGGGAAGAGCGCAGCTACGGCAAAGTTGAACGGCTCTTTGCCCGTGTAGGTGCCGGCGGCACGTGCATCGTCGGCCAGGAGCTGTGATGCCTCGACTAGTGCGACAGCGTAGGCAGGGTCGTCGGCCAGTGCCGGCTCCGGCGCCTGGTCGAGCATGGCGCGGATGGCCCCGACGGCGTCCTCGCGCTTGACCTCCCACACGCGGTGCGTAATGCCGGCGGGGTCGGTGACGGCATAGAGTGAAGCGCCCTCTTTTGCGGCGCCGAGGATGATATCCATGACGGGAGAGGCTTCGTAGACAAGCGTTACGGGACGGGGCTGTACCTTGAGGTCGGCGATTGCGCGCGCAGCGGCGGTCGTATCGGCGGCAACCGCGTCGCCGCCCGCCAGCGCACCAACCGGGCAGATCGCCACGACACCCGTCACACGTCCCGGCTCGCCCGAGCATTCGTACACGTAATACGCCGCACCCGGGTCCTTGAGCATCAGACCATCGGCAATGGCTCCGCGCAGAGCATCGTTGCCGCTCAGGATGCTGCCCATTGCAGGCAGCGCCTCGAGCACGCGGTCCTGAGCCGGGCGGATGCAGGGAAACGGAAGTGCTTTCATGGGCGGTCCTAACGCACGAGTCGGTTTGTTCGCGGCTTATTATGCCCCAACTTGGCCGCTCGCGTCCCAGAGCACGTTATCGGCGAGCGCGATTAGCACCTGCTGACAACGAACGATATCGGCGTGGGGCACATATTCGTTGGGCTTGTGCGCGAGCGCGAGCGACCCGGGACCGTAGCTCATGCAATTGCGGTTGTCTGTCTTGCCGGCAATGACGGCGGTGTCGGTGTAGCCGGTAAAGAAGCCGACGGTCGTGTCCGCGTCCGTCACGTCATCGGCGGCACGCTTGAGCGCTGCTAGAAGGGGAGAGTTCGGGTCGCGCTCGATGGCGGGGCGGTCGCCCGTCACGGTGTAGCTGCCATGGCAACCGGGAACGGCGGCTTCGGCGCCGGCGATGGCCTGCTCTACCATGCGCGTCGCGGCGGCCGTATCGGTCGGCGGGGTCAGTCGCATGTCGACCCAGGCTTTGGCGCGGTCGGGTACGACGTAGGGGCGATATCCGCCCTCGATTTGGCCAAACGTGATGGTCGAAGGCCCCAGCTCATCGTGCGCGGGCAGCGCCACAAACGCGCGACGGAGCGAACACACGACCTCGGCCATGGCGGCGACGGCATCCGCGCCCTTCCAAGGCTGGCTCGCATGCGCCGTGACGCCGGTCATCTCGATCTCGAACCACGTGCGACCCTTGTGCGCCACCTGGATCTGTCCGTCGGTGGGCTCGGTGTCCAGCACCCATTCACGCGAGCCGACCCAGCCAGCATCGATGGCTGCCTCTGAGCCGCGCATAAAATCTTCCTCGTCGACCGAGCAGATGAGCGAAAAGCCGCGGCGGGGCAGCGCGCCATCCGCCGCCACGCGCTCGAGCGTATGGACCAGTGCGGCAATGGCGCAGGCCAGGCCACTCTTCATGTCGCAGGCACCGCGGCCGTAGAGTTTATCGTTGCGCACGATCGCTCCGAGCGGCGGAATGTCCGCGTCCCAGCCATCGCCCAAGGTAACGGTATCCATGTGGCAGATATAGACCAGCCGCGCCTCGTCGCTCAAACCGGGCACGGTGACCATGAGATTGCGGCGTCCGGTCAGCACCTCGAGTTCCTCAACCTGCACGGCATGGAGCACCGGATGGCTCAACCGCCCCAGTTGAGCCTCAACCAACGCTTTGATATAGCGTTCAATCTCGCCCTCATACGCACCTGGGTCGGAACTGTCGATCCGCACGAGTCCTTGCGTAAGCCGCCAAGCAAAATCTGTATCAACCATAGGCACCTCACAGATAGTTAGGTCAACATACAGATTGTATGCCAAGAAGCGGCTCAGTGCATTTAATGGAGCGCTCACAAAAATGGGGGCGCCTCTCGTGCGAAAGGCGCCCCCGCGGGCATTCAATGTCAGCGACGGGCAGGCCACATGGGGAACTGCCCGTCAGATCAGCCGGCGCTACTTGATCACGCGCACGCGATACATCGACGGAATCTGCTTGAGCGCCTCGATGGTGCTGCTGTCCAGGTGCTCATCGGTGTCGAACATGGTGTAGGCGTTCTCGCCGGCGGACTCGTTGGTCATACGCTGCACGTTGGCGTTGTCCTTGGCCAGGATGGCCGTGATCTGGCCGATCATGTTGGGCACGTTGGCGTGCAGGCAGGCAATGCGGCTTGCGGCGCGCGCCTTGCCCATGCTGCAGGCGGGGTAGTTGACGCTGTGCGCGATGTTGCCGTTTTCCAGGTAATCCTTGAGCTCGCTGATGGCCATGTCTGCGCAGTTGGCCTCGGCCTCGCCGGTGCCGGCGCCCGAGTGCGTGGTGATAAACGTATTGGGCATCTTGACGGTCTTGGGAGTGGCAAAGTCGCAGCTAAACCAGCTGAGCTTGCCTGCACGCAGGGCGGCGTCGACGGCGTCCTCGTCAATGATGGTCTCGCGTGCGTAGTTGATGAGCACGGCGTCCGGTGCCAGCAGGTTAATCTGCTCGGTGCTGATCATGCCGATGGTGTCGGCCTTGCTGGGCACGTGTACGGTGAGGTAGTCGCAGCCGCGGCAGAGATCCTCGAGCGTGCCCACGCGCTGCACCTCGCGGCTCAGCACCCACGCGTGCTCAACGGAAATGAACGGATCGTAGCCATAGACGTCCATGCCCAGATCGACGCAGGCGTTGGCGACCTTGGAGCCCACGTTGCCCAGGCCGATGACACCGATGCGCTTGCCCTTGAGCTCGCGGCCCACAAAGGCCTTCTTGGCCTTTTCGGCATCGACCTGAATCTCGGGGTCGTCGGCGTTGTCACGCACCCAGTTCATTGATTGCACCACGCCGCGGCTCGAGAGCACCAGCATGCCTAGGACGAGCTCCTTAACGGCGTTGCTGTTGGCGCCGGGGGAGTTAAAGACGACGACGCCCTTCTTGGCGTACTCCTCGACGGGGATGTTGTTGACGCCGGCGCCGCAGCGGGCGATGGCGTGGATGCCCTCGGGCAGCTCGTAGCCGTGCAGGTCGGTCGAGCGCATCAGAATGGCGTCGGCCTCTTCGGCGGTGCTCACAAACTCGTAGCCCTCACCAAACTCGACCTTGCCGTCCTTGGTAATGTCATCGATGGTTTTAATCTTGCGCATGGAAAACTCCTTAGCAGGTTTTGATCTATACAGGGTGGTCTGAGATGGCTGATCGGCCCGCGCGTTGCGGGCTAGTTAGATCGCGGGCTCAAACTAAGCTGCGCTTCGAAGTCCTTCATGTACGTGGCCAGCGCCTGTACGTCCTCCATGGTGACTGCGTTGTACACGCTGGCGCGCATGCCGCCGACGAGGCGATGGCCCTTGACGTTTTGGATCTGGTGCTCTGCCGCGCCCGCAACAAAGGCGGCGTCGAGGTCGGCGTCGCCGGTGCGGAACGTGACGTTGGCGATGGAGCGACTGTCTGTCTGCGCGGTGCCGTGGAATAGTTTGCTGTTCTCGAGCAAGTCGTAGAGCAGGTTGGCCTTGGCCCAGTTGCGCTCGGCCATGGCGGCAAGTCCGCCGGTCTGCTCCACCCAACGGAACACCTTGCCGCACACGTAGATGCCAAAGGTGTTGGGCGTGTTGAGCATGGAACCCTTGGCGGCCTGGGTCTTAAGGTCCAGGTACTGCGGCGTCTGCGCAAAGGCGGGGCCATCTGCGATGAGGTCGTCGCGCACGATGGCCACGGTCACGCCCGCGGCGCCGGCGTTTTTCTGCGCTCCGGCGTAAATGAGCCCGTAGCGCTCAACGTCGAGCGGCTGCGACAGGAAGCAGCTCGAGACATCGGCGACCAGCGGCACATCGCCACAACTGGGCAGCTCGTGGTACATGGTGCCAAAGATGGTGTTGTTCTGGCAGATGTAGACGTAGTCGAGCCCGTCGCCTGCGGCCTCGGCGGCAATGCGCGCATTGATGTCGGCCATGTCGGGGATGCGGTCGAAGTTGGTGTCCTCGGAGCTCGCGAGCAGCACGGCCTCACCGTACTTGGCGGCTTCTTTGTATGCCTTGTTGGCAAAGTTGCCGGTCACGATGTAGCCGGCGCGGCCGCGGTGCATGAGGTTCATGGGGATGCCCGCAAACTGCAGCGTGGCACCGCCCTGTAAAAACAGGACACGGTAGTTGTCCGGGATGCTCAGCAGACGGCGCAGGGTTGCCTCGGCGTCGTCGATAATCTGCTGGTACATGCTAGATCGATGGCTCATCTCGAGCACGGACATGCCGCAACCGCGGTAGTCCATCATCTCGTCGGCGATCTCGGCGAGCACGCTTGTAGGCAGCGCGGCCGGGCCAGCTGAGAAGTTGTGCACACGTGCCATCTTCTAGTCTCCCTCGTAGTCGTTTGAACGTTCGGGATACTTTAGCACAGTGGAGCGCTAGGCGCGACCGCATCACGGTAAAACTCGACTACGCCGCTATGATTTACAGGATGGTTACATGGGGGAGGGGTGCTTTACTCCTCAGGCAAATCCAAATCTGCGAGCGAAGGCATGAGGTTCTCTAGGCGCTTGATCTCTTCGTCGCAAATTAGCTACCTCCTGGTCACTACGACGCCAGTGTGGCAATGACGGCTTCGTCGCCGGCATATATTAGGGTGTTGCCGTCGGGGATGATCGTTTGGCCGTCGCGCTTGAGCATCACCACGATAAAGGGGTGCTTGCCCTGCGGCACATCGCGAAGACGCTGGCCGGCCAGGCGACCGTGGGGGGTCACGGTGACCTCGCGCAGCGTAACCTCGGCACGCTCTTCAAACGTTGGCGCGGCCATCACCAGCAGGTCACCTTCCTCGATGACGGTATCGCCGTTGGGCAGCACCGGGTGCGCACCGTCGCGCAGCACCAAGACCACCAGCATGTCCGTCGCGCTGCCAATGTCCGCGAGCGAGCGTCCGGCAAACGGATGTCCAGCGCCCACCTTGAGCTTTACAAACGACATGCCGTCCTCGTCGCGGTAGTCGTTAAAGGTGCGGCGCACGTCGCCGGTCGCATCGATCATATCGAGCTTCTTCGCCACCGCCGGCAGCAGCGAGCCCTGCACCACAATGCTCGACACGGCAATCACAAACACCAGGTCAAATAGGTCGTGTCCGCCGGGAACGCCGGCCACCACGGCAAAGAGACTAAAGACGACCGAAGCTGCTCCGCGCAGACCCGCCCAGCTTACGAGTGCAACCTGGCGAGGGTTCGTCCTAAACGGCGCCAGCAGCATGCCTACGGCGATGGGGCGGCTCGCAAAGAGCATAAACGCCATGAGTGCCAGGCCCGGTAGCAGCATTTGCGGCAGGCGTGCGGGTGTAACGAGCAGGCCCAGCAAAAAGAAGATGGTCATCTCTGCCATCTCGGTGAGGGTGTCAAAGAAGTGCGCCATCTCGACTTTGCCGGTGATGTCGCTGGCACCCAGCACAATGCCGGCCAGGTATACAGCCAAAAAGCCGTTGCCGCCCAGGTAGCTCGGCAGCGCGTAGGCGACGATGGCCACGGCGAACAAAAAGATGGTCTGCGCGTCCTTGGCCGTTGCGTGCGCGCGTTCAATCAGGCGGCCCGCCGCCCAGCCGATGGCAAGGCCCAGGCCCACGCCCAGGATAATCTGCTTGGCCAGCAGTGCGGGAATGTTGATGTCGCCGCCGGCCGCGAGTGTAGCGAGCACAGCGGTGAGCATGTAGGCGACGGGGTCGTTGGAGCCCGATTCGACCTCGAGCAGCGAGTCGGTGCCACCTCTCAGCGACAGGCTGTGCTCACGCAGTACGCTAAAGACGCTCGCCGCGTCGGTGGATGCCACGACCGATCCCAGCAGCAGGCTGCCGATCCAGTCGATCCCCAGCGCGAAGTGGGCGAACACGCCGGTGATGCCGGCAGTGATGACGACGCCGAGCGTGCTCAGCAGCACCGCCGGCGCAGCGACGGGCTTGGCGCGGTCGATATTGGTGTTAAAGCCGCCGTAGAACATGATGAACAGCAGCGCCGTGCTGCAGACGGTTTCGGTGAGTGCGTAGTCGCTAAAGTCGATATGCGTCGGGCCGTTGACGCCCAACAGCATGCCCAGCGCGATAAAGATGAGCAGGGTGGGGAAGGGGAGTTTTTTGCCGACGGGTTTGATGGTCAGGCACAGAATAATGACGAGGCCGATAAAGAGAAGGATCTGGTTCATGGATGGTGTCCGCTCCTGGGTGGTTGGCGTGGCACGGTCAGTTGTCTGCGGTTATTTGTACCCAAAGATGGTGGGTTTATGGGGTTGGATTGCGGGCGTGCGCGATATCGTCATAGACGGCTGCCGTCTTTGCCTCTGCTCGGAAACCCTTTCCAGCTTTATTGCAACGGAGTACAATGGGTAACGTTTAAGTTCAACTTGAAGTTTTAGTTGCGGCGCCGGGCTTCGGCCGCAATGCAAGGAGAGGCGTACCATGGCGATCTATGTGACATCTGATGCTCACGGGCACGTGCGTGCGCTTGACGAGGCCCTGTCTAAGATCTCGTTGACGTCCGACGACACGCTGTACGTGCTGGGCGACATGATCGATCGCGGGCCCGATCCGGTCGGCGTTATTAAGCTCGTGCGCTCGCTGCCCAACGCCCACGTGCTCAAGGGTAATCACGAGCAGATCATGCTCGATGCCATCATTGGTCAGGATCCGCTCGATGCCGAGACCTGGGATATCAACGGTGGCTGGACGACGCGCGAGCAGCTCAACGACATGGAATTTGAGGCATACGAGGAGCTCGTGCGATGGATGGCCGCGCTGCCGCTCTACGCGGTGGTCGAGACTGCCGAGCGGCCGTACCTGCTGGTGCACGCCGGCATTCAGACCGAGGCGGCGCGCGCGTTTTTGCTTGAGCATGGCGTCGATTGTGCCGATGGCGTTGGAGCGGTGGGTGCCGATCGCGAGCTGCTGCAGCAGATGCTCGCGGTACAGTCGTCCGATGACCTGCTGTGGATTCGTCACGGCTATTGGGATGTGCCGACCGGGCTGCTTTCTGCCGAGGGCAAGGGTCCGGTCGTGGTGAGCGGCCAC